>JAKSRD010000001.1 GCA_024403795.1 Saccharofermentans sp.
GGACTTAAAAGCATTGTTTTAAGGCTTTCCTGCTCTGCGACAGTCAACTTACCGAAATCAACCATTTGTTGTGACAGAGCCTTCATAAAAACAGCCGCAAGAGATACCCTCCTGCGGCTGTTAATTCAATTCGTATAGATTTAATGATTATCAGAGATCGTAATACATCTCATACTCCATAGGTGTCGGCATGGAGATGTGGCGTCCGAGATCCTTTCTGCGGTTAGCGATCCAGAGATTGATGAGCTCAATAGGGAATACTCCGCCTTCTGTGAGAAAGTCGTGATCCTTCTCGAGTGCTTTGAGAGCTGAACCGAGAGACTTCGGGAGTCCCTTTATCTTCTTCTTCTCTTCATCGGAGAGTGTGAAGAGATTGAAGTCATACGGACCGTAGCCTTCTGCTTCAGGATCGATCTTATTCTTGATGCCGTCGAGTCCTGCCATAAGGATCGCTGCGTAGCAATAGTAAGGGTTGCAGGTAGCGTCCGGGTTACGGAGTTCGAATCTCTTCTTGTCGGGAGACTTTGCGTATGCGGGGATGCGGATTACTGCACTTCTGTTAGCTGTGGCATAACCGATCGTAACAGGTGCTTCGAAGCCCGGAAGAAGTCTCTTATAAGAGTTTGTCGAAGGGTTTGAGAATGCGCAGATCGCTGCAACGTGTCTCAGGATACCACCGATAAAATAAAGTGCTGTCTGTGAGAGACCTGAATAGCCGTTCTCATCATAGAATACGGGCTTGCCGTCTTTGAACATGAGCATGTGAACGTGCATTCCGGAACCTGCTTCACCATAAATCGGCTTAGGCATGAATGTAGCAGTCTTTCCTTCCATGATCGCTTCGTTCTTGATGATGTACTTCGTAAGCATCGTCTTGTCAGCCATCTCGGTCATGGGTGCAAACTCAACTTCGATCTCCATCTGAGCGGATCCGACTTCGTGGTGGTGGTACTTAACCTTGATGCCCTGCTGCTCCATGAGCATTGATACACGGCTTCTGTAGTCGTACTGGATATCCTGAGGCGGAGCAATGTGGTAGCCGCCCTGATGAGCGGTCGTAAATCCGGTGCTGCCGGGTTCGCCCGAATTCCAGAAAGCTTCCTCGCAATCTACCGAGAAGCCTGAACCGTTAGGCTTGTTTGTATATGATGCCTCATCGAAAACATAGAATTCGAATTCCGGTCCTAAGAGGAACGTATCTGCAACGCCGGTCTCCTTCATGTATTCCTCGGCACGCTTGCTGACATTACGAGGTTCCTGATTGAAGGGATAGTTACTATCCTTACCGATGATCCTTACATCGCCGATCATGGAGAGAGTCTTGATCTCACAGAAATCATCGATCGCAGCGCTGGAAAGGTCAGGTATGAATACCATGTCGCTCTTCTCGACAGCAGCAAAACCGTAATTGCTTCCGTCGAATCCGATGCCGTCTTTCATTGTCGATTCCGTAAGTCTGTCTGCGGGGATGGTCAGATGGTGCCATCTACCGTTCAGATCGATCATTCTGAAGTCGATCATCTTAATGTCGTTCTCTTCAATGAAAACCTTAGCTTCTTCAAATGTCCTTAGCATGTGCCACCTCCGATAAAAGTATGTTTAAATCATAACATAAGGGGTATGCACAGAAGTTCTCGGAATAAAATATAATTAACGATTTCACTCTTTAGTTAACTTGCGTGTTGTGTATATCTTTAATAACTGTAAAATAGAAAGATACTATTTTTCCGGAGTGTGTTATGAAGGTAGAATTCGGTTACGGCAAGTCCGTTCAGACAGTTGATATTCCTGATAAGAATCTTGATGATATCCTCGTTGCAAACGATATCGAACATGCAAGACGCGGTCCTGAGGCAGTACAGTATGCGCTTGAGAATCCGATCGGTTCTCCCAGACTGAAGGACCTCGTTAAGCCCGGTCAGCAGATAGTCATCATCACCAGTGACATCTCAAGACCGCTTCCGAGCTTTGACGTTATTCCTTCGATCCTTGATGAGCTCTATCTTGCAGGCTGTGAGAAGAAGGACATCAAGGTCGTTTTCGCGCTCGGATCACACAGACCTCACACAGAGGAAGAGAAGAAGAAGCTCGTCGGCGAGCGCGTTTACAACGAGGTTGCTTGCGTAGACAGCGATCCTTCAGACTGTATTCACATGGGCACAACCTCCAGAGGTACACCTGTTGATATTACAAGAAGCGTTGCGGAGGCTGATTTCAGGATCGGCGTCGGCAACATCGAATTCCACTATTTTGCAGGTTATTCCGGCGGTGCGAAGGCCCTTATGCCCGGTGTCTCAACACCTTCAGCCATTCAGGCTAACCACAGCATGATGATCGACGAGAAAGCTTGTGCAGGTAACCTCAACGGCAACCCGATTAGAGCAGATATTGAAGAGTCAGAGACATTCTGCCACATCAGCTTCATCGTTAACCCCATCCTTGATGAACATAAACACATCGTCTACTGCGTTGCAGGCGATATCACGGAAGCTCACAGAGCAGGCTGTAAGTATCTCGATAAGATGTACAGAAAACCTCTCAAGAGAAGAGCCGATATCGTTATCGTCTCACAGGGAGGCGCTCCGAAGGACGCCAACCTCTATCAGACACAAAAGGCTTTGGACAACTCCAAGTATGCTGTAAGAGACGGCGGTACGATCATCGTCATCGGTGCGTGCAACGAAGGCCTCGGAAGTGCTAAATTCGAAGAGTGGCTTACGACGGCTGAGACAGCTGATTCGCTTATCGACAGAGTCGGCAGAGACTTCCAGCTGGGCGGTCACAAAGCTGCTGCGATCGCCATGGTATTGAAGCATGCAAAGATCGTTCTCATCTCTGAGATGGACGACGACTTTGTCAGAAGCATCTTCCTTGAGCCCATGCATTCGGCTCAGGAAGCTTTCGACGAGGCTTACGCAAGATATGGCGAAGACTGTTCTGTAATCTGCATGCCTTTCGGCGGCGCGACACTCCCTATGCCGCCTGAGAATTGATTCAGTTTTCACTAAGATTTATTTTGAAACAGTATTACAATATCTTGGGTTTATCTTAGGTATTAGTGAGGTATTTGCATGGGCTGGGACGCCTCTATTTTAATCTATATACAGGAGCATATCAGATCCGGATTCCTGGATCCGATCATGAAGCTCGTCACACATACAAATGACAGCGGAATCCTTTTTATCGGTTTGTGCCTTATTCTGCTCCTTGTGCGCAAATCACGCGTTGTCGGTGTCATCTCGTCATTAAGCCTTGCACTCGAATTCTCCATCGGTAATCTCATCCTGAAGAATCTGATCGCAAGAACGAGACCTTACGATGCTGTCGCAGGTCTTATAAACATAATCGAGAATCAGACGGACTACTCCTTCCCTTCCGGTCATACGGGTTCTGCTTTTGCAGTAACAGGAGTATTTCTCGCCGTTGCGATCTTCGGACTTCCCGCATTCAATGAATCAAAGGGTTTCCTTCGTGCGAAGCCGCGCAAAGGCTGGAAGGCTGCAGCAATAGTCCTCACGGTATATTCCCTGCTCCTCGGTTTCTCAAGACTCTATGTAGGCGTTCATTATCCGACCGATGTAATGGCCGGAATGTTGCTGGGACTCATCTGCAGCTCATTGGTATATCTTACATACTGCAAGATCATGAAGGACAGATCGTCAAAAACATTACAGACCTCAGCCGTTAAATGATCTGCCGGCCTTTCTCCTGAGTTTCTCCTGATACAGAAGGAGATCCGCTTCGTTCATGACTTCGAAAACATCCGAACTGCGCGTTATCCTGAACTTATAGAGACCGATACTCATCTCGATCGGGTACGGCTTACCGGAATCCTTGTTGTAGCGTGAGGTAACGGACTCGATTCGTTCCTTCATCGCGACAATGTCTACTTCAACACCGGTTATGGCAAGTGCAACAAATTCGTCGCCGCCGATCCTTCCGATAATGTCGCTCTCTCTGAAAGACTCGTTGAGAACATGTGCCAAAGTACGGAGAGCAAAGTCTCCCTCATCATGACCGAACTTATCGTTGACCATCTTCAGATTATCCATGTCCGCATAGCAGAGAACGGCTATCTTCTCATGATTCAACGGATCACCGAAGATCTTCTCGGCATTAGTAACAAAACCTCTGCGGTTGAACAATCCCGTGAGCTCATCCTTAAGCGCGATCTCTTCAAGCTTGGAATTATCCTGAATAAATCTTTCGAGCGAATTCTGCAGATCACGCTTGATCTTGTTCTGCTCATGCTTCATATGCAGCGCTCTGATCGATGCAGACAACTGGAAGATAACACTTGCAACACTGAACGCGTTCTCAATCTGAAGTTCATTAACAAGAAGGCCGTACATATCTTCACCGACAAACAACGGTGAGACGATCATCGTACGGCGCTCATCGCCCGTAATGAATTCATTCTCAAAAATGCACTCTGTACGGAGAAGCTGCTGTTCTTCAGGAAGCGTCCTGGAACCGTCCTTGTCACTTACAGCCTTCAGAAGAAGTGACGTCGGAAGCTTCATCTTGTAGCCGTCGCGGCCTCTTACATTACCTTGGAACAGATAAAGGAGTGATCTAGGCAGACCGATGTCAGCCATACCCTTTATCAATCTGTCATAAGGAGTATTCTCCTCCGTGTCAGACAGGAACACCTCGCTCATTCTGCGGTTGATCACACGGCGCATTCTCTCCGTCCTTCTTCTGGCAGAATCTGCAGGAAGGACTCCCGAGAAAGCAAAACGTCTGTAGAACTTTGAGAACGCTTCACTGATGGCAACGCACTCCTTGTCATCAGAAGCATATTCATAAGCCTTACTTTGCAGTGTCTGAAGAACATTGAAGAACTTCTCGCGGTTAGCCATTACAACCAGCTCGGATCTTAACAAAGATGAGAAACGGGCGTTAAGCGCAGGTATCCCGGAAGCCATGTCATCCAGCTTAAGAAAGGCTACATACTCGTCAATGAAGTTGTACAAAGCCTCAAATCCGACACCTGCTTCCGAACGAATATAGAACAGATATTTCGCAATGGCTGACGAGAGTTCATGGCTGTCGATATCATTGCCGTTTATCTTCAACCGCTCAAATAATATCTTTGTGTCTATGTCATCGCAGCCGCAGGAATTTCTCTGAATAAAGTTTGTATCCACCTTTATCTCTTTGGGTGCTGTTCCGTTGATATACTTCTCAGCATTGAGAACGGCCGTATAAGCGAGCGAAGCAGCTCTGGCTTCAACAGTGGTAAGCGGCGGTTCAAGTGATACCGCGAAAACATCATCATCAAAACCAGATACCAGAATGTCCTTGCCGGGAATAATGCCTCTCTTTGACAGAACACTGTATCCGCCGACTGCCATCGAGTCGTTCGCGAAAACGATCGCATCAAGATGCCCGTTCCTCTCAAGCAGTGTATTGATCGCCACTTCACTGTCCGTCGAGAAATCACCGTAAGCGATCTTACCCTCGTCAACTTCGATCCCGCACTCTTCGAGCGCTGCTTTAAATGCATCGAGTCTCTCACAGGCATCACGGTTGGTAAGCGGACCTGAGATAAAACCGATCTCCTTCGCATTATGTTTCTCAACAAAATGAAGGACTGATTCTCTTATGCCTGAGCGGTTATTATATGTTACTGAATGATAGTCTTCAAAGTCAGTGAAAAGGCATACGATCGGGACATTCGGCAACGCCTTGAGGAAATCTCTCTGCGTCTGTTCATCCGCCATCGTACATACCAATCCCTGAAGGACAAAAAGGATATCGACATTACGCTCCGTAGGCAGCGAGAAGATCGAATTAAACTGATACTCATATCTTGCATCGATATATCTGCTTCCGGTCTCGCCGATGTAATGACCCGGGAAGAGGAAAAGGTTTGCATCGATCTCCTTAGCTGCGATCTCAGCTCCGGTTGCCGCCTGATTTGTAAAGGAATTCTCTATATCATCTATTATCAAGCCGATATTCAGTCTGCGTTTCATTATGTTTGTCTCCCTGTTATGTACGCAAATACTACTTTAAGAATAATTTGCAATAATCTCAAAATAATGTGTTTTAAATTAACAGTTAGTTAATTTTAGCCGCCATACAGTCTCTTGCGCAACATCTTGTCAGCATACATCTTCGAATCCGCTTCCAAGATCATATCCTCGATGTCGATATTCTTGTCGATCACACGCTCCGAGATACCGATACTTGCACCGACTTCAAATGGTTTGTCCGTCATGGCGGGATCCGAGTCCGCCGCTTCCTCGATCTCATTCCTTATGGTCTTTATTGAACCCTCAAGCCGCTCGTTACCTATGATGAAAAAGGCAAACTCGTCGCCGCCGTATCTGGCAGCAATGCCGTCATCGTCAACATACTTCAGGATCGCTCTGGCGAGCGTCTGAATGGCAAGATCGCCGTTCTCGTGTCCGTATCTATCGTTGATACTCTTAAGCTTATCCATGTCTATAGAGAACAGCGAGAGGATCTTGCCTGAGCTGATCGACGAATTGATCATGTCGTTGAGCATCATGTAAAAGCCCCTTCTGTTGTAGAGACCCGTGAGAAAATCCTGTTCAGACAATATCTCGTTGGCTTTGCTCTTGGTAATGAGTTTGCGGTTTGAATTGACCGCATTGACAGCCGCATTCACAAAGAGACTGAACTCTTCGAATCTCTGTTCTGACCTGATCGACAGATCGCTGTAACCGTTGATGACATAGCCAAATGACTCGCTGTTTGATTTGATCTGTCTGAATAAAAGAACATTAATATCCATATCAGGTGACATGATGAGATCATAATCCGGTATCGGATACTTCATGCGATAGAACTTCTGCGCAGAAGTATACTTAGCTTCACGGCCGCGGAAGATGCTGTGACAGCATTCATCCTCTTCAATAACTCCGACAAAATAATACTGGCTTCTCCACATCCAGATCGAGCCTCTTAAGTTATCAGCCGCATCATCAAGATTATCCGAAGCAGTCATTCGTGAGACAAAACGTCCCATCTCCATCATGTGTCTTAATGAGTCCTGACTCTCGCCAGCAAGCTCGACAACTATGTCGGACCACTGGAACTCCGAGTAGCTCTTACATCCGCAAGACTGCATGAACCTCAACCTATACGGAAACAACACCGTCTCCTTCGCTCCCTGTTCTGCATTCCAATTCTTAATGGCAGATATGATCTGCTCCGATATGGCTTGATAATCGAGCTCGCTTGTCGTAAGAACAGGATCGTTATACTGTCCCTGCCAGGTACCGTCAAAACCGGTTACGATCACATCTTCGGGTATCATGTGACCTTTCCTTCTGACAGAATCGCAAACACCCAAAGCCATTGAATCGTTAGCACAGATAATGGCATCGGGAAGCTCATATCCATCTTCAAAGAGATCGTCCATCACCTTTGCCGCGGGAGCCTGCCAGAAATCGCCGTAGAATATGCGTGCCGACTCAGGATCTATACCGTGATCGGAAAGCACCTTGCGGAACACATTGATTCTTGCTTCGGAGAAAGGATTACCCTTGAATCCCGCCATCATGTCGAGTTTTCGAGCTCCGTGCTCCTCGATCACATGCTTTACTATCGACTCAAATGCCGTGTCATAATCAAAGTCTGCATTGATGCAGTTCTTTATCGGATACTGGAAAGTAAATACGGGAACATTCTTCTCATGACCTATCCCGACCAACCGGTCGATTATGTCATGCGTCTTTATCATCTCACCGAATATGATCATTCCTGCAAGTTCCATTCCCGAGAGAAGATTTGCAAAATCCACCTCAAGCTGAGTCTGCTCAGGATCCGGACTGTCGCCCGTAAACGAGAAGCTTGCGATGACATATTCTTTCCTTATCTCCTCTGTCAGAAGCGAGCGCAGGAACAGACTGTAAGTGTTGGAATCATCCCACACTCCGCATACCGCGATGAGCTTACGTCTGTTGTCGTTACCTACTCGCTTCTTGATGATGATATTGCGTATATGAACCGATGATTTTGATATTGCCCTTATCGCGAAAACAACGGATGCGTCATCATAATCCCTGCCCGCTTCGAAGACCATTCTGTGGTTCTGCCAAGTGCGGTCAAGTCTTATCGTATAGGGCTCGAAGATCTCCTCCCCGTCATCCGCTCTGCACAAACAATTTATTGTACGTTCTTCGTCAGCTCTTCCGTCAAAAGAGAACTCATAAGATTCGCCTTTTTTGAACTGACATCCGCCATGCACCAGCCTTGTCTCTCCGGCATTACCGGCAGATACCGCAGGAGTGATGATCATCTCATCATCCATAAAAGTAACCTTCGCACTGAGGTCACCTTCAGCCGCGAAGAATGCATCAGTTCTTCCGTTCTCGATATTCTCCGGGCCGTCAGAACTGGTAGGATCTATCATCAATACTCTTGCCGGTCTGACAAATCGCCTCTCATATTGAGACTTCTGGTAGACACGAATATAGTCAACAAGGAATTCCGTGTCTTTATCATTCAACGAGACCGGGATCTCTGCTTCCGCACCTAGCTTTCTGCCACCCGCCGACACTCCGAATACAATATGGAACGGCTTATCAAACGGAGCCGGATACGGAGATTCCTCTTCACCCTTCCGCTCAAACCAATACGATGTCCTGTAATACTCCTTGCCGTCACAAGCGAATACGATCTCATCCTGATTCCATTCACAAGAGAAAATATGGAACTCATTAGCAAAATCCGTATTCAGTCTTCTGAAGCTTCCGGAACGCTCAGTATGCGGATATCCGAATGTTACGCGTGAGACAGCTTCATCACTTCTCGCTCCTGCCACCTCAACCATATCAATCTGACCGTGAAGCGGGAACTCCTTGTATGTGCACTCCTCCGCATCATATCCTGTCGTAGGCATAAGGCGGATGTAACTTAAAAGGCCGGCTGCTTTCGGAACCTTAACTCTGGCTACTATCTTTCCATATGTAAAATCAACTTTCCCATAAGAAGACAAACGTCCGGAGAGACATACGATCTCCCCGGAACTGTTAGTAGTAATCTTTGGTCTTATGGAAAGACAGCCGTCCTTAACCTCTATGCACTCTGAACCGCAATACTCCTGAAGTTCACCGACTATCCATCCGCGTGCATGTGTCTCTGCATCCCAGATCTTTCCGTCAAAAGTACTACTGTTAAACTCATCTGCCCAAGTCAGCCTATAGCCGTCCGGCAGAGAGATCTTCTTAGTCATTCAAAGCATCTCCGAGTATATAAGGAACCGTTATTTTTCCAAAACATCTCCAGCAACGTGTTCGCTATTCAACACAAATTTGTAGCAATCGTCTGCACTGACTTCAAAGGCCTTAAAGATATCCTTAACCGCATCATAGATAGCCTTGCATCTGATGATGTCAACGGTATCGTGAGCCTGCGAGAACAATCCGTAGATCAGCATGTCATACATCTTATAGAAGTCGACCTTGAAAGCATCGAACTCATTAAGTGTACGAATAAAAAGCTCTTTATTCTCCGGACTGTATGTGCGGAGAAGATTAAGAAGATGCATCTCCTTCTTTACACATCCGGCAATGGCATTAACACTGGCTTTCATTCCGGGGCTGACCGTTCTCGTGTTATAACGAACAATGGTCATTGAGAGTTCATCTACCATGTCAACACACTCTTCAATATGTCTAGCCTGCTGGAAAATGTTGATCCTGCGTTCTTCATTCTGCTCAACTTCATGAAGCTTATCAGCAAAAGCATGGAAAACATGATCACCGTCATCCTCAAGCTTGTTGATCTTCTTAGCAATAGCTACTCTGTCTTCGATCTTCTCGAGCATCTCCAGGAGTTCAATGCATTCCTCGTTAAGAATTTCAGACAATTCCTGAGCTCGATCGAATAAATATTCGCGATCCTCACCTGTCATTTAATCTATCCTCCCAAAAATATCAATTTTCAGACTATTATATAGTATAGCCGTCAGACTTTTCAAGCAAAGAAAGCTTTGATAATTTACCGTTAACGCTCCAAATTGAGGCAATATTCAGCCTGACCGAATAAGCGGTCATTCTCGCATACATAAGAAACTGAACATGTATAAAAAACAACCTCCGTGAAACTCACAGAGGTTGTTGATTCTTCGTTTTGTTTAAGTTATCAGAGAGCTGAAACCTTTGTTCCGGACTGCTCCGCATCCTGATTCTCAACTACGAGATTTACAGACTTAGGTGTGCAGACAAATGTTGTCTTAACAGGTGTAGGCTCAACTCTGCCGCCGAGAGCATAAACGCCGCCGGAGATGTAGTCAACTACGCGCTGATTCTTATCTGTATTTGTAAGGTTGCAGATTACGATGTGACCTTCACGGATGTGATCGCAAACGATCTGGCTTGTTCTGATATCATAAGGTGTGAGCATGATAACTGTAGCGTTCTGCTGCATTACAGGTGTAGTAACAGCGGGCTCCTGTACGAAGGTGCGAGGTTCTTCAATAAAAGACTCCTCTGCGATAGGCTCCTGCTCGTAACCTTCTTCTTCGATGTAGCCCTCATCCTCACCGTAATAGTTCTCCTCAACTTCATCTTCTACAGGTGTGAACATGCTGCCAAAGAAATTCTTAACGTTAAAAGCGCCCATTTTATTTTCCTCCTTAAAAATTCGCCCGACCAAGGACATTCATATTGCATATTCGGAGGATAAATCAAAAAAATTTTTAGCACAAGAAATTTGGACAATATGACACAAGAAGGTAACTTTAAACGGGGGTTTATTACAAAATGTAACAAAAATCCGCAATATTCAATCGAACAATGTTACAGTGGCTTATATTCAGCGCGATTTCCGAATATTGCCGTACCGATCCTGACATGAGTTGAGCCTTCCAAGATCGCACTCTCGTAATCCTGGCTCATTCCCATTGATAAGACCTTCCAGCTCTCAAAGCCTGTATATTTCTTTAATTCTTCAAATAATGCGCGTGTTTTGGCAAAGACTTCGCGTGCTTCGCCCTCGTATGTCTCAATGGGCGCCATTGTCATAAGACCGCACACTTCAATTGAAGGAAGAGCCTCGATCTTATCAATGGCAGGCTTTAATTCATGGGGCGCGAATCCATGCTTGCTAGCCTCGCCTGACACATTGGCCTGCAAAAGAATACGGGTAGTAACATTGTTACTAAGGGATCTTTTCGAGATCTCTTCCGCAAGCTCGACAGTATTAACGGAATGGATGAGATTCGTCTTTCCGATAATGTATTTGACCTTATTCTTCTGGAGCGTTCCTATGAGATGCCATCTCGCATCGATATCAAGCGCAGAGAATCTCTCCACCTTCGGAACCAGTTCCTGAACACGATTCTCACCGAGATCTGCAAGACCGCTCATGACGGCTGCTTCTGCGTACTCGACAGGAAATACCTTACTGACTCCGATCAGCGTCACACTACCCTTCTCGCGTCCTGAGACGGAAATGGCATTGTCTATGGATTGTCTGACAGTAAGGATATTATCTGAGATCTTCTTCTTAAGTTCTTCCGAATAATCGTAGTCCATGTTAATCGACCTTATCTCCCGGCTTAACGGTCAAAGGATTTGTAATAATTACAGTATCAAGATCCGGAACAGAGGATTTACCTATCTGATCGATGATGGCGAACTCTCTGTCACTATCCAAGACAAGAACTCTTATCTCTTCGACAAATCCCTGATTGTTGGAATATACAGAAGCGATTCCGGCATAATCCGTAACCTTCATCTTCTCCGTCGACACGCCGAGTCCGGTGGAAGTATCAACAAAAGATGCCTTATAGCCCTCTGTATAAAGTCTGTCTAACTTCTTAAGATTAGAATAATCATTAGGTGTCGTGAACGCGACGATAAGTCCGCCGTCCGCCGTGGTTTCCGTATGAATGACCGTACAACCCGACACGGTGGTATTCTGCTGCTCAACAGGATTTCCGTTCTCATCGGTTACCGCATTCGGGATAACCGTGACATTGAAGATGGAACCGTTTGCAAATAATTCGGGACCGGCATTGTTGCCCGGAGCAAGATATACGCAGAAGGAAGGATTGCCCTTCGGCGGATACTCGGCATTTACGAGGCTCGGAACGGATACTTTCATTCCGTTGGTCTCAGTAATAACGATCTCGATGTCTACCGTTCTGAGATCCAGCAATGCTTCCACACTTCTGGATGTCTCGAAAACGATCAGCATTCCGGCTGCGTCGTTCTCACAACGGACTACCTGACATCTCTCGATCGAGATGCCTTCCGTACGAACATTGATATCGTGATATGTACCTACGGCGAAGTCTGAAGAAGCCGCATCGTTTGCTGAAAGGAAGACGGCGATATACTGACTCTCATTCTGCGCGATTCTGGCAACAGGTGTGCCCTCTTCAACGCTGAGATCCGAAGAGATCGCTCCTGATGAATTATTAATAAATCCCTTAATGTCTGAAATCGACAACGCGAGGAACGTATCATAACTGAGAGCCTGCTCCTGACCGTCAAGTCTGAAAGATACGATTCCGGGTCTGTGAGCAGTGATCCTTGACGCATACTTCTCGACCTGTGCTTCGTATGTCGATTCATCGGTTCTGAGTACTGCAAGCCTCTCATCATCGAAGTCGATTGCACCCATCTCGTCTTCACGTTCGTCCAGGATAACATTGATCGAAGAAGAATACGAAGGCATGTTGCTGAGATTACCGTCCATTGCATCGAATCTTACCGAGTCGATGATCGCAGAAAGGTTCTTATTATAATTCCTATAGATGACATCCGCCTCTTCGACACCACCGGCAAGAATAAGCTCCTGCTGGACATCGGATATCTGCGACTGAACATTTCTCAGATCCTGAACTACCGACTTCATCTCGTCAGGAACGACAATGGCAAGTTCCTGATCCTTAGCTACTCGTGAGCCTTCAGTGATCTGAGTTACCAGTTCACCGGAATATTCACAGTTGATGGTATCTTCATCTCTTACGATAAGTGCCTTGGCTCCGATCGTATGCTCAACTGCACCGGTCGTAACAAATGAGAAATTAGGTTTTTCCGCGATATAGTCGTACAAGTGATGTACTACAAACGCAAGTACGAAAAGCGAAGCTGCCACAACAACCGCACCAAGGATACCATTCCTTATGGCACGACTCTCAGCACTCTTTTGTGCAGGATTCTTGCGCTTATACTCGTTCTTCTCGATCTTGGCCTGTTCCTTAAGCTTGGCTTCTTCCTTGCGCTTGGCTTGAGCCATTATCTTCTGCTGTTCTTTAGCTTTTGCCTGTTCCTTTGAGGACTTAGCCTTGGATACAGCCGCAGCACTCTTTGAAGGAGCTGCAGTGGTATTAACTGAAGGGATTACGCCGCTTTCAGGCTTTGCCGTACCTGATTTGATCTGATCGTTCGCGGGAAGTATCGATGATGTCGGCTTATTGGCTGAAGCTGATGACACTTTAGTTTTCGTGTCAACAGAAGGCTTAGCAGCGGCAGCAGGCTTGGAAGCTGCCTTACGTCCGAATCCGAACTTAAAGCCGGTCTTCTTAGAAGCAGGCTTAGCTCCTGCTTTGGCAGTCGAACTTACGGGCGTTGCACCGGCAGGCTTAACACCTTGCTTCGCAATAGGCTGAGCTGGCTTCTTTACGACCTGATTAGGATTAGAACTTACGGGCTTACCCTTCGAATTCATGGGCCTTGTGCCACTATTTACGGGTCTCTTGCCGGAAGGAGCGACTCTTCCCGCCTGAGCTGCAGGCTTCTTATTAACAGGCTTCTTATCTGGAGCACCGTTCTGAGAATTCATATACCACTGATTGCCGTCCGCCATCTTCATTAACCTCCGACAGCAAGCATGCAAGCAAGTTTAGCCTGTTCTTTTGCAAGGCTTCCCTGCATATACGCAATATAAGGCGGCTTGATGGGACCGTCGCATGAGAGCTCCGTTGTAGCGCCCTGTACGAAAGCACCTGCTGCCATAATAACCTGATCATCGTATCCGGGCATATCCCACGGTACGGGTGTAACAAAAGAATCAACGGGTGAGCAGGACTGGATCGCACCGCAGAAGAGTTCCATCTTCTTAGGATCGCCGAATTCTACCGTCTGAACGATATCGCCTCTTTTTTCCGTTGAAGAAGGACTTGTCTTATAACCTTCGCCGCTCAGGATCTCAGCTGCAAAGATCGCTGCTTTAAGACACTCACCGACGCACTGCGGTGCCGTGAAAAGACCTCTTGCGATCATTGAATTGGCTCCCAATGTAGGACCAACCTCACTGCCGAGTCCGGGTGTCGTGAGATGTCTTGCGGCATTCTCCACAAGATCCTCCCTGCCTACGATATAACCGCCGGTCTTAGCAATTCCGCCGCCGGGATTCTTTATAAGGGAACCGGCACAGACATCAGCGCCTGCCTCAATGGGTTCTCTCTTCTCCGTAAATTCACCGTAGCAGTTATCTACTGCTACGATAATGTCTTCTCTGACGGAATGAACAAGTGTCGCGATCTTCTCTATGTCATCGGTGAGAAGAGCTCTTCTACCGGTATAGCCTCTGGACTTCTGGATAAATACCATCTTGGTCTCAGGCTTGATCGCCGCCTTGATCGCATCAAGATCAGGTGAACCGTCCTCTTTAAGCTCAACATCCTCATACTTGATCCCGTATGACATAAGAGACATATCATTATTATCGGAAGAAAGTCCGATGGTAGCCATAAGTGTGTCATAAGGTCTTCCCGTAACGGAGAGCATTATGTCTCCCGGACGCAAAGCCCCGTACAACATGGCCGAGATAGCCTGAGTGCCTGAACTTATCTGCCATCTGACATATGCCTTCTGTGCTCTGAAAACCTTCGCGAAAATATTCTCGATCTTCTCACGACCGATATCATCGTAACCGTAACCTGAGGTCATACTCATATGCGTATCTGAGAATTTCTCGCTTCTGAATGCATCGAGAACCTTAAGCTCGTTATATGTAACGATGTCATCAATACCTGCGTAGACGTTCACGAGCGCCTCTTCGGCCCTGCGTGCAGCCGCAAGAGCCTTATCGCTCACGCCGTAATTCTTATAATTATCAATGCCGTAATTTGTTATGCTTTCCATAAACTAAGATTATAGCATAACTTTTAAATATATAGAGCTAATCTCAAAGTCCCGGGGCAGCATTCGAAGGTTACCTTATGTCCCGAGAAATCTTCTCCGTCGTAATTTCCATTCAGCTCCTTATCTCCTAGCGCTTCGATAGTCAGTGATGAGGTATCGAAAATATCCATCTCCTTGAATCCTGCACCAACATGTTTACCCTTCTTGTACTTCAAGAGAAGATAAAGCGATCTCGGAAGTCCCACGGCATCTACAGCACAACAATTCATGAGACCGTCATCGATCTTCGCGTTCGGAGCAGGACAAAATCCGTGTCCGTAATAGGAAGCATTGCATACAGCCATCAGAGTGTAGTTATTGTTGTTTGAGGTGTGTGTGTTACCGTCAGCTTTTGCTGCAGAATACTTGAACCGGAACTTTCTGTTGCCGAGTACGCAATCCAAGGCTGAAGTGAGATAAGCCGTATCTCTGACAAGGCGCGAATTCGGCTTTGCAAGGACCTTAGTCTTAGCTCTCAACTGAACTTCCGTATCCAGACCGATCGACGCGATATTATTGCACCAGCATGTTCCCGATTCATTAATGTTGCCGTCACGGTCGTAGCATGTGACCTTGATCAGGTCAGCATTTATGATGTTGAATCTATTCTCGAAGATATCTCTTACACAGAGCTCACGGTCTTTTCGATGTGCATCGTCCAAGACGCTTCTTGCAAAATCGTTACCTGTTCCGAGCGGGATTATCGCCATAGAAGCTTCAGTCTCAGCAAGAGCATTTGCAACCTCGTGAATGGTTCCGTCACCACCGCAGGCAACGATGAGGAGATCGTCTCTTGCAGCAGCTTCGCGTGCAATATCAGCAGCATGACCGCCGTATTCCGTATACAAGATCTCTGCATCTCCCTCATGCTCGGAAGAATACTTGGAATATGCCTTTTTAAAGATCTCCAGATGCCGTGGTTCTGCTCTGCTATTTACGATAAACAGTTTTTTCATGTGACTCAGACTTATTCTTTATTCGAGAATCCGACAACCACATCTACAAGATCGTCTATCGTCCTTATCTCGTCGAGGACTTCATCCGGAAGACGGATGCCGTATTTCTCCTCAACGCTGATTACGAGTTCATAAAGCTTTAATGAATCAAAAGGCAGATCATCAATGATAGCAAGATCTGAAGTAACATCCTTTGGAGAGATCTCCAGGATATCAGCTACAGTACTCAAAATATCACTTTTGATCGAATCTCTTCTGCCGTCTGAATCGCCCATACTACTTCTTCTCCTTACCGGTATCCTTTGCAACCTCTCTAGCGGTCGCTCTTACATTCTCGCTGCTGTCATAACGTCTGAGCTGCTGTTCAACATACTCATCAACTTCATTTACAAGATCAAGAAGGTGCTGCCTGTCAGCTTCGTCATAGCCGGCCAAAATATGCTTAGCCAATACTCTGTGGAACTTGCTGTTCATTCTGCAGGCAAGCTTACCGTTATGAGTAAGGCTGATCCTTACAATGCGCTTATCATGAAGGTCACGTTCTCTGTGAACGTATCCTTTCTTAACCAATCTGTCTATTGCAACCGTGAGCGTTCCCGTAGTAATACCAAGATCTTCTGCGGTATTTGTCATGGTGCGAGCTTCATAAGGGCCGATTGCCGTGAGTGTATGCATCTCTGCAATCGACAGATCCTTAAAATAGCCTGCCTGAAGGGATTTCTCTTCGGTTAAAACAACATTCTCAAAGATCCTTACCAGGGCCTCTGACATCTGTTCTTCTTCACTCATCAGATACACACTCCGAAAAAATTTTGATTAACAAAATAATTATAACAAAAAAATTATAAATTTCGCTTGTGCTATTTTTCAGCCTGTCAGGCCAAAAGCGATCAAACTTCCTTAGGAGCTTTATATGCCTTCTTATCACCGTTAACAAGAACAATTGTGAATACGATGACAAACAAAGATATACCTCCGAGGATCAGAGACATTCCGTTACTCAATCCTATTTTCTCCAGCAGGCTCATTCCGTATGAACCCAAGAAATTGAAGAAAATATGCATGCAGATCGTAAGCTTTACCGAACGATACTTATATCTGAGATAGCCGATGGCAAATCCAAGGAAGGAAGCATATATTCCCTGAACCAGATTCATATGCATTGCACCGAACAGAACTCCTGTAATGAGGATAATGAAGAATGGCTTGATTCCGGACTTCTCAAGCAATCCGAAAGTAACGCCGCGCAGACAGAGTTCTTCGAGGATCGGTCCGAGGAAGATCGCATATACAACTGTAATCAGAACGTTATCTACGATTCCGGCAGTCTCCATCAACTCCATGTAAGCATCAAGAGCATGCGGGAACATGATGATGATCAGTGTAAAAGCCGCATTGATGGCAAACTGCATACCAACGGCAAAACCTACGGCAGCAACAATAGACTTAACACCGAACACCTGACTCAACTTAACCTTCGGGTTCTTCTTTACAAAGCCTTTGTAATACCAAATACCGAATACGATAAGCCCGACGACCGCATACACGAGATACGAGTAGAAGGCATATTTATCGTTAAATGTGTGCATCAATTCTGATACATAGTCTTCTACCGCAGGAGAATAAAAACCGTTGTCAATCAGGTCTTTAGCTGCAACGATCAGGAACGGAGTCTGCGATAAAGTCTGAATAACGATAAGCACGGCAACCGGAATGATCGCCAAAAAGATGTAACCGACACGGATCTTCTTCTGAGCCGGTGCTTTTGTTGTGGCAACTTCTGCAGCTGATTTCACTTCCTGTTGAACAACAGCTGACTGTTCAGGTCTTAAACTCTCATTTTCCATGCTAATTATATCCTTTCCGCATAAGTAATTCTTGCTTCCTTTGCTTTAAACTAACCTCATGATTGTTATTATAGAAACCAACAAACTCAAAAAGGATACCCAAACTGGTCAATGCACCCGCCACAAAATCATCTATCGGATTATTAAAAATCATTGCCAGTACTCCAAATTGATGATTTAAAATAACAAGCAAAAAACAAATACCACCTATAATAAAGCACTTATTTAATTTCTTTCTTTTGACTTCTTTTTCACTGTTGCTATATTCTGCAACTTTCAATACAGTTTCTTTTAATTCTTCATTCATTTTCTCGCTTTTCCTTTCTCCATCCAATAATTCTCGCAAATCAATTTCGTAATAATCTGCCATCTCAATTAGCGTATCCAAATCAGGCATATTATTACCTGTTTCCCATCTTGATACAGATCTTCGAGATACATTAAACTGTTCTGCAAGTTGTTCTTGAGTAAGCCCTTTCTCTTTACGAAGTTCTTTCAAGAATTCTCCAATTTTTATTTGATTCATATTTCTAACCTCCTTGAAAAACATCGTATCTACTACCCACTAAAAAGTACAGGACACAAAGCGAGCAATGCCTTATTATATTTAATGGGACACTTAATGTCTCATAACATTATCAATTAAGAAAATTCAAATTTTCTCCTTCTCTATCTGAATTTCACTATTGTTACACCAAAGTCGCCTTCGCCCTGAGCTCCGGCACGGAAAGACTCAACTCTGTCATCCTTGATAAGGACATCCTGCACGCAGGCCCTTAAAGCACCTGTACCTTTACCATGCACTATTCTCGCATCTTTTATTCCCGCAAGCACGCAATCCTCAAGATATTTGCTCAAACTCGATTCGGCTTCCGCAGTCGTCATTCCGATAAGCATGAGTTCAGATACCGTTGTCGATGCACTGTTGAACTTGACTTTTGCAAGATCCTCACCGCTTCTCTTAGGCATTCTTCCTCGTGAAGCAGAAGCATTCTTGCCGTTCTTCGTTCTCAAGAATTCATCACGTTGTGCCTTGGTCGGCATCATGAGCTGATTCTTCTTAACGGCGATCTTCATACTGCCGCACAAGATATTAACGCTGCCGCTCTTAGAGAGATCCGATTCGGCAATACCGGTCTGATCCAAGGAAGGCACATAATAGCACTCGCCCTTGATTACTTCCTTGACCGGTTCTCCGCTTAAAGCAACGGATTCCACAGCTTCATCATCTTCCTCGGTAAGGTCATCGATTCCCGCTCTGATCTTTCTTCTGAGCTTGTCGAGCTCCTTTTCCCTCTCGGCTCTGTCCATATCTTTGGAACGGCGTCTTAACTCACGCAGCTCTTCGCTGAGTTCTTTCTCCCTGTCCTGAAGGAGCTGCTTTTGCTCAGCTCTCATGTCATTCAAGATCTTTGTCTTGGACTGTTTTAATTTAGTCTTCTCTTCTTCAAGACGATCTTTCTCAGCCTTGAGCTCAATGTTGAGTCTGTCATTTTCCGCCAACAGGAGAGCAGCCTTCTTAGAATCCTCTTCAGCCTTTGCAATCAAGGCTTCATAGTTCAATTCATCAGAAGACATCCTGGACTTCGCCGACTCAAGAATACTCTTGGAAAGACCAAGCTTACTGGATATTACAAAAGCATTCGAAGAACCCGGTCTTCCTGTGATAAGTCTGTATGTAGGAGCCAATGTCTCGGTATCGAATTCGCATGACGCATTCATTACGCCCTCGGTAACTTCGGCATAAGCTTTGAGTTCTCTGTAGTGAGTCGTCGACATGACAACACAACCTCTCTTGCGAAGTTCTTCGATGATCGAGATTGCGAGAGCGGCACCTTCCGTCGGATCAGTACCTGAACCAAGTTCATCAAGAAGAACAAGAGACTTGCCTCTGATATTCTTCAGGATAAAGACTATGTTGGACATATGAGCAGAGAATGTGGACAAGCTCTCTTCAATACTCTGTTCATCACCGATATCGGCAAGCACTCTGTCGAAAACGCACACTTCAGATCCGCTCTGTGCCGGAATGGGAAGTCCTGCCATTGTCATAAGCACGAGAAGACCGCAAGTCTTAAGAGACACCGTCTTACCGCCCGTATTAGGACCTGTTACGATCAATGCATCGTATTTTTCTCCGACGGTGATATCAACAGGCACTACGCTCTCCTTAGAGATCAAGGGATGCCTGGCACCGCGAAGAACGATCCTTCCGTCAAGATTAAGTTCAGGGCAAAAACAGTCATGCTCCACGCCGTATTCCGCTCTTGCAAACATGTAATCGAGCTGTGCGGCAATCCCCATATTATTCTCAAGAATATCTCTGATCCCCAATACTTCACCGGTAAAACTCTTAAGTATTCTCTGGATCTCAACCTGCTCTGCAAAGTTCAACTCCGCGATCTTATTATTAGCTTCAACCACGCTCATCGGTTCGATAAAGAGCGTCTGGCCGGATGAAGAAGCACCATGAACGATTCCTTCGATCCTGCCGTTATAGTCAGCCTTTACGGGTATGCAATATCTGCCTTCCCTAAGTGTTACTATGCTCTCCTGAAGCATGTCCTCATGAGAGGAGATAACACGATCCAAAAGCACTCTGATACTGCCTGCAATGTTCTTGCGTTCTCTTCTGATAGAAGCTAACTCTCTGCTCGCCTTGTCTGATACCTCATCCTGACCGAGGATGGAATATTCGATCTTCTCAAGGAGTTTCTCACATGTCTCCACTCCGTCAGCCAAAGCACAAATATCAGGTTCGGTCTCATCCACAAGAGGAGAACCTGCAGATCTTGCCTTTCTGAGCGAGCTCTTTATCTCCTCCGAAGCCTTAAGAAAATTTGCAACATCCAAAAGCTGTCCGCAGGTCAATGTACCGTCAGCTTTGGCATAGATCAACGCTTCCTTCAGATCACGCATACCGCCCAAGGGAAGCATTCCGAATCTGATTATGTGATCCATTGCCTGTCTTGAATGTGACAGTTCACTTGTCACATATTCCGCATCACAACAGGGCGCCATATTCTCGCATAGCTCACGTCCGTATGACGTTCTTGCTTTTGAGGTAACAGCGTCCCTGATCTTATTGAACTCCAGGGTCATCAGAACACGCCCGCGAATCTTCTTCCGTTCAAGGCTGTCTTCAAAGCTCAGAAATTCATACATAAACTAAATTCTCCTAATCGGCTCTTTACCGTTATCAACCGAGTCTCTTGGCCTGCTCAATGAGTTCAGGCGTAATGGTCTTACTCATTTCAAGACCTGCCTCGATATCTACATCGGTGATCTCACCGTTCTGCAATGCAACGATCCTGTTGAACCTCTTCTCGATAAGGCAATCAATGGCTCTGATACCCATAAGGCTCGCCATTGTTCTGTCTCTGAGTGTAGGAGAACCGCCTCTTTGAAGGTGACCGAGAATAGTCGTACGTGCTTCAATGCCGGTAGCTTCCTCAATCTGTCTTGCGATATCGTCAGTTCTCTCAACACCTTCAGCTACGATAACGATGTAATGCTTCTTGCCCTTATTACGTCCGTCAAGGATAACTCTCAGAACATCTTTGTTGAAGTCATATGGCACTTCCGGAATAAGAATGCTCTCCGCACCGGTGGCAATACCGACATTAAGTGCGATCCAGCCGGCATGTCTTCCCATTACTTCGATTACGCTGCAACGCTCATGTGAAGAAGCCGTATCACGAAGCTTATCAATGCACTGCATTGCCGTATTCATTGCCGTATCATATCCGATCGTATATTCGGTCGATGCAATATCATTATCGATCGTGCCCGGAATTCCGATTACCGGAATACCGATCCTTGCCAAAGCTCTTGCGCCCTTATAAGAACCGTCACCGCCGATTACCACAAGAGCATCAAGCTCATATGCTTCCATCATTCTGGCGCCTTTAAGCACACCCTCATCAGTCATAAAAGACTTCGATCTTGCAGTCATGAGGAATGTACCGCCGCGCTGCAAAGTCTCGGAAACACTTCTTCCGTCAAGCTTATTGATCTCACCCTTCCACAGACCATGATATCCGCGGTTAACGCCATACATCTCGAATCCCGCAGCAATACCTGCTCTTACAACAGATCTGATGGCAGCATTCATACCAGGCGCATCACCGCCGCTTGTAAGAACACCTACACGCTTTATCGGCTCAACTGCAGAAGTGTCAATATTATCGTAATTGGGAGCCTTAAGGCTCATTATCTCAGGAAGGTTATTCTCATCATAAAGAAGTCTACCCATGCTAAATCCTCCGAACATATTTAAGTTCATTCGGCACAATTATACACTAAAATAAAAATGCTAATTATTCTTCTTTAAGAAAAATGTAACAAAACCCGAGTGTTTTGGGCATCAAAGTTCAATAGAATCAAGAACTTTAGAGATGCTCTCGTGGAATACAAGAGCAGCACTTCTGTCTGCCGATGTCTTATCCTTGTTGATCACGATCAGATACTTTCCGCAAAAATCGTAAGCAAGCGAAGCAGCAGGCTGAACAGCAAGTGATGTTCCTCCGATGATAAGACAATCTGCTCTGAACACTAGTCTTTTGGATTCTATCCATGCACTTTGCGGAAGTCCCTCGCCATAAAGTGTTACATCAGGCCTTACCATTCCTCCGCACTTCGGACACTTCGCGATCGGGCCTTCAGATTTGAAGATAAAATCAAACGGATACTTCTCATGACACTTCATGCAATAATTGCGGTAGGTCGTGCCGTGGATCTCCTGAACATTCTTACTTCCCGCTCTCTGATGAAGTCCGTCGATATTCTGGGTGATAATACCGTCGAGTTTACCGGCTTTCTCCATTTCTGCGAGCTTATAGTGTGCTCTGTTAGGTTCGATGCCTGCTGTATTCAATTTCTGTCTGTAGAACTCATAGAACACCTGCGGATGATCAAGCAGGCAGTCAATACTCAGCAGATATTCAGGACTGTACCGGTCGAATTTTACATCGTGCTGATTATAGAGCCCGTCCTTACTCCTGAAGTCCGGGATACCACTCTCCGTAGAGACACCAGCTCCTCCGAAGAACACTATATGTTTGCTCTCTTTGATTATCCTGTTAAGCTCTGCACAATTATGTTCGTCCATGGTATCTCCTCCTTTACAGCATCTCTATGTTATCTTCTCCGACAAGCTCGGCAAGCTTTCTCAGCACTATCTCATTAGCTTCTATCCTGCATATGTCATCAAGTCTCGTTATGCTCTTATCCGATTCGAACAAGATCTCTACGGTCATATTTCCGTGAAAATATGCAAGGAAATTCAAAAGCCGGTTAAAGCCCTTTGTATTCGGTTTGCCGTTGTAGCGGATCCTTAAGACATGTTCCTGACACTCTTGCTGTTTTTGAAGAGCAGGTTGATCTGTTGCAGGAGTTACTTCGTGCACTTCGGCCTTTTTGTTCTGCGGTGACGGCACTGAAGATGTTATTGTTGCAGAAGCTCCCGCACGTTCTCTCAACGCTGTCATATACGAACGGTCATTCTTTATCCTGCTGACTAACGCCGGATCATCCGAGAGTTCAAAACAGCAATCCGCAAACATTGAGAGTTCTCCGCCTTCACGCATCTGTCGTCTTCCGACGAACAGATAAGGTTTATTCTTCTCGACCATTCTGTTAAATATATCAAAATTCTTTCCGAAGAGAAGCACCTCAAATGAACCGCTGAGATCCTCACAACTTATGGTACTCATCATGGTCTTTTTCTTCGTATATCCGGTGCGCTTATCCGTTACCATACCGCACATGGCAACTTGTCTGTTGTCATCAAGAGCATCACTTCCTGACATCTGCAGAATATCTGATGCTTCTGACATGTCAAAAGTAGCGAGCTCTGCTATAAGTTTTGCATATGATGCAAGCGGATTACCGGACAGATATATACCCACCATCTCTTTCTCATAACCGAGCTTCTGAGCATCGGAATATTCCGGTATATCAGGTATATAGATCGATGGTCCCGAACTTACCGGATCACCCAGATCGAACAAAGATAACTGGCCTTCGATATTACTGCTCTCTTCATGCGCCAGTTTCTCAAGTTCAGTCTGTATGCATGCTGTCATCTGCGCTCTCGTAAGCCCGAATGAATCCATGCATGAAGCCAGTATCAAAGCTTCTGCAACCGGCTTCTTAACGCCGATCTTTGCAGCTCTTGTCACGAAATCTTCGAAGGATTTATAATCGCCTTTTTTCTCCCTGTCACGAAGGATATCGAGCACCGCACCTTCACCGACATTCTTTATTACCGACAATCCGATCCTTATCCTGCGTTCACCTTCTGTCGTAAAGCGTTCGCGGCTCTTATTGATATCCGGCGGAAGGACCTCGATCCCCATCGAAGCACAACAGGAAATATAGTAGGAAGCTTTTCCCAGATCTCCTCTGAAGGAATTAAGCGTTGCTGCCATGAATTCTGTCGGATAGTGGTACTTGAAGTATGCTGTCCAATAACCAACCACGGCATAACATGCCGCATGGGATTTGTTGAATGCGTATCCGGCAAATCCGGCTACATCGTCGAAGATCTTCGCGGCAACTTTCTCAGGCACTCCGCGCTTGATACATCCGTCGATCTGACGGCCTTTTTCATCCGTGCCGCCGTACATGAACAAGTTCCTGTAATTCTCGATCATCGACTTCTTTTTCTTACTCATGGCACGTCTGATGTTATCGGACTGTCCCATTGAGAAACCTGCAAGATCTCTTACTATCTGCATTACCTGTTCCTGATAGATCGCACACCCATAAGTAACATTAAGGATCGGTTCGAGCAAAGGGTGGTCATATGTAATGTGCGAAGGATTCTTCTTGCAGTCAACATACTTCGGGATCTGATCCATAGGACCTGGTCTGTAAAGAGAGATACCTGCAATGATATCCTCGAGACTTCCGGGCTCAAGCTGCTTCATGAATGACGTCATCCCGCGGCTCTCCAACTGGAACACACCGATCGTCTCGCCCCTGCCGATCATCTTGAACACTTCGGGATCATCCAAAGGGATCCTGTCGAGCTCAACATCAATTCCGTAATTCTGCTTAACAAGTTCCTTTACATCCTGAAGAACGGTAAGTGTTCTGAGCCCCAAGAAATCGAACTTAAGAAGTCCGATGCTCTCAACATCAACTTTTGCAAACTGAACGGCTACGGTATCGTCGTTCAAAGCAAGCGGAGCAATATCGGTAATATCCTTACCTGAAATAATAATGCCTGCAGCATGAGTGCCTGCATTACGCGGAAGTCCTTCAACACGCATGGCCATATCGATAACCTTACGTGCTTCCGGATCAGTGTTGTACGCCTCCTTGAATTCAGTACTTATCTCAAGAGCCTGCTTAAGGTTCATCCCTACAGAGAACGGTATCATCTTCGTGAGCTTGTTACTCTGCGCTATAGGCATATTAAGAACTCTCGCTACATCCTTAACCGCCTGTCTTGCCGCAAGCGTACCGAACGTGATTACATGGGCTACTCTGGACTTGCCGTATTTGGCTGTAACGTAATCGATCGCAACCTGTCTTCTCTCATCGTTAAAATCGACGTCGAAATCCGGCATTGATACTCTCTCCGAATTCAGGAATCGTTCAAAGACCAAGCCATAGCGGATGGGATCGATATCCGTTATTCCGACTGCATAAGCCACAAGAGAGCCGGCACCAGAGCCTCTGCCCGGACCTACCGCCACATCATGCGTCTTGGCATAATTTATGAAGTCCCAGACTATGAGGTAATAATCGGTATACCCCATACTGTTGATCACACCAAGTTCATACTCGGCGCGCTTCATATAATCATCAACACTTCCCGTAGGAGGCGTTACTTCAAATCTCTTCTCAAGTCCCTTATATGTAAGATCGGCCAGATATTCCTCGTGACTGTTATATCCTTCCGGGATCTCATATACCGGAAGATGAATGGTATCAAAGTCATATTCGGCATTACACATATCCGCGATCTTACCGGTATTATCGATGGCATCAGAAAGTTCAGGGAAGAATCTTCTCATCTCCGTCTCTGACTTCACATAGAACTCATTGCACGACATGCGCATTCTGTTCTCATCGTCGATCCTGGCGGCTGTTGATATACAAAGAAGCACATCCTGCGCCTCATAATCGTCCTTCATCAGATAGTGACAGTCATTAGTAGCAACAAGCGGGATTCCCGTCTCATTGGAGAGCTTTACCAGAGCCGCATTGACCTTTGCCTGCTCAGGCGTCGTATTGGCCTGGATCTCAAGATAGTAGTTACCTCTTCCAAAGAGGCTGTCATACCAAGCTGCAGTCTGCGCAGCCTTCTCCATATCACCGGAGAGGATAAGTGACGGTACTTTGCCCGCCACGCATGCAGACAAACAGATTAATCCGTCATGCCACTTCTCCAACAACTCTTCATCGATTCTGGGTCTCCTGTAAAAACCTTCCGTAAAGCCTGCAGAGACAAGTCTGTTAAGGTTAGTCAGGCCCTGATTATTCTTTGCCAGGAGAACAAGGTGATTATAGTATTTATCCTCTTTTCCCGGAGTAACAGTTTTATCAAATCTGGAACCGGGAGCAACATACACTTCGCATCCGATGATCGGATGTATGCCGTTCGCCTTCATCTCCCTGTAAAAAGAGACTGCTCCGTACATGACACCGTGATCGGTAATGGCACATGAAGTAATACCCATGTCCTTAAGACGTCCTGCAAGCTCCTTGATCTTTATCGCACCGTCAAGAAGACTGTATTCAGTATGAAGATGTAAATGACAAAAGCCGCTCATTACTTCTTCCCCTTCAGTTCGATGATGATGTCTCTGATCTCGGCAGCCTTCTCAAAATCAAGATCCTTGGCCGCCTTGGTCATCTCTATCGTAAGCTTATCGATAAGCTTGTTATTCTCTTCTTCGGTACCGCCGGAGACACCTTCGTTAATGAGTCGTGCAGCATCAATACCGCCCTTCTTCGAAGTCTTACCGCGGCTCTTGTTCCCTGACGTATCCTTACTGTTCTCCGAGACGATATCAAAGACATCCCTGACAGCCTTTTTGATGGTCTTCGGAGTAATGCCGTGAGCCTCGTTATATTCCTTCTGGATATTCCTTCGACGGTTAGTCTCAGACACGGCGTTCATCATGGAATCAGTTACTTCATCGGCATATAGGATAACCTTACCATGGTCATTCCTCGCACATCTTCCGATAATCTGGATAAGAGATCTCTCGGATCTCAGGAAGCCCTCTTTATCAGCATCTAAGATCATCAGGCAGGATACTTCCGGAAGGTCGATTCCTTCTCGCAGCAAGTTGATGCCTACGATTACATCTATCTCGTCATTACGCAGCTGATTCAGTATCTGCATTCGTTCAACGGTCTTGATATCAGAATGAAGATAAGTAACTCTGACATCCTCTTTCTTAAGGAAATCTGTCAGATCTTCCGCCATTCGCTTTGTAAGTGTCATAATAAGGCTCTTATCGCCTCTCTCCTTCTGAGCTCTAAGCTCGGAAAGGATATCTTCGATCTGCCCTTCAACGGGACGAATGAATATCTCCGGTTCCAAAAGGCCCGTCGGTCTGATCACCTGTTCAACGATCTTTTCCGAATGTTCTTTCTCGTAATCGGCAGGTGTCGCACTTACAAAAACGGTCTGACCCATTCTCTGTTCGAATTCGTTGAACTTCAGCGGTCTGTTATCGAATGCGGAAGGAAGTCTGAAGCCGTATTGGACAAGCATCTCTTTCCTCGATCTGTCACCGTTATACATCGCTCCGACTTGAGGAACTGTCTGGTGAGACTCATCGATAAACATAAGGAAATCATCCGGGAAGAAATCCATAAGAGTACACGGCGGTTCACCGGCTTCTCTTCCGGCAATATGTCTTGAGTAGTTCTCGATTCCTTTACAAAAACCGGTCTCCCTGAGCATGTCCATGTCGTAACGGGTGCGTTGTTCAAGTCTGTATGCGGCGATCATATCACCTGCATCACGAAGCTCTTTGAGTCTTACTTCGAGTTCAGCTTCGATCCTGTCGATCGCGGTGTTGAGCTTTGCTCTTCCCGTTGCATAGTGAGATGCCGGGAACAACTCGATATAATCCTTCGTGAACTCCGTCTTGCCGCTTACTGCATCAACATAACTGATCTTATCTATCTCATCGCCGAAGAAGCTTATCCTGGTAAGTGTGTGCTCAGAATCAGGAGTCCAGATGTCTATGACATCTCCCTTGCGTCTGAAGCATCCTCTGGAGAGGTCAAAATCATTACGCGTATACTGCATGTTAATGAGCTGAGCCATAACATTATCCATCGGGATCTCAAGACCTGTCTCCAGCATTAGCGCCAGCGAGAGATAGTCCTCTTTCTCACCGATTCCGTATATGCACGATACCGAAGCGACAATAATAACATCGTCCCTTGTAAGCAACGACTTAGTAGCTTCGTGTCGCATACGGTCGATCTCATCATTGATCGATGAATCCTTCTCGATATAAGTATCCGTTGCAGCTATATAAGCTTCCGGCTGATAGTAATCGTAATATGAGATGAAATACTCAACGGCATTCTCAGGAAACAATTCCTTGAATTCAGCATACAGCTGACCTGCCAGTGTCTTGTTATGCGCCAGTACAAGCGTTGGTCTCTGAACCTTCTCGATTATGTTGGCCATGGTAAATGTCTTACCCGAACCGGTTACGCCGAGAAGGGTCTGACCCCTCTTACCTTCCTTGATTCCCTCAACTAATGAAGCAATCGCTTCGGGCTGATCACCCGATGGTTTGTAATCCGATACAAGCTTGAACATAACCGTTAACCTAAAACCTTAAATACATGATGAAACTTTATGCGATAATTGTAGAACGTTTGTTCTATATATGCAATACTGTAGCTCCTCATTGGCCGCAAAACCGAACGGCATCAACAAGCTCCATTATACGTTCTTTTGAGGGTGCTTTTGTACCCTCTGTCTCTGCCTCCGCAGAAGCCATTGCTACACACATGGCAAATATGTCGGAAGACGGCATTTTTGTCTCAAAAGCATAAGCAAGACCTGCCGTCATAGCATCCCCGCAGCCCGTCGTACAATGAACATCTACATCGAGCGCTTTTGAGTATACGGGAACAGAATCTACGCCGGCAAAAACAGAACCGTTCTTTCCCATTGATATGATGCAGTGTGTCACGCCTTCAGACACGATCCTTGCCGCTTCTCTTAATGCTGTCTCAACGTCATCGGCGAAGCCGAGTTCCTCACATGTCGGTTTAACTGCATAGGGCTTTGCCTTAAGTCCTTCCAAGAGAAATTCTCCCGAACAATCAAGAATCATTTTTACGCCTTCTACAGTGCTGAGGCTCCTGATAAGATCCGCATAGATGTCCGAAGGTGAACCGTGCGGCGGTCTTCCCGATATCACGACCGTATCGCCCGAAGTAAGTCTGCCGCTGACAGAAGTCTTCAACAATTCAACTGAAGCTTTGTCGTACACAGGACCGTCACCGTTGATGTCAGTTGTTATTCCGTTCCCATCAGTAATCTTTATGTTCGTCCTTGTATTTCCCGAAGGATAAGTAACACTCAAAACTTCAAATTCGTCTTTGAGCATATCCTGAAGTCTCTCTCCGTCAGTGCCGCAAAAGCCTGCACACACGACCGATTCAACGCCCAGCGCCTTAAGATATTTGGATACATTAATGCCTTTGCCGCCGGCTTCGGCATTCATACCGTAAGACTTGTTTATTCTGCCGGCCGCAAGTCCGTCCTTCACAAAAAGGCTCACATCGATCGCAGGATTAAGTGTAACGGTATAGATCATAAGTTCACGCTTTCCTTCTGAGTGTCTTGAGATATTCCTTCTGTTCGGGAGTTATCCTGTAACTTTCTACGGCCTTCTGAATGGTCTTATTATGAGTCCATCTGTCCAGTCTGCATTTCTCGATATAAGGTACCGTTGCCTCGTACTGCTTGGCAAGTGCCGTGGCAAAGTACCAGGCGATCATCATGTTGACATAATACTCATCGGAACGGATTTTCGAGACCTTGGAAAGATAAGCTTTGTCAAAATCATCATCAAGGAAAAATGTCATGAGCATGTCAATGGCAACACGCTTCGTATACGTAAGATCCGATTCGATCCACTTATCGATGTAACTCAGTAAAAGCTGTTTGTTCTTACGCAGACATTTAGGCGAGAGTGAATCAGAGGTCGCCCAGTTATCCACATAAGGAAGAAAAGCATCCATCAATTCGAGACAATGTCCCGCGTCTTTCACTGACGAGATCACATACGCGTGGAGCATGTCCTCATCGTAATACTTGTGCGGAAGATCTGCGAGAAAAACCGAGACGTCATCTCTTTGCGCAATGGTCTTGGCAAGCTTACGAAGTTCCGGAACTCTGACACCGATTATGCGTGCCGGATCTACGGACGGCACCGATCTGCTCTGGAATTCCTGATATCCCGGATCCTGAAGCTTGAATAACTCCTCACGAATCTCATCAATAACCATGAGAAATCAGAAGAACAGATACATCAATATAGCGGTAGCGGTACCGAGAATGCCTCCGCAGATAACCTGCAACGGCGTGTGACCGAGGAGTTCCTTGAGCTTCTCTTCGTTAGGAAGATCTGCGCCCGTAACCCTCTCGAAAACTTCCGCCATGACATTCAGGAGCTGAGCCTGTTTTCCGGCCTGATATCTTACGTTCATTGCATCGTGCATGACAACTATCGCAACGATCATCGCAATGGCAAACAGCGCCGAATCAAATCCTTCATAAAGTCCCGTAGCGATTGCAACTGAAGTAACTGTGGCAGAATGTCCGCTCGGCATGCCGCCGTCACCGAACAATCTCTCAATACTGAACTGCTTTGTCAGGATCAAGTTACTGATGCACTTTAATACCTGTGCAAGAAACCACGATACAACACCGACTATCAATATTCTGTTTGTAATTATCTGCAGGAATAACTCCATACTATCCCCTCATGTCCTTTAGCTTCATACATTCTACCCCATAAGACTCAAAATATAAATTGTGAGATTGTTAACAAAAAAGATGCCGCAGACTCACATCTGCGGCATCCTTACAAACAAACTCAAAACTTAAATGAAGTGGTCTCGTCTTTACACTTGTATAATACATAAGCACTATGGCAAGACGAGGTAACATTTGTTAACAGTTTGTGAATAAAGGCCTCCAATTATGGCAATTAGTCATAATAGTCGAATTCCAGGTCGCATACTTTGACTGTATCGCCCTCTTTTACGCCCGCTTTCTTAAGTTCTTCGATAACGCCCGAATTCTCAAGAGTTCTCTGGAAGAAGTTCATGGATTCCGTGTCTTCGAAGTTAGTAGAATTAAAGATCTTCTCTATCCACTTGCCGGTAACTTCATAGATTCCGTCATGAATAATGACTTCAAATTTCTTGCCTTCTTCAAAGGTATAAACCTTCTCGCCGCCCTCTGCTACATCGTGCAGTACCGTAGGGGGAAGCTTGGACACTGTCTCCGTAATCTTGTCAGAGAGCTCCTCGATTCCGACATGACCGGCTGCCGAGACAACAAATATGTCTTCGTAGCCCATTTCTTTCACATTGTTCACGAATTCCTGGATCTCTTCATCGGTTACGCCGTCACATTTATTGCCGACTACTATCTGAGGTCTTGAAGCAAGCTCTGCACTGAATTCGGAGAGCTCGTTATTGATCGTCTTGAAATCCTCAATGGGATCTCTTCCGTCAGCACCGGACAGATCGACAACATGAATAAGAAGTCTTGTTCTCTCAATGTGTCGCAGAAAATCATGCCCCAATCCTGCACCCTCATGAGCATTCTCTATGATGCCGGGAATATCGGCAATGATATAAGAGAAATCATCCTTGGTGACAACACCGAGAACGGGTTCCAGCGTTGTAAACGGATAATCGGCTATCTTCGGCTTCGCTCTCGTAAGAACGGAAAGGAGAGTTGATTTACCGGCATTAGGGAAGCCTACAAGACCACAATCCGCAATGAGCTTCAACTCGATGGCAAGATCTCTTTCTTCGCCTGCAGTACCCGGTGTGGCAAACTGAGGAGCCTGCCTTACTGAATTTGCATAGTGCATGTTTCCGAGACCGCCCTTACCGCCTTTTGCAACAACTACCTTCTGGCCGGCTTCGGTAAGATCTGCGATGACTTCACCTGTAGCAATATCCTTTACGACTGTGCCGACAGGAACGCCGATAATAAGATCCTCACCTCGTTTGCCATACATCTTCTTAGCCATTCCCTTGCCGCCGTTAGCAGCAATGAACTTATGCTTGAATCTGAAGTTCTGAAGGCTGGTCAGATTCGGCGCAGCCTGCAATATGACATTACCGCCGTTGCCGCCGTCTCCGCCGTCAGGACCGCCGTTGGTAATGTATTTCTCGGTATGGAAGCTTAAAGCTCCGTTACCGCCGTCTCCGGCCTTTACATAAATCTTCGAGTGATCAATAAACATCAAAATTCTCCCTGAAAACAAGAGCAGTCCGATCGCATAATGCGACAGACTGCTCCACTAGCTTTCTTAACTGAATGCCTGATCAGGCTACAGGATAAACGCTAACCTGCTTCTTATCCTTGCCCAAACGCTCGTACTTGACTGTACCGTCAATCTTAGCGAAAAGTGTGTCATCAGATCCGATTCCTACGTTTGTTCCGGGATGGATCTTTGTACCACGCTGTCTGACAAGAATATTGCCGGCCAGAACTGACTGTCCGTCACCTTTCTTCGCTCCTAATCTCTTGGACTGGGACTCACGGCCGTTCTTGGTGGAACCCATTCCCTTCTTATGTGCGAAGAGCTGTAAATTAAACTTAATCATAATTACACCTCCGGTGTTCTTGAATTAATAATCTCTACGTACTTGTGCTTCTTATCGTTGTATTCTCTTGCTATTCCGATAAGTCCCAATTCGCAGGTCCTCATTATTATCTGAGCTCTGTCCTTGGTCTCATCGTTCCCCAGATCGGGTACCGCTATCCTCAGATTAACATCTTCTGTACCTTCACCGACAATCCTGAAAAATGATTCGCTGTCATAACCGCAAATATCTTCCAAAGCACTTGCCGCAGTAAAAAGGAGTGTTGATACTCCGCTGCATACAATGTCTCTTCCGGGGTCATCGAATCCCGCATGTCCGCTTGCATATATGCCGCGGATCGAGGATCCTTCACTGTCTACGATAACGGAAATCATAAAGCGTAAAGCCTCTGATTAAACGTTGATAGCAGAAATACGTACACGTGTATAAGGCTGTCTGTGGCCGTTCTTTCTACGGTAACCCTTCTTTGCCTTGTACTTAGCGACGATAACCTTCTTGTTCTTGCCCTGCTTAACGATCTCGCCTGTAACAGTAGCCTTAACATCTCCTGCTACGATACCGTTGTCATCAGATACAGCAAGTACTTCTTCGAAAGTAACCTGGCTGCCAGCCTCACCTTCAAGCTTCTCAACGAAGATCTCATCGTCTACAGAAACCTTGTACTGCTTGCCGCCTGTCTTAATAACTGCGTACATTATTCGTTCCTCCTGTTCTTCCAGTCTCGCTGCTTTACCCAAGGCAGCGCTCAAAAAAAAGCGCATTTAAAAGAGCCCGTCGCATGCGGTCACCCGCGTATAATAACACCACCGGTGAGTCAAAGTCAACAGCTAATTATATTAAAAGAGCTTATTTGATACGGGCAGGCCTGCAACCAATACGATCAAGGCTGCCACTATGCCGAATATAAGTCCGGTTATCTCATAAAAATCCGATATGCGCTTAATGGGAGTAACGCATAAAAACGGGATCACTCCGATAAGGATACCGGAGAATGAGGCCTTGACCAGATCGGTATTACCCTGAATTAATCCCAATGTCATTAAAGTTGCCGAAGGGATCAAAACCTCTGCAAAATAGACCGGGCTTCCGAAGTAAGCCGTCGGTCCCTGACCGGAGAACCTTGATTTCTTGTCCGCATAGATCAAAGCTACGGCAGAAAGGCTCATTATGACAAGCACAAGGAGTGCCGCAACCGGATCAGCTCTTGTCTTCAATGTTCTCTCGATATTTGTAAGATCAAGAACAGAAGCAATGATTATCATCAATTCCAGAAGACCGATCAGTATCGATACCAGGAACAGCGTCGGACCGTTATCCTTACGAGCATACTTAACCTTTTTGGAAGCCAGGAGCTTTATCTGGGCAAATGCCATCAGAGCAATAATACCTATCGGCGCGTATAGCGCAATGTATTTTGCCCAATTCTTCGTGTAAGGGATAAATGTCATTACGGATCCAGTAAGTGCGATCCACGCGGCAACACCCAAGAAGATGATGGCGCCGAGGCTGTCGCGCCCCTTAAGTTCCCTTGACCCCTTATCCGGAACGGACACAGGCACCATAAACAGGAAGAATGCCAGTGCCGCTACTGCAACGAACTCGGCAAGCACCAAAGCTATCGTCCAATACTTAACTCTTGCGAGCGAATATCCTCTTCCAAAGGTCGTACCGAGGTACTGCGAGAGTTCTCCCCTGAACGATGCCGAAGGCAAAAGAACATTAACTCCGAACTTGGAAGACGAAAGCGACAGATATCTCATCTGATTAGGAGATGCGTACACCTTTGAAGGGAAGATCTTTCCTCTTGTTGTAGGATGACCATACAGCGTATCAACTCCGGATATCTTCTCGAAGATCATCTGAGCGCCGTTCAGTTCTCCCGAAGTCTCAGCCTTTGTATCAAAACCGAATATCGCACAGGGAACGCCCGGATAATCGTTGGTATATCCTTCAAGCGAAGCATTTCCGGGATACTCCGGATCGACCAGAACATATCCGAGTATGTTATCCGAACGTGTCTTCAAAAGATCGTTCATCACCTTGAATGCATCTTTTCCTATGGCGCATACGACCACATCCTTCTCGGCATAGTCCTCGGGAAGTCCATACACATAGCCTGTCTCGGCACTGTGGTAATCAGGCTCGATTATCTCCAGTCCGAAGCCCGCCGAAGCAAGATCATTTCGCAAAGAGACTGCGGGAATGTTACTGCCGTCAGAATAGATCAGAAGCGTCTTGGAATTGTTCCAGGCGCCCTTCCATGAGATCGCATAAAGGACGAACAAAAGGATCGCCATGGCAAACGAGAGCACAAGAGCAACCCACGCATACTTCGGTATCTTTGTAGGACGAAGTTTACGGAAGCCGTATTGCGGAGCAATGTGTTCTTCTTGCTGTCTGTCGGAATTCTTCTTCATTATCCCTCAGGGCAAAGTACGTCGCCCAATGTTCTTATATCCTCAGGTCCCAAAATAAGAATGATGTCACCCGGCTTAACGAGTTCGTCAATTCTATTCTTCAAATCATCTCTGACTTCATAGAATTCGGCATCACCGCCGCGCTTGTTGATCTCGTCGGCAATATGCTTACTGGATATGCCGAGAGTATCGGTCTCTCTGTCGGAGAAGATCTCCGCAAAGAGGATCTTCTTGCAAGGAAGAAGACTTGTTACATAGTCTTCAAAAAGAAGCTTTGTACGATTGAAAGTAAGCGGCTGGAAAACAACGAGTATATCATTGTGAGGCATGTTGGAAGCTGCTTCGATGGTAGCTCTTGCAGCCGTAGGATGATGTGCGTAATCGACTACGACATCACAACCTCTGTACTGTCCCTTTACCGTGTATCTTCCGTCAGCCCCGTTAAAGCCGTTAAGTGCATTCTTTATTGCTTCCGGTGCCGCGCCGTTAAGGTAAGCTGCCGCAGCTGCATTAAGCGCGTTGGATATGTTGTGACTTCCGGGGATATTAAGGTTGACCTTGATCTTCTCGCCGCCGTTCAGAACGATGTCAAACTCGGGAAGACCGTTCTTGAACAAGATATTCTCCGCTCTGAAATCAGCAACACGACCGGTTGCTTCACAGATCTCACCGTCCGTGGCACAGGCAACGATCTGAGGGAAGCTTCTCCCCGCTTCGTCAAAGAAAGCCTTTGCTTCAGCAAGTGACTTAGCGATGTTCTTATCGTGACCTGAGACTACAACGTAGCCTTCGTCATTTACGAGTCTTACGAAGCGCGCGAAAACATCGATCACATCCTCGATCGTCGGATAGCAGTCAACATGATCGTGATCTATGTTCGTAATGACCGCCGTCGTAGAAGAGAAGTTGAGGAATGACCTGTTGAACTCACATGCTTCAGATACCAAAAGGTTCTCTGAACCTGCTCTTACGGTGCCCTCAAATATGTCAAGATCGGCACCGAGATGGACAGTCGGATCAAGGCCCGCTTCGATCATCATCAAAGAGATCATCGATGTGGTCGTTGTCTTTCCGTGTGTGCCGGATACGTTGATCACGTTGTTATAAGTTCTGGTAAAAGCTCCGAGGAACTCAGCTCTGTCAAATATCTGAAGCGATAGCTCCGTAGCTCTTTTTACTTCTTCGTTATGCGGAAGAATGGCAGCGGTCTTAACAAGATAGTCAGGCTTGAAGTCATCGATATTGGCTGCAACCTGACTGTTATAGATCTTTATTCCCTGCTCTTCCAGTATGGCGGTTCTCTCTGAAGGGTGATTGTCAGATCCTCCGACAACAAATCCTGCATGCTTTGCAAGTCTGGCAAGTCCGTTCATCGATATGCCGCCGATGCCGATGAAGTAGATCCTTGCTCCCCGTTCAATATCTTTCAATGTAAAACTCTTAGGTTCTAACACGTTACATCACTTCCTGTATAAGCAAAATCACCTAGCAATTTTAACATTTTAAGAGCGCATAGCAAAATCACCGACTACAGCATTCGTGAAAGAGATAAGGTCTGACGACTTCAAACGGAGCTGTACTCCCCTCTGTCCCGCACTTACGCAGATATCATCAACGAGCTCTGCCATCTCATCGATAAATGTTCTGTATTGCTTTTTCATGCCTATGGGAGAGCATCCGCCTCTGATATATCCGGTCACGTTCAGGAGGTCTTTAACATGGATCATGTCGACTCTCTTTACGCCTGCCAGAACTGCTGCTTTCTTAAGATCGATCTCGTCATCAACAGAGATACAGAAGACAAGATATTCACCTTTATCGGAAACTGCCGTCAGCGTCTTGAACACTTCCTCGTAGGGAACTCCGAGATACTCCGCAACATGATGCCCGTCCAGGTCGTTCTCGTCGTATTCATATTCCTGATATGTATAATCAACCCCTGCTTTATCCAGGATCCTCATTGCGTTGGTCTTTTTAAAAGCTGCCATACTATTCTCCAATCCGTCTTATGACAGTTCAGTATTGTAGAACATCGGCGGTCATTTATCCAACATATTCTTATATTACCCGCACCTTGAACAAAAACTTGCCTTCTTCAGCAACTTCTTCGTCTGTCCTCTCCGCATTTTCTGCCAAGAACAAATGCGATCACAGAAACGATCGCATATCCCGCTATCGCAATTATCGAACTCTCAACGCCGAAATCCCCTCCGCTGATCAACGAATTCTTCGTGTTGATCACCAGCGTGAACACAGAATCAGGATCAGGCCCGGGACCCACATGACACAATCCGAAGAATGCCAGAACCGGATAGAGAACGGCATCGATAACAGGTTCAAATATTCCCGGCAAACCTGCCTTAACAGACGCCTCCCCTGCAAGGAGGGCAAGCGTCTGTGCCAAGGCTAATATAAGGATCGCGAGAATACATATAAGGAGCGTCTTACATGCTTTCTTCATATGCTATCTTCATTTGCATTCTCAGATCATGCTGAGATTGACATCACCTGATGTTGCAGATATTTCCACATGCGCCGTTCCGTCACCGGAAACATATGTATCGCCCTGCTTGGAGAAACTGTAATCGTAATTAAAATCACCGCTTGTGGTATCAACATTCAAAGTAATACCGGCATCCTTCGGTATCTTCACCGTGATGTTACCGGAGGTGGCATTTATCTTCGTATTGTCCGGAACCTGCTCGAAAACAAGGAGACAGTTTCCGCTTGTGCAATCAGTAGCTATATCCTTGATGTATTTTCCGTTTACACCTATTCCGCCTGAAGTTGTAGTGATATCCATTTTCGCGACATTTCCGACATTAGTACTGATGTTACCTGAGGTAGATTGAAAACTTGCGGAATCAGCGTCACCGGTCTGTTCAAGACTGACATTTCCCGAAGTTGTCGCAACGCTGATCGTGCTGCAGTTACCTTTCAGATCGATCACGAGATCGCCCGATGTAGCATTAACACTGACCGAATTGCAATCGTCATTAACTTTAAGTCCGAGATCACCTGACGTGACGTCGACCTCAACAGTGTCGGCCTCACAGTCAAAGCTCTGATCACCCGATGTCGAAGCAGAATCGATATTTTTGAATGTCATGTTGTCACATTTTACATCGCCCGAAGTCATCTCGATCTTCAGATCTTCGATCGTCTTATCCCCGGGGAGCGTGATCTCAAGGTTCTTCTGGATGTTATTGAAATTCAACCCGTTCTCAGATGCACAGAATCTGACATAAAGAACACCGCCGTCCACCCAGGTGTGCACCTTATAATCGTCTTCGAGAGCTACGTTTGCAGTCTCCTTAACGGTTACCGTATCGGTATCACTTCCGGTAATATTCAGATTACCGATCAGATAGTCAATATTGAGACTTTCGATCTCTTCTTTTGTCTCCATGTCCCCTGCGGTATACTTCTCGCTGTTTGCATACTCGTAGTGGAAAGTTGAACCGAAATTGAATGACTCATCGCCGATGTTAAACGACATGTTGCATCCCGACAATGTAAGTGCCGACATGACGGCAAGTGATAATGCTGTTGTAATTGCTTTAAGCTTTTTCATTTTTCTTTCCTCCCTTAACCAAAGCAAATATGATCCCGCCGGCGATAAGCATCGCGCCGATTGCAAGAATTACGATAAGAAGTGACACTGACGGCAGATAGTAACTGATAACGCCGTTACTGTTGGCAGCACTTGTCATTCTGGCCGTCACAAGCGTTCCAAACCAGGTATACAGCCCCAATACGGACATGGTGCTTCCGATCTTTACAAGTGTATTAGCCGGCAGATATCTGAAGATCGCAAATATCAGCCAGACAATTGCTAGATTCGGCAACAGGATAGTAAGCATCGTCTTGAGTGATTCCGGATCGTTGTTGGTCAATTCAACGCAGGTGATAAGAAGCAAAAACGTAAGTGAATCCGCTCCGATGATCGCCAGTCCTTTTTTGTTCCCGAGGATGTCTTTTACCGGTCTTCCGAAGCATATGAACGGTGAGAATACAACGGTAAGTCCGAAGAGCACCGATGTAGTCGCGACAAAGAACCAGTTTCCGTGTGAATAGAGGCAGCAAACCGCAAGAAGCACGATAAGGCTTGCCGTAAAGCTCATAAAGGTCTTGAAAAATCTGTTCTCTTTCGTCATGAGAGGAACGACTATCAGTGAAGCCGGGATAAGCATTGCAGCAAGCACGATGAAGAACCAGCTGAGGCCTCCTCCGTTAGCAATGTCGACAATAAAACAGATTAGGATCGGCACCGCGAGGATCAATGAGATAATGCTTCCGGCTTTTACACTCTTACGTTTGAAGAATTTAGCCTGGGAATGGATTACATCCTCCTTCTCTTTCTTGAATGTCTCATCTATCGTATTGTCATTTAAAGCGCCCAAAAGTTTTTTGCAGTCATCGCATTCAGCGAGATGCTCTTCTACTATCATTTTACTGGACGCACTGCAGACATCGTCCTTGTATAAAGGAAGAAGATCTGTGATCAAATCGCAATCATATTTCATTTTCGTCCATCCTTTCTTTGATCTTCAATCTGGCACGGTGATAAGTTACTCTCGCCCAATTCTCCGTCTTTCCGAAAATGGATCCGATCTCCGCAAAAGACAATTCACCAAACGTCCTCAACTGGAAAACCTCTTTATACGGTTCTTCCAGTGAATGGAGGATCGTATGGATACGAAGCGAGGTATCCCTGTCTGTGAGTCTCTCCTCGATTCCCTTGTCGGAATCGGGGATCTCCTCGTTCAGCTCTTCCTCCTGAACCGATCTGCGCCGCTGTCCATCTATGAAGATGTTCTTTGCGATCGCGCACAGCCACGTGTAACTGTCGCTCTCTCCCCTGAAGCTTTTCTCAGTTGATATCGCCCTGTAGAAAGTCTCCTGGGTAATGTCTTCGGCATCACATCGATCTTTGGAAAGCGTCATAACATAGGAAAATACCTTCATATAAAATGCTTCGTAAAGCTTTTGTGCGGTACTGTTATCCAAGTATCTGTGCCTTTCTTTGTGATCTCATCCTGTTAGACGGAGAAATTTAGAATTCGTTACAAGAAAATATAACATTTTTTGCAGTTCGATCTATGTTCTCCTGTTTTCGCGTTTTTTGATCATTTTGCAGGCGCTTTGCTCACGCAAGCGTCTTCTGTCATTTTTAGGTCATCTTTGTTATATTAAGACCAATTGAATTTCCCGGGAGATGGCAGAACATTATGCTTACAAAAGAATACCCCTTGCACGACATGAATCTTGTTTTCGATATGATCGAAGCATCAATTGCTAAAGGCGGAGTTGATGACAAGACAGCCGAGGAGATGAACCTCCTGATGCATCTTTATGCGGGACTTCCGGCAGAGGCTGTCGAGCACGGCATGATGTACATTCACGGAAGAGGCGCTGAGATACCTGCGACATCAGACATCATCCCTCTTCACATAAGACTTCTTAATCTGCTTGAATACCTTGAGAAGGTCGAGTATCTGGCTGTCATTCCCAAGACTCTCACGAACGAAGAGATCTCGAAAAGGAGCGACACCCTTAATTCTCTCGGTGACCACGAGAAACTGTTCGGAACTCCTCTCATGGGTTATCAGTTCAACAGCACCGAGAATGCTCCCGCTGAAGCTTCTGAAGACGACACGGAAGGTTCCGGCCGTCTCCTTCTCATGAACAGTCAGGCAGCGATTTTCGCATGCGAGGATATCTACCGCACGTCATTATTCTACGAAGATAAGCTCGGCTTCAAAGCAGTACACCTCGACGATGAAGCAATGCCTCACATCAAGCTGACGAGAGACAATATCGCCATCGTACTGGTCAAAGGTGAAGGTGCGATTACAAAGAATGCCAGAGAATTCGGCATCAAATACGACATGTACATCTATTGCTCGGAGCCTTATCTTCTTCACAACGAGGTCTCCGGCAACGGCATAAAGATCGTGGAAGACCTGCCCGAAGCAGGTGAAGCGCAGAAGATGGGAACCAACCGTCAGTTCGTTTTCGAAGACATTGACGGCCGCCACATCTGCGTATCTCAGTATCTGGAAGGAAATATCACTTAATCCCGACAGTAACGCGGGGATTGCCTCCATAGTCTTTTAGCGTCAGACAATCGTGAAGCCCGCCTTTCTCAAAAAGTTCTCTTACGGCATCTCCCTGTCCGTAGCCGTGCTCTACTATCAGTGCACCGCCTTGCTTAAGCAGCGACTTTGCAATTGTAAGTATCGGACCGTAAAATTCCAATCCGTCATCACCTGCTCTGAGTGCAAGATCAGGTTCGTGATCCTTAACACAACTATCCAAAGAATCCATCTCTTCATCAGTAATATACGGCGGATTTGAAACGATCAGATCGAGCATCCCCAATTCGGGAATTCCGTTCAGGACATCATGCTCTATCACCTTCAGACACGAAGGCTCGATGCACTGCGAACTCACATTATCAGTCGCGACCTCGATCGCAGTATCACTTATGTCGACAAGATATCCGGAGACGCTTGCTCCGTTCCTTAATATCTCATTAGCAACAGAGATACCGATGCATCCGGAGCCCGTGCAAAGATCGGCAAACCTGACGTCTTCCGGAGGCAAAGCACATGGCTTTATGCCAAGAAGATCACCCATGGCCATCTTATCCATACCAAGATACCGAAGAGCCGCTTCCACTGCGATCTCAGTATCACTTCTGGGAATGAGGACTCCGGGACGGACCTTATAACATTCTTTGTAGAAATGCCTGAAACCCAATATATAAGCAAGAGGCTCGCCTGAAGCGCGCCTCATAACAGCTTTCTCCAAAGCTTCTCCCTCAAGTTCTTCTCGGAGTATCTTGAGATCGAGCTCTGCTTCATCGTCTCCCGAACCGATCAGGAGCTCCAATAATTCGTCATTACCAGACGTCATCTTCCTTGTTCTCCGGAATTACTGCCTGCATTGATGCAATGGCAACTTCAACGATCGGTCCGTCAGGCTCGGCGGTAGTGAACTTCTGGAGCCAGAGACCGGGCTTTGCAAGGAATCTGCAGAACCAGTTCTTATCGTGACGGCCGACAAATCTTAATACCTCAAATGAGATAGAACAGATAAAAGGAATGGCAACAAGTCTTATCGCAATGTTTACCCAAAGCGGCTGCGCGCCGGTAAAGACACCGATCACAGTATAGATGATTATCGATATAGCAATAACCGTAAACAGGAATGAGGTTCCGCAACGGGGATGGAAACGTGACTGCTTGAGTACGTTCTCGACGGTAAGCGGAAGACCTGCTTCATAGCATGCGATCGTCTTATGCTCCGCACCGTGATAACGCCAGACTCGCTTCATATCCTTGATCTTGGAAGAGAATCCCAGATACATGAGGAAGATCAGGATCCTTAAGATACCTTCACCCAAATGGAGAAGGACGATCATCCAGGTAGTATCCTGAAGATTCTCCGGGATGAACTTAATGCCGATCTCGACAAGAAGTCTCGGCAGAAGGATAAAGAGGCCGATCGAGAGAAGCATTCCGCAGATGGCGCCGAAAGTGAGGACCAGATTGGTATTCTTCTCGGCAAATTCATCAAGACGTGACTTCTTCTTTCCTTCTTCCTGATTCTCAGGCTCCTTACCTTCTTCGGAAATATCTGCTGATTTCATGAGTGCACCGGTACCGGTAACGAGCATCTTGAAGAATCTGATACAACCACGGATGAACGGCACCTTCTCAAAGTAAGATACCTTCTCGCCCTGCTTTATCTCTTCGACATGGATCGTACCGTCGCCCTTTCTGACTGCCATGGCAGTTCTGGAAGGACCGACCATCATGACACCTTCAATAAGAGCCTGACCGCCGATAGTAGTCTTCTTCAACGGTGCATCGGCACCCTTCTTTTTCTTTACGGATTTAGCAGGAGTATTGGGTTCCTGAACCGGAATGACTTCCTGCGTTGACTCGGAAGCAACCTGTTCAAGTGCTACTTCTTCAATATTATTCTCAGCTATCAAGCTTGTATTCACTTTGTTCTCGGACATATAGTTCCCCTTATACAAATGTACATTCTTTATGAAGTATATCATTATATCCGCGCCTTGTTGTTACAGACACAAGGCAAATTAAGGGTTCTTTGACGAAAAGCTATGATTTATCAGCTAATTTCACTACTCCATTAATGGTTAATAGGTCCCAAGGCAACAACTATAACGTATATGATTGGAATTAGTACCAAAACCATATCAAGAATAAAAAACTTTTCTTTCTTAGAAAGCAAAAAGCACAATAATCCTCCAACAACAAACCATGCAAAAGCTTGAATACCGCCCATCACAGCACCACGCTTTATCGCAGTTTGTTGCGTGCTTTTTACGTTTTGTTCTGCTGTTGCCTTTAATTCATGCAGTAATTCTTCCTCTTTGATATCGCTCCATGATATGCAAAATTCCGTGACAGCACCTTCGTACTCAGAATAAAATCTTACTGTACCTGCAGGATCTATATAATACGGGACAATTTCTGTGCCGTTTGGGAAAACAACTTCTCCTTCATCAGAAGATAGCATAACATCATTTTCAATCGTTAAGTGCATACTTTTAGGAATATCTATTGAAATTCCCATTACCCATTTAGCATTGTATCCGGCATTCAATACAGCAGATACAAATATCACAATAACGCCTATTGCCAATAACACTATCGCTACAGCTTTTTTCATCTTAACAAGCCTTTCAATATATTAATCATTTCATAACAAAAAGCACTACCACGGTAGATTCGTATCATAGAATAGCAAATGAGTTCTAGTCCCTACAGGTTCCGCTACGATTTCACCTTTGCTATCTCTTTCTAGTTTGTATATACAATAGGGTTCAGTAGTAAAATTGTAATAGGCTATGTAATTATATGCCAAAGTACCATCACATGCATAAACTCTATTAATCTTTTCAGAAACAAGAAAAGCTGTCGCAAGAGAAAGATTGGCAGAGTTGTCGTCTTTGTTAATATCTCTATATCCATAGCAAAATTGACAATCAATATTATCTATCGTGCAACAGGTATTGTATCTCACCATATCTTCAACAATGTAATCATCAACACCAACTTCACCACCATCAGAATTAGTAAAAACCAACTGATCTCTTTCAGTCGCACCATGAGTGATAATAATCAAGTCATGCACTTTGCTATATCTTATCTCATCAGAAAAACTTTCCTCTGTTACTTCATAAAAATCGTTACACTTATGGCACATATTTTTCCAGAAAATCATTAATTCATCATAGTTATTTATTTCGAAACACTCATACTTCATTCCTAGTGCATCAAACCAATCACAATATTCTTCTTTGTTCCCTTTCAAACCGGTAATAGCACGATCTTCGTAATATAAAATATAGTTTATCGGTTCATTCTCATCATTCTTTGAATCATCATCACCATCACCAATATCATCTGAATCAGAGCTAAATAATGTCGGGTCCGTTTTTGGTTTGAAGTACATACGTTCATCCGGTCCCCAACCGTATTCGGCATACCACATCGAATAATATGATATGAACGTATAGTACGAAAAAGCATTCGCAGTAACATCTAATTCACCCATCTCGATACCATCATCTATGCCATCGCCATCAGTGTCAGGATTATCCGGATCCGTGAAGACTACATGACCAATATTATCAAGCATTCCTTGTTCCTCGAGCACATCTGCCAGTCCATCTCCATCTCTATCTGACATTTTGGCGTACTTGTTCTTATAGGCACTAATATAGATTTCATCTGAAGCATATCTAGTATCAGAGCAACTCAAGCGAGCTGTGCTTATACCTTTTGCCCATGTGCGTATCCATACTTCCTCATCAATTAACATATACTTTGAGAAATGGGTTGTTGTAACACTTATGGTATTGCTTGATTTGTTGATTCTGCTATTACTCAAAATTACATATGAACCGTTTGCTTCGTCATACCACATTATTCTCAGATTATCTTCATTAACATCATCAGCGTAGTAAAAAGTTATTGTCATCGAGCTGAATTCACCTGTGGTTTCAATACTGACTGGATCACCAACAAGAGCTTCGATAGATGATGTGTGAAGATCTTTTCCATATATATCCTTTATCTTTGTGTTTTCTTCCATACAACCACTTATACTTCCGCTCACAGTTACTTCCTTAACACCTGTAAGTCCATCTTGAGCTGTAGGTACAAATGACATCGACTGATATCTTTTTTCGTCACTATCAGCCTGAAGCGGATTACTGCCTAAATGGACTTCGTTATAATCGCTGATCTCATCTTCATCAGTATCATATTTCATCGGATCAGTTCCATAGAACTTTACTTCGTCATAATCAGACAAGCCGTCAAAATCACTATCTCTGCTATTCGGGTTAGTTCCAAGCTCTGATTCCATTGCATTAGTCAGACCATCATTATCAAGATCCGCATCTCCATACGGATCAGATGTAAGCGGATCAGTGCCAAGCATTATTTCGTATAGATCACTTACACCATCACCATCGGTATCGCGCTTGTTCTTATCTGTACCATAGTAATCTTCGAGATCATCAGGGAGTCCGTCAGAATCAGAATCAGTCTCATAATCTATATCTTCAGGGAAATCTGTCGGCATAGCTGTTGGTGTTGGTGTCTCTGTTGTTGTGTTTGTAGGTGTTACAGAAGGCATCGGCGTCGGTGTAGCCGTAGGCATTACCGTTACTGTAGGTGTAGCCGTTGCCGCGGGTGTTGCTGTCGCAGTAGGTGTTACTGTTGCCGTAGGTGTTGCTGTCACCGTTACAGTAGCCGTAGGTGTCACTGTTGTCGAAGGTGTTGCTGTTACTGTAGGAGTCTCGGTAGCCATGGGTGTAGGAGTATCCGTTACCTCAGGAGTTGCCGTGGGTGTAACAGGAGCTTCTATTGTTCCTTCAAAGTCAGTCTCAAGAACATCCAATACACCATTGTCATCGCTATCCTCATTAAGCTCGATTGCCAACACAGTTCTAGTAGCTGATATGCTTGATAGTTCAAGTGATGATTCAGGATCATTCTCTCCGCCCTGTATTCCAATCCGATATTCTTGATTGCTTCCTAAGTTTTGGTTATTGCCATCATTAGCAACAGTATACGTACCGTCATCATTTATAGAGAAAACACACGAATCAGCCTGAGTTATTGATTTGTTTGAACTGAAAGTAACATTCCAATCTCTGAGTTGTGAGTCTGAATCATTCGTGAATATGATCGCTCCGCTGAAGCCTGAACCCCAATTAGAGTACTCTTCATATCTGTATGAGATCTCGGATGATGATTCTGTCTCTGTATTCAACAGATAGAATGATGGCATATCTGTAATATCATTGCCGTCATCAGATGCTGCCGTGAATCCGATTGTTACTGAACTACCCGGACAAATGTCCTGATTCCAATCATTATTCCCGATTGTATATAGATTGTCTTCATGTTCAATGATATAGCAGTTATAGGGATTCTCTATGCTGTAATTGAAATCAAAAGTAAAGTTCCAGTCGTGAATTGTCTCACTTCCTGTATTCTCGAATGTAAATTCTATGTTAGCGTGTTCGGACCACTGTGTTAATAAGTTATTCGTAACTGAATACTCATGATTTTCAACACTTCTAAACACTTTACCGGGCAATTCCGGCTCGTATGAGATCAACTCATCTGCATTGACTTTTTCACGCATGCTTAGTAGGGGGGGTAAAACAGCTAGTACCATTCCGGCACATAAAACACCCGCCACCGTCTTGATTACTCTTGAACAACTCATTTAATCTTTTACCCCCTCAAAGTTATTTGTTAGACGAAGGAATGCTATCATGTCTGAAAAGATAAAACAATATGGTAACTAACAAAAACAAATTATATTCAATACCGGTAACAGAGACGCTCGATAGTAACAGAACAAAAAAGGTTACCTCTTACGAGATAACCTCTTCTTAATCTTTTGTCAGACCGAGAAATTAAGCCTTAGCGCCCATTCTCTTCTTGAACTTATCAACACGTCCGCCTGTGTCAACGAGCTTCTGCTTACCTGTGTAGAACGGGTGGCAGTTGGAGCAGATATCAACTCTCAATTCGCTCTTTGTTGAAAGAGTCTCGAATGTGTTGCCGCATGCGCACTTTACAGTGACAAGCTGCGTCTTAGGATGAATTCCTTCTTTCATGTTACCTTTCACCTCTCAATCAAAGATATGACGCGTAAGAATAATCACGTATGTCATACCGGATTCTTCGTGTTAGCCTTGCTATATTACTTGAATCGCCCGCGGTTGTCAATCAGTTGCAAAAGATTTCTTTACGGAAAGTATAAATGACATATTACTCGTCGTCTTCTCCATAAAGTTGATGACTGCATTTGTGGCAGTGATCGTATCAGCTTCCGCGATCCTTCTTCTGATGAGCCATACCGCATCAAGTTCTTCGGGCGAGAGCAGGAGATCTTCTCTTCTCGTACCGGACTTGTCGACTGCGATAGCAGGGAATACTCTTCTGTCGGCAAGCTTTCTGTCGAGTGTGACTTCCATGTTGCCCGTTCCCTTGAACTCCTCGAAAATGACTTCGTCCATACGTGAGCCTGTCTCGATGAGTGCCGTAGCAAGGATAGTAAGGCTTCCGCCGTTCTCAATGTTACGAGCCGCACCGAAGAATCTCTTAGGTCCGTAAAGTGATCCCGGATCAAGACCTCCCGATAAGGTTCTTCCGGTAGGATTGATCGTAAGGTTATAAGCTCTTGCAAGTCTTGTCATTGAGTCGAGGAGGATTACTACATCCTTACCGAGCTCTACAAGTCTCATGGCTCTCTCGAGCACGAGTTCCGTAACTCTTACGTGATTCTCAGGGCGCTTATCGAATGTTGAGTAGACAACTTCGCCCCGGATATTCCTCTGCATGTCCGTAACTTCCTCAGGACGCTCGTCGATGAGGAGTACGATCAATTCGCAATTAGGATTGTTCGCCGTGATCGAATTCGCAACCTTCTGAAGGAGGATGGTCTTACCTGCCTTCGGAGGAGATACGATCATACCTCTCTGTCCCTTACCGATAGGTGAGAACAGATCGATGATCCTGGTGGAGATATCTTCCTTTGCGGTCTCAAGGTCAAGTCTCTCGTTAGGATAGATCGCCGTAAGACTCTCGAACTTGGGACGTCTTCTGATATTCTCGTAATCGCCGTCAATAACGGGAATTCCGTTAACCTCAACAATGCGCTTGAGCGGAGCATATCTGTCCTTACCGCGCTTAGGGAATGCAAAACCCTTGATATAGTCGCCGCGTCTCAGACCCATTCTCTTGATGAGCTGACCGGGAACATATGCATCATCTTCACCGGGAAGATAATTGTGCTTGTGGATGAATCCGCAGAAATCATTCTTGTTGCCGTCGTTGTTATTGATGGCGAGAACACCTTCGATCTCGATCTCAACGGGCTGTACGGGTTCCTGGACCTCTTCCTCATTCTCGGCAGGAGCTTCATCTGTCGTCTCGACAGTCTTGGTATCCTGACCGGGTCCGAAAGTGATCTTTCTTCTCTTGGATTTGCCGTGCTTATTCTGTCCCTGCGGTGCTTCGGCAGGCTTATTCTCGTCTGCTTTGGCATTCTCTGCAGATGCAGGTTCAGTCTTTACTGCTGCAGCGGGAGCTTCAGAAGCTTTAGGTTCTTCACTTCTTGCTTCTTCTGCCTTAACGTCTTCTGCAACGGGAGCTTCCTTCGCTTCCTTAGCCTTCTTTGCCTTAGGCTTTCCTGCCTTACCGGTCGTCTTCTTAGCGACGGCCTTCTCAGCACCCTTCTCAGCGCCCTTCTCGACACTCTTCTCTGTGCTCTTTGCAGAACTCTTCTCGGCAGTCTTGGAAGACTTTGCGGTTACTGCTGCTTCAGCGGGCTTCGTGTCAGCTTCAGGTGCAGATGCCTCAGCTTCCTTTGCAGGAGCAGCTTCTTCGGTCTTTGCCTTAGCTGTCTTCTTTGCTGCGCGCTTGGCAGGCTTCTTCTCTTCGGATACAGGTGCTGCAGCCTCTGCAGGCGCTGCCTTCACCTCTTCTTCAGCGATCTTCTTCTTTGCCACTTTTTTCTCCTTTGTCTTCTGTGCCTTAATGGCATCAGCAAGATCATTAGTCTCGAATCTTGCAGCTCTTCCGACATTCTCGATCAACTCATCAAGGGGGATCTGCTTCTCGATACTCTTTGCGGGTTCGGGAATGCCGACATTCTTGACGGGCACGGATTCATCAGAGAGATCAACGACTGTTACGTCGCCGATGTCCTTAGCTCCGGTAATTGCCATTATGAGTTCATCTCTTGTCTTAGTCTCTGCTTCTTCAGGGGTAAAATCTCCGAAAGCGACGGCTATCTGCTTTAAGTCAGAATCCGTCTTGGAATTAAGATTGTCAAACTCGTTCATAAACGCCTTTCAATGTAATGAAATCTCGCAATAATGCTGATACGCGTAATTCTACTAATGGGATACAAACTTCTAACTTGAAAAGGAAATATCTAAATAATTGAAAACGCGCCGGATTATCTCCGACGCGCATAATATATCATTTGTAATTCAGTCCGTCAATCAGATTAATTGTCACTTAATGCGGCAAATTTATCCATCATATCGAGTGCCTTACCTGTTCCGATAACAACACATGAGATAGGATCCTGAGCGAGATATACATCGATACCGATCCTGTTAGAGAGCATGTGGTCAAGACCGTAGAGCATGGCACCGCCGCCTGTCATTACGATACCTCTCTGAGAGATATCAGCCATGAGTTCCGGAGGTGTTCTCTCAAGTACATTATGTACGGCTTCAAAGATCTGAGTGATAGGCTCTTCCAAAGCTTCGAGCATCTCTGTTGATGATACCGTAACAGTTGAAGGAAGACCCGTAATGATATTACGTCCCTGAACGTCGAGCGTAAGCTCTTCATCTCTCGGATAAGCGCAGCCGATCTCGATCTTGAGCTTCTCTGCCGTCTTCTCACCGATAAGGATATTATGTCTCTTTCTGACGTGCTTGATGATCGCTTCGTCGAACTTGTCGCCTGCAACCTTAAGAGAAGCATCCACAACAGGCTCACAAAGCGAGATAACGGAGATATCCGTCGTACCGCCGCCGATATCAACGACCATTGAACCGCAAGCCTTTGTAATATCAATGCCTGCACCGATTGCTGCAGCGATAGGCTCTCTGATAAGGAATACATCCTTCGCGCCCGCATGACGGCAGGCATTCTCAACTGCCTGCTGCTCAACCGGCGTAATGACCGAAGGAACACAAACAACGATGGTAGGCTTAAAGTATGTTGCACGAAGTCCGGTACAAACACGACCGATAAACGCCTTGAGCATGACTTCCGTAGCTCTGAAGTCTGAGATAACACCTTCACGAAGAGGTCTTATCGCCTCTACGATACCCGGAGTACGTCCGAGCATCAAAGATGCAGACTCACCGACAGCAAGCACCTTACCCGTCTTGCTGTTGACTGCAACAACGGAAGGTTCCTTGAGAACAATGCCTTTACCTCTGATATAAACAAGAACACTACTGGTGCCGAGATCGACACCTATTTCCATGCCTAAGCCCATAGATTCACCTCAATATATTCGAAAAGCGCCCTCACCCGACGCGATTGCCCATAAAAATTCAACTTATTATCACATTCGACTTATTAAAAATCAATCACGGCACATTCAATTTTAGTGACATTCTGATTTCAAATTGTGGCGAATTTTAGGTATTTTCGACAGTTTTGCAACCCGGAAAAATCAGAATTCAGCGACGGGTTTACTTCTGCAGAACTGTAATTTTCGATGACATGGGAGTATAATTAGGTGCTATTTATTAAAAAGAGGAGTCTATATCATGAGTTATTCTTTCGAGACAGACAAGAAGTGGCAGGCAAAGTGGGCCGAGACAGGCCTCTACAAGTTCGATCCGGACGCTGAGGGCGAGAAGCTATATTGCCTTGAGATGTTCTCTTATCCTTCCGGAGCCAACCTACACCTCGGACACTGGTATAACTACTCCCTGACAGACTCATGGGCAAGATTTAAGCACATGCAGGGTTATAACCTCTTCCACCCCATGGGATTCGATTCTTTCGGTCTTCCTGCCGAGAACTATGCGATCAAGACAGGTATTCACCCCAAGGATTCAACACTTAAGAACATTGACACGATGGAAGGCCAGCTCAAAGCTATGGGTACTACCGTAGATTGGGACTATGAGATCAAGACATGCATGCCTGATTACTACAGATGGAATCAGTGGTTCTTCATCGAGCTCTATAAGAGAGGTCTCGCATACAGAAAGAATGCACCTGTAAACTGGTGTCCTTCATGCAAGACCGTTCTTGCAAACGAGCAGGTCGTTGACGGCACTTGCGAGAGATGCCACTCCGAAGTCGTTCGTAAGAACATGACACAGTGGTTCTTCAAGATTACCGAGTATGCCCAGGAGCTCCTCGACGATCTTCCGAAGCTCGACTGGCCCGAGAAGACAAAGAAACTTCAGAAGAACTGGATCGGCAGATCCGAAGGTGCTCAGGTTGCGCTCTTCGTTGAGAAGGACGGTCAGCGCTTAACAGACGAGAACGGCGATCCCATGAAGCTTGAAGTATTCACGACCAGAGTCGATACGTTCATGGGTATTACTTATGTTGTCATCGCACCTGAATCGGAGCTCTGCGCTAAGCTCACGACAGACGACTGCAAGGAAGCTGTTGAAGAATATCGCAAAGCTACAGCGAAGGTAAGCGAGATCGACCGTATGTCCACCACCCGTGAGAAGACAGGTGTCTTCACCGGAGCTTATGCGATCCATCCGCTCAACGGAAGAACGGTTCCGATCTGGGCAGCAGATTACGTTGTTGCAGGATACGGCACCGGTGTCGTAATGGCAGTTCCTTCACACGATGAGAGAGACTTTGATTTTGCACACAAGTACGGTCTCGACATCATCCGCGTAATCCAGGCCGAGAAGGGCGTTGACTGTGATCTTCCTTACTGTGAGAAGAAGGGTTATCTCACTAACTCCGACGAGTTCGACGGCATGGAGATGCACGATGCTCAGAAGGCCATCGTAGCTAAGCTCGCTGAGATGGGAATGGGCGAATGGAAAGTCAACTACAGACTTCGTGACTGGCTCATCTCACGTCAGCGTTATTGGGGAACACCCATCCCGATGATCCACTGCCCTTCATGCGGCGTCGTACCGGTTCCCGAGAAGGATCTTCCTGTTCTTCTCCCCTATGAGGTTGAGTTCACACCTGACGGTGAGAGCCCGCTTGCCAAGTGCGAATCATTCATGAACTGCAAGTGCCCCAACTGCGGCGGCGATGCAAGACGTGATCCCGATACAATGGATACATTCGTTGACTCTTCCTGGTATCAGTTCAGATATCCTGATAACAAGAACGATAACGCAATGTTTGCCAAGGATAAGATCAACAAGTTCTGCCCTGTCGATAAGTATGTCGGCGGTGCCGAGCACGCATGCATGCATCTCCTTTACGCAAGATTCTTCACGAAGGCCATGCGTGACATGGGCATGCTCGATTTTGACGAGCCTTTCACAAGTCTTGTTCACCAGGGCACCATCCTCGGACCTGACGGCCAGAAGATGAGTAAGTCCAGAGGCAACACCGTAGCACCTGACGATTATGTAACCAAGTACGGTTCAGATGTCTTCAGAACATATCTCGGATTCGGCTTCGCATATATCGAAGGCGGTCCATGGTCAGATTCAGGACTTCAGGCAATCGTTAAGTTCTTCAGAAGAATCGAGAACGCTGTTGCCGATTGTGCTTCAGTTTCTGCTTCTTCCGTTCCCGCCAAGGCAGATATGACTTCTGCAGACAAGGAACTCAACTATGCAGTTAACTACGCGATCAAGAGTGCTACTGCTGACATCGACAAGTTCCAGTTCAATACTCCTATCGCAAGACTTATGGAACTCCTGAATGCAATTACGAAGTATTCACAGGATGCTTCCGCTAAGGCTGAGTTCAAGAGATATGCCGTCGAGAAGCTCGTTCTTCTCCTCGCACCTTTCGCACCTCACTTCACTGAAGAACTCTGGTGCGACACGCTCGGCAACGGTTACTCCGTATACAACCAGAAGTGGCCCGTGTGTGATGAGAGTGCACTTGTAAAAGATGAGATCGAGATCGCAGTTCAGATCAACGGTAAGGTTCAGTTCAAGGTCAACATCCCCGCTGAAGCTGATCAGGCTGCTGTTGAATCGATCGTTAACGCTGATGACAGACTTGCAGGCGCACTTGCAGGCAGATCGATCGTTAAGTTCATTTACGTTAAGGGCAGGATCGCCAACATCGTAGCGAAGTAATCTTAGGATATAAACACAACTAATAAGGACCGGTCCTCCAGTTGATCACGGATGACCGGTCCTTTTAAATGTTATCCGAACATGTAATCAGCAATGCGTGGGATACTCACCGTTCAGCAATTGCGTTCTTATCTGTAAGTATATCCGTCAGAACTCCTTGTCGTGCTTTTTAAAGAACTCGTAGAAGTACCTGACATTCTCAAGTTCCGTCCATTCGGCGATCCTGTAATTCTTTGAATCCAGATCGTATATCTTCGCATTCAGTGTACCGAGCAAGAACGGAGAATGTGTTGCAATGATAAACTGGCAATCCATAAGCCTTGCCATCTCATTGATCTTCTCGGAGAGCTCTACCTGATTTGCCGGTGACAAAGAAACCTCCGGCTCATCCAGAAGATAAAGTGCATCCGGTCTTATGAAGTCATCAAAATACTGAAGAGAAGTCTCACCGTTCGAATATTTTTCCTGCGCGAAAATAATATTCCCCATACGCTCCATTCCCTTTTTCGATTGCAGGAAATCCTCCGCTTCCTCTTTGCTGTCTCCTCCGCTCATGCGGTCATACTTGAGGCTCTCGCCAAGCACTTCTTTCTGCTGGATCTTTTTTACTTCATAGAGTATGTCTTCGCTCTTGATATATCTGCTGTCATCCGGAAGTCTTCTCAACTTCCTTCCGAGACCGTCTTCACCAAGTTCAGCCGAACACTCGCTGACATAGCGGTTACCATAGTCATTCGTTCCCAGAGAACTTGCCGTAACATGTTCTTTGCCCTTTATCCCTAACTTGCTCGCGATCTGGTTGAGCAGCGACGATTTGCCGCTTCCGTTATTGCCGTAGAGGACAGTGATCCTATCAAAGAAGAACACCATTCCTTCGTTACCGCGGAACACTTTGTAGGGATAGATATTCGGGCAGTTAAGTCTGCTGTCGCTTAGTTTAAAACTCTGAAGATATATCATGTATTCTCCTCACTGATCTCTTTGGTCTCGCCGATGATCTTTATTCCGATATCGCAATTGATCTTAGCCTTCATGGCTTCCTTAGCTTTACCGATAAAGTGGCCGTACTTATAAGTTCCGATCGACACAGTGAGATCAGATATTACATAGAGTTCACCGAGCCCCGTATCACCGTTCAGACCGCTGTTGATATCCGCCGATACGACATACGCACCTGATGCATTGATCTTCTCGATAGCACTTCTCGCAGGCTCTTTAACTTCGCCCCTGAAGCCGGTACCGAAGATGGCATCAAGTATGGTGTTATAACTGCCATAGCGACCTTCTGTAACGACAGGGATCCCAGCTGCAACACATTTATCGAAGAAGTATTTGCCGTCCTCGGAGAAAGAATGCTCATAGAGAAGAACGATCTCACAATTGATTCCGTTTTCCTTCAAAAGATTAGCTACAACGAATCCGTCTCCTGCATTGTTGCCCTTGCCGCAGATTATGCCGACAGGACCTTTCCAATCAACTGATTCGAAGATCGATCTTCCGGCTCTCGCCATGAGTTCTTTGGAAGGAACGAGATTCTCAATAGTCCATCTGTCACTTTCTCTCATTACCGCTGTAGAGACACAAACTGCCATATATCTGCTCCTGTTGTTTTCGAGGGCGTAAACGTAATAAATCTAACGCTTTGACGCACATTTGCCGTTACGGCATTCTCACCTTGTGATAGAATGATTATATCAAACCGAACGGAGGTCACATTATGGATATCGATATCAATAAAGCAAAAGACACGGCTCAGGATGCAATCGAGAAGCTCGCTGAGAATGAGCAGGCAAAGAAGGTAGCAGATCAGGCAATCGATGCAGTTGAGAAGAAACTCAAGGTTGATCTCCCTGATGTAGATTCCATCAGCAAGACTCTCGGCAACAAGTAATTCCGGAACCTTAAGATCAATTCATCACACCGCCTTCTTTTGAGGGCGGTGTTTTTATGTCGTAATCTCTATGTTCTCGACGCTCTTGTGCGACCAGTCATTATTCAGATCCATATTCTGCCAATCTGATCTGTGACAACTGAAATTGATCGTAAAAGTGTCACCCTTCTCAAGAGTACCGGAACCGACCGTGATAGTAAGACAGGTATCTCGATCCTCACCCGTGCAAGATGCAAAATCGCCGTCGACCGCATCGGTCAACGCCGTATACTGACCGGATGAAGAATTTACCGCTGCATGGTAACAATCGAAAACCATGGAGCCTCCGTCATTCGTAAAATAGTAATTAATCTTAATATCTGACAGAGATACCGCTGAACTGCCGTTGTTGGTGATCTCCAGCGTGCCTGCGATCGCATTTGCCGTGCCGGAATTATCGTTGTAGTTCATCTTTATGCTCAGATCACCGCTCGTAGTCTGACCGCCTGAAGAAGCCGCAGCTGAAGACTTGGAAGAAGTCGTCGAAGCAGATTCTGACGGAACCGCACCACCTGCCGGTTCGCCTGTACTCTGACCTTCATCATCAGGTAAGACACCAAAAACGACTTTCTCATTCTCAAGCAGAACCGCTCCGGCAGCGTTGTTATATGAATAGTCGTTACCGTTATCCCAGACACCGTTAGGACTTGTCATGCGCACCTGGATCTCAGACTTGCACTGTGACTGACCGGCAGGACTCAATTTCCCGTCATCGAAGATCACGGAAAGATAATAGATATGCTTCTCTTCATTCCAGACCTTCAGGCCGTCCACTCTGCCGCTCTGCATGTAGTTCGTCGTTATCGTGACGCCGGAAGCATCACCGCCGGCTTCATATATCTCAGAAAGATCCACAAAATACCTGAATTCAAGGTTATCTGCGACTCTTGCCGGCCACGCAGTCTTGTTATAGATAAGCGCCTTTATCTCAGCAAAATCACTGCCTTCCGCATTGAGGCTGCACTCAGCGGAATACTCGTCTCCGGGGATCTCTTCCACTGCTCCGAAATCGACCAATGTCTTGCCGTGATACTCGGAATACATAGCGGCAAGAAGTCCGGTGAAGCCTGCATTATAATCGCATGCAACTTCATTCTTGTTGTAATCGTTAACGTCATCGGAATATCCGTCAGAAGCATCAGGACCGCCTACAAGAGCACCGTAAAGCGTATGTCTTGACTCACCCGGTTCACTCTTGTTGTCGCAATAAGAACCCTGACTTGTTCTGTGGTGCGGATGCTCCGGCGGATTCTCACCGAATCCCACAACATAAGATCTTCCGGAAGAACCCAGTGCATAGTCTGCCTGCGATACCGCAAAATCCCAATACACTCCGGCTTTATCGGAAGGACATCCGTCCCATCTTCCGTACACGGTCGCAATAAAAGCCGAAGCCGTGGAATAACGAAGCGAACCCCACTGGTCGAGCCAGGCAAGGCCCTTGGGAGAATATGTGATCTTCTCACCGTCTGAAGTACCGCATGACCAATAATCGAGATTCTTCTCTATCTCATCCTTATACTCGTTTTTGTCAGTGAGTCTGGCGAGCATGAGCGCTGCGCCGATGTGGACATCATCCCAGCAGATCGTCCACTTGTAATCGTGCCCGGAAAGCTTATGGCAGGCCTCTGCGTTTTCGAGATATTTGCTGTCGTCAGTTGCAATGTAAAGCCAAGCACCCGCCCAGGCGAGTTCATCGTAGAATCCGCTCCACGAATCGTAGAAACCGTTCGCCGCAGTGTAACCGGAATCGCTTCTTGTCGAATCCGCAAACGCATAAAGACTTACGGCATGCTCGAGACAAAGCTTGGAATATTCCGGATCCGAATCCTCGAAAACCAGAGAGGCAACAGTAAGCGCAGCCGCTGCTTCACCGACAACAGCCGAACCGGGATTGTCTTTAGTAACGCAATAAGAAGGTCTGTTCATCGTCATTACTTCGGAAGCGCCCCACCATGAGTGATCCGCATTACCGTCACCGACCTGATAGTAGAAGACCTCAGGTTCGGTATGGCACTTGATAAGGTAGTCACTTGCCCACTTTATGTCACCGAGTATGAACTCCAGCTGACCGCTCTGTTCGTATGCTTCGCGGTCCTCATAAACAGACCAGCCGAGCATAGAAGCAGAATATGCCATCGGGAGATTGAACTTCACATTATCGCCGGCATCATACCAGCCGCCGGTCAGATCGACACCGTTATCGGCGCCGTCTGTAAGCGCTGAATCGCCTCTCCAATTGCATCTTGTCTCTTCAGGAAGATCGCCGCTGCGCTGAAGTTCATAGAAAAGAAGTGACTTCTGTAATGCCTCACCGTAATTGAATTTGCCGGTGCCCTCTATGCCCTCATATCCGTTACCGGTCTCTGTAAGAGTTCCGTAAGAGTTCTTTTGAGCGGAAGGCGTTGTCTCCGAAGACACGGCATCCGTCGATATGGTTGTTGAAAGAGTATCCGAACTGCTCTCATCAGTGCCCGCAGGCTGAGTTTTTGCGCATGACGTGATGAGCATCGAGCTGCATAAGATCAGAGAAGTTGCTATGTGACTATTTCTCATAAGGCCTCCGATAACTTACGACTGCTTCTGTTCCGGCAGTTTTTTCTTGCGCTTGATATGTTTGCCGACAATCTCGGATACATCGCTGATAGTGACGAAAGCAGACACATCCGCATCGTTGATTATTTTCTTGACCGAAGATACTTCGACTCTCGTAATGACACAGTAAAGAACCGTCTTCTTGCCGTTACTTACAAGGCCCGTTCCCTCCATCTGCGTGCAGGTTCTTCCGAGCTGAGAATAGATGGCATCCGCGATCTCCTTGCCGTGATCTGTAATGATCATTACGGATTTACCCTGCTCCATTCCGTTCTCGACAAAGTCGATAACCTTGGACGTAATGAAATACGTGAGAAGTGAATACAGAGCTCTGTCCCAGCTGAACAGGATTCCCGCTATGCCGTAGATAACTATGTTGAAGAAGAGGACTATCTGACCGACGGAGAATTCCGTGCGTTGCGACAGCAGCATCGCTACGATCTCCGTACCGTCCAGACATCCGCCGTAGCGGAGGATAAGTCCGACACCGACACCCAGAAGAACACCGCCGAATACGACTACCAGGATCTCCTGTTCGGTTACTTCTTTCATGTCCTCGAAAACCCCAAGGAACACAGAGAAGACCACCATCGCATAGATCGCCTTGATGAGGAACCTCAATCCGAGTCTCTTGTACCCGACGATCATGAAAGGAATATTCAGAACAATGGTCAGGATTCCGAGCGGAAGGCCCGACAACTGACTTACGATCATTGAGACACCGACAACACCGCCGTCCAGGATGGTGAACGGTACAAGGAATTCCTCTAATGCAAATGCCGCAATCACGGCACCTACCGTGATGAAAAACAAAGGAAGTATCCATTGCTTGAAAACAGTACTGAACTTCATGGTCTTTCTCTCTTCAAAAATAATAAAGGGGTGCCCCGAAGTGAATATGCTTCACTTAACGGGACACCCCGATCAATCGATCTTACTTCCGGCGATTGAAATTGATGAGGCAACCGTCAAGGATGATCTGTCTCTCACGATCTGTAAGATCACCGAGAGTGAGTGTGAACTCCTTGGTCTCATTGCCCTTTATCGCAACAGCCTTAATAGTATCAGCCTTGCTCTCGACTTCACTTCTGATGCCCGGGAGAAGGATATAATCGAGGTTTGCGAACGGGAGATCGCCCTCTTCGATAAGGAGAGGCAGCATACCCCAGTTGATGAGGTTGGAACGATATCTCTTTGTTGCATACTCATTTGCGATGTTAGCCCAACCACCCAATACCTTCTGGCATGAAGCAGCCTGTTCTCTTGCAGAACCGTCACCCGGCTTAACTGCAAAGATGCATGAACCGAATCCGATCTCATTCTTGTTGCAAGGCTCGAAAGTAACAAGTGTCTTAACCGTATCCATTGCTTCCTTAAGTCCGTCAACGACTGTGCAAGGCTTAACGCCTTCAACGAGTGCAGCTTCTGCCTTCTGGATGTTCTTTGCACGGCCTACATACTCAGGATCTTTTCTTGAGAGTGTGAACTCGGCAAGACCCAAAGGATTGGATCTGTAAGAAGAAGTCTCACCTGAAGGAATGAGCTCATCTGTCGTGGTAACAGGATCATGGATCTCGGATACGACCTGAAGAACGAGGTTCTCCGGAAGCGCTTCCATCTTCGGCCAATCCTTGATGTTAGGTCCGAACTGGATCTCTGTGGAAGAATCTGCAACACCCTTTGAATCAAATACTCTGTTGCTGTAGATCTTCTCATCGAAGTGATATGCGTAGTTGTTATACTCGCCAGTAAAGTCTGTGGCAGGTGTAAGAACGCCCTGGTTAGCTGCAGTAGCCGCAATGGATCTTGCATCCATGAGAGCAACGGAACTGATCTGACCGCTCTGTACCTTTGAACCTTCACGGTTCGGGAAGTTACGTGTTGAGTGACGGATACTGAAAGCGTTATTTGCAGGAGTATCGCCGGCACCGAAGCAAGGTCCGCAGAATGCAGTCTTGAGGATCGCACCTGTCTCAAGAAGTGTAGCAGCAACGCCGTTCTTAACGAGTTCCATATAGATCGGTGTTGAAGCCGGATATACGGACATCGTGAACTTATCGCTGCCGATGTACTTGCCCTTCATGATGTCAGCTGCAGCACAGATATTCTCGAATCCGCCGCCTGCGCATCCTGCGATAAGTCCCTGGTCAACCATGAGCTTACCGTTAACGATCTTATCCTTAAGTGAATACTCGATCTTGTCGCCGAAAGAAACCTTTGCTCTCTCTTCTGTCTCGTGGATCATCTGATCGAGGTTCTGATTAACATACTCGATCTCGTATGCGATCGAAGGATGGAACGGCATAGCAATCATAGGCTTGATCGTAGCAAGGTCGATCACAACTGCACCGTCATAGTAAGCAACATCAGCAGGATCAAGCTGCTTGTAGTCGCTCTTTCTGCCGTGGATCTCGTAATATTCTTCTGTCTTTGCATCTGTCTTCCAGATTGAAGAAAGACATGTTGTCTCGGTTGTCATTACGTCGATACCGATTCTGAAGTCCTCCGAAAGGCTTGCAACACCGGGGCCTACGAACTCCATTACCTTGTTCTTGACATAGCCTGACTTAAATACCTTGCCGATGATCGCAAGTGCAACGTCCTGAGGACCTACACCCTTCATCGGCTCGCCTGTGAGATAGATGGCGATAACATCAGGCATCTTGATGTCATATGTCTGTGAGAGGAGCTGCTTAACGAGCTCAGGTCCGCCCTCACCCATAGCCATCGTACCGAGAGCGCCGTAACGTGTGTGTGAGTCTGAACCGAGGATCATGCCGCCGCATGTAGCGAGCATCTCTCTTGCATACTGGTGAATAACTGCCTGATGAGGAGGTACATAGATTCCGCCGTACTTCTTGGCAGCCGTAAGACCGAACATGTGGTCATCTTCGTTGATCGTTCCGCCTACTGCGCAAAGTGAGTTATGGCAGTTTGTCAGAACGTACGGGATGGGGAACTTCTCAAGTCCTGAAGCTCTTGCCGTCTGGATGATACCTACATATGTGATATCGTGTGAAGTCAGCTTATCGAACTTGATGTTAAGCTGCTCCATGTTGCCGGAATTGTTGTGATCCTTGAGGATACCGTATGCGATGGTACCCTGCTTTGCCTGTGCCTTGTCAGCTGCTTTGCCGCTCTTTGCAGCGACTTCGGAAGCAGCAGAAGCCGAATCTTCAATAAGTTCGACGCCGTTAATGAGCCATGCGCCGTTTTCGAGTGTTGAGATCATAATGCTTACCTCATCTTGCTTTTAATAATTAACGCGAAATATTATACAAGTTACGCGCATTATATTCAAACTCAGAACGTTCCGATATTCATCACAGATTTTGCCTGTACCGCTCGAAAACATATCGTCACAAAACCCTTCAATGTTACAATACACTTATCGCAGATCCAGGGGGTGACTTATGCTCGCAGGCGGTACGGTTACAGGTAACTTCACAAATCCGGAAGAATGGGGTGAACTTCTCAAAAGATCCGGCTTCAAAGCAATAACGGCTCCTTTCTCTTGTCTCGACACCGAGAAAACGATCAACCGCTACATGGAGATAATCAAAGAGAATAATGTCCTCATAAGCGAGATCGGCGTCTGGAAAAACCTTCTCGACCCAGACAAAACAAAAGCCCGTGAGGCGATCGAATATGCCAAAGGCCAGCTCTGGCTTGCCGACAGGCTTAACATTCCCTGCTGTGTCAACATCGCCGGCACACCGAGTCCTCTCGGCTGGGACGCTGCCTGCAAGAGCAACTTCACGGAAGACGCGAAAAACACGATCATTAATGTGGTCCGTGAGATCATCGACGATGTAAAGCCCGCGCACTCTTTCTACTGTCTCGAACCGATGCCGTGGATGCTTCCGGATTCTCCGGATGTCTATCTCAAGCTGATCGAAGAGATCGACCGTGACCGTTTCGCGGTTCACATGGACTTCGTCAACATGATCAATTCACCCAGACGTTTTCTTAAGTCTGAAGAATTCATCGAGAAGTGCTTCAGCAAACTTGCTCCCTACATCAAGAGCACGCACATCAAGGACAGCAAAATGGACAAACTCGGATACACTACACATATCGATGAATGTCCGCCCGGCAAAGGCGAACTCGACTATGTCGCAGTGCTCAAGATAATGGACAAATATCTGCCTAAAGACGGTGCCATCCTGCTTGAACACATGCAGACATTCGAAGAATACGACGAAGCATTCAAATACATAAGATCTAAGGCAAAAGAAGCCGGTGTGGAGGTTTGACATGAGTGACAAAGGTGATTCAATTCAGATAGCAAGAGAATATATGGATTCCCTCCTTGTAGAGTCCAGGATCGTAGGAGCCGTAAGACCGAATTCCGACATCAGATTCCTCGGTTGTGATTTCAAGACCCCCATTATGACTTCCGCATTAAGCCACATCGACCTTGTCGGAATGGCCGAAGGCGCCAAGATGGCCGGTGCTCCCGTCAGCATCGGAATGGGCGGCATCGAAGAACTCGGCAATGTCCTTGCTACCGGCGCCAAAGTAATGAAGATAATCAAGCCATACAAGGATAAAGAAGAGATCCTGAAGCGCATCAAGTTCGCCCGTGAGAACGGCGCGATCGCAGTCGGCATGGATGTAGAGCATTCCGTTAACGTTGAAGATCCTTTTGACTCCGTCGTGATCGGCGACGAGATGAAGCTCCCCACGCTCGACGAACTCCGCGAATATGTCGACTATGCCGGCATCCCCTTCTTCATCAAAGGCGCCATGAGCATTCACGATGCCCGTGCCGCTGCCAACATCGGTTGTGCCGGAATCATACTCAGCCACCACAACGGTCTGATGAGATATTCCGTTCCTCCCGTTATGGTACTCCCGGAGATCCGTGAGGCAATGGGCAACAACCTCATCCTCATCGCCGACGGCGGCATCGAATCAGGCTTTGATGCCTTCAAGGCGCTTGCCCTTGGTGCAGATCTCGTCACCGTCGGAAAAACTCTGATGGAACCTTTGAAGACCAACGGTGCACAGGGTGTCTGCAACACACTCACAAAGATGACGCTTCAGCTTCAGGCAATGATGCTCAGGACATCTTCTCCCGACCTCAAGCACATCGATCCGTCGGTGATAAGACGGAAGTAATAACTATACGGCCGGCAGTTGGGTAAGTTGACGCAATTGTTACTTAAACCTCACGCTAAATCTCACGCTGCTGCATGATGTTCTGCGTGATTCTCGGTCAAGTCTGATTTATCCCAAACGGCGTTTTTTGCAGGTTTGGGATAAGAATATTCGGATGATTTATCCCAAACGGCGGTTTTTTGCGAGTTTGGGATAAGAATATGAGGTTGATTTATCCCAAATTGATAATTTCTCGAAAATGGGATAAGAAATGAGCTCGTTTTTTATCCCAAAAGTTGTATTTTTGCGAGTTTGGGATAAAAATGCTGTGAAATCTTATCCCAAATTGCGAATTTGAGAAGTTTGGGATAAATAATCCGCTAAAATTTATCCCATTTTGCTGATCTGAGAGATTTGGGATAAGAATATGAAATCGCGTGGGTTCTGCGTGATTTTCGAGCACTTTAGGCCAAATCTCACGCTAAGTATCACGCTACCGCCGCCCCGCTCCGGTGCATGTTACACGCCCTCGATCCCGCGCATGTCACACTCCGCTCCCGCCCTTGTTACACTCCCCCGCTCCGGTGCATGTTACACTCCCCCGCTCCCGCGCATGTCCCCCGTATTCCAGCCCGCAAGACACCACACATTACAACATCCCGTCACAACACAAAAGCGCCCGCCACCACACGGTGACAGGCGCCTATCATTTCAATTCAAACGACTTGATTATTTGTTGAGTCTTGCCTCAAGAGCAGCCTTCTGATCTTCATAGCCGGGCTTGCCGAGAAGAGCGAACATGTTCTTCTTGTAAGCCTCAACACCGGGCTGATTGAAAGGATTTACGGCGAGGAGATAACCTGAGATGCCGCAAGCCTTCTCGAAGAAGTAGATGAGCTCGCCCAATGAGTAAGCTGTCTGATCAGGCATATGGATCTGGAGGTTCGGAACCTTACCGTCAACATGTGCGAGGATGGTGCCCTGCATTGCCTTAACGTTAACTTCGTTCATATCCATACCGGAGAGGAAGTTGAGTCCGTCAAGATTTGCGGGATCGTTAGGGATCTCGAATGATCTTCTGGGCTGATCGATCTGAACAACTGTCTCATACATGATCCTTGCGCCGTCCTGAATGAACTGACCCATGGAGTGAAGATCTGTTGTGTTATCAACGCCTGCAGGGAAGATTCCTCTTCTGTCCTTACCTTCTGACTCACCGTAGAGCTGCTTCCACCACTCTGTCATATAGTGGAAAGATGGCTCGTAGTTAACCATAACTTCCGTGGAATAACCGGAACGGAGGAGGCAGTTACGAACTGCAGCATACTGATAGCAAGGGTTCTCGGAAAGAGGGAGCTTCTTATATGCCTTGGAGGCATCCTTAGCACCCTTCATGAGTTCTCTGATGTCGATGCCTGCAACAGCGATGGGAAGGAGTCCTACGGCTGTAAGAACGGAGAATCTTCCGCCTACATCATCAGGTACTACAAAGCTCTCGTAACCTTCTTCATCAGCCAAGCCCTTCAAAGCTCCTCTTGCCTTGTCGGTTGTGGCATAAATCCTCTTCTTTGCCTCTTCCTTACCATACTTGTTCTCCATGTATGCACGAAGGATTCTGAATGCAATAGCAGGCTCTGTTGTCGTACCTGACTTGGAGATGATGTTAAGGGAGATGTCCTTGCCTTCGATGATGTCCATCATGTCAGCAAGATATGTAGCGCTGATGGAGTTGCCGCAGAAAAGGATGAGCGGGCTCTTTCTGACTTTCTTGGATGCTGCATTTGCGAATGAGTGTCCGAGAAGCTCGATAACGGCACGAGCACCGAGATAAGAACCGCCGATACCGATTACAACGAGAACATCGGAATCTCTTCTGATCTTCTGTGCAGCAGCGCGGATTCTTGAGAATTCTTCTTTATCGTAATTTGTGGGAAGGTCGAGCCATCCAAGGAAATCATTTCCGGGGCCGTTCTTCTTGTGAAGCATATCAGAAGCTGCCTTAACCTGGGGCTCCATTCTGGAGACTGCCTCTTCGCCGCCGATGAATTCGAGGGCGTTCTGGTAATCAAATGTGATCATTTTTTCATTCTCCTTACGGGTTTTATTAAAAAATCACACAGAGTATACACCCGTAAATTGCTCATTTCGAGTATAATTGGCGTGAAAGAAATAAATTTTAAAGGAATGCAAGATGTCTGATATTTCCGTGGCAGAATCCAAAATTCAAATACTTTATCTCGTTGATCGCGCACCCGGCGTAAGCTACCATCTCCTGATGGAGAAGTGCATGGAATCGCTGTATTCAGACTTTTTCACATTCAGCAGAGCTTATGAAGAGCTAATATCCGGCAATCTCATGGATAAGAGCAGAACGGGCGACTTCTCGGGAGATACCGTCGGCTCAACCGAGGTCCTTACATTGACCGAAGGCGGTAAAGCCGTACTTAACGACCTCTACCCTTCATTAAGCGCACCTTTGAGCGCTCATTTGGAAGATGCCGCTTCCGAGATATTAAGCGAGATGTCAAAGAATTCAGGTTATTCGGCTTCGTTTGAGATGACCGAAGACGGAAGGTTCCGTGTCAGTCTTGCATTTGCAGGCAACGGAAAACCCTTCTGTGCCTCTGTCACCGCAGACGACGAACAGACTGCCACCAAGCTTTGCAAGCAATGGAAGGAGAAATGTTCTGAAGCATCAGAAGAGTTTATCCGGATGATTCTCGGTGAGTAAAACGAAGCAACCGGTTTACCGCTTTTCGAGCACATCAGCTCTTAACCTTATTCACCTTATTCGCACACCAGTTCATTGATGTTGATCCTGCGTATCTTTCTTAATGCGATGAGCGCGAAAACAAACGCGGTTATGACGATCACGACATAAGAAGCAACGTACATCATCTACTACAAGTATCCGCCCGTTCATACGCTTTCTATCTCAACTATGATAAATTCACCCGGCTGGAGAATGTGACGCAGTCGCTCACGTCTTAAGACACGCTCGTCTATCTGTCTGCCCGTACTGTCGTAACGTCTCATGACGCTGTTCGTACGGCCGAGCCTGTTATCATTGATGAGGAAGCTCTGCTGAACTTCGGATGCATTGGCGATAACGAGGTATGTTTTCGAGCCGTCACTGAAGCAAGCCGTGGAGACATCCGACATGAAGCTGTCAACATTTGCAGCCGCTGTCGTATCAAGCGGTTCCTTGAGGTCAATGAAGAGCTCGTCATAACCCGTAAAATCTGTTGTCAGACCGGACACCGCCATCATGTTGATAAATCTCTCACCGCCTATGAACATCTTCTCGTCGAAGTAACATGAGGGCACAAAATTCACATTGGCATCGAAAAGGAACAGCTCAGCAAAATCAGCCTCGGAAGTGATCAGTGCCGACATGATCTGTCCGCAGTTCTTCCCTTCCGTATCAAGCGTTCTGATATACTCTCCGCTGCTTGTTCCATTAACGATATGTGGCGTCTCATACTGTGCGATGACATAGCTCGAATCAACATTGTTGATAAAAGTTTGGTTTGTATCTTTGTTGACCAGATCAATACTCATCGTGTGATTGTCAGCATCGGACATCATCGTTCCACCGGTATACTCCATGCCGTCAAGGAATATGGACTTATCCTTGATATCACCGAAATACTCGGACTGTGTAAACATTGAGATCACATAGTTCACATAAGATGCTTTCTGAACGTCACTTTGGAACACTTTTCCGCTGTCATTGACTTCGATATAGATCCTCGTAAACTGTCTGCTCCAAGGAAGCGCAGTTCCGTTATCGATTCTCTTGCCACCGTATTCGGATGTAAGTGAACCACACATATACTCCAGGAACTTATCAATGTCAGACTGACTGACATAAGGTCCTATGACGAACCATGGACATGAATCACATTGCTTTACAAGTCTCAGGCTGTCCTCAAGAGAACCTGTTACGGAGAGATTCAGATCATCCTCCGTATTATGTACGCCTTCAGATACATAAGCGATGCCGCTCGCTGTTCCCTCAACATTTCCGGATACCGAATTCTGGCTCATCAGATACAAAGAAGTCTCAGCGAATCCGTCACCGCCGATGTTGAGGTTATTGAGTCTTAACGCGGACGGTCTGCCTGCTGCCAAAGTGTCTGAATAGAACTGCGGAATAGCACCTGCCTCATAGCTGTCGGGGCCCAGATACAGATCGTCAACAAGAAGATATCCGGCACCTTCAAAAGCGATCGAGACCGTTATCTTACCTGCTTCCGTCATCTGGTCCGTAACGGCAAATACGCAACTGTAATTCTTATAGTTTCCGTTGAGTTGAGTAAGCTCAAAACCATAACGTCCGAAGCCCTCGCCTTCGATCCAGCAATAAGCATTCTCCGGAGCATTGTCAGACATCGCATACAGGCTGAGGCGGTAGAATGTACCTTCAACAAAATTCTCCATTGCAGCACCGTGCAGTTCCTGCGTAACAGCATGAAGCGCACTGCCGCTGCCGGAGATCCTGGCACCGAATTTACCGCTGTAAGCACGATCGGTCGTTATCAGATTCGTTCCTCTGCCGTAAACATTCCACTCTGATTCCTCCGAGATGTTCCACGCACTGTCTTCTTCGTTCGTAACGCTAATTGCACCGCCGGCTGCCTTGTGAGCATGGCCTACAACAAGAATGTCATCAGCAATGATATCAACACCTTCGAGGTTACCGCCGATGGAAAGCTCGGCCAATATCTGTGACCTGTAGAGATCATTTCCCGAATCAAAGAACACCCTGTCACCGGAGACGCCGATAATGTTCTCTACTACGACATTTTCCGATGTAAGAGCAGCTGCATTTCCGGTGGCAAGATTGATCGCATATGCCTTCTTGTCGGAAGTGCCCGTGATTATAAGTCCTGAATTCGTGATGTTGATCGTCTCAATGGTGGAACCGGTATCTCTGGATATCTCGACCTTCTCGACCGAATAACCGTCGTATTCCTTTGTTACGACAACTGCACGCGAATTGTCAACAACGATACAGTACAAACCGTCCGAAGCGCTGACAAGAAGATTTGTACGCTCCTTGAGCCATCCGCATTCTCCCGACTTCTCGAAAACCATACCGTTTGAAGAAACATAGATCTGACCTTTCAGATCTGTTGCAAGGAATCTTTGTCCGTCTGACAGGAAAGCGGTAACACCGACACACGGAAGCTCGGATACGGCTACGTTGCCGTTCGTTACCGTGACGATCGTTCCGTTCCTGTAGCAGATCGCAAATGTAGTTCCGGCATTACCGACCCCGCATACTTCAGAACCTGAATTCTCATAGACCTGGCTGAAGTTCTTGCCGTCCTGAGAACTGAAAATAAAACCCTTGGACGTTACGGCAATGATGCCAGTATCATTCGTCTCGATAAACGAGAATTTCTCTTTACTGTCAACAACACCCGTAAGAGAACTGTTTGTAACATCATAGATGATCCTGCCGCTTTCCGTAAGCGCAAGAGTCATATTCCCGAAGAACGCCATATCGGTGATCCTGTCTTCACTCCACAGATCCTTGGAATCCTTTAACATCGTAATGGCACCCATTCGGGCAGGCTTATATCCCGTGATGACACCCGTAAACTTCTCGCTCATTGCCCCGTCACTGTCGATGGATATGATCCTTGCCGTGTCTCCGGAACAATTCTCCGCGTCGTAACCCGTGGCGCTGACGGTAGAAGGTGCAAGGAACACACTGTTCTCGGAAGCACCGGCGATCAGCATGCTCGAGTAATCCGTTGAACTCTCAAAAGAGGCATCGCGTATTAGATTGATGTTCGGTATGAGGTCGCAGTTTACTCCGACGCCTCCGAATGCGTCACCGGCTTTATCCGGCGTAACGGCAACTTCGCACAATTCGGATCTCAGGCCAAAGACACCTACATAACCCAAAATCAGGAAAGCCGCAACGCAGACAGCCATTATGACAACCAACGTTGCCACAAAACGTCTTCTCTTTGTTATTCCGAACATCATGCGGGATTGCTTCTTCATTCAAGTTCCTCTTGATCTTCCTTATTCTCCGCCTTAACCGTCTCTTCCGTTTCTGCAGTAACCGCCGCAAATGCAGCTGCTTCGGCAAGCGCCGCTTCTTTTTTTATCCTGCTCCTTCTGTCGTTTACAAGATAAGCAATTGCAAGTACCGCAAAAGGCATCGCAAATAGTGTCAGTAGATTAATGTTAACCATCACCCTGTTCGTGATCTGAGACGGGATCCCGAATCTCTCTATGGTCATAAAGCTTGCTACACCGGACCCGAGCACATTGAACACCATGTGAAGCAATATCGATGCATACAGACTGTCTGTCAGATGGTAGCATGCTGCAAGTATCAATCCGCAGGCAATCGCGTAACCGATGTGAACGTTTACTCCGTGCAGGATACCAAAACCAACAGCACTGAGGATCACTGAGAGAACAGGTCCGAAGCCTTTGCGAAGGACCCCGTAGACAGCTCCCCTGAAACACATCTCTTCCGCAAAAGGAACCACGAAGCAGAGGTTAATGACATAAAGCACCGAATCCCAAACAGGTACTACAGCCTGCTCCGTCTCAGAGAATCTGTCCACACTTTCCCTGTAGTCTTCCATGGCCTCCTGCATCGATCTCAAGTACTCCGCGATCTTATCCGCGGCATAGATATACATGGTAACCATGCCGAGCATTCCGAGTGCAATGATCAGCAAAGCAACGACCTGATTCGGCTGAAGCTTCTTCATCTTGAAGAATGATTCTTTTCCGGTCGAGTTGGCTTTGTTAACGATAAGCATGGCAATGATCGTTGCCACACAATTCGAGAAATTGAATGCTCCTTTGTAGATCTCTCTGTCTATCTTAAAGAACGCGAAAACAAAAAACACCAGATAACTGACGCAGACAAAGACCACCATCATCAAGAGTGCTTGAAGAACAGCTGATACCTTGCTTGCGATCTTATTCGGGCCACTCATCTTTACTTCAGGTCTCCGAAAGCAACTCCGTTCTTTGCTCTGGCTTCAGGAGCCTGCGCACCGTAGAAACGTCTCATGAAGTATACAAAAGCCTTCTCGAGTTCTTCTCCGTCCTTGATCGAATAATAGACTCTGTCACCATTCTCACCGATCGCCGTACGCATAATGACCAGTTCAGGCTTAGTGTGACTTCCGTCATCAGGCACATAGTTGTACATGACAACGTATTCGGTCTTCTGAAGCATAAATGAATCGATACGCGACATATAGTAATCCTTCTTTGCATAAGGATCACGCATCACGATAAGTTCATCGCTCCGGCTCTCCTTGAGATGTTCACCGGCAAGCTTCGCTTTGCGGTCTTTCTCAAGGGCGATCTTCTTCTTAAGGCCGGACGGCTTGTTACTCGTCTTCTGATTCTTCATCGTCGCCGTAGAGCTCATCACAGAGCTTTATATAGTATTCGTCGATAATGTCATGTTCCTTGTCGGACAAGGTCTCAAGCGCTACCTCGCCGTCTTTCTCGACCAAAGCCATTATCTCGTAATATTCGACATCTTCATCTTCTTCGTCGTAATCGACAATAAGAACAACATAGTTTTTGCCGTTCATCTCAAATACATCGGCAACGATCGCATTGAACTTCTCTCCGGTCTCATCGTCAGTAAGTTCGATCACTCTGTCGCCATCATCATCCAACTCGGCTACTGCATCGAGAAGCTCATCCTTGGGATTGATCTCGTTTGAATTGATATCCATATTATCGTCAGTCATACTTTTTCTCCTCTGAATCAAGAGTTCCCGTCGGGGATCACATAATATTTTATTATAGCATATTAAGGTAGTCCTGAAGAATAATCTCGGCAGCTACCTGATCGATCACTTTCTTCTGGTTCTTGGCTTTTACGTTAGTCTCATGAAGATATCTGGATGCAAGGACCGTCGTAAAGCGCTCATCCTTATATACGGGCTCGATCCCGCATCTGGAGGCAAGTTCGGCGCCGAACGCTTCTGCTTTATCCTGTGTCTCGGATCTCTTACCATCAGTTCTGGCAGGACTTCCGAGGACAATGGCATTCACTTCCATCTCTTTGATGATCTCGCAGATACGGTTCAAAGCCCATTCGGGATCCTCACCATTCCAGTTTACCGTCTCGATGCCTTTGGCTATGACCCTGAGTTCATCCGATACCGCGACGCCGATATGTCTTGTTCCGAAGTCTATGCCCATTACTCTTCCGGCTGCTTTACCCATATAAATTCTCCCGTAAAAAAAAACAAGGCGGCATAAGCCGCCGCTACTGCTTATCATTGCAGTATCTTAACCTCTTTTAAAGTCTGGAGCAATAATCATTGATGATGACTTCAAGAAGCTCATCTCTGTCGATACGCTTAATGAGTCCTCTTGCTCCCTTGTAGTTGGTGATGTAAGTAGGATCACCGGAGATGAAATATCCGACCAGCTGATTAATGGGGTTATAACCCTTCTCCTTCAGCGCACTCAGAACATAAGACATCAACGCATGTACGTCGGCTGTTCTGTCACCGGATAGATCAAATTTACAAGTATTACTGTCCACAAAAACCTCCAGCGAAGTTATCTTCGACAGTTTTATTCTAACATAGTATTTTTCAAATGTTATTAAGATTTGATAACTTTTCGTTATGGTTTTGTTGTTTTATTAGGCAAATCTCACATTCTGTCCCATAAACGGTACCCTTGATCAAGTCACCGCGCGAGATATCGCTGTCCTCAACATCAACAAATGCTCTTACATAATTAGTCGTATAACCTTCTGCGATCAACTTGCCGTCCCTGTTTTCGAGCTTCTCGACAAGAACCTCGACCTCATTACCGATCAAGGCCGAAGCAAACGCCGCAGAAAGCCTGTCAGAGACTTCTATAAGACGTCTGGCACGTGTTTTCCTGACACTCATGTCGATCTGGTCCATTGAAGCCGCTACGGTGCCTTCCCTGACTGAATACGGGAAAACATGGATCTTTGCAAATCGCATCTTCCCGGCAAAAGCGATCGTCTCGGAGAATTCGTCCTCAGTCTCGCCGGGAAAACCCGTGATTATATCCGTAGTGAGCGACATATCCGGAAATTCTGCTCTCAAAGCATTCACCCTGTCCTCATACTCCGCTAATGTATACTTCCTGTTCATACGCTTAAGGACTGTATCAGAACCGCTCTGAAGCGACAGGTGGAAGTGAGGACAAAGATGCTTCAGTTCCTTAAGTCCGCCGATGAATTCGGGAGTCATGGATTTTGGTTCCAGAGAACCCAGTCTGAGTCTCTCAATACCGGGGATGGCATCTATCCGCTTGAGTATGTTCATGAGCGCAGAGATGTCCTTTCCCTTATCCTTACCGTATGAGCAAAGATGAATGCCTGATACTATAAGCTCTTTGTAGCCACTCTTGACCAGGAACTCAGCCTCCTTGACACAGGCTTCCTCGTCCCTGCTGGCAACCCTTCCTCTGGTATAAGGAATGATGCAATAAGTGCAGAAGTTATTGCATCCGTCTTCTATCTTAATAAAGGCTCTCGTGCCTTCAGGAGAGAGGACCGTACCGAAATCATGATAGACATCCGTCTTGCTGACTTCAGGTCTCTCGTGAGTCGAACTGTGGTCAAGCGTTCTCTCACCGAGATGAGCAACAAAATCCTCTACGCGCGACACGACTGAATTCTTCTCTCTCGTTCCGATAACGATATCGGCAGGAACATCGCCGTTCGTTATCTCGGAAGAACAGCCCATGGCAACTACGACCGCATTCGGATTCTTCTTTGCCATCCGCCTGAGCATCTGGAAAGACTTTCTGTCCGCTTCACCCGTAACCGAACAGGTGTTAACTACACAGACGTCCGCCTCCTCGGGTTCATCGACGCATATATGCCCATTATCAAGAAACAGGCGCCTTGCGGCGTCTGTCTCGTATTGGTTGACTCTGCATCCTAATGTAAGGAAATAGACTCTCATTTATCAGTTTCTGATCTTAATGTGTGTCTCTCTGAGCTGCTGCTCTGTTACTTCGCCCGGAGCACCGCAAAGGAGATCCTGTGCATTACCGTTCATAGGGAATGCGATTACCTCTCTGATGTTCTCTTCGCCGCGAAGGATCATGATCATACGATCAACACCCGGAGCCATGCCGGCATGCGGAGGTGCACCGAACTGGAAAGCGCTGTAGAGGGCACCGAACTTTGTCTTAAGTTCTTCTTCGGAATATCCTGCGATCTCGAACGCCTTCTTCATGACATCAAGGTCATGGTTTCTTACGGCACCTGAAGAGAGCTCGATACCGTTGCAGACGATGTCGTACTGGTAAGCAAGGATCTCATCCGGTTTCTTGTTCAAGAGCGCATCAAGACCGCCCTGAGGCATGGAGAACGGGTTGTGAGTGAAGATATACTTCGAAGTCTCCTTATCCCATTCATACATAGGGAAATCGTTAACGAAGCAGAATCTGAAAGCATTTTCTTCGATAAGGCCGAGTCTCGCACCAAGCTCGTTACGGATCTTGCCTGCGCACTCATTAGCACGGTCTTCGGTATCAGCGATGAAGAAGATCGTATCGCCTGCTTCAAGACCTGCAAGCTCCTTGAGCTCTGTCTTCATGTCATCGGGAATAAACTTGTCGATAGGTCCCTTGTAGCTCATGTCTTCGAGCACTTCGAGATAACCGAGTCCGCCCATGCCGAGCTCGTCCTGAGCATACTTGAGCATCTTCTCATGCTGACCCTTTGAGAGCTTCGCATGAACATTGATCGCACGAACTGTCTTTCCGTAGAAAGCCTTGAATGTACATCTTGAGAAGAACTCCGTAACATCCTTGATCCTCAAAGGGTTTCTGAGGTCAGGCTTATCGGAGCCGAATTCTTCCATCGCCTGCTTATAAGAGATAACCGGATACGGAGCTGCCGTGACCTTTGCACCCTCGGGTGCGAACTTCTCGAATGTAGCAGTGAGAACTTCCTCACCTGCTCTGAACACGTCTTCCTGAGTAGCGAAAGCCATCTCGAAGTCCAACTGATAGAACTCTCCCGGTGATCTGTCTGCTCTTGCATCCTCGTCTCTGAAGCAGGGAGCGATCTGGAAGTACTTATCGAAGCCTGACACCATAAGGAGCTGCTTGAACTGCTGAGGTGCCTGCGGCAATGCGTAGAACTTACCCTTCCACTTTCTGGAAGGAACGATATAGTCTCTGGCACCCTCAGGTGAAGAACTTGTAAGAATAGGAGTCTGGATCTCAAGATAACCCATCTCAGTCATCTTCTGTCTCAGGAAAGCGATGACGTTGGATCTGAATACGATGTTATCCTTAACTTTCTGGTTACGGAGGTCAAGATAACGATACTTAAGTCTGACGTCCTCTCTGATCTCCTTGGATGTCATGATCTCGAACGGAAGCTGAGTATATACCTTACCGAGAACATCTACACTGTGAGCCTCAAGTTCGATCGTGCCGGTAGCAATCTTGGGATTGTATGTCTCCTCGTCTCTGTGCTCGATCTTACCTGCGATCGAGATGCACTCTTCCTTTACAAGTCCGTCGAGAAGGCTGGTATCACGCATTACGACCTGAAGTGTTCCGTACATGTCTCTCAGATCGATGAAAGAAACGCCGCCGTGGTCTCTGATGTTCTCGATCCAGCCGCAAACTCTGAGCTCTGAACCTACATCACTCTCTGACAAAGAGCTGATGATCCTGTCTCTGTAAATATTGCTCATAACAAATCCTTTCTTGTCCGGGTGCATAAACAAAAACGCCCCGAACTTAAATTCCTTTAAGTTCAGGACGAACAAAACATGTCCGCGGTGCCACCTGATTTACTTCGCAAGATCTGCGAAATCGCTTTACAACGAATTGCTGTTGGAGTTGTTATTCACCGTCGGTCTCTCTCCGCTTCGTCTTTCAGCCCTGGGACAAAGCTCTCTGAAGGCGACTTACCGTGGCTACTGGGTCTCCGTCATCGCATAACGAGGCAATAGTACATCATTCGGAAGCCTATTGTCAACTTAATATTGCTTGATTTTGCTTGATTTTTTCGCGTTCTTCGCGAAAAAGATCACCATCACATGTAGGCGCACGAATTGCGGTCGTTCATACCCTCATCCGACTCATAATTAGCGCGGAATTCCATATTGATGTCCTTGATCTCGCGCTTACCGTCGATATAGTCCTGATACATCTCCGCAAGTCCCGCCATGCATCCGTCACACGAGCCTCCGATATTGCCTATCGATTCGGCAACGATCTGCTCACGTTCTTCTCTCGTCGTATCCTTGATCAGAATGCTCTTCATCAGCGTCTTCCTTTACCTTTGCCGGAATTTTTGCCGTAACTCTTTCCGAAGCTCTTACCCGAACCTCTTCCGAAATCGCCCGCATGGCCTCTTCCCGACCCTTTGCTCTTTCCGACAAATCCCGTTGATCTGTCAGAACTTCTGCCTCTTGAAGATGGATCTCTCGGTCTGTCGTTACGTTCTTTTCTGTCAGAAGAACGTCTGCCTGAGCGGTCCTCCCTTCTTCCTTTGCCTGTAGAACGCTCTTTCTTATAGACCTTCGCGCCCTTGTTCTCCCTCAGATCGCGCATGTTCTCAAAACCGAATTCAAAAGAGAAATCGATCTTATTCTCTTCCGTATCGACTTTCTCGACAACGATCGCAACCGGCATGCCTATTGAGAGGATCTTTCCGCCGTGAGCGCCGATCGCTCTGTAGGAACGCTCATCAAAGAAATAGTGATCGCGAAGTGTTCTGAAAGGAACAAAACCTTCAATGGTATTCTCAAGTCTTACAAAACATCCGGCATCGATTATCGAAGAGATGACACCGTCATAATGCTGTCCGATCTTATCGGCCATGTATTCGCAGATCTTGATATCGTCTGATGCTCTCTCTGCCTCAACGGAATTGCGTTCCATGTCGGATGAATGCTCGGAGACATTATCAACAAGACCTGCAAAGTGACCTGTGGCAGCCTCACCGTGCAGATAGCTCTTAATGATCCTGTGAATGTAAAGGTCAGGATATCTTCTGATAGGTGAAGTAAAGTGGCAATAATACTTCGATGCAAGGCCGAAATGTCCGAGGCACTCGGAAGAATATCTTGCCTTAGCCATTGATCTTAACAATATCTCATTCAAAGCCGGCATTGCGCTCTCATCGCCGATGGTACCCATGAACCTCTGAATATCCAAAGGCTTGATCCTGCCGAACAGTCTTCCGGATGCACCGAAGAACTTTGCGATGTTAGAGAATCGTGCGATCTTGATCGGATCCGGATCTTCGTGAACACGATAGACAAACGGATACTGAAGTTCTGTGAACTTCCTCGCAATGAACTCGTTTGCACAGATCATGAACGATTCGATAATTCCGTTCGTGAAGTTGATCGGATAAGGCATTACGTCATTTACGGTGCCGTCATCGTTAAGTATGACTTTAGTCTCAGGCATCTCAAAGGCAATGGCGCCGCGCTTCTCTCTCATCACTCTGAGGATCTCTGCAAGCTCCTCCATACTCTTCAGCATCGGAATGATCTCACCGTATTCTTCCTCATCTCCGGGCTGTGGATCAGTCAGTATCCTGTAGCACTCGTTATAGCTCATCCTTCTGTCTGATCTGATGACACTCTCATAGACTTCTCCGCCATAGATGCCTCCCTCACGGTCAACAAGCATCTCTGCAGTCATGGCAAGTCTGTCGACATTGGGATTCAAGCTGCAAAGGCCGTTGGAGAGCTTCGGCGGAAGCATCGGAATTACGCGGTCAACGAGGTATACGGATGTGCCTCTGTTGAATGCTTCGGCATCCAGAGCCGTTCCTTCTCTTACATAATTCGATACATCTGCAATATGCACATAAAGCTTAAAATTACCGTTACGCTGTCTCTCGATCGATATGGCATCGTCCAGATCTTTTGCATCCTCGCCGTCGATAGTGATCGTGAGAATGTCACGCTTATCACGTCTTCCTCCCTCAAGCTCCTTAACGATCTGTTCAGGATCGGGATTGATCGGAAGCGGCTCAACCTCCTTAAGGACATTGTCGGGGAATGTCTGGGAGAGACCATACTGTCTCAAGACAGTCAGCATCCTTACATCGTTATTGCCGATATCACCGAGCACTTCCTTGATGGTGCCGCGGCAATCTCCCTTCTCACAATTCGGATTAAGGACTTCAACAACAACGACCATGTTAAAAGGTGCACCGTTCAGGTGGTTCTTATCGATCCTTATCGCACCGAAGTCAGTGCTTCTGAACGACGGATCCGGAATTACGACTCCGCCCGTCTCAGTCTGCCTGAGCATGCCGATGACCTGGTTCTTAACCTGAAGCGGTCCTCTCGGCGCAAGATCTGCCAGCGTCGGCGGAAGCGGCGAACGCTCCTCGGAAGCCTTGATGACTCTGTTTCTCTTACGCTGTGACTCACTCATCTTTCCGGCAAACTGCGGCTTGTTATTTGTATTTCCCATTTATATATCCTCAAAACATTTTTCTTTATTCTACTACAAGGTTTATTTAAACAAAATATTTGATAATAATACAAAGTAATATATATCGCCTGCTTTGACACACTTTTATCTCACAACTGATGTCGAATTGATGCCGAACCTATACCGTTACTATTTTTCGAGCTGCAATAATGGCAATATCAAAACTAAAGGATTGCTTAATGTTCTGTTAAGGAAAGAAGATTTTGCAGTTAAGGTTCGGAATATACACTGTAGTCATAAAGGTTAAGGCCTTAGGGTAAACAAGATAAACGGAGGATAAATAAAATGAAAAATGTATGGGATCGTTTCGCAATGTTCTGCGCAAGAATCTGGGTAGCAATCTGAGATTCAATTCAGCAAAAAAGGGTCACACCTTTTTAATATATACAGCCCCCCTCAATAAAACCTCACTCAATAAGCAGTGAGGTTTTTAAATGCCCGGCGTTATGGGATGTGATCCTAATCTTCAGTTTTCCCTGATTTCGGATGACACGCCTGCCGGAGAAGAGGTCTTTACCGCAGAGATGTTTTCGAGGCCATTTGATCAAGCACTCGAAAAAAAACATTACTGAGCCCCCTTCTTTCCTCATGCACTCAACTAAGTCACGACTCCTAACAAAAAAGGACCGCCCAAGTGAGCGGTCCTTCGATTTAACTTTATTACGCTATTACCAAGCCTTTGCAATTGAGAGATAGAGAACAAGGGATACTATTACGAACAAAACGCAACAAACTACTGTCCAAGTCTTAAGCTGCTCTTCAAGAGTTCTGCCCTTTGCCTTGCTGTAGTAGGAGTCGGATGAACCGCCTGCTACAACGCCGATACCCTGATCATTACCTTCCTGAACGAGGAAGAGGATAATGATTGCGATAGCCAAAATAATATCTACAACACTAAGAACGATATTCAATGCGGTCATCTGTTCTGTGCCTCCATTTACAAAATAAGCCTATGAATAATAACACATGGTTTTCACTTATGCAAACCGTGCTGTGCTGTTTTTAATTTTTCTTGTTCTTGAGCGCTTTGCTTATCTCACTCAAAGCGAACGGCAGGATCGCAAGCGGCAGGATAACGGCCCAAGCAAGAGGGCTTACTGCGACGTTGTCAAAGATTCCGTTAACGCCCGGGATGTAGATAACTGCAACGAGCAACAGGAGCGAGACTGCAACTGAGATGTTCATCATCTTGTTGGAGAAGAGTCCGAGCTTGAAGACAGAATATCTCTCGGATCTTGCAGCAAAGGCTCTGAAGAGCTCTGCGCAGATCAATGTTGCAAACGCTACCGTACGAGCAACATCGATGGGATGTACGCCCTTTGCAGCTGCATCAGCAAGAACGCCGGAGTAGAAGAATGTACTGCCGTTGTTCATGCATATCAGTGAGAAGATGAATGCCGTAGCAACAGAGATGAAGAGTCCGACGGACTGAAGTCCGATGTGACCGAGCATGCTCTTGTTGATGATGGGCTCGTTCTTTGCTCTCGGCGGCAGCTTCATTATACCGGGTTCACCCTTCTCACGTCCCAAGGCGAGCGCCGGGAACGAGTCAGTGATAAGGTTGAGCCAGAGAAGCTGGATGGCTGTCAAAGGAGCAGCTATACCGGGAATGAGTGTCTTAGGAACAAGTGAGAGCAGGAAGATAACGAGGATCTCACCTACATTACATGAGAGAAGGAATCCGACGAACTTTCTGATGTTCGAATAGATTATCCTTCCCTGCTCAACTGCCTTAACGATCGTTGCGAAGTTATCGTCCATGAGGATCATGTCAGCAGAGTTCTTGGAAACGTCCGTACCTGTGATACCCATGGCAACACCGATATCAGCTGACTTAAGAGCCATGGCATCGTTAACGCCGTCGCCTGTCATGGAAGCGATGTGATCGTTCTTCTTAAGAGCAGTTACGATCCTTACCTTGTGTTCAGGAGATACACGGGCGTAAACGCTTGTTGTCTCAACAACCTTCTGAAGTTCTTCGTCAGAGATCTTATCGAGTTCTTCGCCGGAATAAGCATCCATGTGCTTCTCGTCACGCATCTCGAGGTTATCTGAGATCGCAACTGCGGAATCCTTGAAGTCACCCGTGATCATTACGGCACGGATTCCGGCTTCCTTACAGATCGCGATGGCATCCTTCGCTTCTTTACGTGCAGGGTCGATCATACCGATGAGACCGATGAATGTCATGTTCTCCTCATCAGCAAATGTAGGCTCCGAACCATCACCATGTTCCTTCATTGCAAAAGCAAGTACACGGATGGCCTGGATGGCGTAATTGTGGTTAACCTCACGGATCTCTTCGAGCTTCTCGGGAGACATCTTTACTATGCCTTCAGAAGTAAGGAGCGAAGTACAACGTGAGAGAACGATGTCCGGAGCACCCTTTGTATAGCTGATCCACTTGCCGGGTTCGATCTCGGAGTGGTAAGTAGTCATCATCTTACGGTCGGAGTCAAACGGAAGTTCACACTCTCTGGGGAACTTATGCATCATCTCCTCACGAAGCATCTTTGCCTTCATACCGAGTGTAGTAAGGGCGCCCTCCGTAGGGTCACCGATACAGGAATATTCTTTCTCGCCCTGCTTTACGATGCTTGCGTCATTACAAAGAACGCTGGACTGAATGAGAGTCTTGAGAACGCCTTCGATCTTGACGGGCTTGTTGCCTTCATCAACGATGTTGCCTTCAGGTGCGTATCCGCCGCCTTCGACATTGTATTTCTTGTCACCGTCATAGATTACCTTGACGGTCATCTGGTTCTGAGTAAGAGTACCTGTCTTATCGGAGCAGATAACATCAACGCAGCCGAGAGTCTCAACTGCAAGGAGTCTCTTTACGATCGCATTGTTCTCTGCCATCTTGGTCATTCCGATCGACAGAACGATGGTAACTACGGCAGCAAGGCCTTCAGGGATAGCTGCAACAGCCAAAGATACGGCTGTCATGAGAGCATCCTGCCAAGGCTGCTTCTGAACGAAGATATCTACGAGCAATACGACGACACACACTGCGATGCAGACTAAAGCAAGGATCTTACCAAGCTTTGAAAGACCTGCCTGCAAAGGTGTCTCTTCGTCCTCGATGTTAGTTAGCTTATCTGCGATCTTACCGAGCTCAGTATCTCTTGAAGTCGCAACAACAATACCTCTTGCTCTTCCGTATGTAACGGCAGTACCCATATAGAGCATGTTCTTACGATCACCGAGAACACAATCTTCGGGAAGTACCGCATCAGCGCTCTTCTCGACCGCTACGGACTCACCGGTAAGTGATGCCTCCTCAGCCTTAAGTGAATTTGATTCAACGATCCTCATATCAGCCGAGATCGAGTCACCTGCATCAATGGCGATGACATCACCTACAACGATATTCTCGGAATCGACCATGATGATCTTACCGTCACGGATTACCTTTGTCTTAGGCGAGCTCATCTTCTTGAGAGCTGCAAGTGCCTGATCGGCCTTACCTTCCTGGTATACACCGAGTACGGCATTGAGGATGACGATGGCGAGGATGACGATTACGTCGATCCAATCCTCGAATCCGCCGCCGCTCTGAACAGCCATATATGCGGAAAGCCCTGCCGCAGCAATGAGTATGATGACCATTGCGTCAGCGAACTGTCCGAGGAATCTCTTCCAAAGCGGAACCTTTTTCTCTTCACCTAATGAATTCGGACCGTTCTTTGCATAACGAAGGGCTGCTTCTTCAGAAGTCAGACCCTTGATCAGATCCGAGTCAAGTTCTTTAGCTACCTGTTCGGCCGTTGCCGAATATGGTTTTGTCATAACAATCTACTCCCCCTTTTGAGTTAACAAGAATAAATTATACAAGATAAACAGATTTTGAGTGATATATGCGCATATACATTTGTACAAATACTAAAGCCCCGCATAATCGCTGGTTGATATTTTATATAAAACCGCGAAAATGCAGGGCTTATTCAATTGCTCAAATTAACTTCGGATCAATCCTCTTCCATCGGCTCGTCACCGGGTGCAACGCCCCAGAGATACTGTTCAAGTTCGGAAACACCGTCTTCCTCGATCATCGCCTTGCTGAACTGTGTCTCATAAAGTTCTCTGTAGACGCCTTCCTGTGCCAGAAGTTCCTTATGCGTGCCGCGCTCGGCTATCATGCCGTCGCTTACCACAAGGATCTCATCGGCTGCAAGGATCGTTGAAAGTCGGTGTGCGATAAGGATGCTGGTCTTGCTCTTTATGATCGGATCAATGGCGTCCTGAATCTTCTTCTCAGAGATGGAGTCGAGTGCTGATGTAGCCTCATCGAAGATAAATATCGTAGGATCCTTCAGGATGATCCTCGCGATGGAGATCCTCTGCTTCTCACCGCCCGAGAGCTTCAGACCGCGGTTGCCGACTTCGGTATCGATCCCCTTTTCCTGCTTCTCGACGAAGTCATAGATATTAGCCTTCTTAAGAGCTTCTATCATCTCCTCCTCTGTCGCATCCGGCTTGGCATACAGGAGGTTATCCCTGATAGTTCCGTTGAACAGATATGTCTCCTGTGAGACTACGCCGACCTGGTTGCGCAGGAACGTGAGGTCGAGCTTTCTGACATCGATCCCGTCGAAGGTGACCGTACCGCTGTCTACATCGTACAGTCTCGGAATGAGATTGACGATCGTACTCTTACCCGAACCGGAAGGTCCTACAATGGCAATGCTCTTACCTGCAGTGAGGTCGAAGTTGATATCCTTAAGGATCTTCTTGGATTCGTCATATGAGAATTCAACGTGCTCGAAAACAACGTCTCCGACAACCTTGTCGGGAGTAATGGCATCCGGAGCATTCTCGATCTCAACAGGGATGTCGAAGTAATCAAAGATACGCTTGAAGAGTGCCATCGATCTGATCCATTCAACCTGAATGTTCAGGAGACTGTTGACCGGCATATACATCTTTCCGAGGAGTGCTACGAGGACAGTAATGTCACCGATGGTAAGATCCGAATCGTACTTCATCATGAGAATGCCGCCGACAAGATAGATGAGCATAGGGCCGACGCTCGTAAATGTTGAGAGCACAACTCTGAACCATCTGCCGGCCATGCTCTCCTTGATGTTCAGATTTACCATCTTGCGGTTTGCGGCTTCATATCTGTCATACTCGTATTTTTCTTTGCCGAAGAGCTTAACGAGAAGCTGACCGCTGACGGACAATGTCTCATTCAGGATACCGTTGACTTCATCGTTGACCTTCTGGGACTCATTTGTAAGAGACCATCTTTTCTTACCTGCTTTTCGAGTCGGGATGGTAAAGATCGGCACGATAATGATACCCACAAGGGCAAGGATCCAGTTCTTCTGGAACATGGCGATCATCGCGATGACAAGTGTGATCGAATTGGAAAGGATGCTACTGAAGGTGCTCGTGATGACCGACTTTACTCCGTCGATATCGCTCGTCATTCTCGTGATAATGTCACCCTGATTATTGCTGGTAAAAAATCGCTGGGACATCTTCTGAAGGTGTCCGTACATCTGGCCTCGCATATCGAAGGTAATGTGCTGAGCTATCCATGTATTGATGTATGTCTCCGCCACGCCGATAAGGCTTGCCAAAAACGTTACGATGAGCGACAGGACGATGTAAAAAAGGAGTGCTTTGAAGTCCTTCTTCATGAGACCTTCATCCATGATCTTACCCGAGATTATTGACGGCATGAGCGTAAAACAAGATGATACGATTATGCAGATGAGAACAAGTATCAACTGCTTAATGTAAGGCTTGAGATATGAGAAAACTCTCTTCAATAATTCCGGTGTAACTTTAGGCTGATTGGCCTTCTCTTCCTCCGTCAGATACTGACCGCCCATGCGGCCTCCCATACCATTTCCTCCGGGTGGCATATTTACCTCTTTCCGTACTGAAAAAATACTGTGTTGTTTTAAGTAATTTTTACCACAATCAATCTTGATATTAAAGTATCACGGGAAGTACATTTTGATGTCATATCAAACAAAAACGGCTCCCTATCGGAAGCCGTCTTTGCGAGAAACAAAAAACATTTAAGTCGCTATATTAAATGTCAGGGTCCTATTAAGTTCCCATGCTTGCATTATATCGGATATATTGCCGCCTGAACTGTATCAAAATGACCTTTTCTTTGGGGCAAACATTGGGCGAAAATATGCAAATACTACAATTCGATTCTCAAAGTTTTGATAATGTCAGATTACTTAACCGTAACCTTTGTGATGTGCGGGTTAACACCCTCATACCAGTAAAGGAATCCTTCCATGTCAACCTTATCGCCGACCTTGAGTCCTTCAACTGCTTTGTATACTTCAGTATCAGCACCTGTAAGGTAAGACTCAACCGTGAATGTGTATGTCTGACCGTTAACGGATACCTTGAAGTAAAGGTCATCACCCTGACTGCCTGAACCGTCATAGCTGTAGAGGAAAGCTGCGCCTGCATCATTTGATGCTTCAACTGTCATGTCAGTAAAAGAAACGAACAGGTTCTGATAGCTTATGAGCTCGTCTGAAGCGAGCTTATCGGTAACATCGGTTGCTGTTGCTACATAGTTGCCTTCTTCAATGACGAATTTTGCATCAGTGATCTCAACTTCGCCTGACCACTCAGACTTGAAGCCGTTAACCTTGATCTTTGTTCCGACAGTAAGCTTTGCATACTCATCTTCTGTGCACGGCATGTTATAGAGGAAGTAAGCGCCGTTCTCATCCTGAGTGTAGAAAGAAGCGTTGCCTACGCCTTCGTTCTCCCACCAACCCTGCTTAGCCTGAATGTAAGTCTCAACAGTAACTTCAGAATCAACAGGTGCAGCAGCATACTCTGCATATGTCATGACTGTCTTGCCTTCGAGCAGATCAGCAGCAGTCTCTGAAGCTTCAGTTGTCTCAGCTGCAGCTTCTGTCGTCTCTGCAACATCTGCAGTTGTCTCTGTTGCAGTCGTCTCGGCAGTTGAGCATCCGAAAGCACTGAAAGCCATCGAAGCCATCAATGTTGTGGACATAATGATCTTTGCTGTTTTGTTCATAGTAATCTCCTTAGTAATTGCTGTTCTCATGCGATAAAGCACGTAACCAAAACGTCCTTTCCGCATTACGAATCAAATCACGGTATCTGCCTGATACCGTCAAGGAGATTATATTCAATACGATGGAAAAATGGCGGTGTCAATCTGCCCTTTTCTTTGTCGCAAACCTTACCGCGAAATATGCAATTATTACAATCCACGCTCCGCCGATCGCGCTGAGCAAAACAACCGAGCCGGTCGGCAAAGGCCCCAGCGTTTTCCTGGAATCCTTGTCTGCGGCAGCAATCTGGTCGAGCCTGTAGAGCGACTTCGTATCTTCGTATAACTGTTCGAAAAAAGCATCGTCAACAACCTGCTTTCTCCTCGTAGATTTTGCGGTGCTCTCAATAAGCTGCATCGCTGCATTACGAAGTGATGTGGAACCGTTGAACACGGGCGTTACAAAGGTGTTCGACGTGTTATCAAGAAGGAGCTTTGCGGCATCGATCTTAACCGAATAATACTGCGAATTATCTTCACCCGAACGCGACAGATATTCCTGATACTCTATTGAATCCTGTGCTTTTGAAGTGACCGGGACATAACCTTCCGTGCATGAATACGCTATCTGGACGTCGTTCGTGATCAGGTACTGTGCGAAGAGCCACGACGCAAGAACTTCACCGCTGTCGGGTTTGTTGAAGACGCAGATCGAAGGTCCCTGCGAGATCATCTTCGGCTCATCGACATTGAACTGCGGTACGGGTCTGACTTCGGTCGTAAAATCAACTATCTGATTCTCGTGTATATCCGAAAGAGGAGCATTCGTTCCCATCCATGTTGCTCCCGCCGTTGAATCAACCGCAAAGATGCATTCTCCTGCGTTGAAGAAGTTGCCGGGATAACCTGATATCTTAAATGTCGAGAATGCTCCCGTGCCGGTATGCTCTGCTATCACCTTAAGATCTTCTTTTGTCGTGTCGTTGAAGATCAGAATGTTGCCGTCATCATCGGAGTAACCGGCATCCTGCTGTTTCAACATGGTTATGCACATGTTGTCGGTCGACTTGTAGATGAACGGTATCATGACATCCTTGCCGTTAAGGACATAGGTACCGTCAGGATTTTTGGCAAGTGCTTTCTCGGATACTTCCCAGACAAAATCCCATGTCAAGATGTCCGGCACTTCATATCCCAGTGCTTCGACATATTCTTTGTTGACGTAACAGGCTTCCGTTGAACGCATATACGGCAAGCAATAGATCTGACCGTCAAGGATGCATTCATTGAGGAACTCCGGAATAACCTCAGACTTGGAAGGAGAATCGAACTTAACTTCTTTTCCTCCAAGACCGTAATCTTTGTCATTGATGAGATTATCAAGCGGAACTACGACATTGTCTCCCGTCTTATATGTTGCAATGTGATCGGGATAGGTTATGCAGACGTTCGGTGTCGTTCCCGTAGAGATATTCGTAATTACATCGTTGTAGATCTTGTTGTAGTCCGTATAAAGTCTGATGTTGACTTTTATGTTCGGATAAAGTGCCTCAAAGTCAGCTATGGCCTGATTGTAGATCTGTGTCTGGGTAATGTTCGTGTCATTCTTTGCCCAGAAGACTATCTCATATTTCTCAGAAGCATCCAGGCCGTCCGGCATGACAAATTCATTGGTGTCCTTTGTACCGTGACAGCCGGTAAACAAAGATGTCAGACACGCTGCCGCTAAAGACAAAGAGAGAAATCTTGAGAGAAGCTTTTTCATCCTTTGATCCCCTCCCTGGATACGCCTTCCATGATCTTGTTACGGAAAATGATGAAGAGCACGATGAGCGGAAGCGATACTGCCACGACTGCAGCCATCATGGCAGGAATGTTCTCTCTGCCGAACCCGTTTTCGCGAATCTCCTGAATACCGTTGCTTACGAGGAAATAGTTTGCATCGTCAGTGATGAGTCTCGGCCACACATAAGAATTCCAGCACTCGATCACCTTAAGGATTATTACCGTGATTATCGTCGGCCGGCAGATGGGGATCATGACCTTGAACAGATATTTGAGGTCGGATGTTCCGTCCACTTTTGCGGCGTAGTAGAGCTCGTCGGGCACCTGTTCAAAATTCTCTTTGAGCAGATAGATATAGAATACCGACGTTACCGAAGGCAGGATCAATCCGAGGAAAGTATTACGCAGATTCATATTCGTGATGGTTACGAAGTTCGTGATGATGACAAGTTCGTTCGGGATCATCATGAGCGCCAGGAATCCGACGAATACAAGCGACTTTCCCCTGAAGTCGAGTCTCGCAAAAGCATAAGCCGCAAAGACTATCACGAGCATCATGACAAGCGTCGTGATGACAGTGAAGATCAATGTGTTAAGGAAGTATTTTGCAAGAGGAACCTGCGTAAATGCATTGATGTAGTTATCAAATGTCGGATCGGTCGCAATGAACTTCGGGATCCTCTCTCCCATGTAGCTTGCATAGCTCTTTATGGAGGAAAGGATCATCCAGTAGAACGGGAAAAGGACCACCACTCCCCAGAATGCCAGGAATATGTACATGAGCACCTTGAAGACGATGTTCTTCGTCTTCGCATTACGTTCAAGCTTTATCATCTCACTACTCTTCGTCATGGCTCTTCCTCATTCCTCTATGGCAGTCCTGTTACGAACGATCAGGTTGATCACCGTGATCGTCAGAACGATTGCAAAAAGAATAATGGCTGCTGCGGAAGCATAAGAAGGATATCCTCCGCCGTCACCGTAAAGCATGTCATAGACATAACCTACGATCGTATTCATACCTGAAGCATTGAGGTCCGTCCCGAAGATGGCAACCGCATCGCTGTAGGCCTTGAATGCACCGATGAATCCCGTGATGACCAGATAGAAGATGATCGGCGATATCATCGGCAAAGTGATCTTGAAAAAAATACGAGGCTTGGATGTTCCGTCTATCCTTGCAGCCTTGTAGTAGATCGGGTTGACCGATGCAAGAGCTGACGTAAGAATGAGGATCTTGAACGGCATGACGATCCAAATGACGTAGACGCAGAGGACGAGCATTTTTGCCCAATACGGACCTTCGATAAAATCAACGGGAGTCATGCCGAATGCCTTTATTACTATGTTAACGAGTCCGTCAGTATAAGGCGTCTTCTGAAAGAGGATCATGAAGACCAGACCGACTGCAAGCGTATTCGTAACATAAGGCAGAAAGTATATTGTTTGGAATAACTTCTTGAGCTTCTCTATGGAATTCAGCGCAAGCGATATCAGAAGCGAGAGGATCGTTGAGACGGGAACTGTAATGATGACCAGAATGAACGTGTTCTTGACCGCCTGCAAAAAATACGGATCTCTGAGCACATATCTGTAATTGTATGTACCTATTCCGAAGTATGTCTGGGAAGCTGAATTGAACCCCTCTTCGAACGAGTAGATAAATACATCTATCAAAGGATAGATCATGAAGAAGCCGAGGAAAGCCAGAGCCGGCAGAAGGTATAACCAACCCGTCAGTGTCCCCTTAATACCTTCCTTGCGCACTCCGCTCTTAGTCATAGTAAATCCTGACCTCAGAATCCTTATCGAACAGAAGTGTCTTGCTTCTCTTAATATCAAATCTGACCGAATCCTTGGAATTAAGTTTCAAGTCTTCGGCACTTATTATTGAACGTATGTTAATGCCGGTCATGTTCGGGTTAGTCGATACGATACTCGTATCACGGCCCATAACATTTACGCCTGTCAGCGAACATTTAAGCGCGCCGTCATCTTTCAGGATGAATCCCTCCGGTCTTATTCCGCACCATACGGGACCGTCTTTTATATTTACGTTCCCGAGGACCTGATCCTCACCGATATAAAGCTTCTTATCTTTTACCGATGCCTCGAAAACATTGATCGCGGGCGTACCAAGGAACTTTGCGACGAACAGATTTACCGGATCATCGTATACCTTCTGCGGCTCATCCATCTGCTGGAAAATGCCGTCCTTCATAACGACGATATAATCAGAGATGCTCATGGCTTCTTCCTGATCGTGAGTAACAAAGATAGTAGTTATTCCTGTTGCCTGCTGGATCCTCTTTATCTCTTCTCTCGTCTGAAGTCTGAGTCTGGCATCAAGATTCGATAAAGGCTCATCCATGAGAAGCACCTTGGGCATCTTAACAAGAGCTCTCGCTATTGCTACTCTCTGCTGCTGTCCGCCGCTCATCTCACCCGGCTTACGATCCATGAGTCCGTCTATCTGAACAAGCTTTGCGGCTTCTTCAGCCTTCTGATTGCGCTGCTCCTTGGTCAGCTTCTCAGCACCCTTCAGATTCTCCAACGGGAATGTAATATTCTGTCTTACGGTAAGATGCGGATAGAGTGCATAATTCTGGAATACGAGTCCTGCGCCTCTTTTCTCGGAAGGAATGTCTGTAACGTCATCTTCACCGAAATATATCTTTCCGGAAGTCGGTTTCTCAAGACCGCATATCATGTAAAGGACAGTACTCTTTCCGCAGCCGGAAGGCCCGAGAAGACCGATGAGCTTGCCTTCGGGAATCGTAAAATCAAAATCATTTACGGCAATGACTTCACTGCTCTTCTTATCCCTTGCGGGAAATATCTTAGTAAGGTGCTCAAGTCTGACTTCCATAGATTACCTCGAATGCAAAAATGATTGCGGGACTGCCTCAGCTCTGGAGCTTCATGTATCCTTCTTTGATCCAGCCGATCTTGCGCATGATCTCACTGAAGATAAGCGAGAGAACTGCCGGAGCGATAATACAGATAACAGCCATACCGATCCACGCCATCGGTGAGAGCGTTCCTGATTCGGACATGGCCGAGAAGCATCCGATAGGACCTACCATACCGCAGGTTCCCATACCGGCTGATACACCGTTGCACTCAAGCTTGAATACCATTGTGGCAACCGGACCGGTTATCGCGGAAGCAAGTGTCGCAGGGATCCAGATCTGCGGATGCGTTACGATGTTGGGCATCTGGAGCATTGATGTTCCGAGGCCCTGGGATACGATTCCGCCCCATTTATTCTCTCTGTAGGATGCAACCGCAAAACCGACCATCTGTGCGCAGCAGCCTGCGAGAGCCGCACCTCCTGCGATTCCGGAAATGCCGATCGAAGCGCAGATGGCAGCAGATGAGATGGGGAGCGTAAGTATGATGCCTACGACTACCGAGATGATGATTCCCATAAGGAACGGGTGAAGAGTTGTTGCTTTATTGATAAACTCGCCGAGCCAGTTCATTGCGATTGCGATCGGCGGACATGTGACATATGCAACTCCCAAACCGACACCCAGAGTAACAAGAGGAGTTACAAGAATATCCACCTTTGTCTCCTTGGATACCATCTTGCCGAATTCAACGGCAAAGATAACGGCAATAAAGACTCCGAGAGGGCCTGCCGTGTATGCGTTATCAAGATAGAAGAGTCCGCATTTACCGACAGAGCCGGGATAAGCATTTGCAAAGTAACCGACTGCGGCAGCACAAGCCATAACGAGCATCGGTGCCTTAAGAGCAACGGCTATTCCGACTCCTATCGCAGCACCGGTAACAGCTGAAGCAAGCGTGCCGGCTTTGCTTATATAATGTGCAAGTGTAACGAAAAACGGAACATTGATCATGCCCAGATATTTAGCTATCGTCGAGAGGATCGTTCCGATAAGAAGTGAAGCGAACAGACCCTGAGCCATTCCGCCCATCGCGTCAACGAAGTAGGTCTTAGCAGATACGTTGATATCCTTCTGCTTCAAAAATTGCTTAAATGTTTTTTGCTTCTTTGCCCTAGCCTTTGCCTTTGCCTTTGCTTTTGCCATTGAACAGCCCCCCTCATTCAAAGCATCTTAAACACGGCGTATTAACTTCCTAAGAACACTTCGGACCTGATGATCCTTCGTATCTGTCTTATTATAAGCGCCTATCTTCTCAAAACCGCATTGGCAAATAATACAAACATTAGAGCACTCCCCCGCGTCTGCATAATGGAAATCGTGTAGTTATATTAATACCGCGGGCGCGTGGGTTGTTACTTCAAAATAAAAAGGTATAATTCTTGCATTAAGTAAAATACCGGATGAGGATGGTCATCATGAAAATCAGTAATATTCTTATGGACAAAAAGCCCTCTGTCTCTTTCGAAGTCTTCCCGCCCAAGCAGGAGACGGGTCTTGACGATGTTAAGGCTGCCGCAGGTGCAATAGCTGCCCTCAAGCCTTCCTTCATGTCAGTTACCTACGGTGCTGCAGGATCTACTTCAAAACTTACGATCGAGGTCGCTTCCGATATTAAGAATCTCCACGGCGTAACGGTCTTACCCCACCTTACCTGTGTTGCTTCCTCAAAAGAGCATGTCACGAACATGTTGAACCAGATCCGTGAGAATAACATCGACAACATCATGGCATTAAGAGGCGACCTGCCCAAGGACGGCATCATCTGCCACGACTATGCCCACGCTTCAGATCTTATAAGAGACATCAAGGCTCAGGCTCCCGATCTCTGCATCGGCGGTGCCTGCTATCCTGAAGGACATGTGGAATCAGCACACAAAGCTGATGACATTCACTTCCTTAAGGAGAAGGTCGATGCCGGCTGCGATTTCCTTACGACACAGATGTTCTTCGATAACAACATCTTCTACAACTTCCTCTACAGAGTCAAAGATGAGGGCATCAATGTTCCTGTCGTACCGGGAATCATGCCGATAACGACCGCAAAGCAGCTCTCACGCTCTGTCCAGCTCTCAGGAACCAGTGTTCCCGAGCGTTTCAAAGCCATCGTTGACCGCTTCGGTGACGATCCTGTATCGATGCGTCAAGCAGGAATCATCTACGCATCCGAGCAGATAATCGACCTTATCGCAAACGGCATCACGCATATCCATGTTTACTCCATGAATAAGCCCGATGTGGCTGCCGACATCCTGAAGAACTTAAAGGGAATCGTCAGCTGATATGCCGCTTGATGCAGACATACCGGTAAAAGAGATCGAACGGTACATGGGGTACCGCGGCGATGCGGGCGCTGAGCAAGATGTTTTCGAGACGATCGTAAAAGCCGTCGAACAGGTAAAGACTCAGTCTCACCCGAGGATTATCTCGCGCGAATATCCGATAACAGTCAGCGGAAATGACATCATTATCCACGCAGATACTGAAGATACGACCCTCTCGTCCGAATCGCTCAGGAGAAATCTTGAGGGCTGCTGCGGAGCGATCCTCCTTGCGGCGACGATCGGTCCCGCATGCGACATGTTAGTAAGGAGAGCCGAGGTAAGATCAATGGCCGAAGCATCCGTCTATCAGGCAACCGGTGCCGCTGCCATAGAAAGTTTTCTCGATAACGAGAATAACAAATTAAGAAAACAATACGAAGCTGAAGGTTACTGTCTCAGGCCGAGATTCTCACCCGGATACGGTGACCTCAGTCTCGACTGTCAGAAGGACTGGTTCAGGCTTCTGGACATTACAAAGAACATCGGGATCGAGCTTACCGATTCGCTGCTCATGGTTCCGACAAAATCCGTTACCGCGATAATCGGTATAGGATACGACAAAGACAAGATCACGGAGACAGGATGCGCCGCTTGTAATAACCGCGCCTCCTGCCTGTTCTCAAAAGAAAGGACTCGAAAATGAATCTCAGAGAAAGACTTGGCAAAGAATGGTTATTCTGTGACGGCGGAACAGGTTCCATACTTCAGAAGATGGGACTTAAAGGCGGTGAATTACCGGAGACATGGAATCTTACAAGACCTGATGACATCAAAGCTCTTAACAGGTCCTACTTCGAAGCCGGCTCTCACATCGTTAATGCCAACACCTTCGGGGCAAACAGATTCAAGTTCGATAACGTATCAGAGATAATCAAGGCCGGCGTTACGCTCTGCCGCGAGGCACGAAAAGAAGCCGGACGTGACGGAGATGCTTACGTTGCACTCGACATCGGTTCACTCGGAAAACTCCTTGAACCGATGGGTGATCTTCCCTTCAATGAAGCGGTCGAGATCTTTACAGAACAGATAAAGGCAGGCACTGAAGCAGGTGCCGATCTCATCCTGATCGAGACAATGAGCGATTCATATGAAGCAAAAGCGGCCGTGATCGCTGCACATGAGACGTGCGACCTTCCCGTGATCGTAACCATGGTCTACGATGAATCCGGCAAGCTCCTCACCGGCGGCAGTGTCGAAGGAACCGTTGCCATGCTCGAAGCACTTAAGGTTGATGCGATCGGCATCAACTGCGGCTTCGGTCCCGAGAAGATGCTCCCTCTGGCAAAAAGGCTCACGGAATGCAGTTCTCTTCCAATCGTCGTTAATCCAAATGCAGGACTTCCTAGAACAGAGAACGGAACCACAGTTTATGATGTAGACCCCGTTAAGTTCTCAGAGATCATGGAGCAGATCGCAAAGCTAGGCGTGCATGTTCTCGGCGGTTGCTGCGGAACAACACCCGATCACATAAAGTCACTGATTGCCAAGGTTCGACCTCTTCCCTTCAAAACTCCCGAAGCTAAGAACGCTACATGCATAACCAGTTTTGCAGAATGCGTAACGATCGGCAGAAAGCCTGTCATCGTTGGCGAGCGTATCAACCCCACAGGCAAGAAGAAGCTTCAGCAGGCATTAAGAGACAACGATATCGATTATATCCTTACGGAAGCTCTGAAGCAGGAAGAAGCGGGGGCCGATATTCTTGACGTTAACGTCGGTCTTCCTGATATCGATGAACCTTCAATGATGGAGAATGTCGTTCTGAAGCTTCAGTCCGTAACCAGCCTCCCGCTTCAGCTTGATACCACAAACATCAAAGCTCTCGAACGCGGAATGAGGATCTATAACGGCAAGCCCATGATCAATTCCGTCAACGGAAAACTTGAGAACATTAAAGCAGTCATGCCTCTCGTCGCAAAATACGGCGGTGTACTCGTAGGACTTCCTTTGGATGAAGAAGGGATTCCCTCCACATCCGACGGAAGGATCGCAATCGCAAAGAAGATCTATGAGGCTGCTGACAGCTACGGAATCCCGCGCAAGGACATCGTGATCGACGGTCTTGCAATGACGATCTCATCAGACCCGAATTCAGCCGTTACGACTCTTGATACCGTAAGACGCATCAGAGACGAATTCTCAGGTCATTCCATATTGGGAGTATCCAACATCTCATTCGGACTTCCGGCAAGAGAACTCGTTAACTCCCACTTCCTCACCATGGCTATGCAGAACGGTCTTTCCGCAGCGATCATCAATCCGTGCAACGGACCCATGATGGCTTCATTCAGATCCTTTAACGCACTCATGAATCTTGATCCGAATCTTGAGGAATTCATCGGTGCCTTCAAGGATTACACCGCTGGTTCAGTTCCTTCAGTCTCGGGAATCTCAAAGAGCACCGCTCCGGTTGCTGTCCTTTCCCTCTCAGAAGCGATCGAGAGAGGTGTTGTCGGACGAGCTTCCGAAGCAATGAAAGAAGCTCTCGCATCAGGAAGAGGATCACTTGAGATAATCGACACGGATCTTATCCCCGCACTCGATCGCGTCGGTAAAGGCTTCGAAGCCGGAACGATATTCCTCCCGCAGCTTCTCATGAGTGCGGATGCCGCCAAAGCTGCTTTTGAAGTCGTAAAGGAATCCATGTCCGATAAACCCAGACAGGCGAAGGGCAAAGTCATACTTGCAACGGTCAAGGGAGACATCCATGACATCGGCAAGAATATCGTCAAAGTAATGCTTGAGAACTACGGTTATGACGTTATCGATCTCGGTAAGGATGTAGCACCCGAGACGATCCTCAAAACAGCTTCCGAGAACAACATCCGTGTGGTAGGACTTTCTGCTCTCATGACGACAACAGTCGCTTCGATGGAAGAGACGATCAAGCTCTTGCATGAGAATATCAATGATATCAAGATCGTAGTCGGCGGAGCCGTCATGACACCGGAATATTCTGAGAAGATCGGTGCTGATGCTTACGCAAAAGATGCAATGGCAACTGTCAGGTTCTGCGATACGGTTTTCGAGAACTGATCCGAATACGGCATTAAGATTCAGTCATCAAGATCAGTGTCATTAGTAATACGGTGAACTCCAATCACTTCATGATCAACGACTTACCGCAGAAAGCACACACCTGCTGACCGTCAGATCTTGCCGAACCGCAGTTCGGGCAGTTCCTGTAGTACTCATGCTTCAGATATTCCACTTCTGCATCAAGCTTACTCTGGATAGCAGCATTTTTTACTATGAGTTCTTCCGTAACTCTGTCTTCTTCCTTGTAATGGTGATTCTTCTTATATATCAGACCGGCTATCAGATAAGCCGCAAACAAAGCCATGAAAATACACGGTGTGTAAAACACGAGTTCATCTATGGCAGTGAATAACGGTCCGTCATCTATCGTCTTCTCGAAAACCGGTATTACCAAAGTGTAATAACCGTTTGAAATAAACAGCACCAAGTTGAGCACTATTCCGATGATCCCTACAGGAAGTGAAGGCTTAAAAAACTTACTCATATTCGTTTCCTTTAATCTCGATCATGCATGTTGGAGATATCAGAGTAATCTCCCATGCGGTAAACAGAAGAGTTTAAGACGTCTCCTTCTTTGACCTCAAGCGAAGAACCGCAACTGCCGCAAGACTTAAGCACACCTGCCGCAGCTCCGCAATTTGGACATACTTTGTAATACCATTTCTTCATCAATTCCGTTTTGATGGTCTTCTCAGAAGCAGCTTTCTCCTTCATGCTGCTGATTTCCTGCACTATTCTGCAAGCACATTTATGAAGGATGCTGTCTCTAACTTTTGCGAGCACAAAACAAATGATACCGCTGAGCAGACAGACCAATGACGGAAAATAGTAGACAAGATCATCAATGAAAGCAAAGGCTTCATCGCTCATCCACATGTTCTCAAATGTCGGGATCACACTCTCATAGAAGAAAAGGTTAATGAAGAATCCGATACCGATACCTATTACCCATACCCACAGATTCGTCCATACTATCCTTGGAGTCCTTGAGATAGTGTCTTTTACGACCTCTCTGCAAATAGCACCATATTCCTCGTGATGGAAATTGATCCTATATTTCTTTGACTTCTTTCCTGCCCAGATCGATCCGTCGCCATAGCGTTCGATCGGTCTGTCGCCATTAAACGCAATATCTCCGAGTAAAACCGGCAGATTGCCTTTGATCTTGCTGATCACGGCAGTACGTGATTGAGTTCTGAGACCGATTGCGGCAAAAACAATACCGGCAGCGAATATGTTAATGTTGATCGGATTCAGAAACGTAATATCGCCACTGACAGAAAGTGCTATCAAGCAAATATAGATCATAAACAGACGAATCCACAATACTGCTTTAGCTTCACCGGGATCATCAGAATAACCAGATCCGCCATAATAGCCGCCGTAATGACCGCCGCCGCCATGGAATCCTCCTCCATGGAATCCGCCGTGATGGCCGCCTCCATGGAATCCTCCTCCATGATGTCCTCCGTGTCCCACTACGTTCCCCTCCGTTTTTTCTTAATAACTTAACGCTGCTTATCAACAAAGTCCATTTCTTATCTCAGGTAAGACGAATAGGACCGTTAACAACATTTGGGTTCGTAACCTCCATGGATGAACCGCAGTAGATGCAATTATAGTAAACCTGCGGATAACTTGCTCCGCAATTGGGGCAGATCAGGTAATACCACTTCATCTGCATCTTTGAAGAGATCTGAGCTTCTGTCAGACGTTTCTTTTCCTCATCCTCTATGATCTTAACCAATCTGACCGCACACTTATAAAGGATCTTATCTCTTATCTTACCGGTTACAAAGCAAATAACAGAAGCTGCCAGGCATATCCATGAAGGCAGATAGAAAATAAGATCATCAACAAACTTGAACAAGATATCATCCATATACATGTTCTCAAATATCGGGATTATCAGCTCATAGAACATCATAGTCGCAAAGAATGTGACTATACCCACTACCATCAAAAGATACTGATTCATCCATACGATCCCCGCACCTCTTGAGACAGACTCTTTTATCTCTTCGCGAATGCGTTTACCGTAGTAGTTATCAGACAGATAGATCCTGTAACTTGAATCGGCAGTTCCGACCCAACAGATCTCATAGCCCTTGACCATAGAAGTCTTTCTTCCTCTCCTGACTTCGTCAGTAAGTGCTACTTTCACTCCGTTTCTGATCTTTCTGACACTTGAAGTGCGTCTGTAATTCACAATACCCAAAACGAAAAACACCGCAGCCACATGATATATAAGGAGATTTAAAAAGTTCATGCCGGGAACTTCGCCCATCAGAGTCAAAATACAAAGGCTGTTGTACATACATCCTCCGTATATGAGTGTTATTATCAACCTTGCTTTATTGGCTCCGGAATTAGAACCGCCGCCATAATAACCACCGCCATAATAACCGCTGCTGTAGTGTACACCGCTGTAATGGCCGCCGCCGCGGCTTCCGCTGAAATGTCCGCCGCCGCTGTGATGACTTCCTCCGTGATGGCCGCCGCCGTGATGTCCTCCGTGGCCCATAACTCCCCTCCCTATTCCTTATTCCAATTAGCAATAGATTACTATTTCTCGAGGTTATTTTCTATAGGAATCGAGAAGAGAAACGTAAGGTCAAGCCTCCGTTTTCGACGCTTTACGCGAAGGAATGGCAAAATAGAAAATGATAAGAACGGCTATAAGGATTCCAAGCTCTGCAAGAAGGAAAGAACCGTTATAAACTATCGAATAGATAAGCGCACTGTTAAAGCCCGCTTCTGCAGCATAATCGCCCCAAAAGATAACGCCGGATACGACAGAGCCGAGCCATCTTACGACATAAGCAGCTATAGTAAAAACAAGGATCTTAACCAATGATGCTCTCCTGTATCTGAACAGCGCATTCGTGATCCTGGATCCTGCCTTTGCACCGGGCGCGGCAAAGCCCGCAAAGCCCAAAGCAGTAAAGCCTATCGTATAATCAAGCAGCACCTGAAAAGGCGACACAAGAACTCCGCCGATGAGCTGTAAGAGCGAGAAGATGAAAGCTACGACAAATCCCCAGACCGGTCCGAATGCAACACTGCATACAACGATCGGAAGCGATGAAGCAGGAGTAACCGAGCCGCCCATCGGCATGCTGAAGAGCTTTATCTGCGACAGAACAAATGCCAATGCAATGCATATGCCGCCTGTCGCGATCTTCAAAATCTTTTCGCGGTTAGTTCCGGTTCCGGTTGAATTCTTTGACATAAAAAAGCCTCCGTCTGACAGTACGGGTAGCCGCCTAACCCAAAGGCCGTACCAAAGACAAGAGGACACAAATACGTTATATGAAGTTCCCTACGCCGGCATTATCCGTTCAGGTTCGACGGGTCGGATCGTTGATCCCTCTCAGCCGTAACAGGCTCCCCGATTACTATTGTCGTAGAGACTATACAACAAGATATCGCAATGTGCAAGCAAGGTTTCCGGAAATCTTAATGATCAAAGACGACCGAGCTTCGCGAGTCTCGAAAGACATGACTCGATAAACTTCTGGACCTCACGCTCATACATCGCCTGAGATCTCTCATAACAATCAAGATGCTTGGCATTATTAACAATAACCATCCTCTTGCTGCAGCGAAGATTATCGTAGATATCGCGAGTTGCCGACGGAGGCGTAACCTCGTCCTCACCGCCTTGAAAGATCAGGACCGGGATCTTAATGCTGCTTGCATGACTTGATGCATCACAACGGTTAATATCAAAACCAAAGTCACGTGATGCAAGTTTTCTTACTCTTCCGATGATCCAGTCAGGTGACATCTTCGTACTCAGCGGCAATGTGACCTTGAGATATGACGTAAGTGAAGTCATCGGCGAGTCAGCAATGATCCCGCAGACATTCCTGTCAAAGTCTTTCTGCTGCGCTGCAAGAAGACATGCTGTCGCACCGACGTCACGACCGACAAGATAGATCCTGCAATTATTACCCAAACGTCTTCTTGTAAATTCAAACCAGGGATTAAGATCGACACTCTCCATAAGGCCCCAGGTAAAATTCTTACCGGTGCTCATTCCGTGTCCTCTCATATGAGTGATGAGGCAATGACACTGAACCTTACGCATCATGAGTCTGGCATAAGCCGCCATCTCTGCCGGTGATTCATCATAACCATGGACCAGGATGACCATGTTGCGGCATGTTGAATCCGATGAAGGCCTGTAATAACCGGAGAGCTTGCATCCGTCAAAGGATGTCGTTCTTACGCCAAGCCATTCGTTATGGAATGTATAGAACCAGTTCTTTCCGCGCCCGATGATCGTGCTTCTGTCGATCTTCTTCGGAGATCTGTCAACCTGAGGAAGCGGCTTGGGTCTCTTGAACAGTTTTCTGTAGATCTTCTCAGTGTAAGAAAAGAACATCAGAATAAGCAGCCCTGCCAGAATGGCTGCTAATACAACGATCAAGACCGTAATGATGATCACGGCAATATGAGAATTGTTATCCGACAATTATACCCTCCGGGCTGTCCTTCCCGGAGCTCAGGAGCTGACAGCCGCTTTCAGTTACCAGGCAGTCATCCTCGATCCTGAATCCGATGTCCCATTCGGGAATATAAACACCGGGTTCAACGGCAAGGCAATTACCCGCTTCAAATCTCTTATCTCTCGGGCCGACGTCATGAACATCAAGTCCCAAGTAGTGTGAGGTGTTGTGCCAATAGTAGCGGCGAACATCCTCCACCGTAAAATTATCGGGTATTAATCCTTGTCCTGCAAGCCATTTGCCTGCAATGTCATACATTTGTGAATTAAGCTCTCCAAAGGTCTTACCGGGAGCAATAAATGCAAAAGCAGCTTCTCTCAATGCACGGATGAGCTCAAGTAATCTCATGCGCTTATCGTTCCCGTCCGCAGGTGCACCGACAAAGAAAACTCTGGAAATGTCAGCACAATATCCGTTCACTCTCGCGCCGAAATCAACCTGTATGATGGAACCTTCTTCAGCAATCCCGTCTCCGTTCCTCTCCGGATCGGAATGGTGCAGATAGAATGCATTCTTACCGCAGGAGACGATCGTCTCAAAAGCAAAATTCATCGAGCTTCTTCTGGCCATCTCGTACTCAAGCTTAAGGTATAGTTCGTACTCGGAGACGCCCGGACGGATCATCTTCTTCATCTCTTCCAAAGCTTCTTCACTTATCTCGGCAGCCTTTCTGATAGACTCGATCTCATAATCCTGTTTTACCAGTCGCAAAGGAGTCGTGATCTCAGACAGATCGGCAACTTTCCGTCCGTCCTTCTCGATAGCATTCTTCAGTTTAAAAGGCTTCTTCATGACCGATGTCATGTCAAGCCAGACATCGACATCACGGTCCTTTATCAGCTCAAATTCTTTCTCTTCGTACTTCTCGAGATCAAGGATGTCATCAACCGGCATACCGGCGATCTCAGCAATCTCCGACGGATTCATTCTTTTTCCGTGCCAACGCTCTTTCATCGAATCTCTGGAGGGCGCGAAAATCTTCTCCGACACCTGTCCGTGATTCTTCTCGATCAAAAGGACAAATCCGGGACGTTCCAGACCGGTCATGTAATAGAAATTACGGTCAGACATAAAACGGTAGTCCGTATCGGAAGACATATGCTTCTCTTCGCCGGAGAAAAATAACGCCGCGGTGCGATCCTGCAACGCGGCGGCAAAATGCGCTCTGTTATTTTTGTAGATTAAAGGATCTGTCACAATCTGTTACCTTACCACTGCTTTACATTTTCCGAACGAACATTATATTCGTCGAAGAGAATCGTATTGTTGATGTAATTCAAGGTAGCTGCAGGCGATCTTCTGATGAGACCGGGGTTACCGATTACGATAGAACCATCCGGAACATCGAAGTTAACATATGCACCCGGAGCAATAAGAACATTATTACCGATCCTGATATTACCGACGATTACGGCATTCGCACCGATCCAAACGTAGTTACCGATATGAGGCGAACCCTTTCTTTTACCTCTGAATTGGGTTCCGATAACAACGCCCGTAGAGACATTTACGTTATGTCCGATAACACTCTTCGGGTGAATGATTACACGTCCGAAGTGAGCAAGATAAAAACCCTTGCCGATATTTGTGTCATAAGGGATCTGGAAATGATACTTACGGCTCAGCTGGTCCAGTCTGTAATTGCTGACAGAGAACTTGATCTGATTGATCTTCTTCCTGATGCCATCGTATCTGCTCATCTGGTCATAGTAGTAACGAGTGCGTCTCATTGTGCTGATATAACAGAACTCGGGACTTGAACGTCTCTCCTCCAGATAGCATGCATAGATATTCTTGAAGCGACGGGCATTGCCGGTGTATCTGAACAAATCAGCATATACGATGTCTTTGAGTTCATCGTTCATGTATGCCCACTCCTCCTATCATTTCTACCTAAAAATTTTATTACTTTTTTATAAATAACTCAATAAGCTTTTAAGTTGAAAAAGCACATATCATTTCTATGTTGTTTATATTATATGCTTTACATAACACAAAAATAAATATACAATTTTTTTGAGGTGTTATTTGCACTTACAAAGACAGATAAGAGGGATTGTCTTATGAACATTGAGAAAGAGCTGGCCAGAAGACTGATGGATGAGGGCGAATCCGGCAATCGTCAGGTCGCATACAATAATGAAATCAATTTTTACGAGCTAGTTGCCAGCGGTAACATTAACAAGCTTGAAGATTACTTGAGAGAATTGCGTATTAATCCCGATACCACTCACGGTACTTTAAGTCAGGATAAGTTACGTAATGCAAAGTATCACGCTGCTATACTTGCAGCTCTCGTAAGCAGATTCTGCATTGAAGGCGGTCTTGAGATCTCAGTAGCATATAACATGAGCGACATTTATATCGAACTCGTAGATGCCGCTACTTCAGAAGAAGAGATCCTTGATATCCAAGATGATCTTCTTCGCAACTATTGCCGCAAGATGAGTGATCTCACTAAGAATCGTGTTGTATCACGCCACATCGTTGTTGCGATCGATTACATCAGATCTCACATTCAGGAGAATCTTACCGTTGAATCAATTGCAGATTCCCTTTCTCTTAACTCCAGCTACCTTTCCAAGCTCTTCAAGCAGGAGATGGGCATTGCGTTGAGCCGCTATATCAGAGACCAGAAGATCAATGTTGCCTGCAACATGCTCAGACACCTCGATGAGTCTTCACTCACCATAGCTAACTACCTGGGATTCTCTTCCCAGTCACACTTCATTCAGGTCTTCAAGAAGACAACGGGTATGACACCTGAAGAGTATCGCCGTAAGAACTATCACCAGAGCTGGATGAACGGCGAACCCGAAGAGTAATCAACAATTCTGATCAGCATTACAAAACAAAGCGGTTAACCACCTTACGAACGGTTAACCGCTTTTATTATGTTCTAACATTTCTTAGGTACAATCAGAGAATCAAATATATGAAAGTTGTGGAGAACCCGGAACATATGGGGCTGTGACACCGCTTCTTTCTCATCATGGAACGCAACGAATATTCTTACTCTGCACTCTTAAGTGATTCCGCCATGTTGATCTTCTCAATACGCGCTCGCATTATGATATTTACGACGGCAGAAAATACCAGCACAAATCCTAACGCATATACATAACTCAACGGGCGTATCTGCATCTGATATGTAACCATATCCATCGCGATCTGATTCATTACGTATCGGTGTAAAAGGAAACCGAGAGGGATACCAGCGACAAATCCCATCAGTACAAGAATGACATTCTCACGTGTAACATACGCACCTGTCTCTCCCCTGTTAAATCCCATAACCTTAAGTGTTGCAATCTCTCTGATCCTCTCAGTGATGTTGATGTTATTAAGATTGAACAATACGATGAAAGCAAGTGCTGCCGCACATACAATGACCAGGATGATCACATAGTTCATTCGTGCCATTGTCTCAGTGAAGCTGTCTCTTGAATCCGATGTAGCAGACCACGTCTTGATGGTGTAATTATCCGAGAGATTCGAAGCAATGGAAAATGCATCTTCCGTATTCTCCGTGCCTATCAGTAATGTCTCGGGAGTATACGGCTCGCCGATAACATCTCTGTATGTATTCGGTGTCATCAAGGCATAATGGAAAGTATAGTTGGCAAAAATCTCGCTGACCTTAAGCGATACCTCATGTTCATCATCACCGTACAAGAATGTAATACTGTCACCGACTTTAATGTCATTCTTCTCGGCTAGTTTTCCGGAGATCGCGATCTCGCCGTCAGAAGGCCATACGAGTTCTTCTCCGGTCTTATAATCGGTAAGACCGAACAATGTGTTTATATTCGGATCATCCGATACGATCATCTCAAGATCACGCACATAGCCGGAACCGTTATTCTTAGCCGTATCAACCTTTACGACAGCAGATTCGATGTCAACTCCCAATTGTTCTTTGACAGCCTTAGCGGCATTCTCGATCTCATACTGTCTGTACTTGGAATCAAAAGAGACCGAGAGATCGTATTTCATTATGGTGTCGTACTGAAGGTTAACTACATCACAGACAGAATCATTAAGACCAAAGGCTGTAATGAGAAGTGCCGTACAACCGGATATTCCGACGATCATCATGAACATTCTCTTTTTGAATCGGAAAACGTTACGTGTTGATACTTTGTAAAGAAACTTCATTCTCTTCCAAATAAAACCGATGTATTCCAGCAGGATGCGTTTTCCCGGAAGTGGCGCCTTGGGACGGATAAGCTCTGCCGGCATGCCCGTAAAAGAAGACATGCACGATACGATCGTGACGCCGACCGTACAGATAAGAGAAACACACAATGCGATAATAAACAACAGGATGCTTGTTGTGAATCTGAGATCTGCAAAACCGTACATCATCTTGTATGCTTCCCAGATTACCCACGGGAACAACTTCGTTCCTCCCAGGAACCCCAGTACGCATCCGAGAACGGAAGCCGAACCTGAATAGATCACATACTTCATGACAATAGATGTATCTGAATATCCGAGAGCTCTCATCGTTCCGATTATGCCTCTTTCATCAGCGATCATTCTGCTCATGGTCGTGGAGCATACCAGAGCAGCTATCGCAAAGAAGAAAACAGGGAATACTTTTGCAACTCCGTCAACGATCTTGGAATCGTTATCGAAGCAGACATAGCCTGTATTCTTGTCTCTTCCGAGAACATAGATATCGGGATCCTCAACACCGTCCAGGATCGAGAATCCATATATGAGTTCAGTATTGTAAAGTGTATCTGCGGTGTCGGAATATTCGGAATAACCCTTCCACAATTCATATATTCCGTCGTTATACTCATCCCAGCCGTCATCAACTTCCTGCTGAGCTTCATCAAGCTTTGCAGCTCCGTCATTGTACTGAGCAAGACCTTTACTGTACTGCGCATATTGACTGTCATAAGAAGCCTTGGAAGATTCATAAGAACTGAGACCGAGATCATACTGCAGTTTATCCGACAGATAAGACTGATACTTCACATTATACGAAGCAATCTTATCCTCATATGTCTTTTGCTTCTCATCGATTGCCTTAGCACGTTCCTCATATTCAGATGACTTTGCATTAAGCTCCTCCATCTCAGCCTTTGCAGAGTCAAGCGAGCTTTGATAGTTATCACGAAGCTTTGTCTGAGTATCGATCTGCGACTGGATCGAAGCTTTCTCTTCCTCAGTCTGCGCCTGACTCAGATCATCATTAAGTTCAGCCACTCTCGAATCGATCGAAGCAAGCAAAGATTCATAAGTACCGATCGAAAACTTAAGTGCAGAGATCCTCGACTGTGTCGCAGATTTATCCGAGCTAAGTTCGGCCCTGTCATCCGAGATCTCATCGTAAAGAGAATCGATCCCTTCCTTCATACTCTCCAATTCGGAATTTGCACGTTCAACCCGCTGCTTGGCAGCGTCCAGATCAACCTTGGTGGAAGTAAGTTGCTTATAGGCAGAATCAAGTTGTTTCTTCGTATCATCCAGCGTCTTCTTTCCTTTATCAAGTTCGGTTCTGTTCTTGTCTATCTCGGCCTGGGCATCTTCCAGCTTCTTCTTTGCTTCATCAAGTTCTTCCTGTCCGTCGGATATCTCACTCCATGCATCATCGATTCCGTCATTGAATTCCTCAACGCCGTCATAAAGCTTGTCGTATTCATCGCGTATCATGGATTCAAATCTGTCGTTGATAACACTGTCCAAAGTAACCTTATACTGTCTCTCCGCGGCATCAGCCCATTCCTTATACTCGTCGGAATAGATATATAATCCCGTATCGGCAAACAGATATGCTTCGGTATAATACTCGGAATCAAATGCTTCAGGCAGCGCACAAACATAATATGAGATACTTCCTGAGCCCTCATTCGATGTTCCGCGCTGGAAGTTCATAAAGAGCGGCGATCTGGCTGTGCCGACAACTGTATACTCACGATACTTGAACATCTTCAGGGAACTGTCCGAAGTCTCTTCGGTAACAACCAGCTTAGTTCCGGGTTCAACATTCGGCAACTGATATGCATCCACTACGATCTCATCAGCCTTACTCGGGAGACGGCCGGACTCCAGTCTCAGCTTATTTACATCCTTTGTGATCGATATAAAGTGAACGGTATCGCTGCTTGCTTTATCTCCAAGCACTGCAGAGCAATCAGCAAAGTACGCTCCTTCAACGATACAACCGGTTTGCTTTCCGAGTTCATCTATATCTTCTTCGGTAAATCCGATAGTTGAGATAAAGCGGAAATCGAACAACGCATACTCGTTCACATAAACATCAGACGTATAGACAAAAGACGGTGTCGTTACCTTAAGACCGGCAAAAAAACCGACGCCAAGTGCGATTATCGCAAAGATCGCGATAAACCTCGGAAACGTCATCTTGATAGATCTTAGTATTGTCTTTACGTACGGGCTCATTATCCCTCTGTATCCATTCGCTTTTTATTATTTTATTACCGTCGTGCAAATACTACCACCAAATACTCACGGTGCAAGATAACATTTGGGCTATAACAAAAGAAACTGTCCCAAAAACTCATTCTGAGACAGTTGCATTGATACGATTCAGTCTTTCTTCTTTTTCTTGGTCTTGTCTTTCTTCTTCTTTTTCTTGCCCTTCTTGGCTCCTTTTACGATCTCAGATCTCTCATCCGCATCTTTAATGCTGGTTACGGGATCTCCCTTGAGCAAAGATATTCCTTCAATGACATCTTTGATCGTATCCTTGTTAACAGAATAGTAGATGTATCTTCCCTTACGTTCTGTTATAACAAGACCCGCTTCCTTAAGACAAGTCATATGATGCGATAATGTCGGCTGGGTAAAATCAAATTCTGAAAGGATCTCTTTGGCAGAGATCTCACCCCGTGAAGCAATCAGTGAGAGTATCTTATATCTCACGCTCTCTGAAAGGATACCTAAGACCTTAAGAAAAAGCTCGTCGTTCATCGTAGTTATTGATTACGCGATCAACTGGTCCTTGAGTGCCTCTTCGAACTCACCAAGGTTAGCGCATGCGATGACCTCAGTATTGTCTTCGAGAAGAATATCGTCCTCGCCTCTTACGAGTACTGTCATCGGTACGCCCATCTTACGGAGAAGGATAAGCTGATACTCCTTTGAAGTCTCTGCGGAAAGATACTTGCAGAGAAGTCTCAATACCTGCTTAGCATCCTCAAGATAGATGCCGGAGAGCTTCATGAGATGATCTACAACATACATCGCGAAAACATCATTGAAGTCGAGGAGATCCTTCATGGGAAATACGGAAGTAAAAGCAGTGATGGACATTCTGCCGACGATCTCAAGTTCCTTAAAATCCTGAAGCGGAATCTTAAAACTCTCAACATTAGCTGAGAACAACTCCTGCATCTGATCGACAGACAATTCAGACTTAAGATCCTTGATACGTGCAATTCTTGCAGTGATCTTCTCTTCGGGGAAGAATGTAGCCTGACCGATCTCTGTTGCCTTATGGATGAACCAGCTCTCAGGAATCAGTCCCTGACGTTTCCAACGGTAAAGTGTACCGTACGAGATTCCTTCCTTTGTGAGCAGATCCTTCTTAGAAATAAGTCCGTCTTCCATATAGCTGTTTCCCCTTTTCTTAACTTAATGACTCGATTGTAAAATAACAATGTTACAGTCATAAGACATAAGGATAAAAAGAAGGCAACAAATGAGAAATGCAGTCAGATCCTCCGAAGAAGGCTCATCTTGAAGCATATAAAAAAGGAGTTGCCCCGAGGCAACTCCCATATAATCAATTCACTGTTTCAAATAGCTTTAGCCTATCTTGATCGAACTGAACATTTTCGAGAAGGCCATCAGAACATTGCTTCTTGTATCCGGAGGAAGAACCAGTCCGATGATGATCAAAAGGATAAGGCAAATAATCAAAGCAATGATGTAATAAGCAAGTATTGCTCTCTCGAAGTTCTTTACGTTCTTATTGCGGCCGCAAATGGAAAGGATTACCGTAACGATAAGTCCGATTCCGGGTAAGAAGCTAAGGAATCCGAGCCAAAAATACATTGAAGTAGATACAGGTCTGTACTGAGGCGGACAAGCATCGATCAAAGCCTGCTGAGCAAGTCTCTTCTTGTTCTTCTTCTCAATCTTGGCATTAGCCTTCTCACTTGCGATTCTTGCCTTCTCTGCTTCTTTATCAATAGCAGCCTGCTTCTTAGCGGCTTCCTTGGCAGCCTGTTCCTCAGCCTTCTTTGCAGCTTTCTCAGCGGTCTTTTCAGCATCGATCGCGGCGTTCTCAGCTGCCTTTTCAGCCTCTGCTGCAGCCTTCTCAGCGGCTTTAGCTTCTGCAATAGCAGCTTCCTCAGCCTTTGCTTCAACAGCTTCAACAACGGATGCTGTCTTCTCTGCCTCAGCAGCTACTTCAGCAGCATCGGTGATCTCAGGCTCCATTTTCTTATCTAAATCGTCTGCCATATGGAAATCCCCCGTTTCTTTAAATTTATTTGATTATAGCATACGCAGATTGTATTCTCTCTGCAATAACCATTGATCAGAAAACAGCGGTACTGAGCAAAAAATTAAGTGGATGCACTCTTAATCGAGAAATACACTGTTCCGTTCTCAGGCAGCTTACCCGTTCTTAACAATGCAAGCTCATCAATGGTAACAAGCTGGAATCCTGCATCAACAAGTGCCGGAACGATTCTTTTGGTAGCTTCTCCGGTTGACTTATATATGTCGTGCATCAGCACAATATCACCGTCTTTGACCTGACCGATTACCTTACCGCATACCTTATCGGCATTCTTGCTCTCCCAGTCCAATGTATCAATACTCCAGTTTACAACCGGTTTTCCGCCTTCTTCTGAACCCTTTCCGAGATAGTCCATAAGATCTTTATACTGATCATCACTGTTGGGGAAATAACCGCCCGGATATCTGAACAATGAAGCAGGCTTACCAGTGACTCTGATGAGCTCGTCATCCATTTGCTTAATAGCTTCCACCTGACCTTCAAAATCAAGCTTGGACAAGAATTTATGCGCATATGTATGATTGCCCTGCTGAAATCCGTTCTCGGCTTCGCGGACAATACATGATTCATAATCGGATATTCTGTCACCGACAATAAAGAATGTGCATCTCTGGTTGTACTCAAGGAAAACATCCAGGATCTCATTCGTGACTGCATCATAGGGACCGTCATCGTATGTGATTGCGACGAGCGGCTTACTGCCGTCAATCTCTCTGTAGATGACACCTTTCTCGTCAAAGTAATAGAGATGATTATTGGCCATTGCTCGCTCATTGCGTATGACGCAGCCGCCGATAAATCCGTATCTGTTTCCGTCAATCTCCCGGATTCCGCTTATACCTTCGCCGGTAGTCTCATCGAAGTAATACGTATCTTCACCAAGCGTAACCCAGCCGGTCTGCATGGTGTTAGTATCCTTGTCAAAACAATACGTCTTATTGTCTATCGTCTGAACACCTGAACTTATAACTCCGGTCGAAGGATCTGCAAAATATGTTCCTTCATCAAGCGGGATCAAGCCTGAAGCTCTCTTTCCGTCTTCGGCAAAGTAATATTTACTGCCGTCGATAGTCTGAAAACCCTTAGCCATAAGACCTGATACAGGATCGAAATAATATGAAGCAGAATCTATCTGTTGCCAGCCTGTCTGCATTACACCGGTATCAGTATTGAAATACTTAGTGCCACCTTCAACATTCTGAAAGCCTGTCAGCATATTTCCTGAATCGTAGTAGTACTTACTTCCGTCAATCTCTACTTCACCGTTCTTAATCATGCAACCGCTGAAATTCATTCCCATAGCGGTCGTACAGAGAATCAATGATATAACTGCAAAAATCTTCTTCATGATATAAATATCCCCTTTATCTTGCCGATAGATTTATAAGTCTAGCACGGTCAAAAGTTCATTTGTGGAACAATTGTGTTACAGAATTACTTTTCTGACCTCATCCGCGAACTGCTTTAAGGAGTTCTTTTAAAAGAAGATATCGTTCATGTTTTTCCTGCTTGGCAAAATGGATCTCACGGATCTGCGGATTGGTCTTATCGTAGATCAGCGTCGTTGCTTCAGCACCGAACTGCTCAATAGTAAGATCATAGATATTACCGTCTATCACGTTATAACAATGATAGTTATTACCCGGTCTCAGTATTCCGTATACTTCCCCGCCGAAGATATCCTGTACCAGAAACGCAGTGATCGAGCACTGACCCCAAGTCTTGTTTTCTTCGCTCCATTCATCTCTCATTCTCGGAGCACAGGTCTCAGCTCTCCAAATACCATCGTTCAATACATCGTACAGATCCGCAAGCGAATCGATCCTGAATTCATCACTTATCTTGGCTCTCACTTCAGAAGCCGTCTCACAGCCTTTGAACATATTCTCTTCTTTACTCCCATATGTATGTCGGCATTATCTTACTCAAGTTACATGACACTTGCAAAGAAAAATGGAATTTCTTACAAAAGTAACTAACTCAGGATACTCTTTTCGAGCACTTAACACTTTAATGCACATGAAATGACTGACATCCGATATCAACTAAAAAAGGCTGCTCCGAAGAGCAGCCCCGTAATCTTTCAATTGCCAGATAATCAATACTGAGGTTCGAGCAGACCATAGCCGCCGTCATATCTCTTATAGATTACGCAAACAGAATTTGTATCGCTGTCGAGATATACGAAGAAATCGTGTCCAAGCATCTCAAGCTGCAGGATAGCATCTTCGGATGTCATCGGCCTTAACGCAAACTGCTTACGCTTTGTGATATTAGCTTCATCCTCTACCTCAAAATCATAATCAGCACCACCGTCATCCTCAAGATAACTTACGATTCCCGGATACTCCTTCTTCTTCTTGAGGAACTTGGTCTTCTGTCTTCTGATCTGAGACTCGAGCTTATCAACAGTTCTGTCGACTGCTGTCAGGATATCCTCGTCAACTGCTTCAGCTCTGATGATCTTGCCTGCGAAATTCATTGTGATCTCGACTACCATGTCTGATCCTTCAGGTCTGATGCGAACATTGAGTGAACCTTCTTCACCGAAATACTTGTCGAACTTCGACATCTTGTCGGCGATCTTCTCCTCAAGCCTTGTGCCAATGCGGATTCCATTGCCCTGTGTAGTGATCTTCATAAAATCACTCCCTTCCGTTTTGAAGTTCAAAAAGGATCTGACCTTTTCTCCATTATAAAGTATTCGGGATTAAAATGTAATAAATTTTGTATAAATTCAAAATATTGTTAATCTTCGCGTTCAGACCAGATATTTGCACTGCCGCGGTCAAGAGCCACGATGCCTGTCCTGCACATCTCGATGATCTCAAACTTCTTCATGTTCTCAATGAATGCATCGAGTTTCTGGCTGTCGCCCGTCGCTTCTATGCTTATTGCTTCATCGGTAAAATCAATGATCTTGGTACGGAAAATATTTGTCGTCTCAATTATCTCGGGACGTGTCTTATCAGTGTTCTTAACCTTGATGAGAAGGAGTTCCCTCCTGATACAATCTTCACTTCCGAGTACGATTACTTTCTTAACGTTATATAACTTGCGAAGCTGTGAGACAACCTGCTCCTTATCTGTCTTTGCAGCAGACAACGTTATCGTAATTCTTGAATACTCAGGTGACTCTGTCTCACCTACCGTAAGAGAATCAATGTTGAAGCCGCGTCTGGTAAACATGGCGGTAACACGTGAGAGGACACCGTACTGGTTATCTACATAGATAGCGATGATTATCTTATCTTTCTCCATCACTGATATCCTCCCTTCTCAAGATGAGGTTATCGAAAGTACCGTTCGGCTTAAGCATCGGAAGGACCAGACTGTCGGACTTGATGGCAAGATCGATAACAACAGGACCCTTGGCTTTGGATGCTTTCTTGAATACTTCCTCGAAGGACTCCTTGTCGGAAGCTCTATAACCTTTCGCACCGAATGCCTGTGCAAGCTTAATAAAATCAGTCTTTCGATCGAGCGTGGTGTTCGAATATCTTCCGTCAAAGAAGACCTTTTGCCACTGCCTGACCATACCGAGCGCATTGTTGTTAAAGATTACTATCGTAACCGGAACATTATAAGTTACAGCCGTAGCCAGTTCATTAAGGCTCATGCCAAAACTGCCGTCACCGGTAATAAGTACGCTTCTTGAACCGGAACCTATGGCACTTCCGATCGCGGCACCCAAGCCGAATCCCATTGTTCCGAGTCCGCCTGAAGTGATCCATGTGCGCTTATTCTTGAAGTTCATGAACTGTGCCGCCCAACACTGATGCTGGCCGACATCGGTTATGATCCTTGTATCCGGCTTTACCACATCAGAAATTACGCTTATCGCATCTCTCGGAAGGAACGGCAAACCTTCGTATGCATCAGTTTCCTTCTTCTTTAGATCTTCGACTCTCTTGATCCACTCGGTATTCTTACGCTGACCGGAAGCCTCGGTAAGGCGCTTCGTAAAGTCTTTTATATCACAGCAGATTCCAAGATCTACAGCGACGTTCTTACCTATCTCTGCACGATCACAATCAACGTGTATCTTAGCAGCAGAACGGGCGAATTTCTCCGTTCTTCCCGTTGCTCTGTCAGAGAATCTGGCGCCGATGGCTATGATAAGATCGGCTTTGGCAAGTGCAACTGACGAAGCATAACGTCCGTGCATTCCCTGCATTCCAAGAAAGCGGGGAGAATCCGTCGGTATCTCTGACAGACCCATCATGGAACATCCGATAACCGCATCAAGCTTATCCGCAAGCTTCAGTATCTCTTCGCCCAAAGATGTCCTTACTGCGCCGCCGCCGAAATAGATATAAGGTCTCTTGGACTCTTTTATCAGCTGTACAGCTTTCTGTATATCACTCTCATCGCAAAGCGGCAGTTCTTTCGGCTCAGTCTTTTCTGTCTTTTTGAACTCGAAAACAGCCTCCTGAACATCCTTCGGAATATCGATAAGAACAGGTCCCGGCCTTCCGCTCTGTGCTAATTCAAAAGCCTTGCGGACCACGTCCGCAAGGTTCTGAACTTTGTGTACAAAAAAATTATGTTTAGTTATCGGGAGCGTAATTCCGGTGATATCGATCTCCTGGAATGAATCTCTTCCGATAAGCGCATTTGATACGTTACCTGTTATGGCAACAAGAGGGATCGAATCAAGATATGCCGTCGCAATACCGGTTACAAGATTTGTAGCACCGGGGCCGGATGTTGCAATAACGACACCGGTTCTTCCCGTTGCTCTGGCATAACCGTCGGCACTGTGAACGGCACCTTCTTCATGCGCAGTTAAGATGTGCTTTATCTTATCTTGTTTGTCGTAGAGTTTGTCATAAATATCTACGACCATTCCGCCCGGAAAACCGAATACAGTATCTACACCTTGTTCAATCAAGGTCTCGACAAGTATCTGGGCTCCGTTCATCTTCATTTCTTTTAAACCTCTATTCGTGCTTTCGTTGCATTATCCTTCAATCTTGAAGAAACCTGCAGCACCCTTGGCACCCGTAGCACCATCGTCAATACGGACATAATAATAGCCGGGCTTCATGTCTTCAGGTGCCAGGTTAATATTATATACAACTCCTTCATCGGTTACTTCAGGAGTAAGCGTCTCGTTATAGACCTTGCCGGAGAGTTCCTTTACAGAGAACATGCTGTCTTCACTGTAGTAGATCTCAACCTTAATGGAGTCTGTGATCGAGGAATCACCGGTCAAAATGATTCCAACGTTATCAGAATCGGCAGGGAATGTACCATTACAGTCCGCAACAGTCCAATCATACTCAAGACTACAGATCCAGCTTGTTGAGTCAGATGCTATGAAAGTTCCGACAAGGTTTGTTGCATCGATCGTGCCCTTATCATAATCACCGTCAATATCAGCCTGGATCTCATAAGCAGGTGTTCCCGGTCTCAACGTAAGACGATAATCATTATTATAAACGTCGTAGATATCGAAGCCGATATATGCGGTAGCACCATCGTAATCAACTCTTGAATACTTGTATGCGATTTCTGCATCAAGATAAGAGACAGCTTTGTCACCTAACTCCTCATACTGCATATTATCGCTTGAGGAATCGACATACTCTTTGAGGAATACGATCATATCATCATCTAAAAACTGATTGGTAATGTTGAGATCATACTCATCATTGATAACGTCAGCGTAGCAATAACCGATAATGGCACCTTCACTGTTATTCGTTCCGAATTCAATAAGGACATATGCTTCCTGACCATTGATCTTAGCTTCGGCACCAAGGAGTTTTGTCCATGATCCGTCGTCTCTGACATCGTAACGAAGACACTCACATGTTACAAAGCCAAAGCCTTCGAAATATACCCAGTTAGTCGGATTGGCAAGAATGATGCATCCGTCTGTATCCAATAAGTACTGATCATCACTTCCGAAGTAATAGATCTTTGAATCATCATCATCTATTTTACAAGCAAGGCTTACCTTAACTTCGCGGATGATATCCCAATCAGCCTGAGACAATTTAATGGCTTCATAACCGCCCTTATCCACAACGAGATTAGAGATGTCATAGACTTCGCCGGACTTCTGGTTCTGTGTATTGGAAGGAGCAATGTACCAATCTCCAGCATATTCAAGAGCATCAAGATAGTAAAGTGTATAACTTACAAACTTATCATAGAAAAGAAGTGTTGAATCTCTGTATCCGAGCTTAATGAAAGACTCTCTTCCGTCAGTGTAATAATTCGGATACTTATAAGGCGAATAAGCAGTTATGCCGTGTGCATAAGTATAGGAGTTGTTGCTCTCCGTATATACACAACTGCTGATCTCAGTAATAAGCTTTTCAGCGGCAGCTTCAATTGCAGCATCACCGCAGTTAGCATACTTACCCGCAAGAGTAATGATGTCAACTGAGTCAGAACCCTCAAAGTAACCGCACTCTTCTCTGATCTTTACATACTCAACATAACCATCAGTCGTAAATACTCTGCTGCTGAGAGCTTCGATAAAATCATCGTATGCCTCACAGATAACCTCGGTATTGTCTGTATCTATGGCAGACATACAAGTATCAATTCCGTAATAACCGGTCTTGTTCTGATGCTCATTAATACCTTCCATGTAGTTCCTGACTACAAATTCGCAATATTCTTTTGCATCACCGGAATAATCGTTGCCGATGTAATTAAGGAAATCGGTATAGTTGATACCTACATCATAACGTGCGCTACCCCACGTAGGGCTCTCGGCAGCTACGATGTAATCTGTATAGGGATCAAGACCCTTAACAACTTCCAATGAGCCCATGAGGCAGGCATTAAAGATGATCGACTCAAATTCAACACCGGAATTACCGATTGCTTCAGCAAGCTCTACATCAGTAAGAGTCTCATCGGGATAGTTCTCATCGACACCGTATCCGAGAGGGATTCCGCCGCCGTGATCCCAAAGAACAAGAATATACTTCTCTGCAGGATAATTCTCCTGTGCAAAACAGATAAAATCAGTCAGCGAAGTTGTCTCAACCATGCTGATGTGGCCGAGATTATCAAGTTCTGTCAAAGTACCGTTCTGAACAACAAAACGCTGAACCATTCCGTCTTCACAATATGTATTCTGGAAATCAGAACATCCGCCTGTCTGAAGAACAACGTTAATCTCAGAACCGGGCTGAGCAGCAAGCATCTCCTTGATATCTGCTGACAGATTCGAAGCAGTAGATTCAAGGTTTGAACCGATTCCGTAGAAGATAATCGTTCTGTCGGCAACACCGTCATCAGGTTCCGTAACCACAGTCGTCGGATCAGAGGCTTTAGTTGTATGGTGGCCATGTGTCGTAGGCTTTGTTGTTGCCTGTGACACGAAGAAAACACAAGCTGCAATGATTCCGCCGATAAGCAGAACACCGCCGACCGAGAGTCCGATGATCAGGCCTGCAATCTTCTTTTTCTTGGGAGGTTCAGTTACGGGAGCGGACTGAGTTGCAGGTGCAGCATTTGCTTCGCCGAACGCAGACTGAACAGGCATGGGGTTGGGCATCGGTGCAGGTGCACCCATTGCAGCGGGTGCAGGAGCTGAATACATTGCAGGAGCAGGTGCAATAGGAGCCGGAGCTGCCGCATTCATAACCGGAGCCGGAGCAACAGGAGCCGGAGCTGCCACATTCATAACCGGAGCAGGTGCTACAGGAGCTGCAGGAGCAACCGCTGTATCCATTACGGGAGCAGGTACAACAGGAGCCGCAGGAGCCGCCGCTGTATCCATTACGGGAGCAGGAGCAACAGGTGCCGCATTCTCCGGATAGATTACTGTGGTGGGTGTAGGCTCAACTACAGGTGCATCGATCGGAACTGATGCGTTCTCAGGATAGATAACCGTAGTGGGTGTAGGCTCAACTACAGGTGCATCGATCGGAACTGATGCATTCTCAGGATAGATAACCGTAGTAGGTGTAGGCTCAACCACAGGCGCATCAATGGGAGCAGATGCGTTCTCGGGATAAATGACCGTAGTTGCTATAGATTCTGCAGCTACCGTCTGATCATTCTCGATGCCCGGATTAGGAACAAGACCTGCTGCCATAAATGAAGCAGGTACAGCCTCAACTGCAGGAGCAGCTTCAGGTGTTGCTTCAACTGCCGGAGCAACCGCAGTTTCAACTTCTGCAGGCGTCACCGGTACTGACGGTTGCTCTGCCCACAGAGAAGAGACATCCGTTCCGCATACGCCACAGAACTTCTGATTGTCAAATAATTCATTTCCGCAATTTGGACAATGCATGTTTTCACCTCGTTTGTTGATTGTTGTTTTACAACTGCTCTATTTACAGATAACTAATGCAAAATGTTGCACATTTCCGAAAATTTTTTCATAAATCGGTTGTTTGCACTTCCGTGTACAAACAATTGATTTTACATTATTTCACTGACAATTTGCAAATATGAGCTTATCTGTCTTCTCGGTAATAGCTTCGTCCGATTGCCTGAGGCTCGCCGCTTCTTCCCTTTGAAGTCATGGAACTGAGAATAAGTACAATGAGAGTAATTATGAAAGGCAATGCCGAGAAGAAATGCGAAGGAATCTTTGTAAGCCAACCTAACACATTCGGGAAAGCATATGCAAGTGCGGCATTTTGAACTCGGAGCGTATTAAAGAATCCGAACAGCAATGTGCCGAGAAGTGCTTTTGCAGGACTCCAGTTCGCGAAAATAACCAACGCGATGGCTATCCAACCATAACCGTTGATCCAGCAGTTAGAGCCTTCAAAAGTTCCACCCATGTTAAGTGCCATGTAAAGTCCGCCGAGTCCCATGATGCCGGAACCGACGATAATGTGAATGTATTTGTAAGCCGTGACATTGATTCCGAGGGAATCCGCAGCCGCAGGATTCTCACCGATTGATCTCATCTTCAATCCCGGAACGGTCTTGTTGAAATAGAGCCACATAAGTATTGCAATGAGGACTCCCACATAAACAAGGATTCCGTGTGAGAATAGTGCTTTCCCCACAAAAGGTATGGATGACAGACCCGGAATGTTCAAAGCCTGTGACTGAGCATCAAGCTGTGTTCCGCTGAACTTCGGCCAGCCCTTCTCACCGTTGGATACGGCATTACCGATAAAATAGTAGAATGCGACACCGAACGTCGTGATCGTAAGTCCGGTAACATTCTGATTAGCCTGTAATGTAACCGTCAGGAACGAGAACACTAATCCTACAATTCCTGCAGCAATAAAACTTACGATACAAGCAACTAAGAGACTGTCGAATCTGGCACCGAACAGGAAACCCGCGACGGCACCTATGGCCATCGTTCCTTCCACGCCGAGATTCAACGAGCCTGATTTCTCGATCATGATCTCTCCCGTTGTGCCATATAGCAACGGGATGTTATACACGATGATATTGAAGAGGAATAACTCGAATACTTCAACTACATTATTCATTCGTTGTTCCCTCCTTCGTTGCTTCTGCCGTCTTCTCCGCTTTTCCTGTAACCGTCTGCTTCCGCTCTATTCTCTTCTGCTTCCGTTCTTTTCTTCGCTGGATCGCCTCTGCGGTCTCGACCAGTTTGAAGTTAGCTTCGAAATCAGCTATCAAAGCGAATACCAATATTATTCCCTGCATGAGATCCGCAAAATTGCTGTCAATTGCAGGATATGAAGTTGCCGCAGCCTGACATCCGTATTGAAGGATCGAGATGAGGATCGAGATAATGAATACCGCGGGTATGCTGAGTTTTCCCAACCATGCCACGATGATTCCCGTCCAGCCGACATCATTGGTGATCGTATCTGAGATGGTGCCTGCCGAAGATACGGTCAGAGCAGCAGCAAGTCCGATCAAAGCAGAAGATAAGAACATAGTGCGGAGAACGATCCTGCCGACATTCATTCCGGCATACTTCGCGGTGGCACTACTGTCTCCGACAACATTGATCTCATATCCGCGCTTCGTGTATTTAAGGTAGACATAAACAATAGCCGTCAGTACGATCGCGATGATCACTGCCCAGAGAAGCTTAAACTTACCTATCTGGATACCTCCCATTATCGCCGAATCAGGGAAAGTTCCGAATTTGGGTCTCTCTGAATCAGCCCTGAGGAAGAAGTTCCAATCAGCCTTCGTCTCACCGATGTATCTGATCACATAAAGCATTATGTAATTGAGCATGAGCGTCATCAAAGTCTCATTTGTGTTGAACTTAACCTTCAATGCTGCGATCGCGACACCGATAATGCCGCTGGACAGCATTGCTGCCAGACACATCAAGACTATTGTTACCACATTGGGCATACCGGTACTGTTAAATGCGATTATGGAAGCACAGATAGCACCAACCAGGAATTCGCCCTCACCGCCGATATTCCAGAAGCGCATCTTGAAAGAAATACTCAAGGCAACCGATGTAATAAGGAGCGGTACAAAAACCTTCAACAGACCTTCTATCGTCTTGAATCCGTACTTATTGCCGATAAGTCCCATAGTGAACATTTTTCCGTAATATTCAAAAGGATCGATGTCCAGAGCATAAAGGAGAATTGCACCCACCAGTAACGAAAGGAGCAAACCATTGATATAAAGCAATATCGTGGTTGTCATACGCGGGTTAGAACGCCTTACGAGATGATACTTTCTCATTCTGCCTTACCCTCCTCATCAGTAATTACAGAATCTTTGGCAATTCCGGCCGTCTTTCCGTATCTGTCTACAATATTAAGTGAACCGGTCATCATGAGACCGATCTCTTCCTTAGTCGTATTATCGCTGTTAACAACGCCCTGCAAAGCTCCGTGACACATAACAAGGATCTTGTCGCAAAGAGCGAGCATGACATCTAAGTCTTCACCGACAAAAAGAATTCCGACACCCTTTTTCTTCTGCTCATTCAAAATGTCATAGATCCTATATGATGAGTTAATGTCCAATCCTCTGACAGGATACGCAGTGATAAGGACATTAGGACCGGACTTGATCTCGCGTCCGAGCAGAACTTTCTGAACATTACCTCCGGAAAGTCTTCTGACCGGAGTCTCCGTTGAAGGCGTAACGATCTCAAAACGCTCGATTACTTTCTGTGCTTCCGCTCTTCCGTTCTTACGGTTAACAAAGATACCCTTGGAATCATTGTAATTCTTCAGAATGATGTTATCCGTGATCGAGAGCGAAGGAGATAATCCCATTCCCAGACGGTCTTCCGGAATGAAACTCATTGCAACACCGTGCGCCAATACATCTTTCGGCGACAATCCGACAATACTTTTACCCTCATGGATCATCAGACCGTCTTCTATTTTTCTGAGACCGGCGATCGCTTCACAAAGTTCTTTCTGACCGGAGCCTGCGATTCCTGCAACACCGAGCATCTCTCCGCCTCTGATGTAAAAATTCATGTGATCTACGGCGATCATGCCCTCGTCATTCTTAACGGTCAGATTTCTGATCTCAAGAAGCGGGTGCGTCTTTTCCATTATCGGTCTTTCAATGTTAAGCTCGATCTTATGACCTACCATCAGTTCTGTCAGAGCCTTCTCGTTTGTCTCCTTGGTTACAACGGTATCAATGTATTCGCCGTGTCTCAGGATGGCAACTCTGTCAGAGATCGACATGACCTCATTGAGCTTATGAGTAATGATTATTATCGAATGTCCTTCCTCTTTCATTTTTCTGAGGACTGCAAACAGGCGTTCGATCTCCTGAACCGTAAGCACTGCCGTAGGTTCGTCGAGGATGATTATTTTCGCGCCGTAACAAAGGACCTTGAGTATCTCCAAAGTCTGCTTTTCTGAGACAGACATATTAGATACTTGCTTATCCAAATCTATATTGAAGCCGAACTTTGCGGCTGTTTCTTCTATATTCTTACGTACATTGTTCCTGATAAGAACACTTTTGACGTTCCTCATTCCGATACGGATATTCTCGAGCGCCGTAAACCGCTCTACCAGCTTAAAATGCTGGTGAACCATTCCTATTCCGAGTTTGCCGGAATCCTCCGGCGAATTGATCGATACTTTTTTACCGTTGATAAAAATAGAACCGCTGTCGGGCATATAAATACCCGACAGCATGTTCATGAGTGTTGTTTTACCTGATCCGTTCTCGCCAAGGAGAGCCAATATCTCTCCTTTGACGAGTGATAGATTGATGTTCTTATTGGCCGCCACAGGGCCGAAGCTTTTAGATATTCCTTTTAGCTCTATGGCATATTCCATAAAACACCTCTTAATTCAAATTATCAGTTAACCTGTGTAACGCCTTCTACGTAGTAGTTCATAGAACCTGTGATAACAGAATCCTCAACGGAAGGACCGCCTGCAGCTACGATCTCAGCGCCCTCGTTTGTCTTGAGAGCTGCATCTGTTTTAGCTACTGTAACAGAACCTGCATCACCGCTGAATGAGAGCTTAACGCCTGAGAATACATCCCACTCACCCTTAGTCATAAGATCCTTGGCAAGAGCGATGGCTTCTGCTGTCTGAGGTTCACAGTTCTTTGAAAGAGGAGCGATGTCAACCAATCCTGCGTTGAGACCTTCATAGTAGATACCTACTTCTGTCATGAATGTGGCAGGGTTTGTCATTGCAGCCTTCATAGCTGTTGCATAGTAAGCATCCCAGTTCCAGATAGGTGCTGTAAGGTGAGCATCAGGTGCTTCAGTTGTCATGTCAGAATTGTATCCGCATCCGAAAACACCCTTCTCGTTAGCAACGATCTGAGGCTGAGCAGAGTCGCAGTGCTGGCCGATAACGCCGCATCCGTATGTGTCGATGAGTGTCTCAGCAGCCTGTCTCTCGAGTTCCTGATCACCCCATGTGGAGATCTCATAAACATAAACCTTTGCATTAGGGTTAACGGAAAGAGCACCGAGTGTGAATCCGTTGATACCTGAACATGTCTCGGCATACTCGGTACCCCAAGCAGATACGAATCCGATGTTGTTGTTGCCTGTGGCAAGTGACTTATATCCTGCAGCGATTCCTGCGAGGTAACGAGCCTGATAGATTCTTCCGAAGTAATTATTGAAGTTTGTATCGTTTGAAAGATATCCGGTAGCGTGTGAGAAGATGATGTCCGGATATTCCTTAGCCTTCTCGTCCATTGCGTTGATGTAACCGAAGCTGATACCGAAGATGATATTGCATCCGTTACCTGCGAGCTGATCGATTGCCTGCTTAACCTTCTCATCATCCTCAGGAACATTATCAACAATGTAAAGATCCTTCGCAGGGTCAAGACCAACCTGCTCCATTGCAGCGGTGATTCCCTTGTGATGCGCAAATGTGTAACCGGAAGTATCGTTCTGGCTGTTGATGTAGATCGCACCAACCTTGAAATCAGCTGCCGGAGCTGCTGTCTCATCTGTCTCGTCTCCGCCTGTAACTGCAGGTGTTGTTCCCTGGTCACCGCTTCCCTGAGTTCCGTTACAGCCCGCAAGAGCAAAAACAGAACTTACTGCCAATGCGGCCGTGACCAACATTGAAATGAACTTCTTCATAAATGCCTCCAATAAAGAAATGTATATGCTCAATTTTGCATATCGAAAATAATGATCGCCGTATTACTGCGGCCTGAACTTCAACGAGTCATCAGTCATGCTGTCGATAATGGCAAGCGACTCGACTCTTATGCCCTTTGCACGCAAAGCGTCACCGCCGCCCTGGAATCCCTTCTCAATGGCAATGGCACAACCGGCAAGCTCAGCACCTGCCTGATTGACTATCTCGATCAAACCGGCAAGAGCATTACCTTTTGCAAGGAAATCATCAACGATAAGAACCGTGTCTTCGTTGCTGATAAAATCACCGGAAACCATGATGTCGTATGACTGCTTATGTGTGTATGAGAACACCTTGGAAGTAAGGAGATTACCGGAAAGATTGCTCGATGAATGCTTCTTGGCAAAGACCAAAGGAAGTCTCATCGACAGTGCTGCCGCATATGCGATGGCAATACCGGAAGCCTCTATGGTTAACACCTTTGTAACATTGTTACCCTCATAAAGTCTTGCGATCTCGTCGCCCATTTGCTTTAGGAGCATGGTGTCTATCTGTTGATTGAGAAAACTTCCTACCTGTAATACTTCACCGGGAAGAATCTTACCCTGCGCAAGTATCTTTTGTTCTAATTCGCGGATAAGGACCACCCCCTCTTAAAGGATAACTGAATATCCTTAAGTCTACTTTTATTACAGTTGTGTGTCAAACCAAAATATCCTTGTTTTCGCTCAATCTTTATTGATATTTAATACATCGGAACATAGTCTGTCATTGCCTTTGTGATGACTTCAGTAAGCTCGTCAGCAAGCTTGAGTCCGCCCGTTTCAACAGCTTCCTCAGATAAAGGATTCTCTTCAAAACCGGCTCCGAGACAATAATACAGAGAACTGTTTGGTCCGGTATGCATTCTGCGGTGGTACATAAGTCCGCACACAAGTTCCGAGGCTTCATCACCGATCGCTATGACCGGAACGCCGTTCTTCGTTACGGAATCGAGCAATGCATCTTTTCCGCTCTCCGTAAGTTCGGGAGAACCGGTGATGATGATGACCATCTTGTCAGAATAATCAGTAGGCATATCTTCTGATATAAGCTCGCCCTCCGGACTGTAGACCATCCTATGGAATGACGATCCCCTAATCGGCATATTCTCCCTGCTGACCATTGCCGGACTGATGTAACTGATCTTGGAAGCGATACCGTCAAATTCAGTCATCGTTTCACCGATCCAATAGATGGTTATGTCATTCGAAGCAAGTGCCTGCACATCAGCTTCGACAGACTCTTTGACTGCGATAGAAGCATTTCTCTTAACTGTTGAGCCAAATATAGAAGCCGCAAACAGGAAGAACATTGCGGCAAGAAAAGCAATTACGACAAGACCGGTCTTATTCCCCCTCATTCAATGCCTCTTGAGACATAAGGCTTAACGCCTTCTATTACTTGTTTTGCAAAATCCTCTTCGCTAGATACTACCATTGCATCCATGTTATCAAGATATGAGAGACTGTACTTTCTCAAATTCTCCAACGTGTATTTCAAAGGTTCACCTTCACCCTCCGCCTTGGCAACAATGAGCCAGATAAGACGGTCGGTACCGTTCTCTCGCATAAGTCTTACCCAGATATCGGACACGGTTGGCTCGATCTGAAGATAACTCTCAAGAGCAGACTTAAGCTCCGGGGGATACTTGTCCGGCTCCCCGACCTTTGCAGTACCGTCACCTCCAATGCCCATCTGTGCGGCGATCATCTTAAGCATATCCTTACCGAACAGAACCTCTTCAGAACCGGGATTGATCACAAAACCGGAAAGTCCCATCTGTGGAGCCATTACGACATCAATGAGATCAGCAAATCCCGCAAGCACTCCCGGCTGCGGTTCTTTCTTACTCTCATGTGCGACCTCAAAGCTGTCAGTATCACTGAATACGACCATGTATTTCTGACCCTTCGAATCACTTACAGCATGGAATCTATAGTTACTCTCCGTTCCGTCTACCGGCACCAAGAATTGTGATACTGCTGCTTCCTTAAGAACAGCGATCATATTCTCTTCGGAGCTGTCCACACGGATCTTCCCGAGAAGCTCTACTAATCTCTCATTTTCTATTCTGTCTATCTTACTGGAATTCTCACTCATCTCTAACACCTCGCATTTCAGAATACCATTTTAACCGCCCAAGCCCAAAATAAAAGGGTTACGAGCATAAATATCATCGACATAGACACGGCACGAGCTGAAAACTGCGGCGCCACATCAAAATTCTCGGAATACATTACATTCATGGAACCACAAGGCATAGCACACATGAGCACGGTAACACACGCCGTCTCAGGCTGTATGTTGACAAAGTGCGATATGAGAACAACTGCTCCCATCACGATAGCGGGGCATACCATAAGTCTCAACAAAGAAACGACATATGCTTTTCTGTCCGTGATCAGTTCCTTGATCTTTACATTGGCAAGCATTGATCCCATAACGATCATGGACAACGGAACGGTCATATCGCCTATGAGCTTAAAAGTCTCTGCAAGGAAAGCCGGGAATCTCCATGGTATCATGAACAACACTATTGCAAGTATCGAAGCTACAGATACCGTACTCTTGAATATCTCGCTGATCTTGAACTTTGTTCTTCTTGAGAAAAGATATACGGCATATGTATAGAAAAACAGGTTGTAGCAAAGATTGATAACTGCCGCGATAAGAAGTCCGTAACTTCCGTAAAGCGCTTCCATGAGAGGAAATCCTACGAAACCGGTATTCGCAAAAACCGTACATGTGATCATGATCCTTCGTTCGTCTTCCAATATATTCACATGCTTGAGGATCACTCTCATGACAACAAGCGAACCGCCGTAATAACAGAGTCCGACAAAAGCAGCGACCAACATTCCGTGAACCGCATCAAGCGAATATGTATACTGACTTGAATTGAGTATCATGAACGGAAGGACCGCCGTAAGAAGGAACTTGGAAAGCGCCTTCTCTGCCACGGGATCAATTACCTTGGTCTTATTCAGGATAAAACCGAGAGCCAGAAATATGAATATCTTGGCAAAAACTATATATACCTGAATCATCCGATCATTCGTTAACGGGAAGCAGAGTAGCTCTTACTGCCGAACGATATCCTTCCATCTTTTTCGATGCCTCATATGCAGACATTTGCGGTGAGTAAGACATTCCCGACTTGTAAAAATCCGTAGTCTGCTCAACAGATTCATATATACCAGCCTTGATTCCCGCTGCAAGACCGGCGCCCATTGCGGTCATCTCGTCACTTGTTGCTCTGGTGATCTTTACACCGAGAAGATCAGATTGAAGCTGCATTAGGAAAGCACTTGCACACACTCCGCCGTCGACCTTCATCTGTCCTGCAATGATTCCCGTATCATCAGTCATCAGATTGACCAGCTCAGCTGTCTGATAAGCAATCGACTCAACACCGGCTCTGACTATCTCAGCCCTTCCCGTTCCTCTAGTAAGTCCTGTCAGAACGCCCCTTGCCTCAGGATTCCAATATGGTGCGCCGAGTCCGGTAAATGCAGGAACAAGATAAACCCCTCCGCAATCAACTATTGAATTACATATCTCATCGCACTCGGACGGTCTGCTGATCAATCCCAGTTCATCTTTAAGCCAGCTGATTACAGAACCGGCCTGGAAGATGCTGCCTTCCAAAGCATAATTCGTTACGCCGTCAACAGACCAGGAACATGACGTAAGAAGTCCGTTTTTGGAGAATACCGGTTCAGTACCGAGATTCATCAATGTAAAACTCCCCGTTCCGTACGTAGTTTTTGAATCACCTTTACCGATCGCATTCTGACCCAGCAGAGCCGCCGGCTGGTCGCCCAGAACACCGGTTATGTGAACACCGTTAACGGAGAGGAGCAATGCCGTCTCTTCCTCGTCAAAACCATTACTCTTAAGATAATCATCACTAAGCTCTATCACGCCGTAATCCGCACAAGATTCCATAGGCTTTGCGAGAGCCTTCTCAGGTATTCCGAACAATTCCAAAAGCTTTCCGTCATAAGCTTTAGCCGTGATGTCAAAAAGCATCGTTCTGGAGCAATTGGAATAATCTGATGCAAACGATCTGCCGCCCGTAAGTCTGTATACGAGAAAACCGTCCACGGTCGCAAAATACACTTCGCCGGCATTGCAGCGTTCTCTCAGTCCTTCCACATTCTCAAGAAACCAAAGCATCTTAGTAGCCGAAAAATACGGATCGATCTTAAGACCTGTTACCTCGTTGATGCGTTTGCTCTGAGCTATGATCTCTGGTCTCTTGCAGATATCGGAAGTCCTTCTGCACTGCCATACGATTGCCTGTTCATAAGGCTTTCCTGACGGATCAAAAGCTATGGTCGTCTCACGCTGATTCGTAATGCCCATGCAGGAGATATTTCCCTTAGCTTCGGGATGTTCTCTCATAAGCATCGCTACAGCTTTCAACACTGACAGATAGATCTCCTCTGCATCGTGACTTACCCATCCAGGTCGGGGATAGTACTGCTTAAACGTAACATGAGTACCCTCCGAGAGATTTCCCCTCTCATCAAGAAGAAAAGCCTTTGTGGAAGTAGTTCCCTGATCGATGCAAAGAATGTATCTCATATGAACTCCTTATCTGAAATAGATCCTGTTGAGATTCCAGTACCAGTCGTTATCAATAGAATCCAGATCTTCCTTGGTGAACCTTACGACCCAGTTACCTGTAGGCGTTCCCGGAATGTTCATTCTGGTATCTCCTCCATATCCGAGCATATCCTGAATAGGAATGATCGTAACATTGGCATGGCTCATCCACAGTGTCTTGATGATCGCTCTGCAGGAAGCACTGTGTGCACCTCCGTCACCCCAGTTATCACCGGAAAAACCGCAATACTCAAGGCATGTTCTTCTGACCTCTTCCGGGCTGTCCCAAAGCCATCCGAGAAGAGTCGTGTTATCGTGAGTGCCTGTATATGCTACGCAATCATCGTTGAAATTATGCGGCAGGAAAGTGCTGTTATCTCCCGGATAGAAAGCGAATTCCATAACGCGCATTCCCGGGATTCCGACCTTGCTCATAAACTCTGCAAGATCAGGCGTCAGTTCACCCAGATCTTCGGCTATAAGGCGTGATCGGTCACCGAATTTCTTGTCGAACTCATCGAAGAAATCATATCCGGGACCCTTTATCCACTTACCGTCTCTGGCATTATCCGCATTGGCATCAATCTCGCAATAGGAAGAAAAGGCACGGAAGTGATCTATCCTCAAATAGTCGAACAGCTTCAGATTATTCTCAAGTCTGCTCATCCACCATGAATAGTGGTCTTCTTTCATCTTCTTCCAATCATAGATAGGATTGCCCCAGAGCTGTCCGTCAGCACAGAAATAGTCCGGCGGTACGCCTGCAACGCTCTCGAAAACCAGAGCTTCCGGCTTTGGTCTTCTAGGTTCCCTAAGTTCTTCACCGTCATCAGTATTCTTTTCAGAAGCCTTTCTGTATTCATCTACTGCCTTCTCGTAATTCTTGAGGACCGTATTGATCCTTCTGGCGGAAGCCATCTTAAACAGTTCTCTGCTCGCCCATACATCTGCCGAATCACAGGATACATAGAACGGAATATCTCCGATAAGCGATATTCCGAGATCGTTGATCTCCTTCTTTATCTTTGACCACTCATCGAAGAACAAATACTGAACAAATCCATAGTACTGATAATCTGAATCCGTCTTGATCTCCGCTACCGCATTCTTATCGTAGTTACGGAGTCTTGTATCTGACCATTCCCACCACGGTTTATCGAAGTCGGCATCCTTTATTGTCTGGTATGCGGCCACATCCTGAACCCATTTATTCTCTTTAATAAACTTGTCGGCCTTAGCAAGAAGCTCGTTATCTGCACGTTCAAAGGCTTTCCTCAAGAGCTCTTCCCTGTTTGTTCTCAAATAATCGTAATCAATACGCCACTTATTCTGATTATACTCGGCCTGCTGGACTTCAGCCGGTGAGAGGAGTCCTCTGCTCTCAAGTCTTCTGGGATCAATAAATAGCCAGTTACCGGCAAATGCCGAGAAACTCTGATAGGGTGAATTACCCATTCCCGGGTATGAGAATGGCAAAACCTGCCAATATTTCATTCCTTGTGATGCAAGTTGTTTTGCAAAATCAATTGCCTCCTGCCCGAACACACCGGTACCGAACGGTCCAGGGAGCGAGCTTATATGCATCAAAACGCCTCCGCCTCTTCTCATTATTTGTAATTCCCCTCTTTCTTATATATAATTACTTGTCTTGATTAAGCTATTATACAATTCTTTATGGATTTCATGAGGTCAAAATGAATTATTCGACGGTTGAAGAGATTAACAGACGTCGTACCTTCGCGATCATCTCACACCCTGACGCAGGTAAGACAACGATCACAGAGAAGCTTCTCCTTTACGGCGGAGCCATTCATCAGGCAGGTTCCGTCAAGGCACGTAAGGCTGCCCATCACGCAACTTCCGACTGGATGGAGATCGAGAAAAAGCGTGGTATCTCCGTTACATCTTCTGTAATGCAGTTTGAGTACGACGGTTGCCACATCAACATTCTTGATACCCCCGGACACCAGGACTTCTCAGAAGATACTTACAGAACACTCTGTGCAGCCGATGCCGCAGTCATGGTATTGGACGGTGCGAAGGGTGTCGAGACACAGACCATAAAGCTTTTCCAGGTTTGCCGCAGAAGAGGCATCCCGATCTTTACATTCATCAACAAGATGGACCGTGCTGCCAAGAATCCTTTCGACCTTATGGACGAATTGGAGAAGGTCCTCGGGATCAGATCTGTACCAATCAACTGGCCTATCGGCACAGACGGCGACTTCGAAGGCGTATATGAGAGATCGACACGCAATGTTCTCCTTTTCGATCGCGAGAACAACGACCACGGTGCAACAATGGTTACTCAGAGTGTATCGGGAATTGACGATCCCAAGCTCGATGAGATGCTTATGCCCGGTCACCTCGAGATCTTGAGAAATGATATCGAACTGCTTGACATGGCAGGCGACGAGCTTGACATGGATAAGGTCCTCAAGGGTGAACTCACTCCGGTATTCTTCGGTTCCGCCATCACCAACTTCGGTGTTGAGCCGTTCCTTCAGCACTTCCTGAAGATGAGTCCCGGACCTGCTACCCACCATACGACAGACGGCATGGTCGAACCGGAAGACCCGATGTTCTCGGGTTTCGTATTCAAGATCCAGGCTAACATGGATCCTTCCCATCGTGACCGTATGGCATTTATCCGTATCTGCTCCGGTCAGTACGAGAAGAACATGTCCGTGAATCTGATGCGTACAGGCAAAAAGATCACTCTTGCTCAGCCTCAGCAGTTCATGGCTCAGGACAGAGCAATTACCGAAGAAGCTTTTGCCGGTGACATCATCGGTATCTTTGATCCGGGCAACTTCAGGATCGGCGATACCATCATCTCTTCGAACCGCAAGTTCGAGTTCGATCCGATCCCCGTATTCGCACCGGAGAACTTTGCACGCGTTGAGCCTAAAGATTCAATGAAGCGTAAGCAGTTCCTCAAGGGCATCGAACAGCTCTCTCAGGAAGGTGCCGTACAGCTCTATAAACAGCCTGATATCGGTACTGAGACATACGTAATGGGTGTTGTAGGTATCCTCCAGTTCGACGTTCTCGAATACAGACTCAAGTCCGAATATAACGTCGACATCGTAAGAACACCTCTTCCCTATCGTCTCGCTCGCTGGGCAAAGTCCGATAAAGAGGATTTCGATCCCAAGGAGATGACTCTCACTTCAACATCGCTCCTCGTTCTCGACAGAGACGATGCTCCGGTTGTTCTTTTCGAGTCAGAATGGGCAGTCGACTGGGCAGTTGAGCATAACGAGAAGATGAACCTCTCATTCGAGAATATCAACTCCAAAGACTGATAAACAGATCAAGAACCGTTCACAGAGCATCAGATGCACACGAGCGGAAAAGAAAACGGTGCAACATAATGTTGCACCGTAACATTGTTACAAATGTTGTAATATCAAGGCTTTATCAATCCGTCGGACCCGGCTCGATGGGTTCTTCTTCCTCAACTGTTTTCGGAGCTTCCGTAGAAGGCTCAGCCGTAAGAACAGGCGTTGCCTCAGCTTCCGGTTCAGCTTCTTTAGCTTCTTCAACAGCATTCTCGTCGGGATAAGCAGTCACATCAGAAGCCTCATCCTGATACTCATCAGGATATACAGTCTTAAGGTCACCATCTGCTTCATATATCTTCTCGAAGTCAGGACCATCAACAGTAAGCTTGCTCATAAGTCTTGAGGCAAGGCCTTCCATTATGCCTCTTTTCTCAATAAGAATTCTCTTCGTATCCTCATAACAAGTATCGATGATCAGCTTGATCTCATCGTCGATTGCCGCAGCAGTCTTCTCAGAATAGCTCTGAACCTGCCCCATTGAGTAACCAAGGAATACTTCTTCATTCTCGTCTCCGAAGACCATATTACGGAAATTCTTGGAAAGACCATAACGCTTAATCATGTTCTTGGCGATCTCATTGCAGTGCTGGAGGTCCGATGATGCGCCGGTAGATACTTCACCGAGGAAGATCTCCTCTGCAGCACGTCCGCCCAAAGACATCTTGATCGTATCAAGAAGCATCTTCTCTGTATAGAAATCAGTATCCTCTACAGGCTTATATGCTGTAAAACCACCTGCTCTTCCGGAAGGAACGATAGTAACACGATCGACCTTCTCAAAATCAGAAGTAGCACGAAGAACAACAGCATGTCCTGCTTCATGATATGCAGTAAGCTTCTTAACCTTTTCACTGAGTTTCTTGGATTTTTTCTGGGGACCCATCTGAACTCTGAAAGTTGCATCGGTGATCTCCTGCATGCCGATCTCCTTCTTGTTATGACGTGCAGTCATAAGTGCAGCCTCATTGAGGAGATTCTCAAGATCCGCACCCGTGAAACCGACAGTAGACAAAGCAACCTCATGAAGATTAACTTCCTTAGCGAGCGGTTTCTTGCGTGCGTGAATATGAAGTATAGCTTCACGCTCATCAGCATCAGGCATATTTACCATAATACGTCTGTCAAAACGTCCCGGTCTCAAAAGTGCAGGGTCCAAAACGTCAACACGGTTCGTTGCTGCCATTACGATAACATTGGTGTTACCGTCAAAACCGTCCATCTCAACGAGGATCTGGTTCAATGTCTGTTCACGCTCATCCTGACCGCCGCCGAGTCCGGCACCTCTCTTACGACCTACTGCATCGATCTCGTCGATAAATACTACGGAAGGTGCTTCCTTCTTGGCATCTGAAAAGAGAGATCTTACACGCGAAGCACCGACGCCGACGAGCATCTCAACGAAGTCAGAACCGGAGATGTAGAAAAACTTAACTCCTGCTTCGCCGGCTACTGCCCGTGCAAGTAATGTCTTACCTGTACCGGGCGCACCATAGAGGAGAACGCCGCGAGGGATCTTAGCTCCGAGTTGCTGATACTTCTTGGGATTCTTAAGGAAATCAACGATCTCGTGTAATTCTTCCTTCTCTTCAACACATCCTGCAACATCAGAGAACTTAACCTTATCCTTGTTAGGATCGGATACTCTTGCTCTGTTGCTTCCGAAGCTGAATACACTGTTACCGTCTCTGCTCTGTCTTGTGATGCTGAAGAACAATACGATGATAATGATCAATGAGATCGCAAACATAGCAACATTAACTACCAAAGACCAGTCATAAGGCTCAGTATAGTTGTAGCTCTCGATCTTTCCCGCCTTCTTCGCTTTATCAAGCTTTACAAGAAGTTCATCAACGTATTCATAAGGAATGTCCTGACTTTCTTCTTTTGTGACACCCTGTTCATCCTTATAACTGACGAACAAAGTTGTGCCGTCTAACTCCAGCTTAGTAACCTCATTCTTCTCATCATCAATAATCGACATAACATCGGAGAGAGTAGCTTTCTCTTTCTGATTGTAATTACTGCCGAATACGATGGTTGAGAATACGATCAAAACAACTATCAGGATGATATAAAATAACAATCCTCCGCCGGCTGATTTAAACTTGTTCTCGTTTTTATTCTCTGACACTTTCTCTTATTCCTTTCTTACGATTCTGACATCGGCAAAGTCCCTGTACATACCGTCAAGGTCAAGACCATAACCGACAATAAATTCGTCAGGGATTGTTATCCCGTTATAATCAGGCTTCAAATCTGTCACTCTTCTGCTCGGCTTATCAAAAGCGGTACAGATCTTGAGTGACTTAGGTTCTCTTTTATATAACTGCTCCTTGAGCAAAGCCAATGTTCTTCCGGTATCGACGATATCTTCAACGATAAGAACATCTTTATCCTTAATGTCATACGAGAGATCCTTTTTGATCTTCAAAAGACCTGTTGAGAACTCGCCTTGATAAGATGACACCTGCATAAAATCAACGATAACCGGAACCTCAAGACGTCTGACAAGATCTGCAGTAAAGATGAACGCCCCTGTAAGAATACCGATTACCACAAGAGATTTCCCCTCGTAGTCGTGATTGATCTGAGCACTCACACGATCGAGCATCTGCACGATCTCTTCATGAGAGACCAAAACACTATCAGTATTGATTGCCATCTATACTCACTTCCCTTCTATCTCGAACAATACCGTCACAGGAATACACCCGTCAATTGCAATGCTCTCAATATACTTTGAACGGCTGATGGCATCCGTATATCCGACACCATGTCCGTATCCCGGCAACCACAAAATATTCTCACCGCAGGAAGCAAAAACAACATACTTCCTTGCAGACTCAGGAATCTTCAAGTCGATCATCAAGCGGTTAAGCTCTTTGCTTCCCTTCGCACCTGCCTTCTTCATTCTGAAAGCGGTACCGATCCCTTCGCAGTTGCCAATGGTGATTCCATCCTCTCCGATTGCCCCTTCAGGACAAAACCACGACAAATTATTATACTCTAATTCGCCCTCTTTCTCAAACCTCAAGGCCTTGATTTTTATGGCAGAATTAGGGATTTTGGATGTAAATCCTTCACCATTATGAACATCAGCAAGTCTGATCACGTTCCTCACGGGACCAATTACAGTTACAAATCCCAATTCTTCCGTTATCGAGCATGATACGATCGCCACTTCATCGGCCGTCACAAATGTGAGTATGTCACCGTATCGGTATGCCTTCCTTCCGAACGGCATGTCCAAAATCAGCTCGCCAGATGTCTCACGTTTCATGGCCGAGAAGCAGTCCTTCAGATGTATCTCTTCAAAATCCACAAGATTTCCGAAGCACTCCTGCCAGAGCATTCTGACAACGCGTGTTCTGACAGCAGGATGGAGCTCCTTACATGCCTTTACGGAAATAATCGGATGTCCGTTCAACGTCTTGCGTGCTGCAGAATAACTCTCCCGGGTAACCTCGCTGATAAAATCAAGGTCATCACTTAAGAGCTTATATGTCCTTCCGAGAGGAATTGACGGTTCGACCTGATAATACTCACCGATCCCGGACAGGAAATCATTACGCCAGGTATTGCGTGTACCTTCAGTCGTTAGGTTCGTCTTATCGATCGCATAGGGAATGTTGCGCAGTTCCAGATAGTGAACCAGCTCCTTCTTGGTAAGACACAACAAAGGTCTGATGATACGGCCGTTACGAGCCTTCGGATTAACCAGTCCTTCAAGTCCGGCACCCCTGAAAAGATTCATCATCATGGTCTCTGCAATGTCATCTTTGTGATGAGCTACGGCGATCCTTACCTCTGATGACAACTGCTTCTCAAGTGCCTGAGCATACTGTTCAAACGCTTCATATCGTAGAAGCCTTCCGGCAGTTTCTTCAGAAATATGATTTGCTGATGCAAAGCCCGAACAATCAAAATCGATCGTCTTCAGTTCCACACCGATATCCCTGCACAAAAGCTTAACCTGTTCGGCTTCCTCATCGCATACGACCGGTCTAAGATGGTGATTGCAATGGAACGCTCTGATGTCACATCCCAGCTTATTCTGTTCCTTAAGTTCCTTGAGGATATTAATCAATGCAACAGAATCCGGACCTCCGGACAATCCGACTACAATTATCCCACAGTCAAAGAGCCCCTTATCTTCGGAGAAATCAAGGACTCTGTCTAAAACCGTGTCTGTCGTGTGATTACTATGCTCTCTCAAACCATGAATCCGTCAGGGAAATCTTCATTTGCCTGATTGAAAAACTCATCGCCGTTGTCATTCATCTCAGGCGGTACATCATCGTTATCAGGCATGGGAGGTTCCGGGATCGGAGCCTCATCCGTTGTTACATTGTCAAAATTATAATCAGATGCGGCTGCGGCACTGTCTACAGTTCTTGTATAGGTACTTCCGCCGTCATCCTTAGGATCTTTCTCGTTATATTCAATGAACAGAGTCTTTCTCGGTACCCACCATACTGAATCTCTGCCCATCTGTCCGTGACGGTTCTTCTGCAGATAGATAAATGCAGGCTTCGCATCATTACTGTCCTTGAAATTAACCGTGTTCTGAGGAGCTTCACCTTCAGCGGCTTCGCCCTCACCTTCCTTGTTCTTGTAGTAATCAGGTCTGTCGATAAACATAACCGTATCGGCATCCTGCTCGATTGCACCAGAATCTCTCAAGTCTGAGAGCTGAGGTGTGTGATCATCTCTTTGTGCAGCACCTCTCGAGAGCTGTGACAAAGCGATGATCGGAACATTGAATTCCTTCGCGATGAGCTTAAGATTTCTCGATATAGCAGTAACTTCCTCATTACGTGATTTACTGCCGCCGCCCGGCATTGTCATGAGCTGGAGATAGTCCACTATAACCAGTTTAGGTCTTCTCTTCTCATCCGCAAAAAGCTGCGTAAGCTTAGACTTCATCGATATCGGGTTAATATCCGAATTATCATCGATAAAAATGGGATAAGACGACAGACTTTTTAACGCCCTGTCGATCTGCTGTCTGTCGCTGTCGGTCATCTTATGTGAATATACGATCTCGCTTATCGGCTTATTCATAAAAGGCGCCATAAGTCTCAAAGCGATCTCCGGTTTACTCATCTCGAGTGAGAATATCGCTACCGGATTCTGATTTGCGGCAACATTCTGTGCCATATTTATGGCGAGCGCAGTCTTACCCATACCCGGTCTTGCCGCAAGTATATTAAGTGAACCCGGTCTTAATCCGCCCAACATCGAGTCGAGCCTCGGGAAGCCGGTCTTCACCTTGCTGTTATTATTCTCTTCATTAAGTTCATCGGTGATCTGCTTCATGGTTACTTTGAGAATATCAGGCATACCTTCGAAGCCCTTAGTCTCACCTGTACCCCTGAGATGCGATATCTCATCGATCGCATAATCTGCGACTTCAGAAGCATGAAGAGTTCCGTTCGTCGTCTTGTTCTTAATGTCATCAAGAGTCTTCAGGAGCTTATCTTTGTCACTGCGTTCCCTTATGGCTTCAATATAGCTCATCTGAGCAGTCAGAACGGCAGGAGTATCACCGACACGATATACATATCTGTCTCCGCCGGCCTTATCAGCGAGATTCCTTCTCTCCAGTTCCGAATAGACCGTAAAACGGTCTATCTGTGCATTGTTAAGGAACATATCCATGATAATGCTGAAGATCGTACGGTTGCGAAGATCAGAAAAATCTTCGGCAACTATCTTATTCTCAACGGCTTTCAAGACAGCTGTATCCCTGCGCATGCAAAGAGCAAGCAACGCCATCTCGACCTTAACGTCACCGTTATTGTCCATACCCTGATCAATTAGATTATCCATGTATATGTTCTCGTCAGACATAGATCGGATCAAGCCTTTGAGACATCAGTAACTACTTCAACATTTATGTCGGCAGACACCTGAGGATGAAGCTTTACTCTAGTCTTGAACATTCCCGTGTTCTTAATGGGGTTTGATATAACAACCTTCTTCTTATCGACTTCAAACCCTTCCTTCTTGAGGCTGTCGGAAATATCCTGTGCTGTAACTGCACCGTAGAGTCTTCCGTCCGCACCGCCTCTTGCAACTACTCTGATAACCTTGCCGTCAAGGATCTTCTTAGCATCCTGAGCAGCAACCAAAGCTCTGCGCTCATGCTCTGCTTTTGCTCCTGTCTGAAGCTTGACCTCGTTAAGATTTGCAGAATTGACTTCCTTGGCAAGACCCTTCTTGAAAAGAAAATTCCTGGCATAGCCGTCACTTACGTCAACGACTTCATTTGCCTTACCTACACTCTTAACATCTGAAAGCAGTATTACTTTCATAAACGCACCTCCGCCCATATTCGAATTATTGATTTACAAAACAATCGGGCTATCTCTAAGAACATATTATATGCTCAGGGAGGGCCCGATTGTCATTACATTTTTTAAATTATAGCTCAGCTTATGTGTTTTGTGTGAACACAAGCTGCGATTGTCCTAAAAACGGATTACTGAACCGTGTAGGGCAAAATTGCAACCTGACGTGCACGCTTGATAGCTGTGTTGAGCTCACGCTGGTGAATTGCGCATGTGCCTGTCATTCTCTTAGGAAGAATCTTTCCGTTCTCGGAAACATACTTCTTGAGTGTGACATCATCCATAAAGTCGATTGCCTCAACCTTATTAGCACAGAAAGCACAAACCTTCCTGCGTGTTCTTCTCTGCCTCATTCCGCCGGCAAACTCTCTACCACCGGCTCTGGGTGCTCTGTTCTCTGCCATTTTGAGTGATCTCCTTAATAATTAAATCTCAAAGGGAAGCTCACCGGATGTTCCTTCATCAAAACCGCCTGTCGGTACATCAATCTGCATATTGGGAGCAGTAGGTGCACTTGCAGCAACTGAATCGGATGAAGGCGGATTGAAAGACTGTGCAGGAGCGGGCTCCTGACGATATGCGTCTCCCGATGCAGAACCTGAAGATTCAACGAACTCAGCCTCATCAACTACAACTTCAGTGATGAACTTCTTCTGTCCGTTCTGATCATCGTAACTGCGGGTCTGAATGCTTCCAACCAAACCGATACGGTTGCCTTTACGGAAATACTTCTGAATGAATACTGCCGTCTGGCGCCATGCGACACAGTTGATGAAATCAGCCTGTCTCTGACCGTTTGCATCCTTGAAGCGTCTGTCGACTGCTATCGTGAAATTGCAAAACTGAGTCTGGTTTGAAGTAAGCTTTACTTCGGGGTCCTTGGTAAGTCTTCCGACTAATTCTACCTTGTTCATTTACTGTTACCTTCCTGTCTGAAGTGATTACTCACCGACACGAACAATGAGATAACGGATTACACCATCAGTGATCTTGAGAACACGCTCAAGTTCCTTAGGGAAATCGCTCTCGGCAGTAAATACTGTCTGAACATAGTAGCCGTTCTTCTGACCTTCAATCTCGTAAGCGAGCTCACGTGCGCCGAGTGTATCGAAAGAATCGATTGTAGCGCCGGACTCGATCTTAGCCTTAATTGTGTCAGTAAGAGAAGCAATACCCTCTTCACCTGTTGCAGTGCTGAGGATTGTGATCAAACGATATTGGTTTGCCATGTTATTCACCTCCTTCTGGACTTTACGGTCCGGTCAAAGCCGGACAAGGATGCCGTTCTTATTCAAGCGGCAACGAGAAGAATAACACAGCAGGAGATCCAAAGTCAAGCATTTACCAATGCCAAAAGCCGTTCTCGTCGTTCATGTCCTTCCTGTTTCTTACAATGGAGATTCTAGCAACCCCAAAATCAAAATTCTACCCTTTGAGCACATGTTGAGACTTTTGTCGGTGGATTGAGACTTTTTGGGCCTTAAAAGTGAATCAGATCCTCGAAGCACCAAGGAATTTGATTATGTAAGGGAACAGCAATTCAAGCCAGGCATTCAAAGCCTTGGCAGTGTGCTGATATGTCGCATAGTTCTCACCCGAAGGATCGGGAACGGAGATCGTTAACACCTTTCCGTCCGAAGCTTTCATTACTAGCCCGTTGGCAGCCGCAAATGTTGATAAAGAAAATACTTTTTCTTTTATCTCAGGGAATGCCTTGATGATCTCGAAAGCCTGCTCGTCTCTGACTGTCAGTATAAGGTCATTGTCATCGTATACGGCAGGATCCGCTCTTCTCGATTCAGCGGAACCGAGTCCCCAACCGTTAAGTTCTTTAACGACTCTGTTCATCTGCGGATCCGGTTCCATTCCGTCCATGGCGGTAAGGCCTGCCGATTCGCAGTAGATCTCAAATCCGGCATCTTCGGTATCTGTTGAGATATAGGGCTCATTCTTCTCGATAAGACGTCTCATCAAGGATTCACAGCATACGGAAAGAGATGTGTTATTGTCATCAACGAACAGAACTGACGCAGTGAACGTGTCCTTGAATGCATCTATCGGAAGCGGCGTTCTTGAAGGACGTGCGGGAACAGGCATACCCGGGATAAGTTCTTCCTTCTTCCCGGATGCCTTGGAGAGTCTGTTCATATACGCAACAGATATTCCATCGCCGTCGAATCCTTGTGCAAGGATCACGTCAACTTCCTGAACATCAAGATATCTGAGACCTTCAAACAGTCCGTGAGAAGCAGCTGATACATCAATCGCAGCACCATACACACAAAATTCGGTGTGTGCCGACAAAAGCTTATCATTCAGCTTGTCATAGACGGTTTTGATTTCCTTGCCGCAATAAAGGCCTATCCTGGCAAACGGATTACTTGCGAGGATCTCTCTCGATCTCAAAATAAAGGGAGATGCAATATCAACAAGTTCTTTTGCTTCGTCGTCACTCAGTTTCTTCAGATCTTCAAGAGTAAAAGGAGTCTTATCAGACTTTATCTCAGAACCGGTTACATTGTCACCGATAATCTTTGTACCTTCGGGCATCTTCATGATCTCGACCTGAGCATAAGGAGCATAATGACGGTACTTCATTCCCGGTGCCTTCGGCGTCTCCTTATCAGACAGAGAGCCTGCCATGACGGCTTCCGAATCCTCCAGCAAGGAATCTATGTCAGCTTTTGTAACTGCACCCGGTCTCAAGATAACCGGCTTGTCTCCGGTACAATCAACGACAGTCGATTCCAATCCGTAATCGGAATCACCGCCGTCGATAATCGCATAGATATATCCGTTCATGTCCTCAAGAACGGATCTCGAACCCGTAGGAGAAGGTCTTCCGGACAGATTTGCTGACGGCGCGGCAACTGGCACTCCACACATTTTGAGGAACTTGTTTGCCACCGGATGCGAAGGCATTCTGACGCCTACGGTATCAAGTCCGGCAGTCGTCTCATCAGCTATTGATGAAGACTTCTTCATTACAATCGTAATGGGACCGGGCATGAAAGCATCAATCAACTTCTGAGCCAGAGGAGTGACCTCGGCAACTACATCTTCTATCTGTTCCTTATCACCAATATGGCAGATGAGCGGATTATCAGCAGGACGACCCTTGGCCTCGAAAACTTTCTTTACGGCCTCTCCGTCCCTCGCATCACATCCAAGACCATAAACGGTCTCTGTGGGGAAACCTATTACTTCACCGCTCTTCAGATGTTCAGCCGCATCCTTGATCCCGGAGTCATCCTTTGAATCGATCATGATGGTTTTCTGATATTTTTTCGCGCGCTCCATAAAAACTCCTCAAATCACTCTTCACTGTTTCCGGCATTCTCCGCAGCCTGAGCCAATGTCAGGGCATCCACGATCTCATCCAGATCACCGGCAAGAATACTGTCTAATTTGTACAACGTCAATCCGATCCTGTGATCGGTCACTCTTCCTTGGTGATAGTTATAGGTTCTGATCCTCTCGGATCTGTCGCCCGTTCCCACCTGGGATTTTCGCTCGTCATTATAACTGTCCACATCAGCCTGTCTGGCTATCGCCCACAAACGGCTCTGCAAGACTTCCATCGCTTTCTCTTTATTCTGGATCTGCGATCTCTCGTCCTGGCATGTAACAACCATACCCGTCGGAAGATGCGTGATCCTGATCGCTGAAGAAGTCTTATTGATATGCTGACCGCCCGCGCCCGATGATCTGAATCTGTCTATCTTGAGATCATTCGGATTGATCTCGACATCGGTAGGTTCAGCCTTCGGAAGCACCGCCACCGTTGCAGTAGATGTATGAACCCTGCCTCCTGATTCGGTAACCGGCACTCGTTGTACTCTGTGAACACCGCTCTCAAACTTCATTCTTGAATACACGCGAAGACCGTCTATCTCAGCAACTATTTCTTTATATCCGCCAAGTTCCGTCGGGCTGGCATCGATAATGCTGACTTCAAAACCCTTCAGCTGTGCATAGCCTTTATACATTTTCAGAAGATCGGCCGCAAACAATGCAGATTCTTCGCCGCCGGCTCCGGCTCTGATCTCCAATACTACCGATCTGGCATCTCTCGGATCTCCCGGAGTAAGGTAGATCATCAGTTCCTTCTCAAGCTCGGAAAGTCTGTCCTTACATTCGGCAAGCTCGGCATTAGCCATGCTCCTCATCTCATCGTCGCCGTTAAGATCACCGCTCTCCAGCAATTCCAATATCCCTTTAATCTCATTCTCACAAGCTTCATAACTTGTTATTGCTTCCACCTGAGGATTAAGAACCGCAAGTTCTTTGGAATACTTCGTGTATTCCTCCGGGCACGAAGCAACGACCGGATCACTTAATGTTCCGGTAAGTTCTTCATACTTCGCCTTAATAAGATCTGTCTTACTTTTATCTATAGCCATGATTACGTTAGGTTAACACACAAAAGCCTGTTACATCGGCTGCGTCGGCGGCATATAGGCGTTGTTTTGCGGAACAACGTTATTAAGCACCTCATTCTCCATCCTGTGCTTCAACGGCTTATTACAACGCGGACAGTACACAAAGCCGTGCGGATACCAGGATCTGTGTCCGAGATCATAAGTATGGTAGTCGAACTCATAGTAGCAGTACTCGCACTTGAGATGGAATCTCGGATTGTAAGTCTCATAGCCGGGAAGAGGATCTGGATTGGGATTAACAACGCCGCTGTTCATGACCCATGCATTGTTTTCCCGGCTTGTGGGTCGCGCCTGTTGCACGGGACGTACGGCACCGACATTGCTGCCGCACTTACTGCAAAAATTTCCATTATCAGGCAACATAGTCCCGCAATTCATACAATACACGATCCAATTCCTCCATTCACCGATTCAATGCGGTAGATTATACCGCTTGCGCGAAAAACACGTCAATCAAAGTATTAATAAATATCAATTGTCATTATCATCGATTATGTTACCGTTTTTAACATTAGGGGCGATCAGCTTCTTCCTCTCATACTCCCAGATATCTTCTGACCCCAGATGTACCCTCTCATTACGCTTCATTATCCAGCTGAGTCTGACGTCGTGTTCCTTCCAAGCTTTGCCGTTCGTGGCATCGTTCAGGATGACAGGCTGAAAACAATCCATTGCTCTTGCGAACCGGGCTTCCGGTGTCTTGCATTCTTCGAACTCCAGCCATAAAGATTTAAGATACTCGCACTGGTCCTCCGGAAGAAGTCCGTACAACTTATCGGCTGCCTTAGCTTCACGCTCGGCCTGAGTCTTTTTACCCTCTTCATCGTATGCATAGGTATCGCCGGCATATACTTCCACAAGATCATGCGTAAGAAGCATCGTCATAGTCTTCAGCACGTCTATGTCTTCATTTGAGTACTCTTTAAGAAGCAATGTCATGATCGCCATATGCCATGCATGATCCGCATCATCCTCATGAGTCTCACCGTCTGTTATATAGTTTTGTCTTTTTATAAGTTTCTCTTTATCTATCTCCCTGATAAATGCCATCTGTTTCTCAAATCTCTCAGGATCGTTCATAACTAACTCCTATAAAAAGTCAAACAGCAAATAAGCTGTCTGCTTATTTTTAATTTGTTT
>JAKSRD010000010.1 GCA_024403795.1 Saccharofermentans sp.
TTCAGAATAGTGCAACAGAAGTGAAGAGAAATTGTGTAGCTCTGTTGCATGCGAGCAGAAGAGTGCAACAGAAGATGGTAAGAAAACGCGTGTTCTGTTGCGATTTTCAGAATAGTGCAACAGAAGTGAAGAGAAATTGTGTAGTTCTGTTGCATGCGAGCAGAAGAGTACCTGAGGTTTTACCTGACTTTTGGCGAAGTGATCCGGCCATATCAGCAAAAGTATCCGTCCGGGCAAAAAAAAAAGAGGTCATCTCGAATGAGATAACCTCTTTGGTGCTCAGAGACAGAATCGAACTGCCGACACGGGGATTTTCAGTCCCCTGCTCTACCGACTGAGCTATCTGAGCAAGAAACAGGCCGAACACCTTTAAAGTGTCCGGCCTAATCTTAATGGCGACGCAGAAGGGGCTCGAACCCTCGACCTCCAGCGTGACAGGCTGGCGTTCTAACCAGGCTGAACTACTGCGCCGTGCATTTGGTGGAAACTACAGGGCTCGAACCTGTGACCCTCTGCTTGTAAGGCAGATGCTCTCCCAGCTGAGCTAAGCTTCCGTTAGCCACACCTTTTTCAAAGCGCGAATGAATTGTACAACATAAAGTTGAGTTATGTCAACCACGAATTTGAAATTTATCAAAAATTTGTCGCAAAAAGTTTCCTGAGCGACCGCAAAGGCCTTATTTATAAGCATCTCATAGCTTTGATGCGGGAACGGTTCAGAGCCGTCCCGCTTGCCGATGAGAAGTTTACGAAGGCGTTCCTTTTCGACGATCCGCGCACGCAGACGAAGGCGTTCAGGCGCTTGAATCTGAGCACGCATACGAACGTATACCGACAGAGAGGTTCCCTGCACAGCGACTGGTTTTCTTGCACAAAAATTCCGCGCGTACTAATTATTCGTGTACTGATTATTTGCGCGAGTAATACATATAGATATAAGTATTGCCGTCGTTTTCCTGAGAGATGATGTAGACAACGTTTTTGGTAGATTTCTCTTCGAGCTGAACGCCGAGAAACCAGATGAAAGAATCCTGGCGGGGCGTCGGAAGAAGAGTGCAGCCGTTCAGGCAATCAGCCTCGTATTGCTTATATTGCGTGTAGTCAAACATTTGACCCTGTGCACCGCCGTAGGTCTGTGAGAGCGCGATGACATAATCATCCGCTGCGCCGTTCTTGACCTTTATCTTGGCTTCGTAAGCGGCGCGCATATAGAGCATTCCGGCTTTCTTCACCTTTACTATCTCAAGATTCTCATCTTCACTTATCTTGTAATAGCTGGTCCTGTCGAGCAGTGCACTGTTCCTGTCATAGATAAAACCGCCTGCGAGGACGATGACAAGGATTATGGTAACTACAATAAGTACGATGTCGGTTTTCTTCATGGTCAATACACTCCGTATAATCTTCTGCCGTTATCATAGGTTATATGCGCGGCTTCATCAATAGACACGCCTTTTATCTCGGCCAGCTTGGCGCAGACATATGCGACGTGGCACGGCTCGTTGATGAGTCCCCTGTTTGGCTCCGGCGTCAGGTACGGACTGTCCGTCTCAATAACGATCCTGTCCCATGGCGCATTTGCGGCAACTTCCGGAGTCTTCTTGTTATTCTTGAATGTGATCGGTCCGTCAAAGCCCAGATAGAACCCCATCTTCAGGAGCTCCTGTGATGCCTCTAACGAGCACGAGCAGCAATGGCATACACCGGGCACGTCCCTGAGCTTGCCCTCCTTATGGAAGCTCCTCAGGATGTCCAGGCAGTCTCCCGTCGCTTCACGTTCGTGCAGGATGATCGGCACGTCATACTCTTTGGCGAGCAGGAGCTGCTTCTCGAAAACCTCTCTCTGCACATTCCTCTCTGACAGATCGTAATAGTAATCCAGACCGATCTCGCCCAGAGCCATCACTTTATGCGCCTCACGCGCCTCCAGGACGTCTCTTAAGTATCTCTCGGTATCTTCGGTGTAATCTTTCGCCTCGTGCGGATGAACGCCGCAGGAAGCGTATAATGCGATGCCTTCGAAGCCGTCGTACTTCGCCGTAAGATCGATCGCGAGCCTCGAAGTTCTCTCGCTGTCTGCGGGAATGAGCATCGACATAACGCCTGAAGCCCTGCATCTTCGCAGGATATCTCCAGTCAAAACATCAGCATGCGCATATTTACTGTCGTAGATATGCGCATGCGTGTCAAAAAACTTAGCTGTTCCGCTGTAGTAGACCGGTTCTTTCACGTTCTATCAGCCTCTCTGTTAATTTGTTTGCGGCGCACGGTATCTGCCTGTGCGAACCACCGTTGGCACCCGTTCACGCCGCACATTGTGCGGCTGTGCGAACCACCGGTGGCACCCCTTCGCGACCGTTTGCTCCGGGTCACACGTGCTGCCGCCGTAACGGCGGGCGCCGCGGGTACTTTTTCGAGATATCGTGGGAAAGATATCAGGAAATATCAGCACCGGCCTCAACGGAATCGTCGAACTCGAGGACACGGTAACCGTCGCCGTACTTGACGGAGAGGATCATGCCGTTACTCTCATAGCCCATCATCTTGCGAGGCTCGAGGTTAACGATCATTGCAAGCGTCTTGCCAATGAGATCCTCAGGCTTGTAGTATTTAGCAATTCCGGAGAGGACCTGTCTCTCGCCGAAACCGTCATCAACCTTGAACTTAAGGAGCTTGTCGGATTTCGGAACCTTCTCGCACTCAAGGACCTTAACTGCACGGAGATCCAACGCAGCAAAGTTATCGAACTTGGTGAGTTCCTTCAAAGGCTCAAGATCCTTGCCCTTCTCTTCTTCAGCCGGGAACATCTTGTTGAGTTCCTCGATCTCCTTGTCGATGTCGAGACGAGGGAAAAGAACCTCACCCTTAGTAACCGTAACATCGGAAGCCAAAGCGTGTCTTACCTTTGTGCTCTCCCATGTTGTGACGGAAGCATCTGCACCGATCTGCTCATAGATCTTGGGTGATGTATGAGGCATTACAGGCTCAAGAAGGATCGATACGCGTCTGATGGCATCAAGCAGGTTATAGAGAACTGCTGCAAGACGCGGCTTAGCCGTCTCATCCTTGGCAAGCTTCCAGGGCTCATTCTCGTCGATATACTTGTTGGCACGAGCGATAACACTGAAGATCTTTGCAAGACCGTCAGAGAAACGCATTGAGCTGTATGCTTCGTCAACATAGTCCGTGAGACCGTCGAGCTGAGCGAGGAGATCCTCGTCAGAATCGTTGAAGTCCTTCTCAGCAGGAAGTGTTCCGTCAAAATACTTGATGGCCATTGCAACCGTTCTGGACACGAGGTTACCGAGATCGTTTGCAAGGTCGGAATTGATCCTTGAGAACATCTGCTCATTTGAATACGGGCAGTCAGAACCGAAGACCATCTCTCTCAAGAGGTGGTATCTCAAAGCATCAGCGCCGTATCTGTCGCACAATACGAACGGATCGACAACGTTGCCCTTGGACTTGCTCATCTTTCCGCCGCCTTCACCGAATGTGATCCATCCGTGGCCGAATACATGATCCGGCAGGGGCTCGCCCAACGCCATAAGGATCGAAGGCCAGATGAGCGAATGGAATCTTACGATCTCCTTCGCCATTACGTGCATATCTGCAGGCCAGTATTTCTCATAGTCGTTATAAGTATCGTTCATGAAGCCCAAAGCAGAGATATAGTTTGTCAACGCATCGAGCCAAACGTATACGATGTGCTTGTCATCGAAAGTAACCGGGATACCCCACTTGAAGCTTGTTCTGGATACGCAAAGATCCTGAAGACCGGGATCCAGGAAGTTGTGGATCATCTCGTTTACACGTGACTTCGGATTAAGGAAATTCTTCTCCTCATCAAGGAGCAACTCGCGAAGTCTGGGCTCAAACTCGGAAAGCTTGAAGAAATAAGCCTCTTCTTTAGCGTCCGTTACTTCTCTTCCGCAGTCAGGGCACTTGCCGTCAACAAGCTGGCTCTCCGTCCAGAAAGACTCGCAGGGTGTGCAATACTTTCCCTTGTACTCGCCCTTATAGATGTATCCATCCTTATAAAGCTTCTCGAAAATGTTCTGAACCGTCTGAATATGATAATCGTCAGTAGTTCTTACGAATCTGTCGTACTTGATATCAAGCGTAGCCCAAAGTTTCTTGAAGTTCGCAACGATCTCGTCGACATAAGCCTTAGGTGTAACGCCCAAAGACTCCGCCTTCTTCTCGATCTTCTGACCGTGCTCATCGGTTCCCGTGAGGAACATGACATCATAACCCTGCATTCGCTTCATTCTGGCGATACAATCGCAAGCGAGCGTCGAATAGCAATGTCCGATATGCGGATTGCCTGACGGATAGTAGATCGGTGTCGTGATGTAGAATTTCTTCTGTTCCATTTCGTTCCTCCTCGCGCGTAAGTATTAAAGGTGCGCGTAATTAAATGATTATAGTGATTTAAGGCGTAGTTTTCAAGGCGGACGGAAAGGTGGACAGATAGGTTGACGGATAGGCGTACAGATAGTATGACGGATGAGCAGGCGCGTAGACAGAAATGTCAACCTGTGCTGTTATTTTTTATGCGGATGACTAATGAGCGAAAACGTCATTCAAAAGCGCTGATTATCAGATTTTGGATGACTTCCCTGTCAGCAAACCGACATTGTCCCAAAGCACCGTTTTCGAGTGCATTTTGGTCAAAGCTAAGACTTATCACCACCGGATGCAGACTGCATAGGCGACTCAAATCCCCTCCTCACCCGCGGATCAACTCGGCGAACTTCGCGCACGCCACAGAAGGGGTAGTCTGCTTGGAGTAGAGCATGCTGACGGCGCGCGTCGGGAATTCGGCGTCGACCTTGAGTTTGCGGACCGCGCCTGACTCAAGCGCCTCGGCGGAGAGCTCCTCGGTGACGACTGCGATGCCGAGACCGATCTTGGCAAGCGAGATAAGAAGTTCGTAACTGGCGAGCTCTATCTCGGGTTCGAGCCTCAAGCCTTCTTTGAGGAAAACATCCTCCAGGAATCGCCTCGAGCCCGCCTCCTTCTCCAGGAGAATTAGCGGCATCGCGGTGAGGTCCTTCAGAGAATATGTGGCATCGAAGTCGATCGGATAGTCCGGTGCTGCGACAAATGCCGTATGCGTCTTGAAGCAAAGAAAGCTCTCGAATTCTTCAGGCTTCTCGTTCGTGGTCGCGAAAACCATATCCACGATTCCCGTCTCCAGGTAATTCATAACACGCTTGGATGTGCCGTTCAGGATGTGGATGCGTACACCGGGATATTTGCGGTGGTAAGTCTCAAGGTACGGAAGCAGGAAGTTGTCAGTCAGCGTGTTGCTCGCGCCGATTACAAGTTCACCGCCGGTAAGATTCTTATTCTCATTAATTCGCGATTCGCCGGATTCGATCATGGCAAGAGCGCCTGAGACATATTCGTACAAAGTGGCGCCGTCTTTCGTAAGGGTAACGCCTTTCTTGGATCGCGAGAAAAGCCTCACACCCAATGCGTGCTCGAGTGCATTCAGAGTCTGGCTTACGGCCGACTGGCTTATATACATCTCTTTGGCAGCCGCCGTGATGTTACCTGCTTCAGCTACTGCTTTGAAGATCCTGTACTGGTCGAGTTTTGCCTGCATTCTTGAGATATCCTCCAATGCATCTATCCATAAGTTATTCAAATTGCAAGCATAAGTATATTCTGTTTTGCTTATGTATTCAACTGTACTATAATTACGGCGTTAATAAATAACAATCAACGCACATTTGCGAGGAGGTAACTTTATGGCAGATCGTAAAGTAGGTACAATCTCAAGAGGTATCAGGTGCCCCATCATTCGTCAGGGTGACGATCTTTCTGAGATAGTAACAAACAGTGTTCTCGAGGCATGCGAGGCAGAGGGCTTCGAACTTCGTGACAGAGACGTTATTTCAATGACAGAGTCCATCGTTGCAAGAGCACAGGGCAACTACTGCTCAGTAGAAGATATCGCAACAGATGTTAAGAATAAGTTCGGCGGCGAGACAGTCGGCGTTATCTTCCCTATCCTTTCACGTAACAGATTCGCCATCTGCCTCAAGGGTATCGCAATGGGATGCAAGAAGATCGTTCTCATGCTCTCCTACCCTTCAGACGAAGTCGGCAACCAGCTCGTAAGCCTCGACAAGATCGATGAGGCTGGCGTTAATCCTTACAGCGACGTTCTTTCACTTGAGAAGTATCGTGAGCTTTTCGGATACATCAAGCACGAGTTCACAGGCGTTGACTATGTTGAGTACTACTCAGAAGTAATCAAGGCGACAGGTTGTGACGTTGAGATCGTTTTCGCTAACCAGGCAAAGGCAATCCTTGATTACACAAAGAATGTAATTAACTGCGACATTCACACAAGAGCAAGAACAAAGAGAATTCTCCTCGCTGCAGGCGCTGAGAAGGTTTGCGGCCTCGACGAGATCATGAGCGCTCCCATCAACGGCAGCGGATGCAATGAGCGTTACGGCTTGCTCGGTTCCAACAAGGCTACAGAAGATCAGGTTAAGCTCTTCCCTCGTGAGTGCAAGGACCTCGTTCTCGACATTCAGGCTAAGATCCTCGCTAAGACAGGCAAGCACGTTGAAGTAATGGTTTACGGTGACGGCGCTTTCAAAGATCCTCAGGGTAAGATCTGGGAGCTCGCTGACCCTTGTGTCTCACCTGCTTTCACAGACGGTCTCAAGGGTACACCTAACGAGCTCAAGCTCAAGTACCTCGCAGACAATGATTTTGCTGATCTCTCCGGCGAAGCACTTAAGAACGCTATCTCCGAGAGCATCAAGGCTAAGGACGCAAACCTCGTTGGTAAGATGGCAAGCGAAGGTACAACACCTCGTCAGCTCACAGACCTCATCGGTTCTTTGTGCGACCTTACTTCCGGTTCAGGCGACAAGGGTACACCTGTTGTCCTCGTTCAGGGTTATTTCGATAACTACACAAACGCTTGATTCGAAAGTCATAATTAAGTTTGCAGGCTGCGTCCGAGTGATCGGGCGCAGTTTTTATTGCTCCGTCATCACTTCATCGGCAGCATGATCTCAAAGCTGTACTTGAAATACTCCGCGTGCGCAGGATCTGTCTCCTCGGTGATGATCTCGAAGTCGCCGTCGTACTTGGCAACAACGTTCTTTATATTGTAGATGCCGAAGCCGTGATTGTCGGAATTTTTGGAGGAGATGATCTTATTGTCCTTGCGTATGATCGGCGCCGGCGAATAATTGGTCTCGGTTATGAGCATGAAGTTGTTATTTCTCCGCATCTCGAAAACAACAGTCCGCGTCTCCTCGTCTGTATCAAGCCCGTAGAAGCCTCCCACCGCCTCTATCGCATTATCGAGCAGGTTGCCAATGACCGTGCAAAGATCGGCAGGGTTCAATGTGCAGCCGTAGAGATCACCGGAGACCTTGAGAGTAATGCCGCGGAGAGAAGCTTTGTTATTCTTGTCGGACAGGATTGCGTCGGCGATGTCGTTGCCGGTCCTGTAGAAGACATCAGCGGATGTAATCTGCTGATTAAGTTCAGCGGTGTATTTCAAGAGCTCATCGTAGTTCTGTGCTTTGGCAAGTTCCTCGATGACAAGCAAATGATTCTTCATGTCATGCTTGACGCGGCGGATCTCAAAGTTGCTCTGCTTGACAGCTTCGTAGTGGGAAGCCTGCGCGGAGAGCATCTCGTTGTTGATGTGGGTTACGCGCTTGTAGTAGCGGTCCTTTGCAAGGATGACGCCGAAGCACACAGTCAGCGTATTGACCGCTGCTGCAGAGAGCATCATGAGGGACATCACATAAGGGCCGCCGACAGCACCTGAGACAATCAGTATGACACCGACTGCATAAGCCGTTATATGAACAAACACATCGATAGCAGTTACGAAAAGCGCGTTCTCCTTGTGCCAGCTCTCCTGGTCCTCTGAAGCAGAAGCGCGGCTGAGCGGAATAAACACGATCACGGGCACCAAGCCTGATACCAAGCCGGCAACATAAGGGAATGCCGGACTGTCTACCAGATTCATAAAGCCCGACAGGAAGCTGCTGATCTCACCGTAAATAATGAGTGAAGTAAACAGCGCGCAACAATGGAAAACACCGCCGGTAAATGTCCCTTTGCCAATGAACCAGAACGCTACAGATACGGAGAGCGCAGCGGCAACCGCGCCAAATAGAATCCAAGGAACGGCAATCTGCGTCGTATCGGCAATCCCCTCTTCTGCAACCAATCCGGAAGAATCGACAGCCGGTGCAAAAGAGATTACAGAGAATAACGTATAGAACAGCGCTGCAGAGATTAATGTCGACAGCAGCCGCAATGCCGCGCGCACCTTCGAAGCACCTGAAGATACCGTTCCCCCTGAAGTATCGGACGAAAAGAAGTCTGACTTACTTACTGCAAATTCAGTCTTATAAACAAATCTGACCAGCATAACCTCTCCGATATAAACTGAGACGGCGGAAAGAAATGTTAACAAAACGCCAAGAACACCGATCATCTTACTGACGACCTTACATATTCACGGAAGGCATCCTTGAATTCATTAAGATAGCTCTTGCTCACCGCGACGAAAGCGCCGTTATCGAGCGCGATATCTTTCTCGCGGTCACGGATCCTTGCAACGTGCGACATGTTAACTGCGCTGCAGCGGTGAACGCGCCTGATAGTGTCGTTAACCGAATTGAGCAGGTTGATTGCATCGGTAAGCTTCATGCGGGCAACAACGGTCTTTCCTGTCGTTATGAAGCGAACATCATTGTTATCGGACTCGATGAACAGCACCTCCGAAGGAACGATAACGACTTCTTCGCCGGCCTCCTTGATTATTACGCCTTTGCGGCCGCGAGTCATGGACTTAAGGTCATCGAGTGTCTGGAAGAGCTTGTCCTTTTCGACAGGCTTCTTAAGGAAACGCATAGCGGATACTTCGTAGCCGTCGATTGCCAGTTCCGTGTGGCTTGTAAGAAAGATGATCGGAATATTCGGAAGGAACTCGCGGATCTTCCCCGCCAGCGACAGACCGTCGATGTCGCCCATCTCTATATCAAGGAACAACGCATCGTAAGAAACGCCGCTCTTCAGCGCTTCAAGCAAAGAAAATCCGGACAGATATGTATCTGTCTCGGATTCGAAAACATCAAAATGTTCACGTATTGTTCCGACAAGGATATCCAGGAAAACCTGCTCGTCATCACACAAAGCTAAGTGCATTGAATACCACCATGTTTTGGTCCTTCACGGATTCAGCGAGAGATGTTCCCGAAGTCGGGCGATCCGCCCTTCTTCCGTTCTGCCTCTCTTACATTCCGCCAATCCGCGAGAAACTATTCTTTTCACGGCTCAATCTTATCCGATTGTCTTTCCGTTCTCAAGTCTTACAATGCGGTTGCCGCACTTGGCATACTCTTCGTTGTGTGTTACCTGAAGGATGGTCATGCCGGTCTCGCGGTTGATGTCGGAAAAAAGCTTCATGATGTTCTCGGCGGAAGCTTTGTCAAGGTTGCCGGTAGGCTCATCCGCAAGGATCACCGCAGGGTCGCCCAAGAGTGCGCGCGCAATAGAGACACGCTGCTGCTGGCCGCCGGAAAGCTCTGCCGGCTTTGCTTTTCGCTTATCGGAAAGCTCGGTAAGATCGAGAATCTCGTTGAGTTTCTTCTTAGCTTCGATCATGTCCTTGCCGGCGACTGATACGGGAAGAAGAATGTTGTCTTCGACCGAGAGATTCTGGATAAGGTTGTAGAACTGGAAGACGAAGCCGATCTTGTTCAGACGGATGTCGGACATCTGCTTCTCCTTGAGGCCGTGAAGCTTGGAGCCGCAGACGATGATCTCGCCTTCATAATCCTTGTCGAGACCTCCAATAAGGTAGAGCAAAGTTGACTTGCCGCTTCCCGACTGGCCCATGAGGGAGACGAACTCGCCTTTCTGAACCGAGAGGTTTGCGCCCTGAAGGACCTTGACCTCAGCTTCGCCCTTACCGAATGACTTATAAACGTTATCTACTGTAATGATCGTATCCATTGATATATCTCCTTGTGTATTACTCGTATTTAAGCTGCTCTGCGACGTTCATCTTCTTAAGGAATCTGATAGGCTTTACTACCGCAAGACTCATAACGAAGAAGAAACATATTATGAAGATCATGACACCCGGAATATCCAGTCCGACCATCTCGAGATCGCCGTCTGTGAGCATATATGCGATCTTCGCCAGAAGGCTGATCAGGATCGGCGACACGATCATGGCTACTATGCATGAGATACCTACCGACATGGCATTCTCGAGCCACAAAAGTCTGTTGAGCTTTGCGCGCGGCATCGACGTCGAGTACAAAACCGCGAGTTCTCTTCTTCTGTTGATGAAGCCGATGGCCTGGTTGCCGGAAGCGCCGATCAATGTGATTCCGACTGCTAATGCTATAAGCGCGAAAAGTATCATCTCGATAGATGTATCCGCAGTGCTCATCTCGTTCCATTCTTCGTAAGTCTGCACCAACGTGTAATCGTCCTCAACAATGTACTTCTTGAGTTCCGCACATGTTTTCGCGGGGTCATCACACTTAATGAGAATATTTTGAATACTCTCGTAAAAATAAGTGAACAGGAGATCCTTATTCATGAATATCGTGCTTGAAGACATGTTGAGACCTTCCACCGAGATGATTTCCTTTACGGTAAAAGTCTTGGTCCTCGGTTTGAACCAGTCGGTTCCGATAGTAACTTCAACGCTGTCACCCTTGCTGATACCGCACGTTCTTGCTAACGAAGAAGTGATCACGATCTCATCCTCACTTAAAGTGCCTTCAAAACCCTGATATGCACAAACCAGATCCTTGTGCTCATATTCCAGATAAGTAACATACTTTAACTCAACACCATTGATCTCAGAATCCGCATAGTTATAGAAATCAAACTCGACATCACTTACTCCTTCCATGTCATCTATGAATGAATATGTGAAGACATCATCATTAGGCGCAGTAACTATAACATCACAGTCGTATACCGGAGCCGATATCGTAGTTGCCATCTCTTTGGCGAACACAAAGAGACAGGAAGTAACGACCAGAGAGGTAACAGACAGGACTGCAGTACTTACCATAGACTTATTGTTATAAACTTCGCTTGCCGCTAGTTTTGCAACCGGCATCTTAAGTTTTCCGAAGAGTTTTGCAACAGGTTTGCTCAACACTTTAAGCAGATAAGGAATAAGTATCGACGAAGCGAGAACTGCCGTTACAAGGCTTATGCTGAGCGCGACAAATGACTTCACCAGGAACATGCTTACGACTGATATTATGAGCAATATAAGTCCGGTATAAAGTCTCTTCCAGGAGTACTTATATTCTGTGTCTTTGTTATCAAAGATAATGTCTCTGATCGATGTTCTTGATGCCTTTATAAGCTCTTTTATCGGATAGACACATTCAACGGCGAGCGATATTCCGACAGCAGCCAGATACGCGTAGAAAGGCGTCTTCGGGATGTGAGCCTTCATATCATAAACCTCTCCGCGAAACCCCAGATTCAATACTGCAGGAATAAATGCATTCTTGACTATGACATAGAGTGCGCATCCGATAACTGCTCCGATAACTGCATATACAGCATTCTCAAGGAGAAGAAAAAACGCCGTCTTCGAATCCGACACGCCGAGACTTCTCAATGTTCCGACAGTTGACATTCTCTCCGTAACGATCTTCTCGGAGAAGCTCACCGTAATGAAGAATACCAGGAGAAGCGTAAGGACAAAGATCAAAAGGAAAACGCCCTTGATGCTCTGAATATCTTCCCTCTCAAGAGCTTCCGAGCCAACGACAACGCAATCCGGGTTATTTGCCTCGAGCTTTTCCTTAAAGTCATTAATATCCTTGTCATTCAGAACATCAATATCGTAATAGCTGTACTGCATTTCCTTAAGTGAAGCCAAAAAACAGAAATCACTCTCATTCATGAAGATCGCGGTCCTGTCCTTCGGGTAAAGCGGCAGGTTGAAGACGATGATCTCTTTGATCGTAAATTCACGTTCTTCTTCAGAAAACGGTGCCTTGAGTATTACCTTATCACCTATCTTGATGTCATAAGCTTCTGCATAATTCTCATTTACGGCGATCTCACCGTCCTCAAGAACAATTACCTTATCAAGTATGCCCTGTTCTGCAGCATATTCATAATCATTCAGACTATTAGCCACATCAAAGCCTCGAAAAGAGTACCAGTAAAGCTCCTCGTCCCTGGTATACTTCGGCAGCTGAAGAGAAGCGACCGCCATGGTTTTGTAGTTTTCGAGACCTTCAAAATCCGGTGTGTTCGTGAAGACCGCAGTCATATCGGCAGTGCCGACCGTATCGATCATGAAAGCCTTCAAAAGTCCGCTGATGCTCTCCGTCATGTCGAGTGCCATCATCGCCGTGAGCGCCGTCATCATGATACAGAAGATCAGGATCAATGAGCGTCCCGGCTTCGAAAGTATATTTTTGATTGTGTGTTTAAATATGTATTTCATTCAAATCATCCCCATCTGGTTACTCTGTCTTCAGGCGCCAAATACATAGCGTCCCCGTCTTTCACGTCATAAACTTCGTAAAAGTCATCGAAAAGCACCACAACAGCATTTACTCTCACCCTCGCAGGACTGTGTACATCTTCCTCCAACAGCATCAGCGCCGAAGCATTGTCCGTAACATCGGCCCATACTCTTGCCCAGCTCTCGAAAACATGCTGCTTGTCCTCTTTCGTCTCCGCCATGCTCAACAGGCACTCGAGGCTGCTCACATCCGCCAGATTCTCACCGAGTGTCTGCTCACCGTCCAGGTGATAAACCTCCAAAATCGTGCACGTACTGTAGTAATCAGCAATCTTCTGCGCCATCTTGTCAAAGGCATCCCTGTCCGCCTGACTGATCCAGCCCGGGTTATATCTACCGTCCTGGTCAAAATTCATTCCATTGCTGTCAAATGCATGCGATAACTCGTGTCCGACTACGCCTCCGATTCCGCCCAAATTAGCGTAATAGTCGGCATCCTTGTCATAGAAAGCACCTCCGATGATTCCCATCGGAATATCGATCGCATTGCCCGTCGGATCATAGCAGGCATTAACCGTCTGCGGCGGCATTCCGTCAAATCCGTTAATAACCACCTGCGTTCCCAGCTTTATCTCCATATCACCATAGAAGTAATAGCTCATGAAATTCGCATATGTCTCAAATGCCGTCTCTCCGATAAGTTCAGCATCCTTCTCATCAATCTCATGCGGTTTATCAGCGCCGATGAAAGGCTTGATATTGTTAAGCTTCAGGATAATCCCGTCCTTCGCGCTTTGGCTCAGCCAAGCACATTCGCCGATCAGTTCCACATATCTTTCCTTGATATCCATCGTTATCTGTGTAACTTCTTCAACGGCTTCTTCATCGTAATACTTTGCCGCATAGAGTTCACCGACCTGCACCGGAAGATATTGAAGGATAGCGTTTACCGCCATATCGTCACTGCTGACCTGCATATTGTTGCCGCCCATCTCTGTCGGAAGGACCGAATTCATCGCCTGCATGAAGCTGCAGATCGTAAGTGTCTTCAGGGCCTCAAGATTATCGTCTGTGAGAAGTTCATCTATCTTCGCCCACTGCACCGGATCACAAATCGCTATGTCTGTATCCTTAAGCTTCGACACATCTAATCCCACCGCCTCAAAAAGCTTTCCGTCAGCGGTATTGGCATAATTCTTGTTATATTCACTCTGTGTGTATATTTCCAGCGACTCGTAAATACTCGAATAGTCATCAAGAAGATCATAATCCGTACATTCCGCTATATCGATAATAAGATAAGTTGCCGCCTTTGCGCGCTCCTTACTTACTTCCTTCTCAAAGCCGGCATTTTTCAGCAGTGCTACATAACTATCGCTCAACTGACTTGCAACAGAGTCACCTTTTGCAATCATTTCCATATCGCCGTCCGCGAACGGATAGAGTGCAAGGCAGTACTCATCAATATTCTCATTGTTTATATCTACGCCTGCTGATATAAAGACCGACACACCATAGTTCTTATAAAGCTCACCCCAAAGTGTGATCAACTCATCAGTGTTCGATGTCTTCTCGATACTTGCAATTACTTCATTCACGGCTTTTGAAGTCGACTCTTTATCCGTGTCCACATCTTTTGTGAACTCGCTGAACTGCGCATAAGCATCGTATATCAGCTGCTCATTACTGCCCGCTGCATATGTACTTCTGTCGCCTTCTGCGATTTCTCTGATTATCTCTTCACACCTGTCAGTGACTTCGGTGCTCAAATCATTGAAGCTGCCGGCACCACCGGACTGGTCAAGTTCTGCATTAAGCAGATACTCCGCATTAACATAGCCGTAGAAATCATCACCCGGCTTAATATTCTTTGGATCAAACGCCTCCGTCGTCTCCGCCGGCATCTGCGCCGGTTGTTCCGGCTCCGTAACAACGACACAGCCCGCGCTCTCCGCTGCCATGATTCCGACCATCCCCAATGCGGCCGCCACTCTTATGAATCTGTGCTTGTTGAGACTCATATTCACTCTCCTATCATCTGAATTCATCATAAAGCTACCACTAAATTTGTGCTGCTCCGGGAAATGTTGTGAATGAGTGGAATTGTGTGGTGAAATGAAGCGGCCGAAGCAGTTTTTTCGAGCAGTTAAGATCAGCGGACCAAGATCTCCTCCCCGCATCTTCTTTAGCATTAAGACTGCAGCAACAGAATTGATCAATTTCAGGGGGGGACTGTTGCACTTTTCTACTCGCGCGCAACAGAGCACGCGTTTTTCCAGCATCTTCTGTTGCACTTTTCTACTCGCGCGCAACAGAGCACCACGATTTCTCTGCACTTCTGTTGCACTTTTCTACTCGCGCGCAACAGAGCTACACGATTTTTCTGCACTTCTGTTGCACTTTTCTACTCGCGCGCAACAGAGCACCACGATTTTTCTTCACTTCTGTTGCACTTTTCTACTCGCACGCAACAGAGAACACGTTTTTCCAGCATCTTCTGTTGCACTTTTCTACTCACGCGCAACAGAGCACCACGATTTCTCTGCACTTCTGTTGCACTTTTCTACTCGCATGCAACAGAGCACGCGTTTTTCCAGCATCTTCTGTTGCACTTTTCTACTCGTGTGCAACAGAGCACCACGATTTTTCTGCACTTCTGTTGCACTTTTCTACTCGCGCGCAACAGAGCACCGCGATTTCTCTGCACTTCTGTTGCACTTTTCTACTCACGCGCAACAGAGCACCACAATTTCTCTGCACTTTTCTACTCGCGCGAAAAGAGAACCAATCACACAACCGCTTTCTGTTGCAAATAAATATCCCGGAGGAAAAAGTCTCAATATTTGCCAAAAAGTCTCATATATCGCCCCTAAACTCGCTTCTGCAGCAAATCACAAACATATTCGCAGATACGCTGCCTATAATCAGAACAGAAATTCAAGGGAGAACATCACCATGAATATCAGTACACCTGAGCATCTCAAATCACGGATCAATCTGCTGAACAATACTATCAACATGCTGAATATCAGGATAGCTTCCTTCCCTTCAGGAAGTCTGGCTATAAGGCACACGAGAACAAGGGTTATGTACTATCATTACAGTTCAGGGAATAACACCAAATACATCTCCAAAAGCAACACCACCCTCATCAGCCAGCTCGCCCAGAAGCGTTACCTTCAACATACCCTGAAGATTGCCATGAGCGAGCTGGCAGCATTAAACGAAGCACTCGATAAATACCCCGCCGTTGCCATCGAAGAAGCCTACGATTCTTTTGATGAAAAACTCCAAAAGTACATAACACCGATTGTGCCCGGTGATGATCAGTATGTGATAAAGTGGCTGGAGACTCCGTACAAGAAGAAGCCAATCAAGCCCGGTTCCAAGACTTACACCACGCTGAAGGGCGAGATCGTCAGGTCGAAGTCAGAGGCACTTATTGCAGACAGACTGTACGCGAGAGGAATTCCATATAAGTATGAATGTCCGGTACCGGTTGATGGTGAGGTGCTGCATCCTGACTTCAAGATTCTTAAGTTGAGCACAAAGAACGAAGTCTATCTGGAGCATTGCGGGATGATGGACGACCCCGAATACACAAAGGAAATGGTCGTTCGCTCGCGGAAGCTGGCAAAAGCCGGCATCACTGAGGGCAACAATCTTTTCTACACTTTTGAGACAGCGGAAATACCATTGGATCTCGATCAGCTTGATGAGATGATCGAGAGGAATTTCAGATAACTAAAGTACTCGAAAACAGTTCGTTCCGGCTGAGAACACCGGTGATATGACATACTCGAAAAGCAGTATCGCAGCTCTCACATGACAGCAAGGCGCCGCCCATCTGCTTACATCTCGCTTGCGGCTTTGTACGCTTCCTTCTTGTTCATGCCGGTGTATTCTGAGACGACCACAGAGATATCCTTGGAAGACATTCCCTTCTCCTTCAGAAGTTCAATCAATTTCATAGGATCACCGGCACCGGCACCGCCAACACATTTCTTCTGTTCAAGAGGCTCAAGGCAAAGGCAGAATTCTCCGCGGGGCTCATTCGCCTTATAGTACTCAACGCTCTCATTTACAGTCATGCGAAGAACTTCTTCGTAACGTTTAGTGAGTTCGCGGCACAACGCGATACGGCGGTCACCGAAGCCGGTGTCGACCAGTTCGTCGAGGAGTTTGCGGAGGCGGTGCGGAGCTTCATATAAGACGATCGTCTCACCTATCAGAGTCAATGCTTTCAAACGGGTGCGGCGTGAGGAACCTTCTGAAGGAAGGAATCCTTCAAAGTGAAAATATCTTGTATCGAGGCCGGACACGGAAAGAGCAGCGGTCACTGCGGAGGGACCGGGAATTACGCTGACTTCAATGTCATTAGCTGAAGCCAAAGAGGCAAGGTCTGCGCCCGGGTCGCTTATGGCAGGCATGCCGGCATCGGAAACTTGAGCAACTGTGAGGCCGGACTTGAGCATGTCGAGGATGCCGTTGCCGCTGGCTGCTTTGTTGTGCTCGTGGTATGCGATGAGGCGCTTGCCCGTGATCCCGAGTGATGAGAGAAGGATGCCTGTTACTCTGGTGTCTTCGCAGGCTATAACATCGGCACTGCGAAGGATCTCGCAGGCGCGGGGTGAGATGTCATCAAGGTTACCGATGGGGGTTCCGACTAAATAAAGCAATCTGTGTGTTCCTCCTCGTAGATGTGGGTGGCTCTTCTCGAGAGCTTGGAAGAGAATTCTTCGTTGATATATAGCGGCGGCAGTACTTTGAACTCGGCCTTGGGGGCGCCTTTCTTGCAGGCGATCAGTGCCAGGAACGCGTCCTTGGAGGGATTCGCGTGAACCGTCAGAAGTCTTACAGGCGTGAGTTTGTAAGATTCAAAGAGCGAGAAGCATTCGGGCACGCGGTCAGAGCTGATGCACATGACGGCATAGCCGCCGCTCGTGCGTGTGCGCAGGGACTGAGCCTTGATGAAGTCTTCAAGTGCGCCCTGCTCTGCAAATCGGGCCTTAGCTTCGTGTTCTGATTTTCGAGCAGTATCAGTAACTGAACCGCGCGTGCCATCGTAGAACGGCGGGTTCATGAAGACCACGTCGTAGGCTTTATTCTTGATCTCTGCGGGCAGTTCGCGAAGGTCCGCGTTATAAGCTGCAATGCGCGACTCCAGATGGTTCAGAGCAATGTTAGCGCAGAAAGTCTGATACGGCAGTTCGACCAGTTCGACGCCGTCGATGTGTGCGTTCTTGCATCTCGCCGAAGCCAATAAAGACACGCCGCCGGTGCCGCTCCCGAGCTCAAGCATCTCGCACGGCTTGCCCTGTCTCACAAAGCAGGACGCAAACCACGCCAGAAGAACACTCGCGGTGTCGAGCTTGTAGCAATCCTTCGGTTGCAGCAACAAAAGACCGTCGCGCCCGAGTTCTTCAGGCACGACAGTCTCGCCGTTGATCACTATTGAATTGTGTACATTCGAATCGTTCATGTCACCTTCGCTGAAAATTCATTCACCGTGCCATTATACGCTTACTTCTTGAGCTTGTTCAAAGCCTCCTGCATCTTACGGTCTTCAGAGCGCTCTTCGAAGCGGGAGATCACGACGCTGAACACGGTGCAGAGGCAGAAGCAAAGAATGAAAGCAATCCAGGTAATGAACTGTCCAACCGGGAACCAGCCGAATAAGATTATGAAGATGATACTTGATATCAACATGGTTGCAAAGAACAGTATGTTTCGTACCGGCAGCGGCATATTCTTTATGAGTGTGTCGGTAAGGAAGATGTTCTGAGCCAGGGTACAGATCAGCGCCAGGAAAAAGAGCTGGATCAAAGTATGATTCGAAAGTCCGGCTGAGCCAAGCGAGAACAAAGTTGACACCTCACACGCCTTATCTCCTACCAAGAGATCAAGCCCTACATGGAGAATGACTATTATTCCGAATATCGAGAACAGTTGTCTTATGTAATCAAAAATCGTTTTCTTCTCTTCCATCACTTTAACCCCAGCTTTCTTCTCAGATCATCCGAGTACATGCGCGACACGACGATCTGCTCGCCGTTCTGCAAAGTAATCCTGATCTTGCGGTTGACGTCTGTCTTAAGGCTCTTTATCTTACGCAGGTTAACGATGACCTGCTTGCTGATGCGCAGGAAATCACGCTGCACCAGTTCCTGTTCGATCTCATAAAGCTTAAGCTCCGACTCGTAAGTCTCACCGCTGGTGTAGACAAACGTCTTTCGTTCAACGCCTTCGACGTACAGTATCTTGTCCGTGTCGAGCAGGAATGTCTCGCCGTCACGGTTAACTGCGATCTGCATGTCGATCATGCGCATTATGGCGACCATTCGCTCGATGTCACCGCTCAGGTGCGGCGCGCGGATGATGATCTCGGTATCATCATATTGATCGCTGATGTCCAGATTGATCTTCATTACTTAGATCCTTTTCAATCTTTTATTGCTTGCGGGAAGTTCTCGATGAGCTCGAAAAAACTTCACTCAAGTCCTTTTCTCTTAAATGCGACAAAGAACAACAAGATTGCGATAACGGCATTGATTCCGACTACCGCCAAAGTCTCGCTCTTAATTCCGTCGAATGTCATCGTGTCCATGAGAACACGAAGCTGCTGTGTAAAAAAAACTCGTGATACTTTCTCTATTTTATCATTGAACATAGAGAGCATGGGAGCAAAAGAGAGCACAAGCATTACAGGCATGACAATCGATGTCGCGGCCATCTGGTTCTGCGCGAAAACACCTACGCACGCACCCGCCGCAATCGATATCAGGAACCCTACCGCCATAATGCCCATAAAGAATGGGATCTGCTCTTTAGGAAGTCCGGTCGCCATCACGCCTGCACCGATCATGCAAAGTGTCCAAACATAAAGACCTACACCGAGAAGATATTCCCAGGGCTTAACATTTGCCATCGTAAGTACTCTTAATGTGTTCTTCTCTTTCTCTTCAGCGATGATCGATCCAACCGACATCAAAGGAGCCATTCCGATATACATAACCGAAAATAACTTCACAAAGAAGTTTTCCGGCATATCGAGAATGGGAATGCTTACCAAATTATCCATGATGAGCGTCATTACAGGGAACATCAGGAACTGAATAAGCACCGTCTTGTTCTTGAATGTATCCTTCAACTGCTTCTTAAAGATCACTCCGATATTACGCATACTTGACCTCCTCATCGCTGTCATCAAGTTTTCTTCCTGTCAGTTCAATAAACACTGTCTCGAGTGTCGGCTCCGACGAATGGATCGTCTCAACATCACCCTGCTCTATAAGTTCAGCGATCCTTAATGCAGATTCTTTGCCGTGCGCAAGCTCAACATCACCGCCCGACTTAAGATGGATTACGATTCTCTTCTTGTGATTGTACTTACGGCAGATCTCCGACGGAGCACCGCGATCTATGATCCTGCCCTCATTCAGAAGAGCGACTTCATCGCACAAAGCAGCGGCTTCTTCCATGTTGTGTGTCGTAAGGAAAACCGAACATCCCCTCTCCTTTTGAGCCAGGATCAGCTTGTGGATATACCGCATCGTCATGGGGTCCAGTCCGCTCGTCGGTTCATCGAGGAACAGGATCTCCGGTTCGATCATGAAGACTCTTGCGAGGCGGAGGCGTGCACGCATGCCCTTCGAGAGCTTCATGGCCGGTTTTCGAGCACTATCAGCAAGACCCACCTGCTCCAATGCCGGCATCACCTTCGAATAAGGAACGCCGTAAATGTCTGCGAAGATCTTCAGGTTATCGGCGCACGACAACCTCTCATAAACTCCGTGCTCGTCCATCATGATGCCGATACGCTTCCTGTCCTTGCCGGTAAGCGCGCCGACATCTTTTCCCAGAATGCAAATGCTGCCCTTGTCGAACTCAAGCTGTCCCGTGACTATCTTTATAAGCGTCGTCTTACCTGAGCCTGACGGTCCAAGCAGCCCGAAAATCTTTCCCGTACCGATATCAAGATCTATCCCGTCCAGGACCTTCCTGTCACCGAAGCTCTTACAGATACCTTTTGCCTCAATCATCGTGAATCTCCTTTGAACTCTTACAGGTTTTGTTGATGGCACAAAACTATCAGAGCTCCGGAAGGCATTCAACAGCGGACAACATGAGTTGCCGTTTTTGATTACTGAGTTGCCGAATTATGGGATAAATAAGATGGGGTCGCAGGAACGCACCGCTATCACATCTGCACGCGTCGGCGCTTCTCACCGCTTATCAAGACAGCACACCTCACATCTGGTGTCTTACTGTCTTATACTCGTCGCCGTCTTTATAGAAAGGACATTCCTTGCTCTGATGCTGCGCGAGCCTCTCGATCTCATCCTCATCAAGATCAAGATCGCACAGAGCTTCGCCCGTCATCTCATCAATATATGCGTACTGACATGTCTCACAGTTTGCCATCAGAGCACCCCTAAAAACAAATATGCACCTATAGTAACGGATTGTGCCGGGTTGTCAATCTGACATACAATAACTTATCAACGAATGCATCTCCCAGAACACAAAAACAACGCGCCCCCGAAACCGGGAACGCGTTGATCAAAAACTATCTATCGTCTTACGAATTACTCTTCTACGATAGCGCCAACAGGGCAGTTAGAAGCGCAAGCGCCGCACTGAGCGCAAACAGCTGCATCGATGTTGTACTGTGTATCACCCTGAGAGATAGCGCCTACGGGGCAACCATCAGCGCATGAACCGCAAGAAACACAAGCATCAGAAATTACATATGCCATTGGTAGTATCCTCCTATTCAAATTGTGATTTGATTATTCCACAAAAACTCGAAGTCAACAAGTGCAAAAGAGGGCGATTCTGTAAAAAGAAATTTATCAAATTGACAACAAAACCGACAAAAAGCTCAAAGGAACAACCCTATTAACCGTTATTACCCTCATCACCAAAAGAGCCGTTCATGTCGGGATAGTCCTTAAAATTGTCGGAACCGCCGCGATTTTTACGCTCCATGTCGTGGTTAAGATCGGCAATATCTGCCCAGTTATACTTCTCTATCTCAGTCTCGTTCTCGTTAACAAACTTAACACTGACTGTCTCTTCGATGTAGTTGACATCAATAACCTGTCCCTTACCGACCGGTGTTCTGACACGTCCGCCGGGTTCGGGAAGTCTCTTGTGAGCATCATCGTATGCTTCTTTCTCGAACTGGAGGCAGCACATAAGTCTACCGCATGAACCGTTCAGCTTACCGGGATTCAGAGATAGACCCTGAGATCTTGCAAGTTTAAGGTTGACCGGTGCAAAGCGGTTAAGGAATGAGCAGCAGCAAAGCTCTCTTCCGCACATACCGATGCCGCCGACAAGCTTTGCCTGATCTCTGGAACCGATCTGACGGAGCTCGATCCTTGCACGGAATGTGTAAGCCAGATCCTTAACAAGTTCTCTGAAGTCGACTCTTCCGTCAGCGGTAAAATAGAATGTGAGCTTCTTCATGTCGAAGGAATATTCACAATCAACGAGATTCATCTCGATGGAACGTGCCGCTATGAGTTCTTTGCACTTGAAGAACGCATCCTTCTCTTTTGAGCAGATATCGTAGTATTTATCAAGCTCCTTCTCACTGGCCATACGCTTGACGGAAGGGATCTTCTCATTCGTCTCTTCCGTGTACGGTTCCTGTGCGACAAAAGCGATCTCCTCACACAATTCGGTATCGATCATTACGGCATCACCCAATGCAAGTGACAATCCGTCGCAACGATATCTCATGGTGACACCGGCATCTCTTGTTCTCAAGTTTACGATCTTCATTTCTTAAGCTCCTCATGTATGCGAAGAAGCATGGCGGAAGCTGAGGAATCAAAATTCGAATTCACTTCCAAAGCTCTCAGGAAAGTGTTAACCGCCTCGCTGCATCTTCCCAATTTACGTGTTGTTATATGTTTGTTCATGGCAACAAAATTCTCTATTGCCTCTCTGTCTGTCTCATTATTAAGCTTGCGGCAGTCAGGATAGTTTATCAGTCTGGCGACGTCGTCGAAGAACATCAGGAACGATGAAGCAACGACCTTCGCATCATCCTTAAAGCCCGTAAGCACTTCACAATAATCCTCAAGGACATCGATGTATGAACTTCCGGGCATCGCGATCATGATGCTGTTGACCTCATGTCTGATGCTGACACCGGAATCCTCCTTGGCAAGCTCGATCGCTTTGCCGGGTATCCTGCCGCTGTTATAGACTGCCGTCTTGATCTTCTCGTCTTCAAGCTCCGGGCAATTCGCCTTAACGATCTCCTCCAGTTCGTCATCGCTGTAAGGATCAAGCTTGATCTCGGTGACACGTGACATGACCGTATCAAGTACGCTGTCGGTGTTGGAGCTCGTCAGGATGAACACTACATCCTTGCGAGGCTCTTCCAAGGACTTGAGAAGCGCATTCTGGCTCTCAACGCCGAGATAATCAAAGTCTATGATGAACACCTTCGTTCTTGCAAACTGAGGCTTCAGGTACGATTCCGCAACGACATTGTCCTTGATAAAATCGACCTTAACCTGCTTCGTCTCCGCGGGCTCATATACCCTCGTAACATCAGGTGTCGTAAAGTTGTCAAAATACTTGCAGTTGGCACACACACCGCATGCACCGTTCTGCCCTGCGTCATTGCACATGAGTGCCTTCGCAAATTCTTCTGCAATCAGTCTCTTGCCGGAACCGACAGGTCCGGAGATCATGTAAGCACCGCTGCCGCGTCTCTTCGCTTCGGCAGCAAATCTCATCTTGATCTGTCTCTGACCCGTAATTGCAGTGAAAGCCATCAGATCCTACCTTCCAGACTTCCTTTTACGACCTCGAAAATCTCCTCGATCCCCTTCGTCGCATCAATCGTTATGATCCTTCCTTCAGAACTCTTCGCAAGCTCAAGATAACCTGCTCTGACATCTTCCTGGAACTTCAATCCGGCAAGCTCTATCCTGTCAGATGCTTCGCCTCTTTTGCCTCTTCTCTCGAGCGCTTCCTCAGCGCTGATGTCGAAGAAAAACGTAATGTCAGGCTTAAGGCCTCCTGTGGCAGCCATGTTAAGGTCTGAGACGAACTCCATGCCCATGCCTCTGGCCATGCCCTGATATGCCGAAGAAGAATCAAAGAATCTGTCGCAAAGAACGATCTTGCCTTCTTCCAATGCAGGCTTAATGACCTCGTCCGTTATCTGTGCTCTTGCTGCCTCGAACAGAAGTAGTTCCGTACGGGAAGTCATCTGTGAATTCTTCTTATCGAGAAGTATCTCTCTTATGCGCTCACCGATCACGGTTCCGCCGGGTTCTCTGACAAATATGAAGTCCACGCCGCGTTCCTTAAGATAATCCTTAAGCATCTCGCACTGCGTGCTCTTACCGCATCCGTCAATGCCCTCAAAAGTAATAAATGTACCCTTCATATCAGTTAAGATTGATATTCTTGAGAGAAGCTATCTCAAGATAGATCTCCTTTGTAATTCTTGCGTTATCGGATCTGATGTCTTCGATGGTCTCAACCTTCCTGACATTCTCGGCTACTTCATCACCGAATTCCTTGGAGCGTCTGTTACGCTTGGGATTCTGGTTCTGTGAAGCATTGGACTGCTTCTTCTCACCGCCCTGATTCTGATCGCGCTTAGCCTTGAAATTCTTCTCTCGGTTATCGCGGTTCTCTCTATTCTCTTTGTTCTCGCGATTCTGCTGATTATCATTCTTCTCGCGAGTTTCCTTATTCTCACGGTTCACGTTCTCACGATTACCGTTATCGCGGTTATTGTCACGATTATTGTCGCGGCCTTCGCGTCTTCTGTTATCGTAGCCGCCCTGTCTCTGGCCGTTATTCCTTCTTCTGTGATTCCTATTCCTGTTCTGGCCGCCTTCCTGTCTCTGCTGACCATCCTGCTTGGACTGACCGTCCTGCTTATTCTGGCCGCCTTCCTGACGGGACTGATTGTTCCTCTGGCGCTTAAAATCTCTGTTCTGATCGTTGTTACGATTCTCAGACTGCTGAACGGGTGCACCGGAATTATTCTCTGACATATGTTCCTCCATTGTCATTTTAGTGACGCTTAATTATAAACTTTGATATCTGATAACTCAATTATTCACGCTTGCGATACAGGGACACTTCCTTGTCATCGGGCTTATTTTGGCCCATAAACCCAATGTCGCTTAACGGGATCGTGACAAAAGACCGTTGACTCCATCTCGGATGAGGGATCGTGAGGTCCTGAGACATTATCACACGGTCGCCGTAGAAGATGATGTCGATGTCTATCGTACGGGGGCCCCAGTGGATCTCACGTGTCCTGTGAAGAGTGTGCTCTATGGCGTGGATCTTTTCGAGCAGATCATAAGGGGCGATATCGGTATAGAAACCGACGCAGGTGTTGAGGAAATACGGTTGGTCCTCATAACCGACGGGCTCTGTCTCGTAGAGCGACGCGCGCTTGAATCCGGATACTCTGGGAAGTGCCTCAAGAGCTTTCTCTGCAGCCAGGATGTTCTCTTCGCGGTCACCGATGTTGCTTCCGATGGAGAGGACAACAAACTCCTTGCGGCATCGCTCGATCGTTATCGCCATGGTCTCGAAAACACCTTCAACCGGCGCCTGCGGTTTGGATACCGTCACGCTCACTTTGGCGATCCTCTTGTCCGCATCAAGGACTGCATCGGAGATCTTCTGCGCAAGCCTCTCGATCAGGTTGCCGTCATCTGCAGTGACGACCTTTTTGGTAACTTCATAGATGTCGGCGTAGTTAACGGTATCAGCCAATTCGTCGGTGTAGCAGCCTTCTATCCGATCGACAAAAAGCTCAAGTGTGACGATGAACTTCTGACCGTTCGTCTTCTCGAAGTCGAGACAACCGGTATGTCCGTCAAATTCCATTCTGGCAAGTGTTATCTTATCCACTTCAATTTCCTTCCGATCACTTTCCTGCAAACGCGTAGAACGTACCGTCAAAGCTGTCCAGTGTTGCTCTGGTGCATGCGACATTATGAACTCTTACCATCGACGCGCCGAGCGATGCGGCGATGTATGAAAGGCCTGCGGTGGCATTGTCCAAAGAAGCTTCGTCCGCTTCGTCACCGCCTGCAAAAAGCTTCGAGAAACGTTTTCTTGAAGCTGCATAAAGGATCGGATATCTGCCTCCGAATCCGAATGCCGCAAGCGAAGCCGTGAGCGCCGCATCCATGGGTCTTGTCGTGCCGAAGCCGATACCGGGATCGGTCATGATCATGTCATCGGGAATGCCTGCTTTGCGTGCGATCTCAATACTCTCGGTGAGTTCTCTCAAAGCTCGCGTTGTAACTGCTTCATATTCGATCGCGGGATCGCCGGAAGTTCTTCTGTTGAACATCAGAACACATCCTGCTTTACCTTCGGAGACGACCTTTGCCATATCGGGATCGCCCCTGAATCCGGTTATGTCATTTACGATGTCGCAGCCTGCAGCAATGGCTGCCTTTGCGACTTCAGACTTATATGTATCGACCGACAAAGGAATGTCGAAGCGTTCTCTTATTGCTTCAAGAGAAGGGATCAGTCTGTTAAGCTCCTCTTCGGCACTTACCGCTTCAGCGGCAGGACCCGTTGCTTCGGCACCGATATCGATGCAGTCCGCGCCTTCTCTTACCATGAGTGCGCACCTGTCGATCGCAGCATCAACGGAGACATATCTGCCGCCGTCGGAGAATGAATCCGGAGTGAGATTAAGGATGCCCATGATATGGGTCTTGACGCCCATATCCAAGCTTCTTGTTCCGCATCTGTATATTCCGTTAAATCTTCCGTCGGTGGTATTCATCCGTGTATTACCCTTATCAGACACCCGAGCGCTGTCTGTTGATCAGTGCGAGTGCCTCGTTTCTTGTTCTTGCATCGGTCCTGCAGCCGCCGCGCATTGCGGATGTAACGGTCTTGGAACCTGGCTTTCTTACACCTCTCATCGTCATGCAAAGATGCTCCGCTTCAATGATGACGCATACGGATCTTGCATCGACTGCGCGCTCGATCTCGTCAGCGATCTCAGATGTGAGACGCTCCTGAAGCTGGGGTTTTCTTGAGAGGGTGTCCACGATCCTTGCTACCTTTGAGAGGCCCAATATCTTGCCGTCTCTCGGAATATATACGACGTGTGCCTTGCCGTGGAACGGAAGGAGATGGTGCTCGCACATTGAATAGAACGGGATGTCGCCGATAAGGATCATCTCGTCATTGCCTTCGCCGTGGAAAACCTTTACGTCCTGGTTGATATCTCTGTGAAGGCCGGCAAAAACCTCCGCATACATTCTTGCAACTCTCTTCGGAGTCTCCTGAAGACCTTCTCTCTCAGGATCCTCACCGATGGCTTCAAGGATCTCTCTTACTGCTTTCTCGATCTTGGGAAGATCCATGTTCTTACGGCTCTCCTCGGGAATTGCAAAATCGTTATCATAATCGTACATGTGTAATCACCTCAATTTCAAAACAATATCAAAACGAACTCATGATCAAATAAAGATCAGAGCAGGATCAAAGATACTTTTTCCTGTAGTCCATGGGTGTCATGCCCATCTGTTTTCTGAAAGCGACATTGAATCTTTGCGGTGACGAGAAGCCTGACTGCAACGAGATCGCCGATACCTTGATCTCGTTATTCCTCAGGAGCTTGCATGCTTTCTCTATCCTCTTCTTCATCAGATAGTTCATCGGGCTGATACCCATCTCGTCTCTGAAAGCACGGGTGAAATAGCCCTGACTCAGGAATACGTAAGAAGCTGCCTCCGATACGGTGATCCCCTGATCGAAGTTCTCATCCATATACTGCTTTGCGATCGCAACAAGTTCCTTGGCCTTACCGTTCTTAACACGGAGGCTTTCCTCCCACTCACCCTGAATGGCTCTGGAGAGAATGATCATGAGTTCTACCGTAAGGCTGTGGATCATGAGTTCCTTTGCGTAGCGGTTCTCGGAATCCTCAATGACGATACGCTCCGTGAGCTGGTTGATCTCCTTCTTCTCGTTACCGGAGATGACGAAGAACGGCTGCCTTGTGATGTCGTTATCTTCTGTTACACCGAGATCGGCGAACTTGAGGAAATTCTCGAGTGATATCTTCGCGAGAGAGCCGGGAATGGAAATACTCGGACCCGCGTTGTTGGTCATGGCCTGAGCCTTCTTATTGACCTTGCGTGACTCGCGTGTCTGCTCAAGTTCAGATGTATCATGAACAAAGCCGAAATACAGATTGAACATGTCAGCCTTGCCGCTCTTGATGATGAGCTTGTGTCTGACAAGAGGTCTGATGACAACGACAGAACCCTCCGTAAGAATGACAGTCTCACCGCCGATCACGGCTTCGATCTTGCCTTCTCTTAGATAGAGAAGCTCGTGTGAATTATGCATGCTGTCATCAGGAAGCGAATCTTTCGTATCATAGAAGTGCTCAAGTCCCTCGATAACTATCGGCACTGAGCCCTCAGATAAGAAAACGTCATCCTCGATTGCAGAAAGAAGCTTGTTGCTCATTTTCTAATCCCCTTTTCAGATAAAATTGATCGCATCGATGTAGATCTCACCATTGCGTTCCTTGTCCTCGATGTAGATCCTCAGACTGTTAAGTCTGATGGGTCCGTCTTCTGAATAATCCAAAGTAATCGTCTGCCAGGTAAGCTGCTGCTTGATCTCAGCCTCGCCGAAGTCCTCGACGATGAGTTTCTTTTTCTTCTGGTCAGGATTGAATACGGACAATTGGATCCTTGATCTTCCGTATATCTCGATCGGCGCGAAAAGCGACGCGTACTCAAGGCACGGTTCGAATCCGTAGAGCGACTTATCAGTCTCATAACGGATCCTCAGAGAAGCACTTCCGGTAAGCTTGTGAATGTTATCCTGCGAGATGATACCCTTGCCCTTGAAGGTTCTGTAGATCTCCAATGTCTCAAACTCGGAATCAGGTGTTCTCTTACCTACGAACTGAAGCTTGTCGCAATGCGTGAAGCTCAGGTCAGGTGCAAAATACGCCGGATCCCTGTCGAATCTGAACGGCAGGATCGGAAGATCCTCACCGTTCTTCAGCGTGGCATCATGCGGGAACGGCGAGAAACCGTAAGTGATCGACTGCGGCTCCTCGATGTCATCGCGCCAGACCATTACGCACATGCCGTAAAGGCTCTTCGCGTGCGCCGGGTAGAAGATCCTGTCCTCGCCCGCGATCGCAAATCCCGTGATCTCACCGGTCGCGTCCTGCGCATTAAGTCCGGAATTCAGATTGCTGAATTTGATGATCCTCTTGTTGCCCGCGATCTCGATATCGTTCGGTTCCGGCGATGACTTACTCATCTTCGGAGAGAAATGAGTGCCGAGCGCTACTGTCGCAAGTCTCATGCCGAGGATAAAGCTGATCGTCTTATCCGGCAAGAGCATGTCGTGCATGCTTACGATACCTGACGGCATTGAGAGCATCTTGGTAAATGCAGTGAAGTTCTCGTTGAACTCCAGGATCCTATACGGATCGTTGAAATCAACGTCATTCGGGTGCATCGTTACGAACAATACGGAAGGCATTACGGACTCATCGAAAACCGCCTTCGGCTCGAATACATCTGCCAATGTCGTCATGAGACCCATAAGGAAAAGATCGTATCTGTCGAACAGGAGCTCGCCCATGTCGGGAGAGAAGCAGAATCCTCTTACCGCAAGATTCTTGAGCGGCACGAGCTTTGTCCTGTAAAGGATCGACATTCTGTACTTGAGCTTGATGAACTGTCTCTCATCTTCACTGCTGAGCCTGCTGTCATCAACCTTCTTCTCGGGGATCATGTTGAAGTCGAGCTGGCTTGCACTTGAGAAGGAGATGTTCTCCTTATGTCCCTTTGAAGCATTGAGTGAGCTGTCACCGGAAGTAGGGAAATCAATATCAAGCGGCTTGATGTCATCTGGATCTTCACCCTGCAAACGCTTGAGTTCATCCTGCATGGAGATATCGATATCACCGGAATCAGTTGTATCACGGTATTCTTTCTTGAGCTTCTCGGTCCTTTTCTTCTTCTCGTCGATCTCAAGGAGCCTTTTATAACCCTCTTCGTCGAGATAGAGACCCATATCCGTGACCGCATCCTTGAGAGCTTCAACGCTGTCCATCGCACCGGATGAGATCCAGTTGAGGATGGTGGAATCGTTATAAGCAAGATCGACAACGCCGACAGGATATGAGATCTGGTCACTCAATCTGTAAGCAAATGCAAATGCCGAAGAAGAGACATCGGCAAGCTTGCTCGTCTCTGTAACCTTGATCCACTCGACATCCTTGAAATGAGTCTTATCTTCAGCGGGATAGATCTCCTCGCCCTCTTCAAGACCTGATCTTGAAGGTGAGAAGAATCTCAGATAATTCATGACCTTACGCTTGAGCGGTGCCTTTGTGGCATTAGCTTCCTTCATCGGGATCGAGAGGAAATCAGAACCCAGGAATACCCAGACGTCACCGCATCGCATGTCGCTCATTACGGTCTGATCCGTCAGGCACTTGAAAGTAAACGTATATGCGTCGCCCGAAGCCTTATAAGGCGGGATGACAAAACTGAACTTACCCTTTGCAGAGGTCGTTGTCTCGCGGCTCAGGATGACACCGTAATCGGTATCGAGCTTACTGACCTTTCTGCCGTCCGTCGGGTCCTTAACGATCTCAAGCGTTATCGTGGCACTCGGTGCCGCAACACCCTCTATCTTCAATTCCACACCCTGCTGGAATACGCACTTGCTCGTAAGCCAGCTGGGCAAAATAATCGGATTAATCTGCATCTTTTACCTCGTTTGTAAAGCGACTTATCCGAGTATTATACAATAAATATATATTAAAAGAAAAGTTGCGGCAGCCGGAGACGTTCCGACCCGCAGTTTGTAAATCAGGATCTGTCAGACTTCACCGATGATGACTTCAATGCCCTTGGCGCGGCAAAGGTCCAAGATCTCAGGGGATGCGCCGGAATCCGTAATGAGATAATCGATCCTGTCCGTGGGAATGAACGAAGACGCGGAATCGGTCCCGAGCTTGGTCGAGTCGATCAAAGCGACGATCTTTTTCGCGCGGTCGGCACAAAGACGCTTAAGCTCAAGCTCAAAGAAATTATCACCTGAAAGTCCGGACTCGGCCGAAAAGCCGTTACCTGAAACAAAATAAAACTCAGCTGAAAGTCTTCCGAGCATCTCTTTCGAAGAAAGTCCCTCGATGGTGCCGGAATGCGGTCTCAGCATGCCGCCGAGAATAATGATCGACTTGAAGTTACTGTTACGCTGAAGCTCCATGGCAGTATGGATTCCGTTCGTTATGACGGTCACATCCTTAACCTGCTTCAGGTAAGGGATCATATGAAAAGTAGTCGAACTGGCATCCATGAAGATCGTATTTCCGCTGCCGACCAGACTTGCCGCCTTAGCGCCGATCGCATTCTTGAGGTCGACGTGGGTTACGGCACGAACCATGTAGTTCTCGCCGCTGTATGAAGACATCTTGCTCGGAAGCTTGATCCCGCCGTGGAATCGGATAATGGCACCGTCTCTCTCAAGAGCTCTGATATCCGTTCTGATCGTGGCGCCGGTGACGCCAAGTCGGGTTGAGAGAACGGTCGTATTGATCTCTCCCTCAGCCTCAAGGATATCCAGGATCTGTTTTCTTCTGTCGGTGTTATTCATGAGGAAGATACTATCAAGTGAAAATCATTCTGTCAATTGCTTTTCATTTGCTGCACTTTTCGAAAATTGACTTCTTCAGAAGACACTCACCCTCAGCCTGCGCCTTCCCGTCCTCACGACTTCTGGAAATGCTGATAGTCCTTAGGGCTCGACCAGCTTCCGCCCCATGTCCAGCCGCGATCCGTAAACAGTTCATACGCTCTGTCCGACGTGGTTATTACGTGCGGTGTGTCAGAGGATCTGTCGCTGACATAATCGGATGCATTATCATGTGAATATTTGGGACTTCCGTCCGGATAAGTTACATAAGGATTCTGCTGAGGATTGATATCGATCGCTCTTCCCAGCGCGTGCTTCGAGAGATTCCCTGAGCCGGTCGCCGAACGGTAGCAGAATGCCGACGTATTGTTGGCATCGATCGAATACCAGTCAGAATCGTCAGGATCTCCGGACCAGAAATTATCGATAAGATACATCGATTCAATCTGGTATCCTTCCGCGCAAAGTATCTCGAAAACCTCCAGGACATCAGATACGACATCTTCATTCACGATCATCTCACCGACCTGATAATCGCCGTCAAAATTGATGTGCAGCATCTTCAGATAACGGAGTTCGCTGAGGCTGATGTTGTCATTGTCCACATAAGACTGACCATAGATCCTCTCGTAAACGCTTCCGCCTTCTTCGATCTCCGATGACGTGAAATACTGTGAGAGATTGTCCCTGTCGATCTCATCGTAATCGATGACCGTGCCCGCGCTGTAGCCCTTAAGGCTCTTAAGCTTCTCAGGTTCCGGTGTGGGTGTGGGTGTCGGTGAAGGTGTATCCGTCGGCGAGGGTGTCGGAGACGGTGTTGACGTTGGTGTCGGTGTCATTGTCGGCTCTGCCGAAGAAGTCGTTAACGGATCTTCCGTGCTCTCGCCCGAATAAGTGCTCGCTTCGGTCATGCCCGGCATCAGTGACGGATCGGTGCTGTCCTTCTTGCTGAGCTTCACTACAACGATCGCCGTCGCACCTATGACGATGCACATGCCGGCAATAAGAAGACCCGTAATAATATTCTCTCTGCGCTTCCTTTTGTCAGACACGAAGAACGCTCCTTACCCACTGTTCTTTTTTGTTATCTTTTCCGACAATCTTATCACAACAATGTTTTTTTGCTATAATGTCTGCCTGTAAGCGCCTGTGGTGAAATTGGCAGACACGCCAGATTTAGGTTCTGGTGAGCGATCGTGCAGGTTCAAGTCCTGTCAGGCGCACCAATATCAAGGGACTGTCTCAGGATTGAGGCAGTCCCTTTCTCATATATGTGAACTGATTGCCGCATGAACTCTTTCGAGACTTATCGAGAAGCAACCGTGTGCCGAGTATTATTTTCGAGTCTTAACAAGCAACAATCTGCCCTCGTTTACCGATACTTCCGCGGTCTTTCCGGGTAGCACTTCGTTGCTGATCCCGTACTGATAATCACAGGTAATCTCAGCATTCGTAAGCGGATACTTGGCATTGATCTCATTTACACCGTGGGCACTTCCATCGATATTCAGGAGCGAGAAAAACGCGTAATCCCCGGTGATCTCCACAGGGCTGCCGGAGATGATCGACATCTCAGAATAATCGTCTATTATCAGGCCTTTGAGGCCGAGCGAATCAAGATAAAGAAGGATGGAAACATTTCCGAGAGTATGATCGAATCTTGCACCTACAACGCCGATCAGAAGAAAGTCTTTAAAACCGCGGCGGACACCTTCTTTGACTGCAAATACAGTGTCGGTATCATCCTTCTCGCAAGGCAGGACGATCGTTTCTACGTCAAGGTTGGGATTCTCGTGGGAATCGAAGTCGCCGACGATCAATCCGGGCCTTACTCCGAGCTTTGCAAGATGCTTCAGCCCGCTGTCGCAGAAGATCACAAAGTCCTCCGGCTCAAGCACTCCGCAAATGAAGTCATAGTTATTGATATCTGCACCGCCAACGATCACGCAACGTCCCATTAAGATCACCTCAATATTCAACAAAAGGCCGATGCACTTACCTCTTCCGGTTCTCCGCACGAGCAAAGAGTCAGCTTCGCACAACTGCCTTTTCCGGCCAAGTATCTTAAAGTATATCAATTATTCGGTGCTTTTTGGCCTTCGAGGATTACGTTTATCGTGATGAGGACTAAGAGCGGCTTTTTGATGGGGTGTGGACTAACTTCAAGTAGATACACCCAACAGCATTCGAGTCGGAACTTGACGGTCTCCCCGGCAAACTGTCCGAGCTCGCGGCACCGCCGTCAACCCTATGCTCACACCGCCTTGACCGTCTCCTCGGCAAGCTGTCTGAGTTCACGGCACTCGCCTTCGATGTCTTTGGCTGCAAAGATCGCACTGACCAGTGCAACACCGTCGACACCCGTTCCCGCAAGCTGTTTCATATTGGTCTTGCCGATGCCTCCGATCGCCACGACGGGGATGCCGGCAACGGCACAAATCCTCTCGAGGATCTCTTCGGAGAGAACACTGATCTCAGTCTTTGTGGATGTCGGAAAAACCGCGCCGACACCAAGGTAGTTCGCATCATTTGCAACCGCCTCGAAAGCCTCCTCCAAGGTGTGAACACTGACGCCGATTATCATGTCTTCACCGACCATACTCCTGACTTTTGCAGCATTCATATCTTCCTGTCCGAGATGGATCCCGTCGGCGTGACATTTGATCGCGACGTTTACGTTGTCATTGATGATGAGCGGAACTCCGTGCTTTTTGCACAGTGAAGAGATCTCCATCGCTTCGGCAAGGAACTCCTCCTCGCTTAAGTTTTTCTCACGTAGCTGTACACAGGTTACACCGCCCTTTATTGCGGCTTCGACCTGCTCAATGAGGCTCCGGCCGTCAGTCCAGGCTCTGTCGGTTACTGCATATAAAAGTAATGTCTTCTTATCGAAACTCATATCGTGTACCACTCTCCAAAATATCAGGTGTCAGATTATAGATTGCATCAATGATGTACTTTCCGTACGTTACGTTACCGTCCACGCATCTGAGTCTGTCGCGTGCCATCTCGCCGGCGATACCCATTGCCGACATTGCGCCGGCTGTGGCCTCAAGAGTGCTGTCGGGATTGGAAGCGACAAATGCAGTTACCAGAGCGGAAGTCTGGCAGCCTGTGCCGGCTACGGTGGTCATCATGGGATTTCCGTTGCGGATCAGATATGCTTTCTTACTGTCTGCCGCAATGTCGATCGTGCCGGTAATCGCTACGACGGCTCCGGACTTCGTCGATAAACTTTTCGCGCTGTTTATAACATCCTCAAGATTGTCTGCCGTAAGGCGGTCAGAGTTATCGGCATCAACGCTTGTGACGGTGCCTTTACCCGACGCAAGCTTACGGATCTCGGAGATATTTCCGCGGATGACAGTGCATTTTACTTCACGCAGTATCTCCTCGGCAGCCTTCATTCTGTACTCCGAAGCACCGATTCCGACGGGGTCGAAAACGATCGGATGGCCGAGTTCATTGGCTTTCTTTCCTGCGATGATCATTGCCTCGAGCGTACTGTCGTTGATCGTTCCGATATTGAGGTACAATCCGTTGCTGTTGGCCGTGATATCTGCCGCTTCCTCTTTCGAATCTGCCATGATGGGCGATGCTCCGCAAGCATTTAAGATGTTTGCGCAATCATTCGCAGTGACATAGTTTGTGATGCTGTGGATTACCGGACGGCGCTCCCGAACATTCTCAAAAATCTCTCTTAACATAATTTCCCTTTCTTGTATAAAAAGGGGACCTCCGTAAAGATGTCCCCCCGATAATCTATTGTCATCGACTTCCTACGGCGGTGCTGACCGCATCAGGTTAAAGGGTCGAAGGAAAGACCTTCCTCTCAGCATGTCATCCAAGCTCCCCTGCATTGTTCCTTTACGTAAAATACGCTTTCAGAGTTAAAAGTCAACATTATTTGATAGATTGCCTCATTATTGACTAGCTCACAGACAAAGACTCTCTCTCCTGTCCGGCAACTCGTAATTCGCCCTCACGGCCAACAGTTGTTTTTTATTGACAGTACGATAACTACTAATGTATATTTGAGCGTGGAATACAAATTAAGGGGTACAATTTATGGCTATCTGGGATGATCCTAAAAAGGTCGCCGGTCGTTGGGGTGCTGACAAAACCAAACTCTATTCGGCGAATTCTTACAAATGTCCAAACTGCGGTTCGAATCTTGTTTACGATATTAAGCAAGGCGGACTCGTCTGCGGCAACTGTGCCGGACTCTTCGATCCGGATACATTAGAGACAATAGGTTCTTTTGCCATCGTAAATCCGGAAAGAGATTACGACGGTACGATCGAGATCAGCAAAGAAGATGAAGGACGTGTCGAGATCGTCTGCAACGCCTGCGGTGCCGAGATCGTAACTGATAAGAATACATCCTCCACTTTCTGCGCTTTCTGCGGTTCGCCTGCTCTCGTTACGAGAAGACTTACGCGTGAATTCAAGCCTGACCGGATCATCCCTTTCAAGATCGATAAAGAGAAGGCTATCTCTTTGTTCGAAGAGCATTGTTCCGGCATCAGCCATCTGCCTAAGGATTTCAAATCAAAGAAGATCCTCTCGAAGATGACCGGCCTTTACGTACCTACATGGATTATTTCTTCAGAAGTGGAGGTTAAGGTCGTCGGCAGCGGCCGCAGAGGAAGAACAGTTGACGATGCCTTCCTGGATGACCACGGAGCAACCTCAAAAGATTTTCAGCAGACCACTTACGGCAAAGTCAATATGAGACTCAAGAATGTTCCGTTCGATGGTGAGATCAAGATCCCAAACAGATTGTTTGCTGCCGCAGAGCCCTTCGACTATTCGGAGCTGGTACCTTTCAGATCAGAGTATCTCCAAGGTTTCTTTGCAGAGAAATACGATCAGCAGCCGCTCGATATGACTGACAGGATCTATAACCGTCTTGACGGATATGCATTGGACGTTTGCAAGGAAGTCACCTTCGATTATGACGCTTTCGTTCCTAATTCAGACGCAAGCCACACAAGATACTACAATCAGAACATCATCTATGCGCTTCTTCCCTGCTGGTTCCTCCGCATCGAATACGATGGTATTCAGTACTCTTACATCGTAAACGGTCAGACAGGCAAAGTATCCGGAGAATTCCCTTATTCCAAGGGATGGGAGAGCATCGAGCGCGGCGGAAGAAGAGTCAGGATGGAGGCAATCTCACTGAACTCAAAGCTCAGAGCCGGATTATATTCTCTGCCTGCGATCATCTACGGAGTATTCTATTATTTTTCATCTTTCTTTAGATATAGCAACAGATCTTACTCAAGCAAGGTAATGACAGCCATAATGAAGTTTATCTACGATGATCCGATCTCCGTTATCGTTCTTCTCATCGGAATAGGCGGACTCCTCTTCCTGTGCATCGAGATCTTCCCCAAAATGTTACGCGGCAGAGAGAAGCACGATCTTGAGGCACTGAGCAAGACTACCAGCCACGAGCTGGCAAAAGCGCCGGGTGTCATCGAATATTTTGATACATCATTCCCCGTAACCGCCGTAGAGACAACTCAGGACTTCGTCTCTCTTGAGACCGGCTGGAAATACGCAGAGAAGCAGGAATACGACTTTAAGACTGCTAAGCCTGATGCGGAAGAAGTCATGATCGACGAGAACTCAACAGAATTCGAGAAGCAAGGCTTCGACAGACGCATGATGCAGGACAGCGAATAACCCTTTTAGAATGTTCAAATGTACTACCATTCGCATAGTCCACATGTGCACTACTATATACTTTTATGCCCAAAACGAAACTTCTGCACCTATCTCACAACCTGAAAAATTATTCTCCGGTTCAGTATATATTCGGTTCAAGTTCTCAAAGAAACGTGATCAGATAGCAACTTACGTTCTTTGAACGCTTTAGTTTCGCAATGCCGGATTATCAGTAATACAAGCAGATTGTTCGTAATTATAAAAAAGCAATTCCGACAGTTATTGAAGCAAGTAGCATAACCGCAAATACACTGTACACAACTAGTGGCATTCTCTTCTGCTTCTTTGCCATGAGCTTAATCGGAACCGTGAGAACTACAGCAAAAAGTGATAATATAACCGAAAATAGCACTATCTTTTTACCAAATGCTGAAGTAAATTCCGCACGAAGTTTCTCCTTAACATCATGATAATCTGTCCAATTCACCGGTATTAAATAATCATCATCGATAACTACGATCTCACCTTCATACTCACCATTGAGATAGTATTCATCAGGATGAAGTGTATATTCCGAATTCCAGATACAATCAAAACGGGTACTATCTCCCCACGAGTGTGTCATGCAGACTCCGTTGAAATATTCTAATATTTCGGCTTTAGTCATCTGCTTCTTTGAACCATCATTCTCTGTATGAGACAAGACAACTTTATCTATATCAATAATCTCACCATCAGTACGCACCGTTACGCAATTATCAATCAACTCTTGGTAACAGAGGCAAACATTATTACCCTCAACATACTTATATATGTTGCCTTGATGATCTATAGTAAAAAATGCTTCCGGTGTGATAACAAGTTTGGTATACGCAGGATAGTAATGATAGTAATACTCATGAAGTTTGTGATATGTGCCTCCACACACAAAAATCAGACAAAGAATGATAAAAACGGTCCAAATGGTAAGCACGGTTTTAGCAATTCCATTTCTGTGACTGTTATTCATACCATTAACTCCTCAATATTGCAAAGGAAAATATGCCGAATATGTTCCAAATCTATGAGAAGTATTAACCTTATGACCGCTGTCTTTCGCAACAAAACATCTATACTCATCAGTTTTGAGATAGTCCTTTTAATCACTAAATCAATTTAACTCATCATATCTTTCCGTGAAGAAACACATCTTTCCGTTTACTCTTCGTCGAGCTTCAGAACGCTCATGAAGGCTTCCTGCGGTACCTCGACAGAACCTACCTGTCTCATACGCTTCTTACCTTCCTTCTGCTTCTCGAGGAGTTTCTTCTTACGTGAGATATCACCGCCGTAGCACTTGGAGGTAACGTCCTTACGGTAAGCCTTGATCGTCTCTCTGGCGATGATCTTACCGCCGATCGCAGCCTGAACGGGGATCTCGAACTGCTGCCTCGGGATGTTCTCCTTGAGCTTCTCACACATTCTTCTGCCGCGCGCATATGCCTTGTCTGCGTGGACAATGAACGACAATGCATCGACGACATCGCCGTTAAGGAGAATGTCGAGCTTAACGAGCTTAGAACGGGTGTAGCCTGCAGGCTCGTAATCCAATGAAGCATAACCTCTTGTTCGTGATTTAAGCGCATCGAAAAAGTCATAGATGATCTCATTGAGCGGCATGTTGTAGTGAAGCATTACGCGCTTCTCATCGAGATACTTCATATCAGTATATTCGCCGCGTCTCTCCTGACAGAGCTCCATAATGTTACCGACATATTCCTTAGGGAGCATGATCGTTGCCTTAACGATGGGCTCCTCCATATAGTCGATCGAAGCCGGATCCGGCATGTTCGTAGGATTCGAGCAATCGACCTCCGTGCCGTCAGTCAGATAGAGCTTGTAGATAACCGAAGGTGCGGTGCTTATGAGGTCGAGGTTGAACTCACGCTCAAGTCTCTCCTGGATTACTTCATAGTGAAGGAGCCCGAGGAAACCGCATCTGAAGCCGAAGCCCAAAGCAGCCGATGTCTCGGCATCAAAGGACAGTGCCGCGTCGTTAAGTCTTAACTTCTCCAATGCATCCTTGAGGTCGCCGTAACGCGCGCCGTCAACGGGATAGATGCCGCAGAATACCATCTGCTGAATTCCTTTATAGCCGATAAGCGGTTCATCCGCCGGTGTCTCAGCAAGGGTTACAGTATCACCCGGAGCCGTATCTCTTACGTTCTTGATCGAAGCGCAGATATAACCAACCTCTCCGGCTTTCAAGGACTCTGTAGGCACGAGCTCGCCGGGATGGAACATACCCAGTTCCGTAACCGTGAACTCTTTGCCGGAGTGCATCATCCTGATGCGGTCACCGGTCTTTACGGTGCCTTCCTTGACTCTTACGCTGACGATTACGCCTCTGTATGAATCGTACTTGGAATCGAAAACAAGCGCCTGCAGCGGCTTATTCTCATCACCGTCAGGGGCGGGCAGGTATTCGACGACTTTTTCGAGCACTTCATCGATATTAATGTCGCTCTTTGCGGATATCAGCGGTGCATACGAAGCATCAATTCCGATATCGTCTTCGATCTCCTGCCGGACCTCTTCAGGTCTTGCCGAAGGAAGATCGATCTTGTTGATAACGGGAAGGACTTCGAGGTCGGCATCCACTGCCAGATATACATTTGCAAGCGTCTGCGCCTCAACACCCTGAGAACTGTCCACAACGAGGATCGCACCGTCGCATGCGGCAAGTGACCTTGAGACCTCATAATTGAAGTCTACGTGGCCGGGAGTGTCGATAAGATTAAGCAGATACGTGTTGCCGTCGGAAGCCGTGTAAGGCAGTCTTACGGCCTGTGACTTGATGGTGATACCGCGCTCACGCTCGATGTCCATGTTGTCCAATATCTGGTCAGTCATCTCACGCTTTTCTTTAACGTGAGTATGCTCGATCAGTCGGTCAGCCAATGTGGACTTGCCGTGATCGATATGTGCGATTATGCAGAAGTTACGTATGTATTTGCGATAGCTTTCACTCATTGTATTGTCCTAATATCAGAGTCCTTTCATCGCATTGAACGGATAGATCCTGAACAATGCAACGCCTTTGATCCTGTCTTCCGTAAAGGGTCCCAGATTACGCGAATCGTTACTTACGGGTCTGTTGTCACCAAGGCAGAAATATTCGTCTTCGCCCAAGGTTATCTCGCCGTAGCCTTTTGCAAGGCCGTCTGCCATCATGTTGGTAGTAATCCCTGCAGGGATATAATTCTCCTGAAGGAGAAAGAAATCAGCTGAATCTGCAGGCTTGATGTAGACCTTGCCGTCAGCGATCCTTACCGTCTCTCCGGGAAGACCTACGATTCTCTTAATGAGGCATTCCTTATGGTTGTAGCCTTCCATATCGTGTCCGTCGAGAACAACGATATCGCCTCTTTTATAACTGTCGAAATATGTCGAGAGCTTCTGGGTAAAGATAACGTCACCCGAGTTCAATGTCGGCATCATGGAATCACCATGGACATTGTCTCTCTGGACAAGGAATACAACGATGAAGACACCGGCCAGAACACCTATGCAGATAGTTCTGAGCCAATCCAGGACTTCATTCAAAGTCTCTTTCTTCTTCTCCTGTTCAGTCTTCTCAACCTCATTCCCCTCTTCGGCTGAATCTGCAACAGACTCCTCGTCTTCGGGCTTACCGGCTTCATAAGTGACGACTGCGTCAGACATCTTCTCCTCGGAATAAGTAGCGCTGACGTTCCTTACACCCGAATTCGTTGTCTCGAGCTTATTCCTTACTTCACCCTGTGCGCTCGTTTTTTTCATGAATTCTCCTCGTTTGTCTCAACAGCCTTGATGGTAATGTTAAGCTCGTTAAGCTGCTTCTCTGTTACATAGTCCGGTGCTCCCATCATGATGTCCTGGGCATTCTTGTTCATCGGGAACGGAATAACCTCACGGATCGTCTCCTCACCTGAGAGGAGCATTACCATACGGTCAACGCCCGGAGCGATTCCTGCGTGCGGCGGAGCGCCGTAGCAGAAGGCATTGTACATTGCCGGGAACTTCTTCTTAACGTCTTCTTCACCGAGTCTTACGAGCTCGAAAGCCTTGATCATGATCTCGGGATCGTGGTTACGTACAGCACCTGAAGAGAGCTCAATACCGTTGACTACGAGGTCATACTGATCAGCCATGATCGTAAGCGGATCTACCTCGCCTCTCTCAGCCTTGAGAAGAATGTCGAGGCCGCCGGAAGGCATTGAGAAGGGGTTATGGCAGAACTCCAGTTCGCCTGACTCCTCACCGATCTCATACATCGGGAAATCAACGATCCAGCAGAATGCGTACTGTTCCTTGTCCATGTGACCAGGAACTGCAGCACCGAATGTCTTTATGAGAACGCCTGCCATCTTCTGTGCAGCGCCTCTGTTGCCTGCAGAGAGTACAACGAGCGTATCAGGCTTGAGACCGAGCTTAGCGACTACTTCATCCTTCTTGGGAGCTACGAACTTGGAGATGCCTCCGACGATCTCCCCGTTCTCATCCATTCTGAACCAGTAGCCCTTGCTGCCTGACTGTGTCTCGCAGTCAGCCATTGTCTTATCGATGAACTTGCGGCTCTCGTGGAAGTCTGAGATGGCGATCGCCTTTATCTCGCCCTCTGCGAAAGGAGCAAACTCCTCTGTGCGGAGAAGGTCCGTAACGTCAGTAACCGTAAGATCGATCCTGAGGTCCGGCTTATCCGTACCGTACTTCTCCATTGCCTCAAGGTAAGGAATGCGTACAAACGGTGAGCCGGATGCTCTGTTGTATGTTCCGTACTTCGCGAAAACCGGAGGTAATACATCCTCGATGATCTCGAAAACATCTTCCTGGCTGGCGAAAGCCATCTCCATATCGAGCTGATAGAACTCGCCCGGGCATCTGTCGCCTCTCGCATCCTCATCTCTGAAGCAAGGAGCGATCTGGAAATATCTGTCGATGCCGGATACCATCAGGAGCTGCTTGAACTGCTGAGGTGCCTGCGGAAGTGCATAGAACTTACCCGGATGCTTTCTTGCCGGAACAAGATAGTCTCTTGCGCCTTCAGGTGAAGAGACCGTAAGGATAGGTGTCGTGATCTCCATGAAGTCATGGTCGAGCATTGCGCTTCTCAAAGCTGCGATGACCTTACTTCTGAGAATGAGATTCTTCTTAACCTCAGGATTACGGATATCCAGATATCTGTACTTAAGTCTTGCTGTCTCATCTGCCTCACGGCTGTGATTGATCTCAAAAGGAAGCTCGTTATAACGGCAACGTCCGAGTACCGTAATCTTCTCCGGAACGACCTCGATATCACCTGTCTCCTGCTTTGCATTCTTGGAGCTTCTCTCTCTTACAACGCCCTCAACAGAGATCGTTGATTCCTTGTTGATCTCCTTAACCTGCTTCATCATGTCAGCTGTCTCAACGACGATCTGCGTCGTACCGTAGAAATCACGGATAACTATAAAACCGAGCTCCGAACCGACCTCACGGAAATTCTCCATCCAGCCGGAAAGCTTGACCTTCTTTCCAACGTCTCCAATTCTAAGTTCACCACATGTATGTGTACGCGACTGCATCTTATAACCTCCAAAAATTTATCTCAAAATATGATTCAAACAATGTTCTGTGAGCAATACTCGACAAAGTCATCAAGCTTGACCGGCGTCTCCGTATGCTCAGCCATGTCCTTGATCTTAACTTCACCGTTGGCAAGCTCATCGTCACCGATTACCGCAAGGAAAGGAACACCGCTCTTTCCGGCATACTTCATCTGCGCCTTGAAAGATCTTCCCGCCATGTCCGTCTCGCATCCGATGCCCTCAAGTCTCAACTTGTTGCAGAGCTTAAGTGCTTCGATCCTCGCATTCTCAGACATTGAAGCGATGTAGATCCTGACATAAGAAGGCTTCTCTTCAAGAACGCCCTGTGCCTCAGCCTCAAGGAGCAATCTCTCAACGCCCATGGCAAATCCGATACCGGGTGTCTCCGGTCCGTCCATAAGACCAACGAGTCCGTCATATCTTCCGCCGCCGCAGATCGTTCCCTGCGTTCCGACATTCTCAGATACGAACTCGAAAACAGTTCTCGTATAGTAATCCAGACCTCTGACGATATTAGGATCGATCGTGTACTCGATCCCGATTGCCTCAAGTCTTGCCTTCAATCCCTCAAAATGCTCCTTGCACTCATCGCAAAGGTGGTCGATAAGTCTCGGTGCATTCTTAACTACATCCTTGCCGCCGTCGATCTTACAGTCAATCATACGAAGCGGATTCTTCTCGAATCTGGCCTGGCAATCCTCACACATCTCAGCAAGATGCGGTCTGAAATAATCCTTCAAAAGCTTGTTATATTCATTACGACAATTCGGGCAGCCGATCGAATTGATGTGCAATCCGATATTCTTGAGACCCATCTTCTTGAAGAAAACGTCAACTACGGAAATGATCTCAGCATCAATATCCGGTCCCTTCGCACCGAAAGACTCAAGACCGAACTGATGGAACTCACGGTATCTTCCCTTCTGCATCTTCTCATAACGGAAAGCCGTAATGTTGTAGAACATTCTCACGGGAAGCGGAAGACTTGTCATACCGTTCTCGATAAAGCTTCTTACTACACCGGCCGTACCCTCAGGTCTGAGCGTAATACTTCTTCCGCCCTTATCCTCAAAGGTATACATCTCTTTGGTTACAACGTCCGTCGTATCACCGACGCCTCTTGCGAACAGATCCGTCTGTTCGAATGTCGGGATCCTTATCTCCTCATATCCGAAAGAATGGCAAACTTCAGCAAATATCTTCTCTGCTCGCTGCCAATTGTGTATCTCGGAAGGAAGAATATCCTTCGTACCTTTCTGTGCACTGTACTTCATCGCCATTTCTCCACACTAAATAAATAAAACACGCGTAATTATAATATTAAAAGGGGCAATTAACAACTGTACGAATGTGGCGAGATTGAAGATATATTGCATCCAGATATGTTGCTGAGGCCTTATGCGTTAGGGAGCCTGACGCACACGGGCACCGACATCATGCTAAACATCATGCTACTGCAGCATGTTTTGCATGATTTTCGGATGTTTTCAGGCTATATTCATGCTAAACATCATGCTACTGCAGCATGTTTTGCATGATGTTTGGCAACTTCAGTTCAGGTAAAACCTCAGGTACCCGCCGCATGTTTTACCTGATATTTGACGCCGCAGATTCAGCAAAAAAGGTGGTCGCATCTGCTCCCACCCTTCAAATCAATTCTCTTCTGTGCTGTCCGTTCCTTCAATATCCCAGTACGGATACTCACCTTCATAGACCGTGCATGTACCGCCGCGTTCGACAAAGTAATCTTCCATCTGAGCCTTGGCGACATTGAAGTCACTGTACTGATCGATCAGTATGTGATCTGCGATCCAGGCATCTCCGCCCGCCTCATATATATGGAAATTCTGATCATAGGTAAATGCGTAAGCGTATGTCTCGCCGTTCAAGGTTCCTTCGATCCAAGTTGTTTTCAAGACAGCTTCCGATCTTGGCTTGATCTTAAAGAAATACAGGCATACAGCCCAAAGTATAATGAATGCACCCAATGCGACGGCCACGCTGATGATGACCCTTTTGATCGTTTTCCTGCGCTGAACATTACGCTGCGCCAACTGATCATTCAATATAGCGAGTTGTTTTGCTATCTCATCGATCCGATTGTCCGTCTCTGTGGCAACTTCCTTATCCTCCGCCTGTATCGTGCTTCCGAGCAATGTGCTTACCGGCACCTCGAAAAGCTCCGACAAAGAATTGAGCATCTCTGCATCAGGTACTGAAAGTCCTTTCTCCCACTTTGATACAGTCTGACGAACAACATTTAATTGCTGTGCTAAAGTCTCTTGTGAATATCCCTTTTTGGTCCTGAAAACCTTTATGTTTTCTCCAAGCATACGAAAACCTCCTGTCGCTTGATGAGCCGATTCTAGTTCACAAAAGCCCGTTGCCGCCAGCAACGCAAATTAACATCGTGTCTATAATAGCGTAGTTGACGGTAAACCAACAGTCGGTTTACTCGGATTCTAATCATCATTGAACTGTTATCAGATTCCTTTGTTCAAGCCCTACAGCAGACATACAAGTGCGTAACACTTGAGCTTGCTTTTCTGCACAAGCGAACGAAGTTCGCGCGGAAGCTATTAAGCAAGCGAGAGTATTACGCCTTTTTGCAAATATATGCCATCCAGTCGTTTTTAGACTCTTCACCGATGATCTTCATGCCGGCTTTTTCGAGCGCTTCTAAAACGCGTTCTTTCTTCGTGTTGATTATGCCCGAACAAACAAGGACACCGTCATCTGCAAGATCAGCAGGAATATCAACAGCAATCTCTGCAATAACATCAGCAATTATGTTTGCAACGATAAGGTCATAAGGAGCATTCTCAACGCTCTTAAGTTCTCCCGTGTAGCACTTAATATTTGAGCAGCCATTAATCGCACAGTTCTCTTCAGCGACCTTTACGGCCAATGAATCGATGTCGACGGCGTCAACGGATTGAGCGCCGAGTTTACTGGCGATTATCGCCAGGATTCCCGAGCCTGTTCCGAGGTCGAGAACATTGGTGTCAGGCTTGATAATGCGGTCGAGGATCTCTGCGCACATTGATGTTGTCTCGTGCGTGCCCGTGCCGAAAGCAGAACCCGGATCGAGGATGATCTTGATGGCATCTTTCTCGAGTTCGGCGTCGCCTTCTTCGATCCATGAAGGACAGATGACGATCCTGTCGGAGAGCTTGAATTCCTGATAGTAGCTCTTCCAGTTGTTGGCCCAGTCTTCATCCTTGACGTATGTGAAGCCGTCAAAGCCCTTGCCGATATCAAGGAATTCGCCTATCTCGGCAAGACGCTGCTTTATGAAGTCCATGGCTTCAGCGGTCTTGAGTTCCTTATCGGTAATAGACCCGTAGATCATGCCGACGCCGTCAGGGTTAGCGAATTCCTCGCTCTTTGCGCCCATGCGGATCACGCCGTCGTCAGTCTCTGCGAAGTACGCCTTGATGACAACGTCCTGACCGTAACTCTCGATCGTTCCGTCGTCGCAATAGCTGAGCGGATCGTTGTCGATGGTGTTGCGGAACTCCATCGGGTCCTGCGATGCGATACCGTCTGCGCCTACCTGCGCAAGCATCTCACAGATTGCTTCTGAAGCTTCTTCGGTTGTTCTGATCGTTATTTCTGCCCATCTCATAGTAGTATCCTCTGAATTAAAAATGCGGGAACTCATGACATGAATCCCCGCAGAAATGCAATGTTATGTCTTACCTGAAGATATTCTTGATCTTCTGGAAGAACTGACTTCTCTTTGTATAGTTGCGCTCCGTAAGCGTGTCGTTGAACTGCGTAAGGAGCTGTTTTTGTTCGCGTGAGAGACCTGTCGGAACCTCAAGAACGAACTTGACCGTGTGATCACCTTTCACGTTAGAATTGCCCTTGTTCGGAATACCCTTGCTCCTGAGAACGACGGTGTCGCCGGACTGGGTACCTTCCTTAATGGTGTATTTCTCTTTGCCATAGATGGTCGGAACTTCGACCTCACCGCCCAAAGCTGCCTGAGCAAATGTGATCGGTACCGTGCAGGATGTGTTTGTTCCCGAGCGCTCGAAAACCTCGTGCGGCTTAACCTTGAACTCGATGAAGAGATCACCGTAAGGACCGCCGTTTGTACCCGGTTCGCCTTCGTTCCTGACAGGAAGACGGTCACCGGTATCAACACCGGCCGGAATCACTACGGACATGTTCTTAACAGTCTTGAGACGACCTTTACCACGGCATTGCGTGCAAGGTGTCCTGACGACCGTTCCCTTGCCGTTGCAGGCAGGGCAAGCCTTAGTAACCATCGTCATGCCGAACAGTGTCTGTGTCTGCTGCTGAACGCGTCCTGCGCCGCGGCATGTTGGACATGTCTCAGGTGTTGTTCCTGCCTGAGCTCCCGTACCGCTACAGGATCTGCACAGATCTTCCTTAGTAAGCTGGAAAGACTTGGTAACGCCGAAGGCTGCCTCCATGAAATCAAGAGTCATGTGATACAGCAGGTCTGCACCCTTCTGCGGACCCGTGCGCTTGCGTGAACCGCCTCCGAAGCCGCCGCCGAAGAATGAACTGAAGATGTCGCCGAGGTCAACGTCATAGGCGCCGCCGCCATAGCCACCGCCGCCGAATCCGTTCGGATCAACGCCGGCCTGACCGTATCTGTCATACTTGGCCTTCTTGTCCGGGTCCGACAGGATCGAATATGCTTCGTTGACTTCCTTGAACTTAGCCTCGCAGTCTTTGTCGCCCGGATGAAGGTCCGGGTGATACTTCTTGGCCTGCTGTCTGAAAGCCTTTTTTATCTCGTCATCGGAAGCACCCTTGGTAACTCCCAACACCTCATAGTAATCTCTAGCCAAAGAGGATTCCCTCCGTTCTGATTTTCGAGCTTTAAGAAAAGCAAGAATCGCTTAACATACATGCGTCCGGCACATCTGAATTCAGACATGCCGGACTATTGTATCAGATTTTGAATTAATTAGAAGTCGCCGCCTGCGTTCTTGAAGCCGTCGCTGCCTGAATCGTTAGGATCGACTGACTCTGTGCCGTAGCCTGCGAAATCATCAGGATTAGGCTGACCCTGAGCGCCTGCAGCGCCGCCGGCAGCACCTGCCTGCTGATAAAGCTTCTCGCCGAGCTTCATGAGAGCCTGCTGGAGCTCTTCTGTGCCCTGCTTCATAGCTTCTGAATCATCTCTTGAGATCGCATCCTTAAGCTTGGAGATGCAATCGTTAACAGGCTGCTTATCGTTATCGGAGAGCTTGTCGCCTGCATCCTTCATGGTCTTCTCAGCCTGGTAGCAAGCTGTCTCAGCCTGGTTCTTAACCTCGACCTTCTCCTTGTTAGCCTTATCCTCAGCTGCGTGCATCTCTGCTTCCTTTACAGCCTTCTGGATATCTTCTTCGCTCATGTTGGAGGAGGACTGGATCGTAATCTTCTGCTCTCTGCCTGTACCCTTATCCTTTGCGCTTACGTTAACGATACCGTTAGCATCGATATCGAATGTTACTTCGATCTGCGGAACACCACGGGGTGCGGGTGCGATACCGTCAAGGATAAAGTTACCGAGTGTCTTGTTGTAAGCAGCCATCTCACGCTCACCCTGGAGTACGTGAACCTCAACCTGTGTCTGGCCGTCAGCTGCTGTTGAGAATACCTGGCTCTTCTTTGCAGGGATCGTTGTGTTACGCTCGATCATCTTTGTGCAAACACCGCCCATTGTCTCGATACCGAGAGAAAGAGGTGTAACGTCCAAGAGGAGCAAGCCCTGAACATCACCTGTGAGAACTGCAGCCTGGATAGCAGCACCGATAGCTACACACTCATCCGGGTTGATTCCCTTGAAGGGCTCTTTGCCGAAATAATTCTTAACTGCATCCTGAACTGCAGGGATTCTTGTAGAACCGCCTACGAGGAGGATCTTATCGATATCAGAAGGAGAGAGTGAAGCATCGCTCATTGCGCGCTTAACAGGGTCCATTGTCTTCTGAACGAGGTCAGATGTGAGCTCATCGAACTTAGCTCTTGTGAGAGTGATGTCCATGTGCTTCGGGCCTGTAGCATCAGCCGTGATGTAAGGAAGGTTGATGTTGGAGCTTGTAACGCCGGAGAGCTCGATCTTAGCCTTCTCTGCTGCTTCTCTGAGTCTCTGCATAGCCATACGGTCAGATCTGAGATCGATGCTTTCGGATGACTTGAAAGAATCAACGAGGAAATCAACGATCTTGTTATCGAAGTCATCGCCGCCGAGTCTGTTATTACCTGCTGTTGCAAGAACCTCGAAAACGCCGTCTGCAATATCAAGTACGGATACATCGAATGTACCGCCGCCCAAGTCGAAAACGAGGATCTTCTGGTCATTCTCCTTATCAAGACCGTAAGCAAGAGCAGCTGCCGTAGGCTCGTTGATGATTCTCATAACCTCGAGACCTGCGATACGGCCTGCATCCTTTGTAGCCTGACGCTGTGAGTCCGTAAAGTAAGCAGGAACAGTGATGACTGCCTGAGATACTGTTGTTCCGAGATAAGCCTCAGCATCGCTCTTAAGCTTGCTCAAGATCATTGCGGAGATCTCTTGAGGTGTGTAGTTCTTATCGTCGATGGACACCTTATAATCTGAACCCATCTCTCTCTTGATGGACTGGATCGTACGATCAGGGTTTGTAACTGCCTGTCTCTTAGCAACCTGTCCGATGAGACGCTCGTTTGTCTTTGTAAAACCTACAACTGAAGGTGTAGTTCTGTTGCCTTCGGGATTCGGGATAACTACTGTCTCGGAACCTTCCATAACTGCAACGCATGAGTTTGTTGTACCAAGGTCAATACCTATAACTTTTGCCATTTTATTTTCCTCCTGTGATCCTTATCAGCTGCGGATCACTTAATTACCTTTCTGTTGATTATGCTTTCTTATTGTCAAGGATCTTATCTACGATTCCGTACTCAAGAGCTTCCTGAGCTGTCATCCAGTGGTCTCTGTCAGTATCCTTCATCAATGTCTCAAGATCCTTTCCGCAGTTATCAGCGAGGATCTGGTTGAGTCTGACTCTTGTATCCTTGATGTGATCTGCAGCAATGAGGATCTCCGTTGCCTGACCCTGAGCACCGCCCAAAGGCTGATGGATCATGACCTCAGCGTTAGGAAGGATGCAACGCTTGCCCTTCGTGCCTGCTGAGAGAAGAACAGAACCCATGGAAGCAGCCATACCCATACAGATCGTCTGAATGTCAGGCTTGATGAGGTTCATTGTATCCAAGATCATGAGACCGTCAGATACTGATCCTCCGGGGCTGTTGATGTAGAACTGAATATCCTTATCGGGATCCTCTGCTTCAAGGAAAAGAAGCTGAGCCGTAATAAGGCTTGCCGTTACTGCGTTAACTTCTTCAGAGAGGATAACGATTCTCTCTTTGAGAAGTCTTGAATAGATGTCGTAAGCACGTTCGCCGCGACCTGTAGTCTCGATTACTGTAGGGACTAAGCTTGATCTCAAGTTATCCATTTTCAATCTCCTTTATCTCTTAATTTTTTCCTTAGTTTGCTACCTGGACCTGAGCATGTCTGATTACTCTGTCCCTGTATATATATCCCTTAGCGAAAACCATCGCTATCTCCTGCTCGCCCAACTCTTCATCTTCAATGTGCATCATTGCTTCATGAAGATTCGGATCGAACTTAGAGCCACGTTCAACGGGAATCTCTTCAACACCGATCTTGCTCAGTGTGTCCTTCGCCTGTCTTCCGACAAGCTCCATTCCCTGAATAACCTTGTCGAGTGAATTCTCATCTGACTTCTTGGCGCCTTCAATGGATCTGTCCAAGTTATCGATAAGAGTCAGGAAGTCCTTTGTTACGCTTGCGACAGCGTCAGCATAAAGGTTGTCCTTCTCCTTCTGAGTACGCTTACGATAGTTATCATACTCAGCGTAGAGATTCATGTATCTGGCTTCAAGCTCACTCGTTGCTTTGTCGTCAGAAGCTTCCTTCTTCTCTTCTGCTGCATCTTCTGCGTCTCCGGAAGCAGCTGTCTCATCTGAAGTCTCATTCTCGGCATCCTCTGCAGAAGCCTTATCAGAAGCTGCCGCATCCTCTACTGCAGAGTTATCGACCTCATCCTTTACCGGTTCTTCATCGGCTCCGAAAAATATCTCCTCATCGTTGCTTTTCATTTATATATTCCTTTCCCGTTAAATTGTTGACTGTAATTAAATAAATCTCTGCATCTCTTTGTTAAGCTTCTTCTTAACAAAATCGACCTGTGAGATGACCTTCGAATAAAGCATTCTTGTGGGTCCTATGACTCCGATGTTACCTGACACGGAATCCGTCAGATTGTACGTTGCCGTGATAAAGCTGCAATCCTCAAGCCCTTCCAGCGTGATCTCCTGACCTATCCTGATCATGAAGGAATCGTTGTTCTCTTCTTCTCTGGCACTCTCGATCTCGTTGACATAACCGGCAACCATTCCCGAGTTGGAGAGTGTACCGATAAGGTCTCTGGCACGTCCCAAAGAATTGAAGTCGGGAAGCTCAAGGATCCTGTGCTCGCCGTCAAGATAGACATTAAGTTCATCAGCCTGCTTGATCGCGGAATATGCTTCATATGAGATCTGCTTGAGAAGCGGCTCGGGAACTTCCGTTGCCTTCGCAGCAGTCTCGACCGTCACGAGTGTGATCTCATCCAGAGGCTTACCCGTCAGGCATTTCTCTATGGCGCCTGAGATCCTCATCATCTGTGCATCGTTAATGTAATTAGGGATCCTTACGACCTTATCCTTGACTACGCCGGCAGAGAGCACCATGACAACGAGCGCCTTACCGGGCTCGATCATGAGGATCTTAAGCTGCTTCAGATAACTCTTCTTAAGTCTCGGACTTACTGCAAGTGATACAAGACCTGTTGCTTCCGACAAAGATGCCGTCGCATTCTTGATAAGATCGGTAACCTCATCAACACTTGAATCGATTCTCCTCTCAATCTCGAGCTGCTCCTTGGGTGAGAGTTCTTCGACGATCATGAGCGAGTTAACATATTCACGATAGCCCTTGTCAGAAGGAATACGGCCTGCTGATGTATGAGGCTTCTCGATAAGTCCCATATGCTCCAGTTCAGCCATCTCATTACGGAGAGTTGCAGAGCTTACCGCAAAGTTATGACGCTCGATCAAAGACTTGGAACCGACGGGCTCGTTTGTTGATACATAGTCGTCAACAATGGCCTGCAGGACTTCTTTTTTACGCATGTCTAATTGCATCTTTCACTCTCTCCCTTCTCCGATTAGCACTCTATCCCTGCGAGTGCCAAAATCAATATACTCTTAAAGTCAAAAATAGTCAAATAGAAATTTGAGTGAATTCTGCGGTTAGATATTTTCGGGCAGTTCAGGCCTGCTTAAAGAAATATCATCAGTGCCAGATGTCTATGTAGATAATGAATATCACCGTCAATACAGCAAACAGGATTGCAAAGATATTGTAGATCTTACGGATCACCGGGGCACTTTTACGGGTCTTACCGCAAAAACCGATGACTGCGCACACTGTCAGTGCCAAAAGTACTATTGCCAGGATTCCAATCATAGGAAATATCCACGAATATGAACTTTGCGGCATCCAGGAGGTGACCATTAATGCCATGGAAAGCCCCAGTCCGCTGCAAACAAGTTCAGTCAAAGACATAAATCCGGTGAGAATACCCAGGTGTGACTTCTTGGGACTCTTTCTTATCTTGCGCACGATCGTCCTTATGATCTTGACTATTAAGCTTGCACCGGCGAAAACAAGCGAGACGATCCATCCGTAGAACAGGATGATCTCGAACAATGCTTTTCCGGTCGATACATAATAATAATCACCATATGTCCCTTCTATCTTCGGAATGCCGTCATTCTCGTTATATGTCCACTCCCAGCCCTCAAGCTCATTCTCGGTAATATAACCTATGCCATACACCTTAAAGTGTCCCTCGAGTATGGTCCTTGCAGAATGATATAAACCTGACTTAAACTCGCTGCTTACCGGAAGATCCCTTTCCGATTCTCCATAGATAAGAGTCATCATGTCGTAATTAAACACAGTCTCATTTGCCTGATTCGTCATTACTACAGCACCCGTCCGACGCACCGGATCGAATGTGATATACGATGAACAAGCCTGCGTGTTACCGCCGTGACCATATGTATCAGATCCATAGGGAAGTGCCCATATTCCATGTGCATTCTTTACTACATCTGTATTACCGAAGTACGATGTAGCCGACATCATAACGTCGAATGTTGCCTGATTCTCAAAAAGCGGAAACTCATCCTGAATAAAACAAGAAGCATATCTTATATAGTCTTTTAATGTTGACACGCACGATCCCGCAGGATAGAGCTGAATAAGATAGAATGCAGAACCTACCGGAACCGTTCCCGAATAGCAGACCAGTTCATCACGTCTTCTCCTGACATCCGGATCATCCATAAGGTCAGGTTCGAGAGCGGAATCCTTCATTCCCAACGGCTCGAAAATATTCTCATGAACATAATCCGCAAAGCTCTCTCCGGAAATTCTCTCAACGATGTATCCGGCAAGAGCTACGCCCCAGTTGGAATAAGCAGTAATCGTATCCGGTTCAAAGATCTGCGTCGGCGGATCCTGCAAAAGCGCCTCCTCAAGCGAGATGTATTCCCTACCCGGATCAAGGAACATATCGGTAAAGTATTCCTGGAATCCCGCTCTGTGATTCATCAGATCTATCATCCTGACAGGCTTGTCATACCTGAGGTTCGTAAGGAATCCTTCCGGCAGATACTCCCTGACATCAGCCTCAAGATCGATCTTCCCCTGCTCCCACAGCTGCATCACACTGACCCAGACCATCGTTTTCGTGGATGAACCCCAGTCAACGACCGTATTCTCATCCATTTCTATTCCTTCGGCAATATTCGAATAACCGTAATAACCTTCATATATGATTCCGTTTTCATCAAAGACACCTACCATCATGCCGGCGGCCGTCTCTTCGTGATCGGCATAGAAAGCATCAATCTTTTCTTCTATAGTTCCTTCATATATTTTCTCTTCTTCGTCTTCAGCTGTTTTCGATGTACACGAAGTAAACACAGCCAATAAGGCAACGGATGCCAAAGTAACAGCAACAATCTCCTTAAAATGATTCCCCATCTTCATTCCCTCACCCTCCGATTTCACATATGTACGGTGTTTTATTATAATATTAAATCCTTCCGTTCTGAATTCCCAATGAATCTGACATAGGCTCATTGATTAGACGGAGAAAAATATAAAACGTTACAAAACATACGGAGCAAAAATGACCGGAATCATATTTGACATTGATGACACTCTTTACTGCAGGCAGGACATGCTTGTCCATGCTGCTGAGATCGTACTCGGCGTAAAGATCGACGATTGGGCAAGATTCATCACCATCTTCTATGAGAAGAGCGAGATCAACATGTCCAAGCTTGAATCAGGCGAAGTTACCACGCGCGAGATCAACGGCTGGCGCTATTGCGAGACATTCAAGCTCATGGGACTCCCCTATCATGAAGATGACGGTGTCAAGTCCGCTGACGCCTACCTCGAACTCCAAAGTCACATGAAGCTAAGTAATGACATGATCAAGGTTCTTGACCTCTTCGCATCCGATCCGGACATAAAGCTCGCCATTCTTACTGCCGGCGAATCAAATCATCAATGGCACAAGGTCGAGATGCTCGGCCTCGAGAGATGGTTCACCCGTGCTGACGTTGTTATCACAGGCGAGACTCCATATACGAAGCCTGATGTAAGACTTATGCGCATGCTCGAAAAGAAACTGAACCTTCAGCCCTCCGACCTCTGGATGATCGGCGACTCCTACAGGCATGACATTTCAGGCGCAATCGAAGCGGGCTGGCATTCGTTGTGGATCAACCGCAGAGATCTTCCCGCTCCCGACGCCGCACCTGACATAGAGGTCAAAAGTGACAAGGAACTGACAGACGCCTTAATGAATGTGATCAAATCAGTACAGAATATATGACGTTGAGTAAAACACCCCCGAAAACTCAACATATACTCAACAGGCTAATTCATAAAGGCTATGTCACAACAAACAGTTGATAAATAGCCATTTTTATAGGGGAGTATC
>JAKSRD010000011.1 GCA_024403795.1 Saccharofermentans sp.
AGAACACGCGTTTTTTTACCATCTTCTGTTGCACCCACCGCATGTTTTACCTGATCTCAGCCTCCTAAAACACAGATTCCGGGTAAAACATCAGGTTACTGCCTGACCTTTACCCGGAATCCTTGATGTGCCTTAATCAAGCCTCCACTCGCTTTAAGTTATCCCTTTTGGAAAAAGGGGAATTGTCGGGGCGCGCATCGTGCATTTCTGTAGCGAAGCGAAGCCGTGCCCTGTGCGCACAGGGCAATTTATCCTCGTTCATTTATGACTGTCTGTATTCTGTCCTGCGCGATCACAACTACATCGTCCAGTTCCTTCTGGCCGACAAAATACGGTTGCATCTCTTCGATAACGATCAAGATGATCGCTGCATCGGAATAGCTCATTCTTGAACAGTTCAATATGTTCTGCTCCATCAGATCAACATGTTCGGAAGTGAATGTAAAGCCGTAAATGAAGCCCCCGTCATCCGAGTTAAAGTACTCAACTGCAGCCTCACCGGCTTCCCTGAATGCAGTGCGATTCAAGACAAAGCTGTCCTCAAATGCAAGCTGTGTCTGAATCTCATCGGATAGAAGGAGCTTCATGAACTCTGCACATGCATCGACGTTTTCAGCCTGAGCAGAAATCGCAAACGATGTTTCGCACGAGAATAAAGGACCTGCACCGTCAGAAGACGGCATGCCGAGCAAAAGTGTCGCATTATGTGATTCGCCGATGTTACTGAGATAGGTGTACATTCCGCCGAGATATGCTTCCGTTATCTCGCCATTGACCCGCGGAGTATCTCCTTTCATCAAAGTTACGCCGACTGCTGCTCCGGGTCCATCTATGCTCCCGTCTTCATTTATGAACTCATCCCACGGCGTGCAATCTTCCGGAACGTTTCTCTTGACGAAGTCTGCCATGGCTGCGAAAGCGGGATCTGAGAAATCGACTTTGCCGTTCTTTATGAACTTACTGCTTTCTGCGCAGAAAAGCTTTGAGAAATAGACACACTGGCCATAGTTCAATGTATCTGTTCCGTTCCAAGTCTCATTAAGGAGTTTCTCGTATTCGTCGAAAGTGAATCCGACGCCTGAACTCCCTGCATATTTGGGATCAGCCTGCAGTCCTTCGACTGCAAAGGTAATGGGCATCTGATAGAGTTTGCCCTCTGTTTTCGAGCTCTCGATAATATTGGTAAAATACTTGTCGGAATTCATGTCGCCTATATAGGGAGTAAGATCGACAAGGTAGTCCGGATTATTAAGTTGACCCAATTGGCTTGTATCAAGCAGGATATCCGGACCTTCGCCGTTCATGATGTCCAGAGCAAGATCAGTGCTCATCTCTGCATTTGCAGTCAGGTTGGCCTTCTCCCAGGAATCGTTGCCGTCGGTCTCCATTTCAGGATCATAGTAGTCGTACTCGTCATAACGATCGCAGATGCACAAATAATAGTCAGAGTTGGTCTCGTTGAATCGTATGATCGCATCTCCGATAGTATCAGAGAGGTAATCCGGGCAATACAATTCCATGATCGTCTTGCCGGCATGGGGATTGCTCTCACACTTGGTAAAATTCCAAAGGAGCTCTTTCGGGTTACCAATCTCAAACGCATTTCTCGAATATATTTGACCACTCATGAGGAATCCCTCATCTGACACATCAACCAGTTCGAAACACCTCATATCGCTGAAGCTGGCATTACAACAGCTGAAATCAAAAACCCGCTGAGTCTGCTTTTCCTGTAAATTGATCTCCAGGATTCCATTATCATCCACGGTGTACATTTTACCGTCGTTCGTAATACACAGCCTGTAGAACTCATCTGTATCGAGCCAGTCATACTCGCCTTCTTTGCAGTGCTTTGTTTCTCCTGTCTCCAGATTGAGCTCATCGTACAAAACATCATCATCTCTGCAGAGCGGAACGATAACCGTATTCTCAGTCAGAGGCAAAACAAACGGAATGTTGTAGATGTTGACTCCGTCCGCTTTGAAGGTAACAGTCTTCTCTGTGCCGTCACCGCCTCTGATCACTAATTCATAGTAAGTGGTGTTGTCATTTGGATCGTATATCAGGTATGTAAAGATGAGATTATCACCGATACTGAGTATGTTCTCCATATTTGCATCATCATTGTAAGCCCTCTCCGACTGACTGACGATCTCAGTCGTATTCGGATCTATGTAGAACTGAGCTTCGTTTGTCTCTGCAGAATTGGGATCTGAATCGTAGGCAAGTGCAACGATCTCACCGCCTGCATACTCGACTTCATATACATAAGTATCACCCGTCAATTCTGAGTAACTGTTCAGATCGATGTTATTGACTACACTTCCTGATTTTCTGTCAATAACGGTAACGTTGTTGATCATGTAGCTCAGCACACTTTCATTCTCCCAGTCAACATTATCAGGGATCTTGTAGTTACCGCATGTGTAATAAACTACGTGCTCGCTGTCCGCTCCGACCAACGACGAATAGACATTTTCTTTTTCCTTCGTCGCATCCAGCTGAATATCAACGGTCAAGTCCCGGTATTCATACCACGGCATATCAGCTGTAATCTGCTCTCCGCTTTTGCTTGGCGTCCCGTTGCCGCTTCCGCTTCCCGTAGCCGGCTCCGTGCCGCCGCTTTTCTTGTCACAGGCAGCAACAGACATGACCATCGAAGCTGCCAGCAACACTGACATTGCTTTTCTAGTTTTCACCATCATATATCTCCTTTTACCCACCAGAAACTGGTTTAACCGTGTTCGATTGTAATAACGCTCGAAAACCATTCGGCATCAAAACTGTGGCAAAAGTCAGGCAGCAAATTTATTAAAAATAATTGATATAGCGGCTGACGGGGCGCGCATCCCTGCATTCACTTTCAGTTACCCCATTGAAAAGAGGATAAAAGTACCGGATCGCATTTCCGTGGGCGTAGTGAGGACCTATGCGATCCCTTCCGCTTTAATCAATTATGCACTCACTTTCAGTTACCCTTTTGGAAAGTGAGGATAATTGCCGGGGCGCGCATCCCTGCATTCACTTTCAGTTACCCCATTGAAAAGAGGATAAAAGTACCGGATCGCATTTCCGTGGGCGTAGTGAGGACCTATGCGATCCCTTCCGCTTTAATCAATTATGCACTCACTTTCAGTTACCCTTTTGGGAAGTGAGGATAATTGCCGGGGCGCGCATTTCTGCAGCGAAGCGAAGCCCTATGCGCGCCCGGCAATTTATCCTCGCTCATTTATGACTTTCTGCACTCTGTCCGTCACGATCACGATCACGTCATCCAACGTCTTCTGGCCCATAAAATACGGCTGCATTTCTTCGACGAGGATCAATGCAATATCTGCATCGGATGCGTTCATTCGTGAACAATTAAGGATGTTCTGCTCCATGTAATCGATGTGTGCATTTGTGATCTCACCGCCGGAAGACTGATTACTTATGCCGAGGTCGCTCAGATTATCGGCAGAGTAGTATTCCACGGCTTTTTGACCGATCTCTCTGAATACTTTTCGGTTCAAAACAAATCCGTTCTCAACAACCGCAAGTTCCTGCTGTATCTCGTCCGACAACAGAAGTCTGATGAATTCACCACAGGCTTCAGCGTTGGCTGATCTCGCGGAGACGGCCACGGATACGTCGGGTGTGAACAACGGGCCTCTTCCGTCGAAGGACAGATAACCGAGGATCGCCGTGGACTTGTAGGAGTCCATCACATAGGAAATGTAGTTGGACATTCCGCAAACGCAAGCATCCGTTGCCACATATGTGCAGTCGGGATCATCGCCCTTCATCAACGCTGCGCCGACTCCCGTACCGTGGAAACCGGTTGTTGTCTCATCAGGATCCAGTTCATCCCAGGACAGACTCTTCTCGGGAACATTTTCTTTCACAAATTCGGCCATGGCAGCAAATTCGGGACCGGACAGATCGACATTTCCGTCTTTGATGAATCTCTCGCTTGTCGCGGCGAAAAGCTTGGCAAAATAGACGCCCTGTCCATAACCGATCACGTCTTGCCCGTTCAGTTTATTGTTGAGGAAATCCTCGTATTCATCAACGGTAAAACCGACACCCGATGCACCGGCATATTGGGGATCGGTCAGGATTCCGTTGACCGAGAAAGTCAGGGGCAGCTGGTACAGTTTGCCGTCGGTTTTCGAGCCCTCGATAATGTTCGTAAAATAGTCGTCGGATGACATGCCGGATACGTAGGGCGTAAGGTCAATGAGATAATCGGGATCATTCAGACGGCCTATCATGCCTGTTCCCAGGAAGATGTCCGGACCGTCGCCGTTCATGATGTCCATCGTAAGGTCATTGCCCAATCTCGAGTAGGCATCCATTCCGGCGGTCTCCCAATCGTCGCTCGATTCCCAGCCTGCATTCTCATCCAAGTATGAACTCATGTCATAACGGTCAGTTACGCTGATAAAGAAGTCGCTGTTCGATCCGTTGAACTTCACGATGGCATCTCCGACAGCATCGATCATGTGATCGGCATTATACAATTCAAGGATCGTCTTCCCGGCATTGGGATTTGTTCCGGCTTCAGTGAATTCCATGATGACAATGTCAGATGTGTTGTCAGCATAACCGCTCGCGGTCAGGAATTCTCCTGCCAGGAGGAGCTTTCCGTCAGAGATCTCTGCAAGATCAAGATCTACAAGATGCTTCTGATTTACGTTGCACCAGCTGTAATCGAAAACCGTCTCCAACTTCTTTTCTTCAAAGTTGAGCTTCGATATTCCGTGCGTAGATTTCAGATAGGACTGACCGTCGCCGAAGGAATATGTGTCATAGATCCCGTCGCCGCTTATCCAGTCATATTCATCATCTTCAGCCTTGATGATCTCGCCGGTAGACATCTTCAACTCGTAGTAGTTGATACCGTCATCCTCAACGGTCAGGATCAGGTCCGTATCACTGTCGACAGACAGGATGGCGGGAATCTCCCAAATACTTGAGTCATCGCTCTTGAACGTTATCTCGTTCTTATTTTCACCGGAATGATAATCAAGTATGTAATAACCTGTCTCTCTCTCATCCCATTGCTTGAACAGATCCACCTGATGGGTGCCGACCCGTATAATCCTCTCTATGTGGGGTCTGCCGTTATTCGTTATGTTATCCGAAGACAATACATCTCCGGTAACCGGATCCAGATATGCTTCGACCATAGTGCTATTGATGTGCGAAGAGGCATAACCGTCGACTCTGATGCAAATCCTGTTATTGGCATAAGAGACTGAATCAGCGGACAGATACTTCATGTCCAGAAAATCAGAGAGATCGATCGTGTTTACGATCTCCCCCGTGGCTCTGTCACAAACCGTTATCAGGTTGAGCTGGTAGGACATGTTTACGCTTGAGATTACGTAATCAACATCCGGCATCGCATAACTGCCGTAAGTAAAGAACACGACATACTTGTCATCGGCACCTGAGAACATCGACGTGCAATAATCAAGTTCTCTGCTCATGTCGACCTCAGGAGCTACATGAGTCTCTTTGACATCGAACCAGGGAGAATCTGCAGTTATCTTCTTTCCTTTCGGGTCAGCGTCTTTTTTCTTACTTGAACAAGCAGTACCCGTCACTGCCACGGCAAACGCCAATGTCAGCGATAATACCCTGTTCAGTTTATTTCTCATTCGCCAGCCCTCCGGTTTTGCCTGCAACATTTCTCCAAGCATATTATAAATAAATAATGCGCATTTTTATTTGGCAAAACTAAGGGATTCGGCATTTTGTGTGTCTTGATGTTCGATCGGCGCGAAAAATACCCCCTGCCTTCACTCGCCTGAATTGTCAACCAAATCGACTTAAAAAAGACAATGTAGTTAATATCACCGCGCGGTTTTCTCACATTTCAAACCTTGAAGGTGTCAAATATCCATGATAAAAAATACTTAAGATTTAAACACCGGTCACTGACTGCAGTCACGAAGAACATGTTGATGGATACGATACCGCTTATCACTTGGGAGGTCGAACGTCATGTGTGAAAGCGATTATAACATCAGGATTTTGGCTGATGACAACAAATATACACTTATCGGGCAAGGGAACACATCTGAGATCCTTGAATATTCCGATGATGTCGTCCTGAAGCTTTTCAGGGAAGGATTTCCGTTCGATGCGATTGAACGCGAATGGCTGTCCACTACCGCATTACAAGAGAGATTCGAGGATACGCCCAAGGCTCTCGAACTCGTCAGATATAACGGCCGCTTCGGGATCCTTTATGAGAGGATCTTCGGCAATGACATGATGAACATCGCCCTGACGCAGCCGCTGAGGCAGAAGGAATACGGCGAGATCCTTGCGGACATCCACCTGAAGATGCATGAGGTCAACGTGCCTCTTCCGGATACGATCCATCAGAAGCTCTCAAGAGACATCACTGCCGGAATAGGCCTTACCGACGAAGAGAAGCAAAAGGTGCTGGCAATTCTCGAGAGCAAACCGAACAAGTTTTTCCTCTGCCATTTTGATTTCCATCCGGGAAATGTTATGGTTACAGAAGACCGCTATTATGTCATCGACTGGATGACTTGCTGCTCCGGCGATCCCGCCGCAGATGTCGCAAGGTTCATTCTGCTCATGACTTACGGCGAACCACTTTATGCAGACAGTGCCAGACGCCTGCTCATCACTGCCGGCATGAACAAGATCAGGAAGAGCTATCTGGAGAGATACATAACCGAGAGCGGCATCGAGCGCGAAGAGATCAAGAGCTGGTTAGTGCCCGTTGCAGCAGCAAGATTGTCCGAGATGCTGACAGATCATGAACGTGAGATCCTCGTGGAGTTGATCAGGGAGAACTTATGAACTATATGAAGCTTGCTATCGAAGAGGCCTATGAAGGCATAAAGAACAAGGACGGCGGTCCTTTCGGCTGCGTCATCGTTAAGGACGGTAAGGTCATCGGAAGAGGCCACAACCGCGTACTATTGAATCATGATGCCACCTGTCACGGCGAGATGGAGGCCATTCGCGATGCCTCAAGGAACCTCGGCAGCCACGACCTCACGGGTGCGACACTTTACACCACTGCTGCCCCCTGTCCGATGTGCAAGGGCGCGATCCTCTGGTCCAACATCGCGAAAGTCTATTACGGCTGCAACATTGAAGATACCGACAAGATCGGCTTCAGAGATGAGGTTTTCTACAACAAGTGGAACGAGGACGGCGGTGACAATTACGGTGAAGAATTCGACCGTGAGGAGTGTCTCAAGCTGTTCGACGACTACGCTGCCGGAACACACGAACTGTATTAAGATTTTGTTTTCGAGAGCTTCCGATATATAAAGCAAACACCTAAAGCGCCATAAACGCCCGTACTTCTGTGCAAATCATTCATTGATTGCACAATATCATATTCTTATAATTCTTTGGTCAACTTCGCGAAAAAGATCAGAGGATTAACATGAACGAATTTACACCCAAGCTGTTCTCGGTACTCAAGAACTACTCAGCTTCACAACTCATTAAGGATATTGTCGCCGGAATAATCGTTGCGATAATCGCACTTCCGCTGTCAATAGCGCTCGCCATCGCATCCGGCGTCGGCCCGGAAGCAGGTATCTATACGGCGATCGTTGCGGGCTTCATCGTCTCATTGCTCGGCGGAAGCCGCGTCCAGATAGCAGGCCCTACGGCTGCTTTCGCCACCATCGTTGCCGGCATCGTAATGAAAGACGGCACCGAAGGCCTCATCATCGCCTCCATCATGGCCGGTCTGATCCTCGTAGTCATGGGTCTTTGCAAATTCGGGAGCCTTCTCAAATACATTCCTGATCCGATCACAACGGGCTTCACGGCCGGCATCGCAGTCACGCTTTTTATCGGTCAGATAAAGGATTTTGCCGGCATTACATACATGAACGGCGAGAAGCCGATCGAGACCTCCGAGAAGGTCATGGCACTGATCAGGAACGCTTCGACCATCAATTGGCAAGGTGTCCTCATCGGCGCTATAACACTCGCCATCCTCATCGTATGGCCCATGATCTTCAAGAAGCTCCCCATCCCTGCTTCTTTCATCGCAGTCGTAGTAACAGCCGCTCTCGTAAAGTTCCTGAACATGGACGTAAATACGATCGGCAAGCAGTTCACTGATATTCAGGCAGGCCTCCCGCCCTTCAGCCTCACGAAGTCGATGTTCACTCTCGAAAACATTCGCGGACAGTTCTCAAACGCTGTCACCATTGCTCTTCTCGCAGGCATAGAATCATTGCTCTCCGCAGTCGTTGCAGACAGCATGATCGGCTCCAAACACCGCCCTAACATGGAGCTCATCGCTCAGGGTGTCGCAAACATCGCATCCGCTTCTTTGGGCGGCATTCCCGCCACGGGCGCCATCGCAAGAACCGCAGCCAACATCAAGAACGGCGGCCGCACGCCCATCGCCGGCATGGTCCACTCGATCACGCTCCTTATCGTCGTAGTCTTCCTGATGCCCTTTGCAAAGCTCATCCCCATGCCCTGCATCGCCGCAATACTTTTCCAGGTAGCCTACAACATGAGCGGCTGGCGCCGTTTCGTTAAGCTTGTAAAGAGCTCGCCCAAGAGTGACATCATCGTATTACTGATAACATTTGCACTCACTGTCATCTTCGATCTCGTAGTCGCCATCGAAGTCGGCGTGCTTCTCGCAGCTGTTCTCTTCATGAGAAGAATGAGCGAGGTTACACAGGTCGAAGGCTGGAAAGATGTTGATCCCGAGAATGATCCCGACAGCATCGACCTTCGCGTGCTCCCCAAGAACACGATCGTATACGAGATCAACGGCCCCATGTTTTTCGCGACCGCCGGCAAGATCCTTCAGATCACGCCCAAGGAAGGCACAAAAGTCCTTGTCCTCCGAATGAGAAGCGTCAGCACCATCGACGCTACCGCCATGCGCAACCTTGAGATCCTCTTCGACGACTGCAAGTCCAGAGGCGTTCAGCTCGTAATGTCGCACGTTAACGAGCAGCCGATGCACGTAATCGAGAAAGCCGGATTCGTTGAACTCGTCGGCAAGGACAACTTCTGCGCTCACATCGACGCAGCACTCGCACGCGCGAAAGATATTGCCGAGAAGACATAAGTATACTGAACGGAGTGTTCCGGTACTTTTTTTGTAGTGAAATCCGTTTTTTCGCCCTGAAAAGTACCAAACGGTGTCTTCCGGGACTTTTTTTGTAGTAAAATCCGTTTTTTCGCCCTGAAAAGTACCGGAGCACTTCATTGGGTATGAAGGCAGACTGAAACGCACAGTGTCTTAACAAAGTCCCGACTCACCAAACCAAAACTGCCCTCGGAATTCACTCCGGGGGCAGTTATACTTCTATTCCTTTTACCCTATATCAAGATTTACATTTCAGCTTCTTTATAAACTGTGCCGTCAAAGCCCACTACCGTAACGGATTCGACCCAAGGCATAAGGGACACTTCAACTGCAGGATAGAATTCGCCCTTCTCGGTATCGGCACCCTTGGCCGGTTCAACTTCGAAAACTGTGATCGTAACATTGTTGGAACTGTCGATCTTGATGTCCTGAACATGGATCTCATATCCGCTCGTATCCTTCTTACCGCAGGAGATAAATACAAACTCCGGTGAATCATCCTGCTCAAGAGCATCGATATAGAAGCCGCGCTCCGAGAAATATTGCTGCTGGTACTTAGCAAGCTCACACTCTCTGATCGTATAATTAAAGTCACCGACTGTGCCGCTCTCGGATACACGTACCTCAGGTAATGTAGTTGATGTTGTCTCCTTCTTGCAGGCAACCATTCCGAATGCCATTGTTGCTGCCAATGCGACTGCTGCTAATCTCTTAATAATCATAAAATCCTCCAAAAATTAAAGCACATAATTGCTTGGGCCGTGTCGTCTCAATTCGGAACTGCTTTCTGTCCAAGCACACTAAATACAGTTCGATCTGCAATTATGTTGCACATGATTTGAAAAAACAACTGTTTTCGACAAAAAACTGTCCGGATCACTCTTGAGGAATGCTCAATCAGTTCATCCGGACAAGCTTTAGGATTCAACGTCTATAACGATCCTGTCTTAATCTTTCTCGGTAGATTCGTAGATTTCCTTACAGATCTTGAAGTAATCGTAGGTGATGCTTCTGAGACGATATGAGAGATTCTTGAGAATCATGTCGATCTTCGCGGGACTGTCGCTGAAGAGACTCTCGAGTTCTTCAGGGCGGATGATCTCAACACGTGTATCACCGGCTTCGGCAACGGCAGTTGCGCTGCGTGCTTCGCCGGAGAGCATTCCCATCTCGCCAAAGCAAGCAACCGGAGTAATATCGGCGATCTTCACTTCATCGTTTGCACCGTAATTGTTATAGATGCCGACACTGCCGCCGTGAATGATATACATGCACTTTCCGATCTCACCCTGCTTGAAGATGATCGTTCCGTAATTGTATGTCTCGGCTTTCTCGCTGCTCTGCTTTGATACAGTTTCAGCTGCTTCGCGAAGAGATTCTGCACTCGGCTTCTCCATGCGGAAATTCTTGGAAGTCAGATAGATGGATTGTCTTACCATCTGATTGAAGAAACCGTCGTATTTATTGCTGGAATTGGATTTGCGGACATCGTCCAGCGCCTTCTTTGCATCGTTGCAATCATTGGTCATGTTCTTGATCCTGGTTCCGAGAAGCTTCATGATCTCAAGGATCTTATCGGGATACTGCGTGAAATACTCGTTCAATGCTTCGGCGGGAATCTCGACAACCTTAACGTCACCCTCGGCAACTAAAGTCGCGCTGCGCGGGTAATCCTCGATGACGGCCATCTCACCGAAGTACTGGCCCTGTTCAAGTGTTCCTACCTGAACCTGATCATCTTCCTCATAATTCTTGTAGACTGCGGCCTTACCCTCAAGGAGCTGAAAGAAAGTATTACCTGCATCGCCTTCTCTGATAATGATCTCACCATTGCCAAACGTCTTCTCGATAGTGCTCATGTTATGACTCCTTTCGGTCTGCGAAATAGTATAAACGGACTTTACTCACGTACTTAGGATTGTATTTTTTAACTCTCTGAAAGTCAATTTCAGATCATCAGCATTCAGTACGAGATAACCGTATGGTCAAAAGTATTCTTGAGCCAGTCTCCGCTGCTGTTGTCAGATGCAGGGAAAACGATCGTGTCGGGATTGCCGTCCGATATATATCTTCTGCCGTCGTTAAGCTGCTTGAAGTTATCTTCTATGTCGAACTCCTTGCCGCCGTTGTCATAGCCGCGGATCCTTCTGATCGCCTTGTTGTTGTAGTCTCTTACAAACGGAGAATACGATCTTGTCCAGGCGCAGAGAAGCGTGGCTTTGGTCGTATAAGAGAATCCTTCGTATGTACCCTCGAAAATCTTATCGAACTGCGGCTTCTCCGGTCCCATCGATTCGGGTGAACCGTAGGGCAGTGCGACGATATTTACGTACTGTCCCGGAATGATCTCTTCCAGCTTCTTATACATATAGCCGACTTCATTCTCGATCGTCGCGGCATCGCAATCACCGAGCTTCGCATGATTCTTTGTGTGGTTGCCGATATCGTAGCCGTTATCTACCATCCACTTGATCACCTTGCGGTCTTCCTCCTCGCCGTTCTGGAAGAGCGAATCGTTAAGGAAGAATGTGGCCGTTACATTGTAATCGGGGTATTCGGCTTTGATCTTCTCGAGCACTCCGATCGCACATCCGGGCTCGAAAACAGGACTTCCGTCATCGTTCCATCCCTGAAGCACGACGTCCCTGATACCGTCGTCGAATGTAAGGATGAGCGGGCTGTATCCGAATGCGACATCGATATTGCCGTCGACAAAATCCGTCAGTCTCATCATGCGGTAGCCCATCTCATAGTAGCTTCGGAGATCCGCTTCAAAGGCCTCTGAAGTTCTGTTATATCCGTCCTTATCGACATTACCGCCGGTATAAGACGTCTCGGAATTCTTCATATCATAGATCCTGTGATACATTAGGATCGGAACCGAATTCAATTCGTTGATGCCGGCATTCTTGTATTCGTCGACTGAATATGTCGGCGCGGGAGTCGTCTCCGGTACAGTCTCCGTTGTCTCAGTCGCAGGAGTCGTAACCGCCGTATCCGTGGTAACCAGTGATGCTTCGGGTTCCTCTTTGCAGCCGCTCAGAAGCGACAGTGACAGTGACATAATAAGTGCATATGTTGAAAGTTTACTGATCTTCATTCTATTTCCTCTTTTTGTGTTCTCTCGATATCTTTCCGATAACATGAACACGGTAATTATATATCAAATCACATGAAGGTGCCGACGGACTTACGGCGATCGAATGTAGCGGCATGATTCCGAAGACTAACTGAATCACGGATTTTGCTGTACAATCGTAATCAGGAATAAAGGTTGCCCGGCAGGCTTTATTGAGTTTCCGGGGCGTGTCTGTTCATGAACATGTCAGGCATCGAGAATCATCCACTCACAATTACGAGGTAAGCATATGATCCACGCAATCAAAGGCGACATAACCAAGATCACAAACGTATCGGCAATCGTAAATGCAGCAAACGAGAGTCTTCTCGGTGGAGGCGGAGTTGACGGTGCCATCCACCGCGCTGCCGGTCCGAGCCTTCTGGCAGAATGCATCTCACTCGGCGGCTGCAAAGCCGGTGAAGCAAAGATCACCAAAGCCTACCAACTTCCCTGCGATTACGTGATCCACACCGTCGGTCCGAGATGGCACGGCGGCAACCATAACGAACCGGAGACACTTGCAAGATGCTACAGATCTTCGTTGACACTGGCCATGGAATGCGGCATCAAGACGATCGCTTTTCCTTCCATCTCGACAGGCGTATTCGGCTATCCCGTTAACTCGGCGGCACAGGTTGCCATACAGACGGCAAAAGACTTCACCGAAGAAAATCCCGGAGCTTTCAAGGAGATCTACTGGGTGCTTTTCGATGACGCGACATACAAGACATACGAGAAAGCCATCGAGACGATCTTAGGCTGAATACCGTTTCCCTTTCGCCCCCTTTTCTTATATAGCAGTAAATAAGATGCAACAAAAAATAATTCCCGACTGTTATATAGGTGTGTAAAGAAAATCTCTTTTGCAGGGGGCATCTATGAAGACAGGAAAAATAACAAGCAGAAAACTGCTTATGGTTCTGGTTGAACTTCTTTCATTAGTGTTGATCAACATCGCAGGATGTTTTGTCATAAAGACTCTTACGGAAAATAATAGTCATGCCTCACGGGTTTTCGAGTTCCCCGGCACTGAGCATCAGACATTCTCGGGAACCGTAACCGAGATCGAGGAGATCAGCAGGATCAACACACTGAATACGACAACCAATCGTTCCTCGTATGCCGGTCACAATAACGAGAGCAGAACTCTGAACGGAATCGGTCAGGCACCGTCATATGTGAAGATCAAGGTCAGCAACGGCTCCTCTTCGCAGTGGTTCATCGTTGAGAACAGATCCGGACTGCGGGGCGGCATTGATACCGGAATGTCATTGCGTGAAGGCAAGAAAGTAACCGTAACTTACGATCAGACTTACGGTGCTTCCGGATACGAATTTGCATACACGATATCCGAGACCGGTAATTCCCTCTCGATCTATGTTGTCACTTTATTGATACCGTCGCTTCTTGTCATCGCTTTCTCTGTTATCCGCACTCTGGCAAAGAGAAAGGATGATGAAGAATGCTCCGATGCAAGGAGATTTACCAAGGCATTCTCCACCGTCATGATCGTAGCTTCGGTCATCTTTGCCATAGGGTCATTCAGTCTGTCAGTCATAAAAACGAAAAGCGGCACTCCTTCCGGAAAGGATATTGCTCAGAACCGGATGCCGACGATCTATATAAACAGCTGCGCCAAAGAACCTTAACATCCGTGTATCGGTGCGTCGGTGTGTGCCGTTGCATGCAAACGGCAACTGAAACGTGTTAATGATCTTCTGCTGAGATCTTGCACCAGATTTCACTCAATTACGGGGCAACAAAATCTTTTCCCGACTGTCTTTAGTGTATCAAACCAAAGGAGACACTAATATGACACCAAAAAAGAAATTCCTGAAGACACTGATACTCATCATAGTCGAACTCATCATATTGATCGGCATAAATGTATTAGGGTACACTGCCATTCCGCGACTGATAACAGACGGTCTGTCCCAAGATACGGTTATCCATACTTTAAACGACCAAGAGTACGATGATATGAACCAATACACCGGAACCATAGTTCATATGGAAAAGTGCGAGTACTCTGACATCACAAACAAAGGTATCGAAAACAAGGACAATTTCTCCGAAGTCAAAAACACCGCTGTCGGTGCCGGTACACTGGCAACAGTTAAGATCCGGATAAAAGGACTCTTCGGGACCAAAGAATTTATCGCCGATGAGACCACGTATCACTATGAGAACACTTTCGAGAATCTGGTAATCGGCCAGAAGATCACTGTCGCTTACGATCATGCCAACTTCAATGACGGATATGAATTCGTCTCTGCGATCAAATACCTCAGTAATACCTCTCTCACATTATTTCTATTTCTACTCGCTGCTGATATCAAAAACATCTATATCTTATCCGTATTGATCCCCAGCATCGCAGTATTCGCCTTCACTGTAGTTTACTGCTTCGCCATCGCGATGAGCAATGAGAACAATCGTAAGACCGCGATCGCTCTGAAGATATTCTCTGTGATCATTATCATCGGCTCGATCCTGTTCGGAATCGGTTCGTACTATCTGTCCATTCTGGATCTGATCAATAAGAACAGCACCTTCCATGCGCCGAATGGTATAACAGATAACATTACTCTTCCTGATTCAACACCGGTTTTAGCACCCGTCATCTACCTCTATGACGACAGCAACGAACCTGTTAATGTTCAGCTCGATCTTCGCGGCGACTTGACCTATACATTCCCTGAGTATCAAGAGGACGGCTGGACCGTGATCGCATCGCCTGACGGTACTCTCACCGATCTTGACGGCAATGAATACGCTTTCCTCTATTGGGATGCAGACCTTCAATTAGAGTACGATTTCAGCAAAGGCTTCTGCGTAAAGGGTTCGGACATGGAAGCATTCTTTGACGACGTTCTTCCGAAGCTCGGCCTCAACGAACGTGAAGCTTCAGACTTCAAGACATTCTGGTTAAAGTCAATGGAGAAGAATGAATATAACGTTATCTCTTTTCAGACCAAAACCTATACCGATGCGGCAGAACTTATCACATCAACAGAACCCGATGTTCTTATCCGCGTAAACATGTTGTGGTACGGAACAGACGAATATGTCGAGATGGACGCGCAGGACCTCGAGGGCATGAATCCTTCACGTGAAGGTGCCGAAGGACTTGTCGTTGTCGAATGGGGCGGAGAATTCATCCAGAAGCCCTGATTACTAAATGAATAAGGATAAGTAACCTCATCATTGCAAAAGTATAAAGGGACTGTCTCATGGTGCAAAGCACTTCTGAGACAGCCCCTTTCTTTTGATCACCATATTGCCCACTGGATGTCGTAGTCTTTCTTGTACAAAGAGCCTCTCATAGCAATTGACTCTTCATCACACGGATATCTTCTTAGCTTCCTTGCTGCCTGATTGCGCAGATATTTGGCTTCCTTTGTTATCTTCTTGACAATGAATACTTCTTTGACCTGCGTCTTGGTGACCGGATACCATACTTGTCGTCCGCCCGACATTTCCAGCCATCCGTATGTAACTTGGCATTTCTCGCGCTCTACTGTATATCCGCAATAGAACGGATAGAGACCGGCATCACAGTTACGGGCTCTGTTCAGTTTCTTTTGGCGTGTCTCATAACGACGCTGTCTGTGACGCGCCTTTTGTTTTGAATCGAAGTAGAGCTTAACCTTAGACATATTCTTTACCTCAAACGGTTACTATTGCCGGTGCCTGGTCCGGCTCTTACCATCCGACTGAATCCTGAACCTGTCTGCCGTCAAGCTCTGATCTTCAGTTCAATTCGCTTTGAAGTTATAGACAGGCTTGATGACCTCGATAACTTCAACTGATTCCGTGATGACATCGATGATGTCCTCCAATGACTTGTATGCCATCGGCGCTTCATCGAGAGTGGACTCGTTGACGGATGTCGTATAAACATCCTTCATCGCCTCCTTGTACTCCTCCATGGTGAGCGTGTCTTTTGCTTTCGTTCTGGACATGATCCTTCCTGCGCCGTGCGGTGCGGAATAGTTCCATTCCGGATTGCCTTTACCTACTGCAAGAACGGAGCCGTCTCTCATATTGATGGGAATAAGGACCTTCTCGCCTTTGTGTGCGGAGATGGAACCTTTGCGGAGGATCATCTCTTCCGTGTTGATGTAGTTGTGTATCGTGTGGAAAGATTCACCGGCTGTTAAGCCTGCTCTCTCACAGAGGATCTCCGCCATGAGTTCTCTGCTTCTTTTTGCAAACGCCTGGCAGATCTCGACATCGTGGAGATAGTCTTCAAGATGCTGACCGGAGAGGTAAGCAAGATCTTCCGGGATCGGTGTCTCGCCTTCAAATACTTTCCACTTAAGCTGCTTGAGAGCTTCCTGGATCTCCTCTTTTCTTCCCTGCTCCTTGTATGTACGGATGATCTCATCTCTCTTCTCAAGATAATCGCCGTACCCTCTGCTCAAGTTGATCGCGAGTTTCTGATAGTACTCGGCAACCTGTTTTCCGAGGTTTCTGGAACCGGAGTGGATAACAAGATACTTTGTACCGTCGGCAGCTTCATCGATCTCAATAAAGTGATTTCCGCCTCCCAATGTGCCGAGTGAACGGGCAAGTCTTCTCGCGTCCTTCAAAGCGCGGTAGCACTTAAGACCGGTAAGATCGAAGGCTTCCTTGCGTCCCTCCCAAACATTCATTCCGGACGGAATGTAGTGAGCTGCCTCATCGACTCTTTGGAAGTCCACGGGGCTTTTACCGATATTCACCGTATACATTCCGCAGCCGATATCGACACCGACCATGTTCGGGACTGCCTTGTCGACGATCGTCATCGTTGTTCCGATGGTGCATCCCTTTCCGGAGTGCACATCCGGCATTATCCTTATCTTTGAGCCTTCAGTAATGACGTAGTCACACATGCGTCTGATCTGCTCGATCGCTTCATCTTCAACGACCTTTGCATAGCAGATCGCTGTGTTGACCTTTCCTTTTATTTCCATAGTATCCATAAACAGATTCCTTTTCTTATTCTTATGTCAGCGGCATGCTGATGTTGTCATGCCGCTATCCTTTCGTAACGCTTGTCCGTAATTACGGACATCATGAATTCATATGGGTTCATGCTGTTGTCCTTCAACATTGCGAAAACCTGTGCCGACATGCCTGATACCAGCACAACGCCTCTCTCATTCATGGTTACCGGCTGCTGTCTTCTCCTGCTGTTAACATTCCAGAAGACCAGATCAGGGAGCTTATAACCGTTACGCTCGAACTTCTTTCTCGCATTCTCAAAGTTTGTCATGGAAGCATCAGCTGCACAGCGGTCAAACTCCATGTCGGATACGATTATTAACCTTGAAGGCATGTCGGACTGCTTCAAGTGATTCTTGACAGCCGTTCTCAATATCAAGTCAAATGTTCTCTCGATATTGGTATTGCTTACTTCATTGAAGCTCATGCAATACCTGACCTTCTCTGTTATGTCAGCGCCCTTGATCTTTACGAGCTTAGGCTCTGAAGAGAATGTAATGAAGTGGTTGTTGAACGCACCCTTGTTACGCTCTGCGAAGTAGATCCCCAAAGATTCTGCAACGGCGATGGGCATAACACTTCCCGTACCGCAATACATTGAACCGGAGCCGTCGACTACAACAAGAGTATTGTCGGAGTTCACGTAGTTCTCCAATGAGTTCCATGTCGCGTCAAGTGAAGCCTTCTCTTCCTCGGAGAGTCCGACACCCTTCCATAAATAACGGTATGAGTTGATGATCCTGCCCACGATGTCGTAAGGAGTCAGTGTGCTCGTGTTGATCACGGAAGGATTCTCGCGTGCCTCATTCAGGAAAGCACCGTACCTCTCTCTGTCATTTCTGGCAAAGGCCATTCTGTACTTGAACAAAGCCTTTGAAGGCAAGCAGCAATAGTCAAAAGAATAGTCCTTCTCTCTCAGGTTATTCTCGACGATTTTTATGTAAGCTCTCAAAGAAGAAAGCGTCTTTCTGTATGTCTCGCAAGACATCTTCAGACCGGAAGCGATCTTCTTCGCAAGTCTTACAGTCTCCTTGGAACTTGCATTAACGGAAGGCAGCCACTTAGCCAATAAAGAAGTGCCTTCTCTATTCTTCATTGCCTTCATGTCTTCTTCCAAAGTCTTCCTGATGTATTCAACGGCGGAAGCTTCGCAGGGAGTGTCCATTAATACAAGGATGTCGTCGTACCTGCCGTACTCGGCAATGTTTCCGATATTCTTGACCACTGTCTCAGGATAGTTCATTGCCAGGTAATTCAAGATAACTCTGAAGAACCTTCTCTCACCAAGGCCGCCTCTGATGTCTCTTGCAAAAAAGAGAGTCTTCATGGCGATTTCCCTGTCCTCTGCAAAAGCTCTTACGAACCTCCCGACGATCTCTTCGTCGTCTGCATTTCTTAATGCTCCTGCCGTAGCGAAAAGATCCAGGCAGTCAGAATTCGTGCTTCTTTCAGTAACTGCGCCGTTCTCAGTGAACGTCTTATTCGCTTCTCTCTTCAACATGTTCAGTATATTAGTCATTTTATTTTTCCTCCGATTACAAGGTGCCGCTTTCTATTAACTGTAGAATGCATATTTGCTGTAGGCACCTTTATTTACAACAGTTACAAGATACTTGCTGCTTAAGGGGATTCGAACCCCGCCTCAAAGAGTAACCAACTAAGATCAACCTTTGCTGTGAGTATCTTTGCTCGTTGCAATAGTATCTTACTGCGCTTCATTGGGGTTTTACAGATGCAGATTGACTTGTTTTCGCAACCCCACTATAATCATTAAAATAATGGGTTTTACGGAATATTGCACCATATTTGCAACCCCAAACAGGAGTTACACATGACAGAGAAATACAAGATCTATCTTACGGAAGACACCAAGATCAGGCTTATCAACGATGCCGAACTCTTCGAATTCACACGAAGCGACGGCAGCGTTAATCTCAACGGCTTCCTTAAAGAACTCATCGTTAACTACTTCGACCGGTACAGACGCGATAACGATGAACTGATGAACAACATGCTGAGCGAACTGACCTCCGTAAAAGGCATGAGACCCAAAGACGCTTCCGTACTCGCCGACAGGATCATCAGGACCTACATCAACAACAGTGAGATCACATCCTCCGGTAAGAGCGTCGTCGTAACTCTCACCGTAAGCGGCATCTCTTATGACATAATCAAGATAATCGAGAACAACTTCCTGGAAGAGACTTCACTGTCAGGCTATATAAAGGATATGTTCCTGTCATATCTGTCGATGCCGAGAAACAAGCGTGAAGGGATTATTTTCGCGAAGAACTATGAACTTATAAATGAAGCGATCACCAAGAGCAGAGTGCTCACATTCTCTTCCAACGATTCGACTTATAAAGCAAGGATCGAGCCGTATCTTATCGCCACTTCAAAGGAAGAGCAGTTCGGTTACCTTCTCTGTTACGACTCTCAATTTAAGAGACACCGTTCGTTCAGGATCTCCAGACTTAAGAACATGTTCGTTACTTCGGACACGTTCGTAAGAGATGAGACTATCGAAGAAGAACTGACGCGCAAAGGACTTCGCAGCCCACACTCCATGAGGCCCGACATTCATGCGATCGTCAAAATGAGTGAGAGCGGAAAACGCATGTACAAAATGATCATCAAGAACAGGCCTGCCGTATCAAGTGTCGATGGCGATCTGTATTATTTTGACTGGCCCGAGATGCAACTGGAGGAATACTTCCGGCGCTTCGGCAAAGAAGCCGTCGTGATCAAGCCGGCATCGCTTCGCAAGAAGCTGACAAACTACTATTCCGATGCCTTGAAAGCTTACGAGAAGAAAAAGAGTTGAGGCTCGTATCGGGGAACGGATGAGGCACTTATCGGGGAGCGATTGTGTCTCTATTAGGGAGAAGCGGATCCCCCCTGCTCACACGATTATCAATGAGCTCCACAACTCAAAAAACATGCAGAATTCGCCGACCGTGAACATTCTGTTGGTGGTAGCGATCAATGTGGAATGGATCATGCTGTTGACGGGACTGTATACTTTGTTCCCAAAATCGATCTTTATCGGCAAGCGCGAACCGGTCATGAATTCTCTGCCTAACTCCTCCTGCTCTTCGCACACAAACCCGTTCTTCTCCAGGAATTCCAGAAACGCCTCTCTCACTTCCCTCCCGCGCGGTCTGACATAACAAATATAAGCACTGCCGATCTCATTTGCATCCCCGAAGAACACCTTCAGATCCGGACTTTCTTTAAGCACTACGGGTCCGAAGCCCTCAGGCTTTATCACCTTAGGAAAACCTGCATGATTCTTCCTGACAGTCAGTTCACCATAAAAATACTCATTCCCCTTCTCGTCGTAGCATGTTCCGAATACCGGATAGTTCGGTCCGAACCCCTTTTGAATACTGTAGGCACCTTCAAATCTCACATTTCCGTTCGGATAGTACTCCCGCCCATACGCCAATCCTTTGGCATCGAAAACCCCTTCCTGATACTTATTACCATTCTCGTAGTACGTTGTTCCGGCACCGTGCGGCTTTCCTCCAAAAGTAAATCCTTCGTACATCAGTCTGCCGTCATCCGAGCTGATCCTCTTCCATTCGTCTTTCATAAGAATTACCTCCTCTAACGTCAATAAAGCCCGCCGCGAACGGCAGGCTCTGAATAATACTTACTTATCAATCTCACGTCTCTACGGATGGTGATATATCTTTAAATCAATAATCGGCATCCTCGATACCGTCAATCTCATCGTATTCTTCTTCAAGCTCTTCCTCGCGCCATCTTCTCTCCCGTTCCTCAACCTTGTCTGACGATCCGGAACCAAACAGCAATGAAATCAACACACACATGACCTGATCCTCCGTAAATCGACTGATTAGCCGCCATCGGCTTTTATATATCTAATTATAGTGAGCCGGGACAGGGAGTGTGTGCCATTAATCGGACTATCTGAAGAGGGGGAAGGGCGAAGGGGAGGACTTAACAGGGAGTCACAGGGAGTTGCAGGTTCGTTTCTGTAGGTACAGTTGCCTGTTTGAGGGGTTAAGACGCCGCATGTTTTGAAAATCGCAACAGAACACCCATTTTTTTACCATCTTCTGTTGCACTCTTCTACTCGCATGCAACAGAACTACACAATTTCTCTTCACTTCTGTTGCACTATTCTAAAAATCGCAACAGAACACGCGTTTTTTTACCCTCTTCTGTTGCACCCGCCGCATGTTTTACCTGATCACAGTGTCGACGATTCGTTGCGACAATATTTCGAATCGATGCAGCAATTCGTCGACACACCCGCCGCCCCCAAAAAGCAAAATCCATCTGCTTTCTTATCCGACCCTTTTGAACTTCTCTCCTTCATATTTGCGGACCGGATTACCTCTCTCGATCTCGTTGTGCTTCTGCCAGGCACTGTTTGCAGCATCGGCATTATTGTTCTCCTGCTTTGCTGCAAGAATGCTCTTCAATCTTCTCAATGCCTTCTGTTTGTTCTGCACCTGACTTCTCTCTTCGGTGCAGGCAACAACGATACCCGTGGGTCTGTGCAAGATCCTGACACCCGTCTCGACCTTGTTGACGTGCTGACCGCCTTTGCCGCCGCAATGCATCGTGGTTATCTCGCAATCATCGGCTTCAAGCTCACCCACCGTCTCCGCTTCCCTGATAACATGAACATCCATGTACCAGTTCTTGCGCTGATGACCGGGTCTTATGGTGCTTTTCCACACCCACAGCACGGTGCCTTCTAACAAAGACACATTCTCATCGAATTCCATCACGGCTGACTTATAACCGTTGCCGGAATAGTCGGCATTGACCGATACGATCCTTGATCCTTCATATTCTTTAAGGAGTGCTCTGCACAGCTTCTCTACACCGACAGAGCACTCCGCGGGACCTTGTCCCGAACTTATCTGTAATAACATCCTTACCTCTCTTTTCCGGCCTTGAAGTTGTAGACGGGCTTCAAGACTTCCTTAACTTCGACGCTGTCGGATATGGCATCCCTGATCTCATCGATGCCGCGGTATGCAACGGGCGCTTCATCAAGCGTTCCGGAGTTTATCGAAGATGAGTAGATGCCCTGCATATCCGACTTAAATGCAGATACCGTATAGTGATTCTTAACTTCATCACGGCGAAGGACCCTTCCTGATCCGTGAGGTGCCGAACAGTTCCATTCCGGATTGCCTTTGCCGGTGCCGATTATCACGCCGTCACGCATGTTGACCGGAATGATGACGGCCTCGCCTTCAAGTGCGGAAGCGGCACCTTTTCGAAGTATCTTATTACCGTCAGGAAGAGTGCCGATGTAGTTGTGGATCGACTCATATCATTCGACTTCTTTCCACTTCATTTCCTTAAGGATCTCGTGGAGGATTATCTCTCTGTTCAGAGATGCGTATGCGGTTGCGATCGCTGCATCGTGAAGATAATCATCCTTGAGATTGCCTTCGACATATGCCATCTCGTACGGCACGTCTTTGCCCATGTTGTTAAGTCTTCTGCGTGCACTCTCCGTGTAGTAATCGGCGACATCATAACCGAGATGTCTGCTTCCCGAATGGATGATCATGTAGTATCCGTCTTCGCCTTTATCCACTTCGATAAAGTGATTGCCGCCGCCAAGAGTTCCGAGGCTTTTCAAAACCTTATCAGTCTGAACTGCACGCAGACATCTAAGCTCGGAAATCACCTCAAATCGTGCCTTGTTATGAGGTGTTTTTCTGATGTTAAATCCTGACGGTACGTTCTCGCTGATTACTCTGTCCAGCTTCCTGAATTCTATGTTCTTCGCCTTGATCTTACAGACCAGCATTCCGCAGCCGATGTCAACGCCCATAAGCTGAGGGATTATCCTGTTGCTGATCGTCATTGTAAGTCCGATGGGACCTACCTTGCCCGGATGACAATCCGGCATTATACGTATCTTTGAATCGCAGGATATCTCATTATCCAGGATCATCTTGATCTGCGATACGGCATAGTCTTCAACATTTGTTGCATAGACTACAGCCGATGCAAATCGACCATTAATAGTGTCCATATAAAAATTCCTTTCGTTAGAAAGGGTGACTATGGGAATTCTTTATGAAGTCAGATAAGACCTGAAGAAAGAAGGTCCCATGTACCCTTGTTATTGGTTTTGTTTGCAGTATCAATTGATGTTTTTCGCGTTTTCATTGTCGGAACCTCCTCTCGTAGAAATATTGTCGCTGATTATAGATGACAGAACTCGAAAATGCAACCCCATCAGAAAATCTCTTCACAACGCTTTCCGATCGGCTCACGTAACATTCCATTCTCCAAACTCTGTATGGCGTATATAATTATGCTATTGCTTACTATATAGGATATTGACGGTTCTGTCATTCATTGGCGGTCTTTTGCGACAAATCAGCATTAACGGGTAATTTTTTCGATTTGCTTGAAATGTTTTCGGACTGTTGTTCGTCTTTATATATGAGAGCAATCGTAAGATGCACGAGATCATAAAGAAAGAGTACAGACATTATGAAAGATGAAATGATAGTTGATCTGTTCTATGAGCGCTCAGAACATGCGATCAGCGAATTATCATCTAAGTATGGAAAACTTGCACAAGGAATCTGTGTGAACATCCTTCACAACTCATCAGATGCAGAAGAATGCGTAAACGATTCACTGTTTACAACCTGGAATTCTATTCCGCCCGAGAGGCCCGCATCGCTGAAAGCCTATTTCATACACATCGCTCGTAACGAGGCGTTGGACAGATACAGATACAACACTTCAAGCAAACGCAATTCGTATGAAGATGAACCGATAGATGAGTTACAGGAAAGCCTCAGCTCAGAATGCTCGTTGGAAAAAGAATGTGAAGCCGGAGAACTTTCTCAAGCGATTAATTCTTTTCTCTCGACGCTGAAAAAAGCTGACAGGCAGATATTCGTATCGAGATACTATCTCTCAGACCCTATACATGTCATCGCAATACGCATGGGGCTGAAAGATTCCGTCGTTACCTTGCGACTTCACCGCATCCGCGCAAAGCTCCGCAAATACTTACAAAAGGAGAACCTGATATGAGACCTGAGGTAATATCTGAAGCCATAAAAGGCATAGATGACGAATACAAGCTCGAGGCATTGGAATTACATGACCGGGTTACTGTATCAGACGAGCTTAATATGGGAACACACAAAACAAGCAAGAAAGTAATAGGAATAGGAATCGCCGCAGGCCTTATCGCAGCACTCGGTGTTACGGCATATGCGACCGATCTGTTCGGCATCAAGCAACACGATCCTGAACCTGAAGAGACATTTGAAGTAGAATATACCATCGAAAATGAAGACGGCAGCTTTTCTATCGAGAAGATAAATTACGATAACATAAAAAAGTGTATATCCTTTGACGGACCTGATGCATGCGACAAAGTCAGATTCAAAGCTTCATATCTTCCTGAAGGCTGTATATGCACCTTCCCTGAGGAAATGGATATGACCGGCTGGAATGACTATAACCTTCAGGTAGAAGATGCAAACGGTTATGTTATCAACATATGTCTGTACTATTCAGCAGAATTCGGAACTGACGGTTCTATGATCTTCGAAGAAGAAGTCACAGACACAGAAGAAGCAACGATCGGTGATTATACCGCCCTTAAGATGGCAGGCTACACGGAATATCTGTCTGCTGAAAACGACGGCGAGAGTGAAGAGCTGATCAAAGATGACAACTGCTATATCATCTTAGAGAATCCGGACGGCTGCATCTTTGTCATCAGCGGACAAGATATGGATGAATTGGTAAAGATCGCCGAGGGCCTGGAGGTCGAGAAAACCGGCGAGACGATCGAGTTTGATCCTACTGCAGAACACAACATATATATCTGTAACGGCGTGGGTTAATAGGAATAGGAGCATTAACAGCTCCGGACGGAAAGCGGCTGCCTCATTGGAGACAGTCGCTTTTTTGTGTGCGGTCACAGCAACAACTGACATTCCTTTTCCTATCCGGAGCGATGCTTCAGATGCCGGTTAATCGGAATGATCTTAACCTAGCCGGCGCAGATGTCTTCGGCCCACTCGCCAAGAATGACTTCGATCGCCTGCTTTGACAGCAGCATCTTCTGAGAGAACGGATTGATCGCGACTCCCTTAACCCTGTCATCATCAAAAGCCTTCTCAAGGACCATGGCTATGGACAGATCGATCACCGCATTATGTCCGTGCCCTGAATTGAGTTCGCTCTCATCGGTATAGAGCGGATACCATTCATTGCCGTCTTCATCAAAGACAGTATCGATCAGGAGCTTCGAACCTGACCCGAAGCCAAGATGCTTGTTGATCACATGTTCGCTTATCATCGGTGTCGGTGCTTCACCTTCCTCGGCTATCCTCTTGCGGATAACGCAGAGGATCTTAAAGATCGCCTTCGGTGAAGGCTCATTGAGCATCTCATCTACGGCTTCCTTAATGCATGCGTTATTCTCATAACCTGAGAGATCTTCGTAATCGAAATTTCCGCTGACTTCATTACTCATATATATACCTCCGATTTTCTATTCTCGATCGTCTCGAGAACCTTCTCCTTCGACTGCGGTCGCCGACAGAAACGATCACTTTGACCGTTCCTGATCGCTTCGTGTTACTGAAAGACAATTGATGTGGCCCGGGGAAAGAAGTAAAGCCCGGGCCACAAGTAAGTGAGGACACAAAAACCATGACTAACAGAACGAAAAGGAGAAACATTCTGTAATTTTCAATGTGAGTATAACACCCTCAGCGGAGGCGCTGACGGACATTAATCGGACACATCTTTTCGAGAAATCTGGTATATATAATATGGAACGTTCGGAACTTTACCGATCGATTTTTTACCGGTTCTTGACCGGCTGCCGATCAGCTCTCGCTCTTTTTCTTTGTGCGCACGGCAGCAGCCACGATCAACAATACCGCATTGACCGGAACGCAAAGTGCCGAACCGATGACGGTGACCATTACGCCTAACGCGCCGTAATCAGGGATCATCTTACGGATAGAGTTATCCACATAGTATTTCTGACCGTCGACATCGAGAGTGTCGTTTTCTACCGGAATACCATAATATGATTGACCTTTTTCACAGAATACAACAAGAGGGATATCGAACGAAGGCAAGGGTTCCATCTCGGCATCTGCCTTGGGTACCAGCAAGTATGTGTAATCTGATAATGAACTCATCCTTACCTTGTAATACTCATCTGTCTCTCCCAGATTACTGAAAGAGAATTCATCAGATACATCGTATTCCTTTCTGATGTTGTTAACCTTTACTGTCTCTACCGACTTGATCACAATACCTGCAACCATGACAGCAATAAGAAGCCCGACAAGTACGATGGAGACCTTGCGAAGCAATCCTTTGGATAAAGATATTGCTCCGAGACCGATTCCCGAGAGTATCAGCACAAAAATGATCATTATTGCAATTCCCACGTTTTAATCCCCCTGCAGGCCAATTTTGAATCATTTTACGATAACATCGGTCCCTTTTTTTGTCAAAAAGCCTTCTGCTCTCAACGCATCTTCAAGATCATCTGCCTCCGCCGAACATGACGCTGACAGGAGCAGCGACTGATGTTAAGATAGAAGGATGAGAACAATAACTTGTAAAAAATGCGGTCAGACATATGAGATCGGCCTGTCCGCCAACTTTATCGCAATATGCCCGCAATGCAAGATCAGTATCGGATGCGAGTGTGAATACGGCTTTGGCCCCATCACGCCCTGCGAGATCTATGCCGGAAGCAAAGAGATCGCCAAGATCACCGGCAGTACACCATACCGCCTCGATTCCGACGACCTCGACATTCATGCGGAATTGGAGAAGGGTTACACGAATCTTGAAGTCTATAAAGAAGCTACGGACATCATCATTAAAGCCGTGGGCTCCTGAAGTTCAGACCGGCATGGTAACCGGGATTTCAGATCGGCGTGGTAACCGGCCTTAAGTAATGACCTCCACATAGTCGATATCCTTTAATGATCCCATCAGTTGCGAACGCAATTCACCGGAACGCTGGTTCAGAATATCAGCGCTCTGCGTATCACAGGTGACAAATCTAATGCCGATTTCCTTTCCGTTTTTTGTAATAAAGACCTCGGTGCCCTTCAGAGTATTCTCCTGAATCGTGATACGAACCTCCATCCCGGCATTCAGTGCTTCAGTTGTTGCACAGATCCTCGCCGCGATCTCTACACCAATATCCTTTATCGCTGTCGCAGCTTCACTTGCGAGGTCGTTGACTTTGCTCCCGCCGCACACCATCTCGAGTTCTTTCTCCGATAATCTTCTATTCATATCCATGTTCTTTTTCTCCGTATTTTGTTTTCATTTATTTATACGAAACAACTTGGCATAATGGCTACTGCGACTGCCGGTCTTCGGGACAACGCATTCACAAGAGTTCACCGACTCCTTTTTATAGACTTCCGATAAACCTGTCGAACGCTTTCTTTCCATCAGCGGTGCGCTTAAACACGCCGGCGCATTCAAGGACTTTTACAAACACTTTGCCGATCTCGTCCTGAACGACGGCATGGATGTTCTCGGAAGTGATCTTATGTCTGCTCATCCATTCTTCCGCCCAGTCGGCATGCTTTGCGAGATCGCCGCATTCACGCAGATCTTTCTTCGCGAGGATACATTCTTCAAGGAGAGCCATCTCACTCTTAAGTCTCGCGGGAAGGATGGCAAGTCCCATGACTTCGATGAGGCCGATGTTCTCTTTCTTGATGTGATGGAGATCTGCAGACGGATGGAAAACGCCCAGGGGACTCTCTTCAGTCGTTATGTTGTTCCTGAGAACAAGGTCAAGTTCATAAAGATCGCCGTGCATTCTTGCGATCGGCGTGATCGTGTTGTGCGGCACGCCGTCCGTCTCGCTGAAGATAAATGCATCTTCATCCGTATAGCTTCTCCAGGCGCCGAGAATGTGGTCAGAAGCATCCGTAAGCCTGTCGATATCGCTTCCCTGAAGTCTGATCACGGACAACGGCCATCTGACGATTCCGGCGGTAAGATCTTCATAGCCGGGAAGCGTGAAGTTCTTCTCATATGGCGCTTTTGCCATCGCGAAAACATATCCGCCGCCCTGGAAGTGATCGTGACTCAGGATGGAACCTCCGACGATCGGCAGATCGGCATTAGAGCCGGCAGTATAGTGCGGAAACTGTCCGACAAAACAGAGAAGCTTGCGTATCGCACTCCTGTCCACCTTCATGTGGATATGCTTTTTGTTTATGATGATGCAATGCTCGTTGTAATAGACATAAGGTGAATACTGAAGATAGTATTCCTCGCCGTCAAGCGATACCGGGATCACTCTGTGATTCTGTCTTGCGGGATGAGAGATGTGTCCGGCATAGCCTTCATTCTCCACACAGAGAAGACACGCGGGATATCCTGAACTCTTGGCTTTGCCGGCTCTCGCGATGTCTCTCGGATCCTTCTCGGGCTTGGAGAGATTGATCGTGATATCGATAGGACCGTACTCTGTATCAGTTACCCACTTCTCATCCTTGGCAATACGGTCGGTACGTATATAGTTCGTCTTCCTGCAAAGGCCGTAGAAATAATCCGTTGCCGATCTGCTGTCCTCGGCATACCGCTCTTTGAAAGTCCTTCTTACAACAGAAGGCGGAGGCGTAAGAATGCCCATGATCTTCGTATCAAAAAGGTCGGTAGAAGTTACCGTATCGTCTTCTATGAGACCGTTCTCAAGAGCATAACGGCACATGTCTTCAAGGATGTCCGCAAGCGGCCTCTCGCCTACGCTCTCTTCGCCGGCTGTCGCTTCGCCCGTTGCTTCTCCCGTTACATTTTCTTCCGCATGATCGATCAGCCCGAACAGTTCAAGCAGACCGTTTATCGTGTATATCCTGTCGTCTTCATCGACAAGTCCTTCACGAAGACCGTAAGTGATAAGTTCATTGATAAGTCTGTTGATCACGCGAAAATATCTCCCAATATTTCTGTAGTCATAGAACTCTCATTCCGCCGTACTTGCGGATAAGAAGCACGCTGCATGAGCCTTCTCCGAATATGCCGTCCATTCTCTTACGGTATTCTGCCACTGCATCGTTCTTTACAAAAGCCTGTATTGTCCCCGCAAAGCCGCCGCCGTGCACCCTGCACGCTCCGTCATCACCAAGGATATCCTCGCTTATCGCAAGCGCGAGAGAGACATTCTGATGCATGAAATCTGCCGGAGAATAGACATTCTGAAGATACTTGTAGGAAGAATTGCCGGAAGCCTTCACAAGGTCCAGAAATGCTTCCGTGTCGTCTGCAAGAAGAGCTTCCGTCTCTTTCTTAACGCGCTCGTTCTCACGGATAAAATGCATCGCACGAAGCACTGCTCTGTCGCCTGCAAGGGCTCTGATCGAGGTCATGTTTTCGAGAAGTTCGGAGAGCTCGATCCCGAGAAGAACGTCTTTGCCGAAGAAAGAAGCAACCTTCTTCATCTCAGCTGGGATCGCGGCGTAGTCAGAGGTAAGGTCGGAGTGAGAACCTTTGGTGTCGGTAATGCAAAGGCTGTAGCCGTGCTTGTTCAGATCGAATGTGATCTTCTCCACCTTCGGATCCTTAGCATCTGCAAAATCAACATGGACCATGTTGCCGCACGAACATGCCATCTGATCCATAAGGCCGCAGGGCTTGCCGAAGTGCTCATTCTCGGCGTACTGTCCGATGACCGCGATCTCTTCGGGAGATACGGTCATGCCGTTATAAAGACCTGACAGGATGTTGCCGATAAGGACCTCGTAAGCGGCGGATGAGGATAAGCCCGCGCCGATCAGTACATCACTTGTTATGTATGCGTTAAAACCGCCGACCTTATAGCCGTGCCTAACAAAACCGTCTGCAACGCCTCTTATAAGCGCTTCGGTAGTACCTCTTAAGTCCTCTTTGACAGAAAGCTCATCGAGAGACACCTTGATCAGAGGGTATCCCTGAGAGATGACGGTGATCACATTGTCTTCGGTCTTATTTACGATCCCGATGGCATCAAGATCGATGGATGCGGCAAGGATCTCGCCATGCTGATGGTCGGTGTGATTGCCGCCGATCTCGCTCCTTCCTGGCGCACTGTAGATCTCAATACCGCCTTCGACATCGCACTCATCGCACTCACCAAACGCTTCAACAAAGGCATTGATCGCGTCCGAATATCTTTGCTTCTGATAAGCCATCCTGCTTTCGTCTGCATAGATATCCAGGAACAGATCGTCGTATTTACCGCTGTTGATCTCTGATATTAACTTACTCGTATTCAAATCTGTCTCTCCCGAAATTCTATATTGCCCTACACATTATAATGCGTTTGTTTTATTTGCGTGAAGCTCTCGAAAAAATTAAAATGAACGTGCATATACACGAGGTGATTACATGAGAAAAATTCTTACATCAATTACTGCAACGATACTCTGTGCAATGCTCGCACTCTCGCTTCTCGGCTGCAGTGTCAATAATAACAAGGCTGCTAAGGTTAAGGTTCTTATCGTTCCTAAGTTTGAGGTCGATAACATTACGGGCGATTTCCCCGGTGAAGCGCAGCTTTTCTACGAGAAATACTGCGCCGGCAAAGCTGAGACGGAACTGCCGAATCTGCCGGAGACCGCTTCCTTCTACTACAATCAGGATAACGGTGCAGCCATTCTGATCACAGGTTCAGGAAAGACTGCCGCAACGCTCGCCATGACCGCAGTCCTTAATAACCCGGACTACGATCTCTCCGAAGCATTCATCGTATCAGTAGGCTGCAGCGGCGGCAGTTATGAGACTACCGTTCTCGGTGATGTGGTTCTGGTTACGGGTGCTTGTGATAACGAGCTTGGACACACTGCGGATATCAGGGAGTTCGACGATACCGGCAAAGATATCACCTGGTTTCAGGATCCGTCCTTTGACGCAACCGCATATAAGGTAATGGATGCGCAGCTGAATGATGAAGTTTACGGCCTGATAAAAGATGTAGAGCTTCAGACAACGGAGCTGAGCCGTTCAGTGACAGCCGAGAATTTCCCGGGCGAAGAATGGCGGCTTCGCGATCCTATGGTGATCAAGGGAACCTCCGTCACCGGAGACAGCTATTGGAAAGGCATCTACGGTCACAACAATGCCGTCGCCGTTACCGGAACATACAAGATGCCCGATCCGTATGCATCAACCGAGATGGAAGATCTGGCCATGGCTAATGTGGCCGAGAGTTACGGCTTTACGAACCGATTTATCACGCTTCGTGTGGTTGTCGATCTGGATGTTTTCCTCGGCAATGACAGCCCGGAGAGTCTTTGGAGCGACGGTGAAGCCTACAACGACACGGTGGATGACACGAGCGGCGAGATGATAGACGTTTTCGAGCCCGGCATGCACAATCTTTTTGATGCATCAGAGATCGTGATCGACGCCATATTGGACGGAACGCTCAGCGTATAAAAACACTTACTGCATGTTTCCGTTGTTCGGATTCTTGATCCCTCTCATATCTCGGAATACCTCCGACACCGACTTCAGGATCTTCTTATCACTGTGGTCGCCTCTGTAGACAGCTCTGACGACCCAGTCTCTGTAATCGACAGCGGCACTCTTTCCGCAGAACGGACAGATCCTGTTCCGCATCGAATCGTAGCTTGCCCCGCATCCGTCACAATGCAGAGCTCTGATATAGAATCGCCTGTTTACAGGCTGAGAAATATCTTTCTCAAGCTCGATCATGAAGGGTTCGTTAACGTTGACCAGAAAATTATTCCTTATGGCGATCGTGCGCATGTTGCACTGAACCGTGAGGATGCAGTGATATCTCGTATCAATGATAAAAGGTCCGGCTATTACGCCGCCTGTGGAGATAGCATCGACAATATCATTGAAGGCTCCGTCCATAGGTACTCCGATGTAAAAAGGAAGCTCCGATATCTTCTCTGCAAAGATCATGTTCAGAAGTAGTGAGACTGCTTTCTGTGCCAGATATTCATAAGAATAATCGTTGGTGAATCTCGCCATATCAGTCTCATAACGAGCCTTGCAATTGGCTTCGATCATTGACGCAAAAGATGCCCACATGCCTCTTGACCAGCCGAAAAGCGTTACCTTCGGGAACAGTTCATCCACGCTGAATTTTGCACCGCACTTCTTACAGCCGTGCATAAACTCGTTGACCGTAGAGACTCCTCCGCAGTTAGGGCAGATATATTCATCGGCTTCAATGGCATTGGGGTTCTTGTAATCGATGGTGCTCAGATACATATTGCAGTGCTCCACCGCCTGATATGCGAGCTGCCCTCCGACTTTGAACGTCTTCTTCATCGTAGCCTCTGTTCTCAGTGAGTCGTATATATAATGGTCATCCTCACTTCGTAAGGTTACGCCAAACTGATTATTCAGGAAATCCAGCTCATTATCCATCGTAAGGTTGTACGCCTTCAGCCGCTTCATCTGCATCTCCTGAGCGAACAAAGCATCCTGCGTTACCGTCGTAAACCTCACATCGTCACTTAATTCTTTTTGAAAGCTCCGACACAAATTAATGATTCTTATATCTATCGGCATAATCTGAAATCACACTTTCTTATAACAAACCAAGCACATATGACTGCGGTATTCTTTAACCGGAATAATTCGTTCCGGTTATCAGATACCAATTATTGTCGATCTTAACTTCGCGATATGTATTCGAGATATCATCGCCTGAATAATCATCATCTTTATAGACCAATGAATAAAAATGTACATCCTTCGAATTCACACCGTCGCCATTCTTGATCTTGAGTCTCTTAACAGGGATAACGATGCATACGTCTCCCTCATCATCAAAAGATACATCCAAATATGTAAACACGGGGAAATCATTGCCTGCGGAATATATACCGTTCAAAGACATGAGTGTCTCATTGATAACATTATCCGAGATCAATTCGCTATGATATTTCCCGGCATCCTTATCATCACAGGCAATCGCGAACAAACCGTAACCGACATCGAATCTGGCTTCTACGAAGCCCGGCTGATAGTAATCTTTGATCCTTGTGACAATACAAGCAAAATCCTCGTCGTTCTTTCTGTAACATTGAATCGACTGTACATACGAAGAATTGTATATGATCAGTGAAAATGTGCCCAGCAATACCGTGAGGCATGACAAAAAAATGATCAGAAACTTCTTCATCCATTACTCCCCTATCCACGATCCTCTTCCATAAGCAGAATCAAATTTTGTAAAGCCGCTGCTATTATACCACCATTGCCGATCTTGATTCCCTCGTAAAAATTTCCTTACATTCAGTGCTGCTTCACAAGTGCTGATACCGCGGGCGTTGCCGAGCTCTCCGATTCAAAGATTCCACCGCAAAAACAGTTAATGTATTGTTAAGGAAAAGAGATTTTACGGTTAAGGTTCGATATGTAGACTATGGTCATAAGGTTAAACAAACCAAACACTTCAAACGACGAAAGGAAACACAGAACAAGTCATAACACTCAACCTTTTTTAATACATAGTCCCTCTCGAAAAAACCTCACACCACCAGGGCGTGAGGTATTTTCATGTCAAGTTGTGATCTTCCCGATCAGCTCGACCGCTATCTCAAGTCCGGCCTTAAGTGATCCCTTCACGACTTTTTCTTCTCTCGTATGGGCTGCACTTCCGTTGTAGACGCCTACGCATATTGCCGGAATGCCGAGTGACAGCGGCACGTTGCAATCCGTGGAACCCTGATTGAATTCGGTTTTCTCGACGCCTCCGAATTCCTTGTTGACTTCGCTGACGAGGCTCCTCAAAGAAGACATCTCCTCTTCGGATACATCTCCCATTCCGGGACGGTTTCCGACGCATTTGACCGTTATCTCGGCTTCCCCGTTCCTGCAGCTCTCGAAGATCTCATCGAACCGTTGCTCCATTATCTCCATGCAAGAAGCGTCACTCGAACGATATTCGCAGAGCATCTCCGCTTCCTGTGCTATTGTGTTGACGCTCGTTCCGCCTGAGATCGTACCGACGTTGAATGTCGTTTTCGCGCCCTCCTTATCAGGCACCTCGATCGAGTAGATCCTGTTCACGATCTCTGACATTACGGCTATCGCATTCACGTTCCCGAATCTGTTGAATGAATGCCCGCCTTCGGTCCTGACCGTCACCTTGTATCGCACGCTTCCCACCGCGTGATCCACGGCGATCCCTATCGTCGAATCAAACGCAACATACTTCTTTATCTTCGTTCCGAACTTCTCGAAAAGATGCTTCACGCCCATCAGATTCCCGAGGCCTTCCTCGCACGAATTGAAGACGAACATCACATGCTTATCCTTAAGCGCATCAGTTCCGAGCAAGCGCTTTATCGCATATAAGAGCACCACCACGGATGCGGTATCATCACCGACTCCTGGACTTGCGATAAAGGCATCGTCCTCAATCACCGGCATCGGCGACAAATCAGGAAAAACAGTATCCGTATGCGCGCTGAAGACCGTCATCCCTTCGTCACCCGGCCCCGTCTCAAATATGACGTTCCGTGCTTCATCAATATAAACGCCGGCAGCACCGGCATTCTCAAGCCATGCCTTAATATATGCCGCTCTCTCATCTTCGTGATAACTCGGAGCAGGTATCCTGCAAAGCTCGCGCAATGTGTTCAGCATGCTCTCATATTCACTGTCAGTTACACTCATGTTTTCACCGTTTTTTACTGCTTTTGTTTGCTCGGCGATCCGCGTTTATGTCTTGATCCGTCCGCACTCCGCCGAGCCGCTCTTCTCATCTGCTGTAGACGCCGGTCAGGACTTCTTTCTTCCAGCTGTCTTTGTCTTTCACCGGGAAATCCGGATACAGATCAACGGCATCAGCAGCCGCCTGATTGTCGTACGGAATGCTCAGGATCTCAGTCCTGAAAGGCGTCTTCTCAGAGCTTCCCAGATCTCCTTCGATCAGGATACCGTGAACTCTCGGTACACCTAAACTGTTACCGACGCTTCCGGTATTGATCGCGTATCCCTGACCGCACGCTCTGAGATAAGGCATATGACTGTCGGCGCAGATATACGCGTCGAATTCTCTGTCGGACACCTTTGAATTGAATCCCTGTGCCATTTCTTCCCAGCTGTCGTATGCCTGATAGAGTCTGTCCGTAGGGCGTCCGTGCACCAGACGGAACCACATTCCGCTTATCAGTATCTCGCTCTCAAAAGGAAGCTCTGCGAGCCAATTCAGACGTTCCTCGCCAAGCTGATCCCACATATAAGTCAGCATGGGACCAAGTACTTTCCAGAACTCGCCATCGATGGTTTGCTTTTCCTTTTTCTCTTTATAAAGTTCAACGGCCATGTCATCCCAGTTTCCCTTGATCACATGAGTACAATTGGCGCGAACCCAATCCATAGTCTGATCGTTTTCGGGACCTTTACCGACGGCATCTCCCAAAAACCAGATCACATCCGGCGAGATCTTCTTGATCTCTTTCTCAAGTGCTCTTACAGCAGGCATATTGCCGTGTATATCAGAGATAAAAAGTGCTTTGCCCATAACACACATCCTTTCCGTAACTTTACGCATTGATTATATCGTAATGTGACCGGGGATAAGACGCTTTCTTTTCGGAACCCGGCTTTGGTGTTTTTTGTGCCGCTACTGCTGGTTTTCGAGCTCGAACGACACAAAAGTAAGCGTGCCTGTGTCGGGAAAACTTTTCGAGCTCTTCCGACACAAAAGGGGCTGCTTTGAAGACAGCCCCCACTTGCTCAATATATAGACCGCCGCACGGGCCATTACAGAACCTGCTTTGCTTCAATCGGTAAAGCTGTGTCGCTACTGCCGAAAACCGTCAACCGCTCCAGCCGTTATCCTTAGCGATCTGAACACGCCGGTCGAGCTCAGCCTGAGCCGCGTCGAAGAAGGTCTTTGTATCGATCTTTCCGTAGTTATCGGCATATGTTGCCCAATCAGCTTCAAAGTCGGTACTCATAACGAGTTTGGGATACCACTCACGATGAAGCATTACCACTCCCCAGTAAGTATCGTATTCTGCGGTTCCGACCCGCAGATTATTGAACCAGGAAGACATGGGAAACCAGGGATAATCCGGTTTCTTCTCGGAGCCCAGCATATCAACATAGTTTGAAGCTCCGTACGCCGTAAAGCAATCGGCTACCGGTTTGGGCAGGGTTGCAAGATATTCTCCGGGCTGTTCTTCCGGCATCATGCGGTTCACTCCGTCACGGCTCATTCCTCTCCATTGAGGCATATAAGAATATGAGCATGCGTGCTGAGCCAAATACTCAGGATTTCTCCAGTTATCCCGCATCTCTTCTGTTCGGTAATACAAACCGTTATCGTCTACAAGGTAGTCAAGTCCTTCAATTCCCCAGAAGCGGAAATCGTGGATATCCTGATCAAGGAGCGCATTCAGGAAGGCAAATGCGCGATCGGGATCCTTGCAACTTGTCGTAACGGCAATACCGCTATATGTATTGATTTCATCTGTATAACTATGGTAATGCTGTGCCATATCCGGTTCAATCGTAAGACCGAGAGGCACGTAGTTACAGCCGAGTTCATCAAGACGGTACTTGGAGCCGCCGGTCCCTACACGTTCAACGGAGAACGAATCCATGATTAAATATTCAAAATTCCAGTACTGATCGGCAATGCCGAGAACAGCACCCGTAGAAAGCTTTTTGATGTATTCCTCAAATGTCTGAACGGCAAAATCAGGATCGATAACACCCTTGTTGTACTCTTCGTTCAGCTTCCTGAAATAACGTTCCGTAGAAGGGGAAAGATTGTAATCGAAAACCTTGGGAGCCGTGGGATCAGCCGGATCGACATCGATCGCCACATACTGATCGTCCGCATATCCTGCAAGCAATATTGGCGGACTTTCTAAACTGAAAGATCTCCAATCCTCACACAGGCATGTGTAAGGGATTACAGGCGTTCCGTCCGGGAGTTCGGGATACTCGGCAGCAAACTTCTCAAGCAGTTCAAAATACTCATCAAGAGTACTGATCTTCGGATAACCGTACGCTTCCAGCACACGTGCCTGGATCCAAAAAGCCATACCATTATGCTCGGTAGATGTATCGGTCTTGTAATTGTTGCTGAATACGTTTGCCCAATAGATCTTACCGTCAGCCTGACGGAATCTGTTCCATTCTTCTTCCGTATAAAGTTCCTTTAAGTTCGGATTCGCCTCAATGTATTCATCCCAGGCAACAAGATAACCGTTCTCGTAGAGATCATAATTGCTATCCATGCCGTTTATGAAGTCAGGAAGACTTCCGTTTTCGACCATGGCGCCGATAGCTTCAGATGGTAACTGAGAAGGTTCAAGCCACATCTCATTTATTCGAACACCGGTCTTTTCTGCGATAAGAGCTTCGATATCATTGTCATCCGTTTTCTCAAGTTCGGGAATAGGAACGGCAGTAAACATTGTCATTTCTGCAACATCGTCGTTGCCAATCCCTCCGGATGTATCGTCAGGATCTGTATTAACTGCGTTTCCGCTGTTGTTCGCACTGCGTTTTGTCTCATCAACATACTGGACCGCATGCGGATGTTTCGGCTTTGCACACGCACTGACAGTTGCAGACAATGCAAGAATCAATATCCAGGATATTGCCTTGTTGAAGTTGAATCTTTTCACGGAAAACCCTCCTTCTCACTTTAAAGCATGAACCTAATCATCGCTTTAACCAAAAAGCATGCCAACTGATGTAATTGTATCAGAACATATGCGCAGGATAAACTAAAACACCTCATACCAACTTGATCTGATCCGTACCGGAGGTACCGTTACATGATCTCCTTAAAGAACCTGCTTTGCTTCGATCGTAAAGTAGACATAATCATCGCCGATATAGTCGATGTCTATAATGTCGTACAATTCATGATCAAGATCACAGGAATCTATTCTTGACGCACTGTTTACCGGACCAAACATAAATACACATCCGTTATATTCGACAGGACACTTAACTATCAGCGTCAGGGTGGCAAGGTCTCCTTTCTGCTCGGAGATAAGTGTCCACTCAATGTGAACTTTGTGTTTCCCTACCTTAAAGTCCTTAGTTGAATAGTTTGGATCGTAGCATCCGTCATAGAGCTGGAAAGTGTGATCACTGCACTCAAATGTATAACCGGTATATTTATCGAAAACACTTGCCCACATCGCACTCGTTCCGGCACTGCGGAGGAATGTGCAGGTCGCAGTCACCGTCTTATATCCGTCTTCGCAATCGTCGTAAGATTCCTCTAACGTGACATCTGCAGGGAATTTGGCAAGGGAATCATTCGATACGTCACCCATCGTATATTGAAAGTGTCCCGGATCAGTGATCTTGATCCCGTTCTCTTTGATAAACCAGGGCTCACCGTTCATCCAGTCTTCCGCAAGTCCGTTGCGGATTCGTTCTGAATCAGCGTTATTAACGTAATTAACATCAAAACCGTTGTCCGAGTCTTTGCCAAAGCCGGGGAAGTTTATGTGTCCGTTGCCATCCTTGGAACATCCTGCAACAGTAAACAACATGGTTGCAGCCATGACAGCGGCCGCTATTTTTCCGCTCCTCATTATCCGTTTCCTCCAATTAATCCATATATCTACTATTCAGCCGAAAACATCAAAATGTTGCACCGGAAAGCAAAATCAATACTTTTTCCTTAAACTTCTCGCTATATCGATGAACCCGACATTAGTTAACCTGTCTTGCTTCGATCGCGAAGTAGACATAATACTTGTTGCTGCCGTAACCGATCTCGTTTATGTCATAGAGCTGATGGTCCAGATCACAGTAATCAATTTTGCTGTCATGATTCTCCGGTCCGAACTGGAAAACACATCCGTTATACTCTTCAGGACATTTGACGATCAAGGTGAATGTCGTAATCTGATCCTTCTGTTCGGAAATGAACGTCCACTCAACATGAACATCGTGATCTCCGACCTTAAAGTCCTTAGCTGAATAGTTCAGGTCATTGCATCCTTCATAGAGTTCGAAAGAGTGGTCACTGCACTCAAACGTATAGCCCGTATACTTATCGAAAGCGCTTATCCACATTCCTTCCGTTCCGGCATCACGACGGAATGAACAGGTCGCTACCACATTCTTGTAGCCGTCCTTACAATCGTCATGATTCTCTTCAAGCGTAACAAATGCAGGATACTTTTTGATATTATCGCTGGCTATATCACCCATCGGGAAATTAAAGGGCCCCGGATCAGAGATCTCGATCCCGTTCTTCTTGATAAACCAAGGCTCGCCGTTCATCCAGTCAACTGCAAGTCCGGAGCGGATTCGCTCGTCATCTATGTTATTGTCGTAATCGACATCAAATCCAGTATCACTGTCCCTGTCATCATCGTCAGGATATGTTCCGTGCACGCGTTTACCTGTAGAACATCCTGCAGCTGCAAGCAGCAGAGTTGTTGCCATAAAAGCGGCTACTATTTTTTTTGCTTTCATTATTCAGGTCCTCCAATCAGTCCTATAAATTATAATACACGCGAAAGCATCAAAAAGTTGCGCCTTTATTCCGCATTCTTGCAGATATCAACTGTATCATTCGTGTTTTTGCTGAATCAATTCCCCTTTGCTTTCGGTATATATTTCCAAAGAAGGATATTTGCTCATAACTTCATCATAGAAGCTTTCAGTCTCGTTGTACTCCCAATTTGTATAGAAGACCACTTTCTCGAGATTCGGGAACCTCTCAATAAAAGAAAAATCGTTCGGGATTGACTTATAACCCTTACGTGATCCCGAGATGTCCACACCGAGCACCTTTACTTTCCCGAGAAAATCGCCCACAGAGATAATGGAGTAATTACTGATCTTGTTAAAGTTAATGATGCAGTATTGCAATTCTCCGTTGTTTCCAAAGTCGATCTCATTGATATTACTCGGGAGATTATAAGACAAAGATTCAGGTCTATTTCCAAATTGAAATACTACTCCGTTACACTCTTCGGCATAAATGATGGTCAAGTCCTGATCGAAATACGAACTGTTCTCATTAACATAAGCATTATGAGCATCAAGCACACCTGCAAAAGCTTCATCGGAATTACTGCTCGTTTGTAAGAATATCCTTATCCTGCCGTCTTCCTCACGATAATCATTTGAAATATTATCCAGATACGGCTTCATATAGGTAAAATACTCCACATAATTTGTCCCGTATTTATTCGTAACAGGATCCCCGCCTGACAGGATATCACTCAGATTACAACCTGAGAGCAACATCAAGCCTGCAGTCAGAAATACCAATAATCTGAATCTGTTCCTGTTCCCCATAATCCGTCCTCCGTTACTTCCAAATCGTGATTCAATGAAGATCTCAATGCCGGTTCTTCAATTCTATCATCAAAAAAACGATCATGCCCGTTCGTTTATTTCTGCAAATGATAACCGCCGTCGGCAAACAGCATGCTTCCCGTGACGTAGTCTGACATGTCCGACAAAAGGAAAAGCACTACTGATGCAATGTCCTCAGGCATTCCTAGTCTTCCGTTGGGGATCAGGGCCTCCGATTGTGCACGGACTTCCGGTATGTCGAACGAAGCTTTTGTCATTCCGGTATAGATGAAGCCCGGCGCTACCGCATTGACCTGAATATTGTAAGGCGCCAGGTCGAGGGCCATTGCCGATGTCATGGAAGCGACTGCACCTTTTGAAGCGGCATAGTCAGCCATGTTCTGCTTGAAGATCGTTGATCTGATACAGGATATGTTTACGATCTTGCCCTTCTTCTGCGCGATCATCTCCTTGGATACGGCTCTGGATAAGATGAATGTACCTGTTGTGTTAATAGACTGTACGCGGTTCCACTCTTCAGTTGTCAGCTCGTAGAAGGGCTTGTTATTTGCAAAGACTCCTGCCGCATTTACAAGTCCGTCGATATGGCCGAATCTTGCGGCTGTATCTTTTACGCATTCTTCGATCTTTTTCTCGTCAAGAATGTCTGCTTTAACATGTGTGTAGCATTCGTTGTCGATGGTGCCGTCATTCATGTCGATGCCGACCACACACGCTTTTGCTTCGAGCAGCTTCATGCAGCAGCTTCTTCCCATGCCTGAGCTGCTTCCCGTTACGATATATACTTTTCTTTCAAAATCCATTTTCATTCTCCTTTTTCTCTAGCGAAGGCAGTGACAATGTCGTAACGCCCATCACAACATAAAGATACACCTTTTTAACAGTGTTACAGACCTGTTCATGAGCCATTTTACTTCTTTTTTTGAAGCCGGGCTTCAAAACATGTGGTGCGTAAATGATGCTCAATGCAAGCTCTGCAGACTAATAGGGTAATCGCCCCGATCCCGGCACAAAAAAACAGGACCCGCGAAGGTCCTGTCTGTAAATCGATCTTGTGCTCAGGATCAGAGAGCAGCCATCTGATCAGCTGTTGACTTCTCAATAACAACAGTATTTGTGAAGAAACCCATCTTGAGACGTGCCTTTGCATAAACGGTACTCTCTGCAGGAGTAACGTCAAACTCGAGATCCTTACATCTTCTGTTCATACCGTGTGTCATGTGAAGCTTATAGTGACCAAAAGCTACGGGGATCCTGATGGAATCTGCATTTGCAAGATGTCCGAGCGGAACTTCATTAAGGTAGATGCCCATACCGACAGCCATACCGGCAGGATTTCCCTTACGATAGATCTGGATAACACCATCTGCAGGAAGTACAAGCTGATTGCTGCACTTAGGGCAAGCACCATTGCCTGCAACGTCAACTACTTCACCGCATGAAGGACACTTGATTCTGAATAACTTTGACATAATATTCCCTCCTCTTATATGTGCTTTGCACATTTAACATATCAAAAGCCAAGACATTATAGCATCCGAGTCGTGTTTTTCGCGCATCAGTAACAGCATTTGGCAAAAAATTTATCATATTTAGAACTAAAACGCATCTTCTCAATCTTGCCGCGTAATCCAATATGCATACGAATATTCACAAACCAGCCCCTTTCGCTTAAAATCAAGCCAACATCAATCGAACAAAAAATAAGGAATGGGAGATTAATATGGAAAAGATCAAGAAGATCATTGCAACAATGCTTGCGGTTGTGATCTGTGCGTTCACGCTTTGTGCATGCGACGGTGCAAGTAAAAGAGGACCTTTGGATATCAAGCAGATCACGTATGTTGTGCATCCCGGTGACATGAACACAGTGTATATGTATGTCTTCACACCGGATATGAAATTATCAAAGTATACGATCACACCGGATGACAACAAAACATACGATTATCTAAACGGTGAACTGCCACCGGAAGAGTGCTGTAAGATCGATGAATATGAGATGGAAGAGCCTATCTGGACGAGCATCAAGAATATTTTCACAAGAGTCGACATCATGAACCTGAAGGAAGATATGTCATCCGTGCAGGGAGCCGATGACGGTTCATCCTACTACATTAAGATCGAGACGGCAGACGGTGTAAACGAGACCGGCGGCTTCGCGGCAGGCGAAGATGATGACAGTGACAGCAGGAGGTTTTCCGAAGCGCGCGGCATTCTGGAAGAAGCGATCAAGCAGGCAGCCGGGTAATCAGGCTCCGGCAAGAAAAGTAACTGACGCAGAAAGGAGAAACGGAAATGAACAATGACGAGATCAAGAACTTGAAAGAGATCGAACTGGAGAAGGTAAGCGGCGGCACGATGGGACAGGCTTCTTCTGAGATGATTAAGCAAGGCATTATTCAGAGTTTTTCGAGACGTTTTAACGTTCCGGTCGATAAGATCAACGAGAGAACAACTCTGGAAGAACTCGGTGCAGATTCGTTGGATGTAGTTGATGTAGTATCTGAGGTGGAAGAACGACTTGGCATCAAGATTATGTTCCACTCTCCGATCGAGACAGTCGGAACGGTAATAAATCAGGCATGTGGTATCGACCAATGATACGGCTGTAATCGTCAGACAAAACTTTTATTAATGATCAGGCTGAGCAATCGAGAATGCTCGGCCTGTTTTTTCTATCAGATGACCGGCACCATTGCATCTGTGCACTCGATATAACGGTCGACTCTTTCCCACTGCAACCTGTTATGGATGGTCATGCCCGTAAGACCGGCAAAGAGGATCAACAGCATGATGATCGTCAACCCCTTCTGCTTGCCTTCGTTCTTTACATGCAAGAAGAACAGTATCAAGAGTGCCGTAAGGATCACTGCAAAAGCCGCAACTCCGTACCAATCCATACCACATGACCGGATCGGATTATGACCTGAACAGATAAATTCCAAATATGGATTCGCAGGGTGCAGATAGAATCTGAAGTACGCGAAAAGAGCGGATCCGATGCTGACGATCACACTTGCTATCGAGCAAGCGGCAAATAACTTAACGTGATCTTTCGCCTTTTTGCGAGTAAGAGCAAAGACAATGGCGGCCATCAACGTAGAAGCGAAGACTATGTTAACAATGGGGTTTGTTGAGAAGCAATGCCTCGGACTGAGATTGCAATAGATGTAACTGACGGTATTCTCGCTGAATTTGAATACTATAAGATCACCGACGCGAATATTTATATGTCCGCTCTTCGGTGAAATGCCGTTAAGCACGCCGCCGGTATACAGATAGGGGTGGCGTGTCATTGCGTCGAGATCTATAACAGGATCTGCGCCGATCAGAACGGTTTTCACTCCCGCCGAGCTTGCAACGGTAATCTTATGTACGGTATATCCTGTCTGTCCTGAAGGCAGAGTCCTTATGGAATTGCAGTCACTGACATTAAATTTATATATGCTTGCGGAGGACATCTTGGACAGATCCGTTTTGGCGGTATAACCTACGGGTATCTCATACTCCGTAATGTTTACGATCGTTCCGCCGTAATACCCGTCATCGTTCATCTTCAACAAAAGCGTGCCGATCAGGAATACTGCGAACAGTACTGATATGACGGCAATAAGCGCTTTGCGTTTGGTATTCATCGTCCTTGTACCTCAGGAAGCAAAAACATCGTTGACGGGGTCGCCGAAGTCTTCGCAGAGTGATCAACTTCTAAAGAAAAGAATAGCATACAAAGACATATGTTTACACGAACCTCAGAATATCCATGGGCACTGCAGCTTCGGGATATTCCGGAAGCCTTCCGACCGGCTGATCCACACCTTCTTCTCGAGCATATCGAAAATCACTGCCCGCACGCGAATGCCCTCCCCAAAGCTGCTGAATGTGTCCCCGTGCAATAAGGCTGATAGAGACATTCCTGACCAGTTTCCCGATCCTTTCATGGAATCTTTCTTTGGGATACTGCTTCCCAAGATCTGACCGCTTCAGGAATTCAATATACTCATCCGCTGACAGCCGCTCTTCCTTATAAGTTATAGTCACGATCTTTCTCCTGATTCATGAAAGCAAATCCCTTCACCCTTACAATTTACCGTCACCCACGACAATTAAAGTACTTTCCTGCGGAACAAAAATACCTCCGCCTCCATCTGACGGGGCCGGCTCTGTGTCGCCGTTGACTTCAAGAGTTGCGCCCTCGGGAATGAGAATTCCCGCTCCGCCGGTTATCGCCTTCAACTCATCCTCGCTCAATTCAGCGAGTTTAGCATTTAAATCTTTGACCTCGTTCTTAAGGGCATCCAATTCTTCTTTAGTTTTCATAGTGTAGGATCCTTTCTTCCGGCTTCCATCTTCACACTAAGCATGATCAGGCTCTTCTCTGTTGATTGTACTCTTCCTCGACTATGCCGCTGTATGAAAGGTCTAAGAGAGAGAAGTCGGTGCACTCATGTCGGTGCGGACATTTCATGCAACCGCAGTCATTCTGGCCGGGGCAGTCCGAATAAAGCTTGGTGTAGTAAATACCTTTCCACTTGTAGTATTGATGCTCAGGACGAACATCGGCACCGCCTGTTATCTCTTTCAACTCATCTTCGTTCAATTCGGCGAGCTTCTTATTAAGTGCATCCACCTCATTTCTGAGGGCATTAAGTTCGTCTTTTGTTTTCATAAGGCACTTCTCCTTTCTAATATTGATAATATTCTATACGAACCAAAGACGCAGATTGCTACTAATCTGTGAACAATCCGTATCGCTTAGAAAGTAGAGTTGAAATGTTTAGGAGCATCGCTTCGGTGTAATCCTTTTTCGCGCACGGGAAATTTCAGTGCGGAGATTCCTTAGGTGTGTATGCTGACGAGATGGTGACGAAAACACGCAATTCTGTCACCATCTCGTACACATTCAAAAATAAGCCTTTCCGAGCGAAAAAGAGATCCCCTTACGATTAATCTTCTTTCTTGGATACTATACGACTGCCGACAAGAAGTGCTGCAGACATCGCGAAAAAAGCTATGGCAACAACTGTCGTAACCGAAGTGTTTTCGCCGGTTTGCGGGATAGGTGAATCTCCGCCCTTCGGAGTCGGAGTGACCGTTCCCGTAGGCATCGGCGTAGACGTCGGTGTAACAGTCGGAGTAACTGACGGTGTTGCGGTAGGGGTCGGTGTAGCAGTAGGTGTCGGATAAGTATTGGTGACGGATGCTGCCGTTGTAGCACGTACCACACCGGTACAATCAGTATATGAGGTAGTGTAGCCGGTTCCGTCTGCCTCTGTTATTTCATATCCGGTTCCTGATGGAATTCCGGTAATGGTGATGATCTCGCCTGCTTTGAGACTGAACTTTACGGAATATGTACCGGCAGTAACTTGAGTCAACGTCAAATTACCGCTCGTACCGTTGCTGTTACTGAAGCTCAGAACTTTCGGGAAGTTCGAGATATCATCAGTAAGTTTGAGTGTAAATTCATAACTGCTTCCGTCACCCAAACCTTTTACAACCTTGCTTATCTTGAGCGTTGCCAGTTTTCGGGCATTCTCAAACAAAGTGTAGTTGTCACCTATGTAAGTGAGCATCTCGCTTCTCGTAGTCATTTTGGTGACGTCTAAGTGATCATCAACTGTTAACACACCTGTATCAGTTCCGTGAACCAAGGTGCAAGTGTAATCATCCGTAACTTCCGTAATCACATACTTCGTTCCTACAGGAAGAAAACCTAACTCGGCAATGGAAATGTTACTTGGGAAATATCCGCCGGAAGAATATGATGAAGTTGCTCCATTGTAAAGTTCCAGTGCTCTGATCTCATCAGCTTCGTCATAATTCATTCGGCCGAGAATAATATAGGTTCCGTACGGGACATTGATCTCAATAACACCGTTGCCATCCGGAATTGCATATCTGACGTCGCTATAATCAATTGTGTTTGTATTCTTGTCAACAAGATAGTAACCGACTTTCTCGCTTCGCGGTGTTCCTGTACGCTCATCTGTCAATGTAATCCGGAAACGGTTATCGAGGTTAGTCTGATTGATGTCCACACCGGATTCAGCCTTTCCGAAAACAAGCTGAGCAGATGAAGGTATCACATAAAGATTTATCTTGAATCCATCTTGAAAACCTTGATTTATAAAAGAACCGCTTGTATCCAAACCGCTCGTAAGCTTGCCGTCACCATGATCGACAGAGTAATAAATCCTATCAATAATTCCCAGATCGGTTGTCCGTATACCGGTTAGAGAACCACCGTATGTTGAGTCAAAAACGTTTTGTCCATTGTATATTAATGCCGTTTGAGCACAATTGGAGCCTAATTTACTGATCAAAAACTGCCCAAATTCATGACTTGAATAAATAACCTTATCATCCGCATCATACGGAGGAATTCCGGTTCCTTCGTGAAAGAGTGCCTTCAAAGGAAAATTATGGAAATGTGCCGTGCTTCCGGCCGGAATATTTACATAGAAATAATACTCATCTATATTGTCCTGATCATCAACCATATCGGCATAGTGTTTGGTCGAATCATCGTCAAGTGTCCAATACATCTGATCAACACAATAGGAACCGCCGATGTCTTCATTCATGCCAAACCAAAACTGGTATGAATATGGTTCATCGTCCAAAAGGCCGTCATAGGAACCGAAAGAAATATCACCGTTTGCAACATTCGGATGCTGGTAAACTAATTTGCAGTCTACAGAACCACTCAGTGTATCAGTGTCGAAAGACTCATAATCATAATAATTTGGCTTATCAATACCGTTTATGACAGTATTGATTAACCCCGGAGTGCTGTTCGCTCTGCTGCAAACATAAAAAGTGCCTTCAAAACCGCTCAAAGTGACCTTGCAGCTTGTGGAACCTCTGTTCTTCCCCGCGGAAGCATCAGCATTCTCGATCAAAGAGATGAAATTCGGATTTGTTCCTGCAACACAATCTCTTGTAAACGAGAAGCCGTTATCATATGTAACGGTATACGAGAAATCATTCTTTGGAAAGGCAACGATATCCTGCCCATCGTGAAAAATTGTATTGTCGGCGTTTATTTCTTTGACCGATCCGTCCTCGAAAACCAGATTGTAATTTATCTCAACTTCCGTAGGAGCCGAATTAACATCCAACCTTCCGAACAAGCAGACAATGCATGCACAAATAAAAAACATTAATAATGATCTACGAATACGCATATAAATTCCCTCCATCCTTAACGCGCATTTTGAGAATATCACACAACAAGTTTAGGGACAACGCATATATAAAAACCCTATTATCAATGATCATATTCGTCAATTACAAATCCAAAGGCTTACTCAGTTCGCCGATCCGATCATGAGCAACGGAACGTACGAAGTAGTGGATCTTAACCGCTCAAGCAGGCAACTGTACCTACTAAATCCGACTAATTCTGTTGCAAGTGCTGATGGTAAGTTGCAACAGAAGGACTCGATTTTAAAGGCTTTCTGTTGCGAATTCTCAAAAAGTGCAACAGAAGAGGCTTCTATTTCCACTTTCTGTTGCAGTGCTGATGGTAAGTTGCAACAGAAGGACTCGATTTCAAAGGCTTTCTGTTGCGAATTCTCGAAAAGTGCAACAGAAGGGGCTTCTATTTCCACTTTCTGTTGCAAGTGCTGATGGTAGGTTGCAACAGAAGGACTCGATTTCAAATGCTTTCTGTTGCGAATTCTCGAAAAGTGCAACAGAAGGGGCTTCTATTTCCACTTTCTGTTGCAAGTGCTGATGGTAGGTTGCAACAGAAGGACTCGATTTCAAATGCATTCTGTTGCGAATTCTCAAAAAGTGCAACAGAAGGGGCTTCTATTTCCACTTTCTGTTGCAAGTGTTGATGGTAAGTTGGACTAAGCGGACTTTCATATAACCACAAACAAATACAAAAGCACCTTAATCGTGACGACTAAAGTGCTTTCATCATTTACTGTATTTATCCGCAATCTCCGATGCCGCGTAGCTATCCGGCTTGATAAGACAGACATAACCCTGACTTGTGACCCAGCTGACGACTTCTTTGATAAGCACGCTGGTCTTACCCGATCTTCCTATGTCACAGTGGATCTGGAAAGAAACATTCAGGTCTTCGAGCAGCATACCTTTTTCCATGAACAGCTCATCCAGATTGTCAAGAAGATCATGGGCTATGAACAGACTTCTTCCAGTCTCCTCATTGATCTTCTGCTTAAGGTTGGTGATAAGACGGATGAACTCAATGTTATAAAAGTACGTTCCGCCATTGCCCTTCTTATGTATGGCGATTACCTCAACCATCTTTGTCCTGTCAAAATTCTGGCTGTCCGTTCCGACAGTTATCTCGTAACTGCTTGTTTTGTCCGACATAATGATGTCGAAGATCCTTTTTGCTATGTCAGGAACGCTTGTAACTTGTCCCTGAGCTGTCTTGAACATAATGCTGTCTCCTTCCTTTGTTATTATTTGGCGTCGACACCCGGAATTGAACCGGGACGCCGGAATGAACCGGTTACTCACGGTTTAGCAAACCGCTGCCTTACCAGTTAGGCTTATATCGACATTTGGCGCCGTGTGAGAGATTCGAACTCCCAGACCGCTCTCGCGGCCAACAGTTTTCAGGACTGACCCTCCTCCCCGCTAAGGTAACACGGCGAATATATTGGTTGTCCCTGTACGATTCGAACGTACACTAAAGGCGTCAAAGACCCTTGTGCTACCATTACACCAAAGGACAATACTGGCGGTCACAGAGGGAATCGAACCCCCATTTTTCGGTTCGTAGCCGAACGGTTTATCCCTTAGCCTATGCGACCATTTGGAGCTTCTGCCGAGACTCGAACTCGGATTCAGAGGTTTTGCAGACCACCGCGCCGGCCGACGGCGTCAGAAGCATATGGTTGGAAAGGAGAGACTCGAACTCTCGACCACCGCTTTATAAGAACGGCACTCTAACCGGCTGAGTTACTTTCCAGTGTCTGGTCGTAGCTGATAGAATCGAACTATCGTTACCCGCATATCAGACGGGTTTCCTGCCTTTGAAAGAAGCTACGATATGGTGCCGTCTGAGGGTATCGAACCCACTCGAAGTCTCTGACTGACAGATTTACAGTCTGTCCCGCCTCCTTAACGGATTACGACGGCGTTTTGGGTGGAACACCGGGAATCAAACCCGAACCAGCAGTGCCACAAACTGCCGTGCTGTCATTACACTATGAACCACATATTGGTTGCGGAGCCGAGAGTCGAACTCGAGAGGTCGAGCTTATGAGGCTCGCATGGTCACCGTACCTCTCCGCAATATTGGAGCTTCCCGTGAGATTCGAACTCACAATCTGCTGCTTACAAGGCAGCTGCCTACCATTGGGCCAGAGAAGCATAATTGGTGCCTGACAAGGGCCTCGAACCCTCATAAAACTGATTTTGAATCAGTCATGTCTGCCTATTGCATCAATCAGGCATTATTACAGACGACGCAGTCGCGATCTGCTCTTCGGCTACTTGTTTTCATGTACTGCACCGTTTGGGTGTTTTCCCTACTTCCTTTTGCCTATCATCTGTTGTTGGCACTCCCACAACGACTTGAACGCTGATACCCGGTTTAGAAGACCGGTGCACTATCCGGTTGTGCTATAGGAGTGTATTGGTGCGCCAGCCCGGATTCGAACCGGGAATGTCACGGGGCTTAAACCCGCCGTATATGCCGTTCTACTACAAGCGCATTTGGTACCTCCGGTGGGAGTCGAACCCACAAAAGACACGGATTCTTAGTCCGTCGCATATGCCTGTTCTGCTACGAAGGTATGTTGGTATCCCCGACAGGATTTGAACCTGCAATGTACCGGTTCTGAGCCGGATGCGTCTGCCGCTTCCGCCACGAGGATAATTGGTCGGAGTAGAAGGAGTCGAACCCTCGCCACGTGGTCCCAGGCCACGGATACTTCCGTTATACGACACCCCGATGTCGAAACAGGTCGTATTCCTATTATCAAACGGACTCTTTAAACAACCTGTTTCGTGCACGAATCTTAAGACTGAATAGGACAGTCTTTGGCGACCTCAAGGGGAGTCGGACCCCTGTCTCCGGCGTGACAAGCCGACATAATTGCCGTTATACCATGAGGCCATGTTGGTGGATGGTGTTGGTTTCGATCCAACCTCCCTTGGGCTTCAACCAAGCGCTTTCACCAGATTAGCTAACCATCCATACTTGGGATAACAAGAAAGACGCAACGTCTTTAATGCCATCCCCAGACATCTCGAGAAAGTGCCTGTTTCTCTCGAGAAGTCTGTGTTGGCACCCTTGGAAGGACTTGAACCTTCAACCTCCCGGTTAACGGCCGGATGCTCTACCTGTTGAGCTACAAAGGTGTATAAAAGACTAAGTTTTCAAGTTTCGTGGGCGAAAAAAAGGATCGCCCGTTTCTTTTTCCGGACGATCCTGATCTCATTCTCACAATTGTTTGTGCCTAAACAAAGTCAGATTAACATCGTAATCGTCCAATGATGCTGTTATTGTCCTTCAAATAGCGGTTATTATTATCCGGGAGGGATACCAGGGCAAAAGAACATACTGAATCAAACACCGAGATGACGGGCGTTCTAAGATTCTCTAAAGATTTCTGTCTCATAGATGCAGTTTGCATTGTTCTCTTCCTTTCGCTTTATTCAAAGGTTCCGAAAATAAAAAAAGAAGTGCTGAACGATCCGGACCTGTATTTATCAGGTCGGATGTCGGACAGGCACTTCCTTCATCGCCGATAAGATAACACATCAAAATCTGATGTGCAACCCCTTATTTGAAAAAACTTCAGATGTCCAAAGCCCAATATTCCCAGGATTTCCGGGCGCATATTATAATACTTTGAAGATGTATTTTAGCGCCGCAAAAATAATGCAAAAAACATAGAATTTTTGTTAGAAGATCAGGCTATATGTTTATAACTCTATCCGCTTGTCTTATTACATAATCATCATGTGAAACTAATACTATTGTTTTTCCGGCGTGATTTAGTTTTTTTAGTGTATCCAAGATAATATCTCTATTTTCCCGATCAACGGAAGCCGTTGGCTCATCTGCTAAGATTATTGATTTGTTATGCAGGATAACCCTTGCTATTGCAATGCGTTGTTGTTCTCCACCAGACAGCTTGTAAACTTCCTTCTCGATATCAACATTTAGATTTAGGTCACTTAGGACCTTCTTAATTCTGATTACTCTCTCTTTTTTGGGTAAGTCTGATAAGCCTATAGATAAATTCTTCAGAACAGAGAAATCATCTATTAATGCAAAGTTCTGAAATAAGTATCCAATCTTTTTCCTGAGCAAAGTGTTAATCTGCTTTTTGTTGTCATAGTGAATCTCTTCGCCATCAATAATGATCTGGCCATCATCACACTTCTCAAGACATCCAATGATATTTAACAACGTTGATTTCCCACTTCCGGAAGCACCCTTGATCCCAAGAAATTCACCATCACTGATACTGCAGTTATACTGCTTAAACAGAACTTTATCTCCATATGCTTTTGTTATGTTCCTTAGTTCTATCATAATACACTCCTTGATTATTCCGCTTTCAAAGCTGTTATCGCCTTTTTGGAACGATAGATATTAAAAATCACAATAAACACTGAGCTCTCTATTAGCGTGATATAGACGAACAATGGACATATGCATACCGTAATAAAAAGAGTGATCAGGATGTTTATTCCACACAACAGACAGATCAACCTTTGTGGATATACACCATGGATATTGTATACAGCAATTTCTTTCTTTCTGAATTCGCAATAGACTATTCCTATTGCAATAACTGCCAAGAGAAAAGAAACAAGATTTACAGCTAAGAACAACGAATCGTCAATCAGTCTCAGTCTTATATTGCTTATTGTCAGTTGGTAATTTGAGGATAGATTAACTAGCGTTACAGTGCCGCTGTCTATCTCATTCTCAGTTATACCTCTTTGAACATCAGTTATAATGTCTTTGTGGAATAAGACATATCCATTATTGAAATAGACATCCTTTTCTATTGGCCGGAGATAGTAAATAGCATTATAGACTTTTTCAGAAGGACGTAAAAAGCAGCTATGCTCTTGCCCACTTTCTGTATATAGCACTTGGACATTTGTACTATCTTCAAAATGTGAGACTACTTCCTCGGTCTTATCTGACAGATTGTCAGGAAGGAGAACGGCCGGCAAACTAATATCAAAGCATTCTTTGTCAATCACTTTTCCTTCATCAGAGTATATGGGAATGTAGTCAAGCATATTATATGACATGTAAATAATGGGGGGATCATTCAACATGGAATCCCTTTTATCCTGATCGATGATCGCTTCGTGTCCATACAAAGAATCTGTCGGATAGCCATAGTTAAATATTCCATCAGAATCAATTCCATCAATAACTGATATTAGTGAACTCATTAACTCATCATCCGGTATCTTTGAGATTGTAATATAGTAGAAGTCAGAACTTCTTACATTATCATTTGAGGTGTTCGCAACACGCAAATCCAGTGACTCATAGTAAACAGCTCGAACAAGCGTAACAAGAATTATTGTGACACAAAGTTTGAAGGCGACAGTAATGCAAATGATAACCTTATTTCTTTTGTTGCCTTTCAGTGCTTGTACAATGTTTAAAGATTTTACATACAAAGCTCCTATGAACATAACGCACAGCATTGTTAGTCCAATGGATACAGCGATGCAAGCATACATCTTCATGAAATCCAATAAGAATCTACAACATTTTACTGATACTATGATTCCGATACAGATACTGATCAGAGTGTATCCGACAAGAATCCGTTGTACAGCAACCTTAATAACATTTGCAGATATGGCAAGACTTTTATAGCCGTTTAGTTTTAGAATTGCGATCTCCTTACTGCGGATGATGTAGTATACACTTGAGCAAAACACTAACAATAAAACAATACAAGCAAAGAACTTCATGTTTTTCTCAGAAAAAATAACAGAAAGACTAAGACTTCTGGATTCAAAGATTTCAATGCTTATCCCGTAGTCTTTTAGATCATCAATTAAGCCTTTAATATCTGAGTCGTCACTCTCTATCATCCAGAAGCGTTGAATCTTACTTCCTGTATTTCCGTCGTCTTTATACAATATCTTATTGGATGGAATAAACATTTCCTGATATCCCATTTCTATATTGCTGTCTTCACATGTGTATAAATAACTGAATACAATATCTTCATTAAAGAAGCTTTCATTGTTATATTGTGTTGTGAATATAGTTACATTACTTCTTTTTGCAGCATCTATTAAATCTTCAGATTCTATGTGGTTCTCGACTGAACAATCATACAGATTACCTGTATTCTTAGGGAAAATATTACCGGAGGAATACAGTGCAAAAAAGAACATTAAGTATATGCCGATAAAGAATCCGGCTAAATAAAACAGTTTTCTCACTCTAATGTGTCCTTACTAGTCAACAGTATCTAAAAGCTGCATAGAGAATCACAATATTTAAAATTGATTTGGATATAGGGATGCCATCTTGCAGGTTCAAAGCCACAATCGACACAAAAATGCGAGGTCATACTATTACGAACCTAACCTCGCATTCTCTGGTTAATATACACTTCTCGTTTTGTCATACTAATTCTTCCTTCGTGCGTGATAAATCGGCAACTAATTATCAAAGCGAATTGATACTAACAAACGAATTTGTATCCGTCAACATACAGCTGTCACGGTAAGCATATGCACTATCCTTGAAAGCCCTGATAACAAGGTGTTTGTATAGATTCTTACAATGCATCAGAACAAGAAATTAAATAGTATATTTCAATACTATATTTCGTACTATTTAAGTGTAGATGTAATTGATGCATCTGCACTTATTTTTATAATGAGGGAAATAGTGGCCTGACGTAATTCCAGTAGGGATGTTTAATAACACTCCCGCCCTACAAACAGTCAGCCATTCCCTTGTTATAAGAATTCGATTAAGCAGGTTGTGACCTGAGAATCAGGCTTACGTGTCACCAACGAAAATGAATTGTAATAAGTGCGGATGGTCGCTTACTATTAAATATTTTTGGAGGTGATTTGTTGATCAG
>JAKSRD010000012.1 GCA_024403795.1 Saccharofermentans sp.
GTCCTTGATTCTTTCAAAACAAACATTCGAGTTAGAGACACCATGAGTCAACAATTCATCAATGTGCTCTTCAAACCCTGAAAGAACGGTAAGATCAGGTTTGTGACCTGTGTTCCCATGGACCTTAAAAACAAAATCATTACGTTTGAGCCTTCTCAGCTTAGATCTGCTTATACCTGTACGACGTTCGAGTTCAGCCAGATTGACCTTAGACAGATCAAAGGAGCTTCCTTGCTCCTTCTTCATCTCATCTAATGCTTGTGATATATTTTCTTTAAAGTCATTGCGTGTCAAAATACCTCCTTTGCTGATGTGTTGACTTTATCAGTATAAAGGAAACGCAATGGCTTTTTTACGTGAGCTTATATTGGTCGTTTTGGATGGTCCCGTGGCGGTCAAAGTCTCCGGGCGCTAACAACAATAAGCAACTGTCATACAAAAATGAAGTTTATATGCAACTTCTTATCCTTAATTACAACACACTCCAAAAGCAGCCACTATTGCTGACACTTTTTCCTATTTGGGAACAACAGCAGACTAAGCGTTCCTAACGAACAATAAACGAATTTGAGATGTACTGAAATTCACTTTATGGAACAACAGGAAGCGTGAAAACAAGTGGCTTCGCAACGATAATGCGAAGTATATCGTATAAAAGGAATGAGACCTCATTTAAGGCTACTTTTCTTGCAGGCGGAATTTACTGTACCAAACTGAACCAATACTGTACCAATCAAGGCACATAAGGGGTGCAGCGATCTACTGAACCAATCGGGCTAGCTTAGGGGCTTTTTTACATTGTTTGAGCGGGTTGAAAGACAGTGTATGCTCAAAGAATAACAACAAACAAACTGTATTTATTATATAATTAAGAGGTACTTGCGGTTCTCCTATTTGTGCAAAGCGCCAAGCGACCCAATAGTGGGCTATCCCTTTTGCTAGAATCCAAGTAACTCGAGTTGATTGGAAGGAATTATCGTACCTATGGATCGTTGCGATGATTACAAAGGCAGTTTGACGAGAGAACATTTTTTGTTCTATGAGATTCGCGTTGCAGCCAAGTTAGTTAACGAAGGCTGCACTAGAAAAGAGGCTACTGAAAGGATCATTAGTGATAATTTGTTCCAATTTCCTACGGAACGAATGATTGCCTCTATTGCCGGGACTTGCTTTAACAGAATTGAGGTTCTTAATTCTGAAGCGTTAGTAAAGAGAAGAATTCTTTGGCAGACCTAATATACAGGAAATGCTAAAAAGTAATTATATGGAATTCTGTGAAGGAATTGCAGGATGCGAACCTAGAGCGACAGCAAATTGTCTTGATCTGATGTATGAATAAGTAAAAGGAGAATAACATGAGCGAAACTACGGGTGTAATTTATATCTTAACCAATCCCTCATTTCCTGATTATGTAAAGATCGGTTATGCTGATGATATAGAGAAGAGACTGCAACAACTAAATCGTAGCGAATGCATTCCGTTTGCATTTAGGGTATATGCCACCTATGAAGTTAGTTCTCGGCTTTCTGATATAAAGATTCATGAGATAATTGATAAACTCAATCCTACTCTCAGATCCATTGATAATTTCAATGGGAAGAAGCGTATCCGGGAATTTTATGCTATGTCTCCAGAAAATGCTTATGCTATTCTTGCCGCTATAGCAGAAATACACGGTTGCGAAGATAAGCTAAAACTTATACCGCCAAATGAAGAGGATATAAAGGCTGCTGACACTGCGGAGGATATAAAAGAACAAAGCAAAGAAAGACTTGCTCCGTTCAAGTTTTCAATGTGCAACATACCTGTTGGAGCAGAAATTGAATTCTATAACAAGGCTGATAGTAAAACAGGAATAGTTTGTACAGTGGTAGATGATCACTCTGTAGAGTATGAATGTAAAACATGGTCGTTATCGGCCTTAGCAACAATGCTGACACAAAGCAAATGGGGAGTTGCTGGTCCCAGATTCTTTAAATACAAAGGCGAATGGCTTAATGACATTCGCAAGAGACTAGGAGTTTAAGGAGGTTTTGCAATGTTTAACCAAAGACTTGATTTGTGTGATGGCATAGTAGCTTCATTTAATGAGGAGCAAAATGTTTTTATCTGCTATGTACATTGGCTTGGGCGCGATATAGAAATTTGGCTTTCGGCGGGTGACTATAACGATGACATCGAAATCAACAGTCTTGTAAAAACATTTGAGAAGTTTTGGAATGAAAAAAGCCAATTGCTTAAAGCTAGTCAAAATGATGTCAAGGAAAAGATAATACCTTATGTCGTTAAGAAGAATGCATCCAGCAAAACGCCTTGGTATCCGGAAGTGACAGTTGATGACTTTGACGCAGAATTCTGGCTAACAAGTGTATATGTTCTGTGCGAAGTTGATGGCGGAATTGGTGAGATTCAAATGAATTTTTATAGAAACGGTGATGAGGATAATGATAGTTTCTTTGTAAGTCGCGATCTCGAAAGCGGTTTTTTATCATTCTATGTCGATATGGATATGGTTACAGATAAGATTTGATAAAACCATATTTGTAGCGGAACATATATAAAATCAGGAGGAACCCGGGATGGGATATGCAAAGTATCATGAAGACGATTATCGCATATACTGCGATCGTATTTATGCTAGCGGATTGCAAGATGATGTTCAACATCAGAGATTAATTGCAGATCACAGATGCCCCTATTGTCAGGACCTGTTTCCCAATCGGGATTCTATGTTTTCTCATATTCGCCGTTCTCACAATATTACTGAGCCAATACTACTACTAAATGGTAGAGTCGTTCATAATAATGACCACATATATGTGTCTGATATCAAAATGGCTCGTATTCACTTATATGGACTTGAAAGAGAAATCGTTATCAGTGATGAAGTAATCTCTACTGAAAATAATGTTGAATCTATTAATATTACGGAACATATTAATCGTTGCGTTGTTAATAATCATATATGCACAGTCAAAATTGGCAGCAGTATATGTGAAATTGAAAAATACTCCCTTTATTCGGTTAATTCAGCATTATTAAGTGATTACATATCTGAGTGGGAAAACACATTGAAGAACAGCTCAACTTTTAAACCCTTCAACATTGAATCAAACAGATTTAATCCTGCAGAAACGTTATATTTAAAAGGAATATACAATTACTTTATTGCGTGTCAGGCAAAAGACGAGGATAAGACTAATAGATACTACGAGGCTAATAGCATATTAAAAATGTTTGTTCCAACAAACTCGCTTGGACTATGTATACAGAAAATCATTGCATTCAAATTCAATTGGATAAATATCCTTGAAGCTTTGTGTGACAGCTACGGAACAAATGATGATTTTCGTTCTGTTTGTGCTTTTTTTAAGCATGAAGCGTTCGATAATTCATGTTTCGAAACCAAAGAAAATAGCCATATATATATGGAAGACGATTTACAAGATGTATTTAACGCTATCGTTGCGTTTACTAAAAAGGACTATGATACTGTTAATCAGTATCTTCAATTACGGAATCCTCAAATGATAACGGATCAAAATCTTAAGGATAAGATTCTAATGCTTCAATCCAGGATGCAATCTCTTAATGGGAATATGAATAATGCTGGATATTTATTTAGTGAAATCAAATCTGATGAATTCAAACAATGAATTCGCTGAAAGGAACCAATAATATGAGTGAAGAATCAAAAAAGGTCATTGAGACAATAGATATTAATGAAGCGATTAAGTTGGTAGATGAAATACCGTCTGAAAAAAAGAATCGTTTTGGGGAGTTTTTGAAGATTTTTGATAGGTTTCAGAAACAAAAAGGGACTGGCTCTGAAGAGATTATTGCTCTAATGACAAAGGGCATTGCTGTTTTTCCGGAATCTGAGATCAAAATATTAATTCATGTTTTCGCTAGAATAAAACTCTCTTCTATATCAATGAAACCTGTTAAAGACTTTGTTGAAGAAAAATGCACAACAAAAATGCGACTGATAGATTCAGATCTAGTTTCTGAATTCACACTCAATTTGAATAAATCAAATGATATTACTGGTAGTGTAAGTGAATTAATCAACAGTATTAAGACTAAAAATGAACGGATGGTTGAGGGCAAACTTAGTACAGAAGATCTCTTCCCTTCATTATATATTTTCTTAGTTTCTTCTGTTAAAAACTCATTCAGATATGAACCAAAGAGGACTGAAGCTCTATTGGATATGGAACGCGCTTTTGTTGAAGAAGCAATATCAATTAATGAGAAAGAAATGAAATATGCTATTTGCCATAATATTCCACAACTTATGGCAAGAGGTCAATATAAAAAGGGCATCGCTTCGATGTGCTACTTATATTATGATTTCAAACCTATATGCAACGCTCAAGAATCGACAATCAATCAAAAAAACAAGATAATTGCAGACTTGAATACTTCAGTGGATGAAAAAAATACGCAGATTCGAGAATTAAAGATATTGTGCAGTGAATTGTCAGAAGACAAAGAGAAACTTACAAAGGAATTGCTCAAAAAGGCAGATGAGAAAGAACAAGCAGAAGATCGTTTGGAATTTGAAACCAATCGGATAGAACGTCAATATCAGTCACAAAACCAAGGCTTGGCAAAGAAATATAATAATATTCTCGGGCTAGAAATAGATGGTATAGAAGACATTATTCCCTTTTTACCTGAAAACGCACAGTCTGCTGTACAAGAACGTGTTGACAGAATGAGACAAGTAATTAAAGAGATTGGAGACGCTTGAAATGCCTAAAGTTGGAATCGATTTTGGAACAACAAATTCTGTTGCTGTAGCTTATGATAAGAACAAACACCAGTTTACATATTTCAATTATGAAGAAGGTGTTCCTTCTCCAATATCATCAACTATTGAGTTTCATGATAATTCAACAGTGGTCGGATCTGAAGCAAGAGATCGAATGGCCAGATTTGCTGATGTAGAAGGATATCACTATGAACGATCAGTAAAAAGCAAAATTGGGTCTGATGAAAATATATATGTTTTCGGTGAACGCAAAGAACCTCAAGAAATAGCAGCAATAATCCTTAAAAATCTAAAGGATCAAGCATTAAACGAGGCTGATGCAATTAAAGCGCGAGTTGATATGAATAATGCTATTTTTACCGTTCCGATTAGCTTTACTGGTAAAGCCAGACGCACGTTAAGGAAAAGTGCAAACATCGCCGGTATTGATGTTATTTCTTTTATTCATGAACCTTTTGCAGCTATAATCGGAAGCTTGTTTACTGATGATAAATATAAGACAAGTGAAGATGTTATTGAAAGAGTAAAAGGATTACACAATAAGAATTATCTTGTATTCGATTATGGCGGAGGCACTCTTGATATTACTGTTGTAAAGAACCAGAATGGCCGAATGCTGGAGCTCGGCACCTCTGAGTTAACTGGACAAGCAGGTGATAAATTCGATGAAATGATTGCCAAGCATGTCTGGAATTCTTTTATAGATCAATATGCCTCTAAGTATTCTCTTGAATATATTGAAGCAAAGCGAAAAGAGAAATGGCGTAGAATATTGGCTATTTCAGAACGCTGCAAGATTGAATTATCATCAAAAGAATCGACTGATTTTTTGTTAAATCATATAACAAACATTAACGAAGGAATAAGACAAACAATAACTCGTCAAGATTTTGAAATTATAATTGCTGATACGTTAGATGCGACTTGTAATAAGATAGACGAAGCACTTCAGGCTGCATCTTTGAATCCACGTGATATTGACACGGTATTGCTAACGGGAGGTACTTGTAATATCCCAGCTATTCAGCAAAGACTAATCGATAAATTTGGTGGAAGAGTCATTATAGCTAAGGATTCTGCTTTGGTTATCGCTCAGGGAGCTGCTGTTATCTCAGAAATGGGATGGTTACCATTCTTGACGAAGGATATAAGAATAGCTTTGTCAGATGGTTCGTATTGGCCACTCTTTGAAGCAGAGCAACCAATAGCAACTGAAAACAAGATTGCACACAACGAAGAGGTATTTACTTGTGTGGATCAGCGACAAAAGAGAGCAAAAATTATCGTCAATGAGGGCTACGGTCAAGAAGAAGGTAATAACCTCTGTGTATTGAATGTCCCGCTTTTAGGAGATTCCCGATTTGGAGATGATATTGCGATCAGCGGAGATTTAGACAAGGATATTATTCTTACTATTAAGGCGCACAGCAAATTAGTCAATGATTACGACATTGATTATGCTACACGAAAATCAGCGGAAGCTTATCAACTTTGTTTTGGATTAGATCTTACGGAGAGGTAATCACAATGGAGAAATCTTCAGTAAAGCTAGTTTCGAATATAATGCTTAAATCAAAGGTAAACAGTTCAAAGGACGGTATTATATCTTACCTACCATTCGATCTTCTTCCTCAAGAATATAACGATGTGCGTAATGATATATTTTTGACGGATTATCAGCGCCAACAAAAAGATAAGCGCTTATTTGCAGCTGAACGCATTGTCGATGAATATGATTGATACATTCCTCTCGTCGTGAATTAAAACCAACGTTCTTCAATAAAAACGCACATATTCAGCGTAATTCCAAGAATATCGCGACCATCACCGTCAGTATCCCTATCCCCCCACTCTACAACATTTCTCCCCCCTCACCTGCATATATATCAAGAAAGCGCACAACGCACGCAATTCATCAAAGTATTTTGTTCCTGACATTTGGCACTTCTGTTGTATAATTAAGCGACTTGATCAAGCGTTTAAATATCAACGGGGTGCCTTATGTTTTGTATGAGTTGTGGTAACAAATTGCCGGATGGAGCCAAGTTCTGTTTTAATTGCGGAGCTTCTGTAGGCAGTGCCCCTTCCCCCGCACCCGTAAAACGTAAAAGCAGTTCAAGTTCTTCAGGCAACAAAAAGGCACCTTCTTTCGTGCCGGCGGTATGTCCGAACTGCAGTGCGCCGATGAAGATCAATACCTCCGAGAGGGTCGCCAGATGCGGAAGCTGCGGTACCGAGTGTCTTGTGCAGAATCTGGTGCAGGATTCTTCGGATCTTCTGAGGTCCCACATCTTGAAGATCGAACAGTTGCTCGCGGATGGTGATTTCAGAAATGCACGGATTGAGTGCGATGTCACAACGGGATTCTATCCAGAGGAAGCTAAGATCTATTTCTATATGCTTCTGATATCTATGAAATGTCGGAACATCAGAGAACTCTCTGAACAGAATTCGGTCATAGATCAGAACAACTTCTACCTGAAAGCAATGAAGTACGCCGATGCAAAACTGAAGGCAGAGCTTACCGACTGCAGCAACAAGATCATCGCACGTCTGGACGCAAAACAGCGAAAACTCGACAAAGAGCAGGAATTCATTCTGATGAATCCCCGCAAAGGTGACTTTATAAACTTTGGATTTATTTACGGCGATCCCGTCACCTGGGAAGTGCTTGCTGTTAATGGAAATAAGGCATTGATATTAAGCCATAGAGGCATCGGCATAAAAGAATACAATAATTCGAATACTCCTGTTACATGGGAGAAATGCAGTCTTCGCCAGTGGATCAATACGAATTTTCTGGGAGATTGTTTTACTCCGTCACAGAGAGCAAGGATCCTTCCTTCAATGGTTATAAATAAGGCTAATCCGGAATACGGAACACCGGCAGGAAGCACCACAACAGACAAGATGTTTCTGCTGAGCACGGAAGAGGTGCATTCATATCTGACTCTGCGAGAACTCAGAAGAAATCTTGTGCCTTGGTGGCTCCGTACACCGGGAAGATTCGATACCATGGCTTCAGTCGTAAACAAAGGTATGTCTGATCCGGTTGATCTTGCCGGTCCGGAGACAACCAACCGTTCGATACTCGTAAGGCCTGCCATGTGGATCACACTGGACCCGGCTCACACAAAGGCAACGACCTTATGCTCGAATTGCAGAAGCGAGATCCCTGTAGATCTGTCTTGTCAGACGATCGTCTGCCCTTCCTGCAAATGCGAGATTTCCGTAGATGGTATCTTGAACTACGATTCTGCAAAATACAAAGATCAACCTGATGCTGCTTCGGAACCTGCCATACAGGAACTGTATGCAAAACTCTCCAAAGGAGATTTTGAAGAGGTGCTGAATGCCGGCAGGACCATATTGGAGACGTCCCCTTCCAATGCGGAAGTATATCTCTGTATGCTTATGGCAGATCTTAAATGCAGGACACGCGAGGAGCTTCCTTTGCAGAGTAGATCTGTCGATGAGAGTGAGTATTATTACCTGATCAAGAACACGGGCGACAAGAGGATCCTCTCGGAGCTTTCTGATTATGTTCATTCATATAACTACAGAGAGAATATGGTTCAGAATGCCAAACAGGCAAATCCGGATGTGGGAAATGAGATCTGCGTCGGTGCTTTCGCTGAACGTCCGATCCGTTGGAAAGTGCTTACCAGGAACGGTGATTCGGCGCTCCTTATTACCAGAGATGTCTTCTTTTTTGAGCAGTTCGTTCCCAGTCTCTGTAATACGACTTGGGCTGAGTCACAGCTTCGTTATACACTGAACAACGATTTTGTAAACAGCTGTTTTAACGACAGAGAAAGAGGCAGGATCGTTCCGGTCCTTGTAAATACCGATGCCAATGCCAGGTTCGGAACACCCGGCGGCGAGGATACTAATGATCTGGTATTCCTTCCGAGCATCGATGACGCAAGAACACTGTTCAAGGATGCGATCGCCAGATCCGCTTATGTCGAGTGGTGGCTCCGTACACCCGGTGATGCCAATGACCGTTTTGCTTTCGTAGGTGAGGGCGGTGAGATCGTTGAAGATGGTACGTATGTTGATTATATTCTCGGAGTAAGACCGGTTATGGTGTATCGCGTCGGATCCTGATACATTCTCGAGAAGAAATATATATCGTTCCCCCGCCCCTCTCAATTCGCAAACACTCCTTATTGTTTTCTGACATTGTTGTAATTTGCATTGACAGGTTACCAATCGTTAACTATATTTATTCCGGTAACCGCAAGGTAACTTCGGAGCAGTAACGCAGGACGTATGGGGATACGTCAACGGGGAAGGAAAAAATGTCAGGCAACACAAAGGAACGTATTCTTGAGGTAGCTCTGGATATGTTCTCGCAGTATGGTTATGCGGGAACGAATCTCAGAGAGATCGCTGCCGAACTCGGCATTACCAAGGCAGCTCTCTATAAGCATTACAAGAGCAAGGAAGACATCTGGAATTCCACGATGGACGTTTTCGATGATTACTACAAAAAGAACGCCCTGAAGTCGGGAAAAGAGATGAAGATCCCCTCCACTTTAGAAGAATTCAAAGCACAAGAGAAAACGGTCATTAAGGTAATCATGACCAATCCCATGATCAGAAAAGGAAGAAGACTCCTCACCATTGAGCAGTTCCGCGATGAGAAGACCGCTGCCACTGCGACCAACCGTTTCATCACGACCAATGTCGAGAGATTAAAGCTCATCTTTGCTCCGATGATCAAGAACGGACTTCTGATAGATACAGACATAGACATGCTGGCGTTAGCCTATGCGACGCCGATAAGCGCGCTGATCCAGATGTGCGACAGAGAACCCCAAAAACAGGAACTCACACTGAAGAGGGCGGAAGAATTTGTGGATTACTTTATCTCGATCTACGGGATAAAGCGAACCTAATATATGGAGGGTAAATATATGGAAAACACTACCGCGAACACCGAGACACCCACTGTCTCAACAACAGATCTTGCTCAGAAGTTCAAGATGACCTACAAGAAATGCAAAAAGCTCATTTTCTGGGCCTGCATTGCTATCATATTTCAGATGGTAATAGCAGCAGTTCTTTCGTCAATATTGAATGTCATCTTTGGAGCAGTACCCGCATTGAATGCTTTCTCTCAGTCCGGAAGCAGCACGATGCTCGTCACCGCCATCTCATATCTGATCGCAAACCCGCTCGCAGCATTTATCTGTCTTAAGGCATCCAAGATCGGCAAGACCACAGCCATGTTCAAAGGCAATACATTCAATGCTTTCGAGGCTGTCTGCGCCTGCTTCGCCATGACAGGAAGCACGATCGTAATCACACTTCTTTCTACTTTATTCTCAAGCCTTTTCGCAGGTTCTGATGAATACCTTAACGGCTTCATCGGCGGTGGCCTTGAAGGCTCGGCATTCGATCTCGCTATCACGATCCTTTACGTATGCATCCTAGGACCAATAACGGAAGAGATCCTTTGCCGCGGTGCCATTCTCCGCATCTCTTCACCCGTCGGGAAAGTCTGCGCCATGGTTCTCTCATCCGTGCTGTTCGGACTCATGCACGGCAACTTTACACAGATCGTAAACGCAACGGTTATGGGCTTTGTTCTTGCTTATGTAGCCATCAAGTCCAATTCCGTCATCGTTCCATGCATCATGCACATCTTTAATAACTCGACCAGCGTAATATTCGCAGCCGTAGCCATGGATATGACCGAGCAGCAGGTAATCGTACTGAACATCGCTTTTGAAGCAGTTGTCGTTGTAGGCGGAACCCTCGGTCTTATCTACCTCATCAAGAAGCACGGCAAGATCACAAAGAACGAAAAGATCCTTGTCAACGAAGTAGTATCCGAAGCAGACGTTGAGGAAGCAAAGGCTGTCAAAAAGAGCCTCGCACTGAAGACCGTTCTCACCTGCCCTTCCTTCTGGATCGTATTTGTCTGCTGCAACCTTTTGGCAATAGCAATCGCGACCGGCCTGGTTGCATCAGCTTGACGTTACATACGCACAAAAAAAATTCCACAATGCGTGGGATCCGGTTTTCGCGTTCTTGTTCATATGGAATGCACTGTGATCCGGACGTGATCAGGAATAACCAACAGTTATAAAAACACCGTCGTAACAAAATACGGCGGTGTTTTTTGTACTGCTTGATCGGCTATATATCAGCGATCATGTCTGAGACATTGATCAACCTTCGATCGGAATCTGCACGCTGACCACATACTTACCGGCAAAACCGGCAAGTTTGATGCTCGCGATTCCATTCAATTTTACTATTCTGCTTCCGTTGATCTCTTCGTCGATCGAGATCGAATATCCTTCCGTCTCGAATTTCTCGATGAGTTTATCCACTATGCTCTTGGCGCGCTCTTCATCATTTACGTAGAACGCAACATCCGAACAGGCGATATTATTAAAACCTGTGATAGCCGCGTTTTCTCCGCTTCCTTCATCTGCTCCGATTATTGCAAACTGTGATATGTAGATATCTTCGTCATTCTTCTGACTGAGGAACTGCCAAACGAAGTTCCCCCCGGTTGAAACTACTTTCATATCGTCACCGTAGATCAGATTAGCTTCATAATCAGCTTTGGTCATGCCGACATATACATCTGAAGTTTTCCAGACATTCTCGATGATCTCATCGTCAGACATGCCACTCATGGCAATGAAGATCGACTCGTCCGTGATCGGTTTACCGGTTGTTGTCTCGGCAGTATCCTCAGTCGCAACGGTCGCGTCGGTTGCGTCAGTCGCGTCTGTTATGTCCGCAATTATATTGTCTGAGGACTGGGTCGTACTGTCAGTCTCAACGACAGTCGTGGCTTCGGTATGATCTGCCATGACCGGACTCTGTGTGTTCTTTCTCTGTACTGAAGCGATGATTATTCCTGCTGTCGCACCAACTGCAACTACTCCGATGACGCTTCCGATTACTACTTTTTTTACCATTTCTTCTGTCCCTTTCTTTGCTGCTGTTGCAGCGAATTTTGCTCCGGCTTGCGAAGCCTTCTTTGATGCGGACAGGATGGATGCAAATGAAGCAGACATTGCCTTGAAAGGCACTTTTTCTGCTTCCTTCATGAACAACTTGCTCAAGAATGGCAGAGGAGCCATGCCGAACAACTTCGTCCCGTTTTCTTTCTCATATTTCTCAACCTCCTTCTTGATCTTATTCCTGGCAAAATTAAGACGACGGCGAACTGTCCCCTCCGGGACATCAAGAGCCTTAGCGATCTCCTTAGTGCTCATCTCATCAAAATAGAACAGGATAAGTGTTCTTCTGATATCTTCAGACAGTGTGGTCTCAATGATATCCATGATGATCTTGCACATTTCATCCGATTCGATAATGGTATCGGGCAGAAAATCTTCGGGGACTGCTTCGACGTTCTCAAAGAACTCTTCATCAGCATTATCTGTTCTCGACAGCTTGATAAAGTCAAGACACTTGTTGGCTGCGATCTTCTTCAACAACGCAGTAGCCTTACTCGTATCGGTAATATTCGAATAAGACTCAATAAATGCAACAAATGTATCTTGAACAATATCTTCTGCACAGGCATCACTTTTGAGAAGTGACAAAGCCGTCCAATAAACGGCCTTATATGCCTCGTTATAGATCTGCTCAAGTTCCTTGTCGGTCATTAAGATTGCCTCCCTCTATCCGCATCTGCTTACTTAACGAATAACAGATGCAAAATGTTCGCTGGTTTGAGGAAAAATTTTTCGACGGCTCTGCAGCATCGGAAATCTGCTTTGAGATGACTTGCTTTTAATGTTATCTGCCGCGTTAACCGACAGATCATTCATATCCTTTACGTACGGATCCGAGACATCAACCGATGCACGCACGTGATAGTATCTTTCTAGTCGATCTCTACCTTGATCTCTCCCATGTCATGCGTTGAAGTCTGGGTAATATATTTTGTTGCGATCCACGTGACTTCTTTACCCGTCTCGACATAAGTCACCGCTACAACGGAAGTGATCACCTCTTCTCCGTTCTTGAGTGTTATACGGTCATTATTGAGAAGATCGTATGTGAATTCCTCATCGATCTTCTCATCAAGATAAACGCCGACAAGATCAATGTCTTCTTTGGTAAAATAGCATTCGCTCTCATCAAGATGATCAACGATATCTGCTTGACGAACCGGCGGCTTCGACAAAAGGGATATTAATTCTTTACCGCAAATCAGACTAAAACCTGCAGTGATTCCGAAGAAGATCCAAAACATGATGAAAACACTTCTCGCCTGCGAGACATATTCGGGTGGCGTATGATACTCCGCATCAGAGAATAACCCGACCCCTATCTCCTTGCCCGGGCCTTCGTATGGCTGATATAACGCCTTTTTGCCAAGCGGTTCGCATTCATTGATGACGATACCTGCGCCCTGTGCGATCGCTTTGAAAGGCTCGCCCTTGAAGAAGTCGTAGATCTTGATCCTCTCATCGAAAAGCACTCTCTGAACCGGCAAGATCTGCTGACCCCGCGCTACGGGCGGAAGCGGTGCATTTACTCCGTCCGGCAACAGATCAAGAATACGATTCTGATCTCGTCGGGAAGCGTTCTCGATAACCGGATACACATACTTATCTGCCTTACACAGGATCTCATAAGCACCGGTCTTAGCATAATGATTTATGGCTATGATGTCTTTGAAAGCAACATTATCGATGAAGTAATATCGGCAGCAAAATCTGTCATTCTCGAGACAACCGGATTCATATCTGGAATAACTGAAGCCGTAATCGTTCATCAAGATCCTGGGATCTCCGATCTTCTCGGCTTTCCCGGCATGGGTACTGCTCGGCAATACAGCTAATGCGCATATAAGTGCAAATGAGCAGAACATCAACGGTACGACTCCTGTCAGCAAGAAAACAGCCGCATTATGCTCCAATACTGATGAGACTATCCCCACAACAACGATCTGAACGGTCATGATCAAGCACAACAGCAACATGATCTTTGAGGACTTACTAAACGGTGAACTCCTCTTGATCTCCTTCGACAGAAGCACTCTCTTCTTTGCCGATCTTCGATACTCACGATTGAATACCATGAGGCCGGGTGTCCTCGGCTCAATGACCGGTGTCACGGCCGGCTGTTTGCTTTGTCCTTGAATTGTCTGAACCGGAACATTCGTCGACATCATTCTTCTCCTGATTCATCTGACTCGTAGTATGTCTTGTGGTTGATCATGGAAAGGACTTCAAACTTTGTATGATCTCGTGCGGTTAATGTCGGTAACGAGGTGCGGGGTGTCTTTGCGCATGGCTTCGGCGAGGAGCGGTGCCTTGGAAGGATCTGCTTTGAGCATCTCGTATTCTTCTGTCGTTATGCCGACAAACTGGAGGAAATCAACGCGGCCGTAGATCGTATCAATGCCTTCTGCTTCCGTATCGGGCACGACCATTATCGCGGTAAGGCACGAATCAACATCAGTCTTTATCGACTCGCCGAGATTGGACATGAAGTGTCCGGGTTCAAACCAGCTTTCTTTTGTGTAGGTATATCTGCCGAGATTGCCGAGAAGATTTACGGCCCAGACGCACTGTTCGGGGTCATCTTCGGGAAGCTTCATGGTCATCTCGTAACCCCATCTGCTGTATTCGCCGCCTAAGGATTCTTCCTCGGCATAAAGTTCGGTCATGCCGAAAGTAACAATGTGCGTATAGCCGTTGGGAGACTTATAGAGTGAGTAACCGTCGATGTATTCGGGGCCTCCGAACATCGCTCTTTTCTCGATCTTTGATGCAAAGTGGTGAGGCTCCTGTTCGGGATAGAGCTTCTTGAAGACACTTTCAATCGCGTCCCATCCCGGTACCCAATCTTCATTCTTTGCTTTCTCTCTGAACTCCTCGATAGTCATGGTCTGTTCCTCCGTAACAAATTATCTCGAAATATTATATTACCCGAGTATATTCCGGTTTGCTGATATCAACGGATATTGTATATTGGTCTGAATAGGATGAATAGGACGATACACGATACGTGATGCAGTCGCCATAATCAAGATGTAATTTTGCATCTTCGGAAGTAAGATCCAACTTCATGAATTCCTCTTTGAATCTTTCCGACGGCAGATAAACATTCTCGAGGTCCGGCGAGACATAATCCAACTTACTCTCAAGAAGCAGCCCGTGCATACGCTCCAGTCTCTCCTCCGCATATGCATACTGTTCCTCGTTGGTCTCTCCCGAAGGCAGATTGCAATAATATTCAACATCGGATATGTCACCGTCGTTATTCATTGTTAACGCAACATATGTCCGCTTGTCATTATCGTAGTCCAAGTAACAGGTAACTCTGTAACCTGTATTTGAGTATTCGATCTTGCGCGGATCGATCTTACCGGTGCGATAATCCTGGGCCGGACCGATATAACTGACATGCATGCCATCTTTGTCAAAGCTTTCTTGTAATGCCTCAACAGATTCGGCAACGTTCCCCTGGATCACATGTAAATCACCGGCAGCTTTCACATTGATCGGGATGCTGAATACCACGCAAACGGCTGAAAAGATGATGCATGTCCATATTGCCGTCTTCAATAACCTTGCGCACTTTATGCCGCTCTTTTTCTCAACGATCTTTCTTTCATTGTAGTTACCGACGACATCATCTGTGCTAAGCGTCGGAACCGTTAAGACCTTCCATTGGATCTCGCTGCCGTCTCCTTCATGTTCTCCCTGAGCCTTCTCGACGATGTCTTTCCAGGCTTCACTCGAATATATACGTGCTGTCACGACCAAGCAGATTAAAAAGCAAAGGATAGTCCCGCCGAACATCGTCACAAGTAGCGCGCTCCAAAGATCGATCACCGTAGCATCCTGAATGGCGATACCCGATATAGCTATAAGTATTCCCCACACAAAGGCCTCGGTAACCGCAGCGATCAAACACGACGGACAGAGTGCAAAAAAGAAAGCATACCTTTTGATCAGCTTTTGTTCTTCGTCTGTAAACATTAATGACTCCTTGAGCCGTGGCTGTATGGTCGTGTGACGGTGTAGCAGTGTGGCTGCACGGCGGCGGCGTTGTGTGGCTGCGCGGCTGCAGCGGTGCAGCGTTGTTGTGTAGCGGCGCGGCCGCCGAGGTTTTCGAGTTCTTCTACTAATAATACATAAAATGTGGTCAGGTTACTATGCGAAGGTTTTTTGGCGGGACGGCGTCTCGGTCCAGCATGTTGGTCGCAGAAAACGGCGGAATCCCAGATTCGTCCAAATTCGTTACATTTCTGTGCATGGAATTAGTCCCAAACGGAGACCTCCGGGACTTTTTTTGTAGTAAAAACGTTGTTTTGTCCCGGAAAAGTCCCAAACGGAGTCCTCCGGGACTTTTTCTGTAGTACAAAACGTTTTTTGTCCCGGGAAAGTCCCAGGGCCCAGTGTTGACGATTTAGGACATTTTTAGGATTTTCCCGTGATGGCGACTTCAAGCAAAGCAAGTAATGACGATCACTGCCCGCACCTGTCGCGCGCCGGACTTTGTGTCTATAATTGGTTATGCAAGAAGGGACGGTGCGATGAGAAGCAAGAATTACAAAAAGACGCAGCGGGCGTGCTATCTGGGATTTGTCACACAGGCAATCTGTGCGAACTTTGCGCCGCTTCTTTATATCACATTCTATAAGACATACGGCATCAGCTTCGGCAAGCTGGCGCTGATATCGACGGTATTCTTCTTCACGCAGCTGATGGTGGACCTCTTCTGCGTTAAGCTCGCTGACAGGATCGGCTACAGACCATGCGTCGTGGCGGCGGAAGTGACGTCGGGCTTCGGACTTCTGGGGCTCTCTTTTCTTCCGGACATCATGCCGCGGCCTTATACGGGCATACTCCTGTGCGTGATCATCTACGCGATCGGAAGCGGACTTACCGAAGTGCTGGTGAGCCCGATAATCGAGGCATGCCCGTTCGAGAACAAGGACCGCATGATGAGCTTGCTGCATTCGTTTTACTGCTGGGGCTCGGTGGGAGTGATCGTCGGTTCGGTTGGTTTTTTCGCGATATTCGTACTCGAAAACTGGAAGATCCTGGCAATCATCTGGGCCTTGATCCCCATATACAACATCTATAACTTCGTCACCTGCCCGATCGATGCGCTCGTCGAAGAGGGCGAGAGCATGGGCGTGAGGCAGCTCGCGGGGAACAAACTGTTCTGGGTCTTCATCGTGCTCATGGTGTGCGCGGGGTCGTCGGAACTGGCGATGGCGCAGTGGGCGTCGGCTTTCGCTGAATCGGCGCTGCACGTCTCGAAAGAGGTCGGCGATCTTGCCGGGCCGTGTTGCTTTGCGGTGCTCATGGGCATCAGCCGCGTCTGGTACGGAAAATACGGCGAGAAGGTCGACCTCACGATCTTCATGACGGCGTCGGGCATCATATGCCTCGGGTGCTACCTGCTCGCGGGACTCACGAGTGCGCCGGTATTCGGGCTTGTGGGATGTGCGCTGTGCGGTTTCGCGGTCGGCATCATGTGGCCGGGTTCCATCAGCATCTCATCGAAGATCCTGCCCAAAGGAGGCACGGCGATGTTCGCACTTCTGGCGCTGGCAGGAGATCTGGGCGGCGCGCTCGGCCCTTCGATCGTCGGCAACATCTCGCAGCGTGCGGGCGAGAACCTTAGAGTCGGGATCCTTGCAGGCATCGGTTTCCCCATCGTCCTCGTCGTATGCGTGCTCCTGGTCCGCAAGAAATACATCGGGCAAAAATCTTGATATAATATCAGCTGGTCTGAACACAGGCTTTGGAATAAGGTCAATGGAATCGAGGGGTATCGAAAATGAAGAAAATTCTCAGCATCATGTTATGCATGACAATGGCGCTCTGCCTGTTCGGCTGCAAAGGCAGGGGTATCAAGCCGGAAGATGTAATGGAACTTCTTATCGAGCAGGACATTCCTGAAGGATCGATCAGTCAGGAGAAGCACGACGAGTACATCGTTCTCAATATCGACGACAAGGAAATCGGTGAAGCCGAGATCCGTTTCTACAGATCCGAGAAAGCTGAACAGCGTTATCTCGACAACATCGAAGACGAGTTCGACCAGGTATCTTTCGATGACGACGTGACTGCCGTCGGAACAAACCAGGAAGGTGACACCACAATAGAATACTGGATCCGCGTCGAGCAGAACTGCATAATCATCGTCAAGCAGTATGAGATGAGCAGCAGCGACGCCTACCTTGAATACATCTGCAAAACTTACCACATCGATCCTAAGCAGATCGATAAATACATCGACATGAACATGGATGAGCTCAGCAAGACTTTGGGAATAGACCTGAGCGCCTTCGGAGATCTCTTCGACATCAAATCATTGTTCGAAGGACTCTTGGATTTTGAGAGTTCGAGCGATCAAAGGAAAAAGGCAGAAGAGCTTGAAGAGGTTATCCTCGACTGCTTCGAAGAGTTATCGGAATGATCCGCTGCACTTCAATTGGGGACGATTCGCTGCGCTTCGAAGCCGGGGCGCACGTTACGGCATACGCTTAGGGGAACTGATACTTGGAAAGCTCCGCTGCGCTTCAATGTTGTAACACCCGTTACGACTCACTTTAAAAGGAACTGATACATGGAACGATTATTCGAGATCGACATAAAGAACTACCTTGATACCGACGCGGTCTACAAACGGCCGTCGGCCAGGGGCATCATATTCATCGACGGCAAGATCGCTCTCGTTTACAGCAAGAAAGAGAAATACTTCAAGTTTCCGGGCGGCGGCATACATCCCGACGAGGACAAGCTGACCGCACTTTGCAGAGAGGTGCGCGAAGAAGTCGGTCTCGTTGTGATCCCGTCAACCATCAGAGAATTCGGCAGCGTTCTCCGCCGCCAAAGAAGCGACCGCACTGCCGCCACGATCTACGAGCAGGAGAATTACTATTACTTCTGCGAAGTCGAGGCCGGACACACAGAACAGGACCTTGACGCTTACGAGGCCGACGCAGGCTTTGAATTAAGGCTTGTCAGCCTCGACGAAGCGATAAAGGTCAATTCCGAATACAAGAGCGATGACTTCTTCAACGAAGTCATGATCAGCCGCGAGAAAAAGGTCCTCGAGCTTATCAAGGCAAGCTTGGAGTGATCAGGTTCCGCTCCTGCATGAGCATCGTTCACGCGATCCGTTCTGACCGGTATATATCGTGACTGCCGATCAGGTTCCGCTCCTGCCGAGGGAGCCGTAGTTGGCATTGTTTTCGAGCGGTCTGGAATCATTCGTGCCGCAAACGCCGCCGACACTGCCTGCTTCGGAACCGCAGGTACCGCCGTAGTTGCTGCTGTTCGAGATTCCGGCACCGGCAGAGCCTCCGTTGTTGGTGACATTCGTGATCGGTCCCGAGTTGATGCCGCTGATGCCGCCGACATTATTTACTTCGATCCTGCAATCTCCGGCGTTATAGCTGTTACCGGGTAAGTCAACTCCGCCGATTACCTTATCAAGTTCTTTCTCTTTGAGTTCAGTTCTGTCCTGCATGGTAATACCTCCCGATCGTCTTTGATATTAGTTTATACGATAAAAACGGTCAGGGTGCTAATGGAATTACGGATGGCGGGGGTGGTGATGTCATCCTGAACCTTTGTTTTTCCTGTTTTGGATAACATATCAGGCAGGATGTCATCAGAGAAGTTCCGAATGCATTGCATAATTTTGGAGTGTTTGAGGTAGATCTCATGCTAAACATCATGCAGATGCAGCATGTTTTGCATGATTTTCGGGTGTTTTAGGCCAAATCTCATGCTAAACATAATGCAGATGCAGCATGTTTTGCATGATGTTTTTGCAACTCAAGGTCAGGTAAAACCTCAGGTACCTGCCGCATGTTTTACCTGATGTTCGGGCATTTTCGATCAAAAGTCAGGTAAAACATCAGGGTACCTGCCTTATGTTTTACCTGATGTTTGCCTAACGTCTGTCTGCCCTTAGTCCACACCCGAGCAAAAAACAAATTGCTGTGGACTAACTTCTCCACACACCTTAGTCCACACCCACACAAAAACGGACGCCGTGGTCTAACTTCTCAGCAAACCACAGTACCGACAAAATATTACACAAAATAAGGATTTATACTCCGCTCTCGTCAGGAACGCCGCTGTCCGCGGGGTCTGTTTTCGGGAGCTTCACGAAAAAGCTGACGCAGAAAGGGACGCACGCGATGGTGGTCAGAACGTCGGCGACTGCCTGCGCGATCTGAATTCCGTTAAGGCCCCACAGGCGGCTGAAGATGAGCAGGACCGGAATGAAGATGAGGCCGCTTCTCAAAGCGGACAGGAAAGTCGCGTTGAATTTGTAGCCGATGCTCTGGAAGAGCATGTTGTTGCATACCTGGAACGGCACGAAGAAGAGGGCGATGCACTGAGCGATCATGGCGGGGACGCCGATCTTGATTACTTCGGGATCGTCTCTGAATACACTGATCAACCATCCCGCATTCTTCAGGACAATGACTGTTACGCAGGCGAGGATTGCCGTGCCGAAGATCAACGTGCAGAAGAACGCCTTGCGGACACGTGAATATTTCTTGGCGCCGAAGTTGAAGCCCGCGATCGGCTGGAAACCCTGGCCGATGCCGAGCACGGCACTGAAGATGAACATGCTGATCCTGTTGACGATGCTCATGGCTGCGATGGCAGCGTCACCGTAGACACCGGCAGCGTTATTGAGAAATGATGTCGAGAGGCTCGCAAGGCCCTGGCGTGCAAGGCTCGGAAGACCCGTCGTTATGATGTTGAAAATTATAGAAGCTTTGAACTTCACGTGCTTGAACTTAAGCGATGTCTGCGTTTTGCGGAGCAGGAACATCAGGAGCAGGAGGCCCCAGGAGACATACTGCGAGATGGCTGTGGCGAGGCCGGCACCGAAGATACCCATGTCCAGAACACGCATAAAATATGCGTCAAGGAATATGTTGAGGAGGCCGCCCGATGTCAGTCCGATCATCGCGAAAACAGCTCTTCCCTCATACCTCAATATGTTGTTCATAACGCATGAGGATACCAGCGCGGGAGCCGCAACAAGAATGCACAAGGCGTATGTTCTCGCATAAGGAAGGATCGTGTCCGTACTTCCGAAGAGCCTCATGAGCGGGTTAATGAAAGTAATGCCGAGGAGCATCAGCACGAAGCCGGAAAACAGAGCAGACCAGAAGCCTGTCGCCGCATATTCAGTGGCACTCTCGACATCCTTCTCTCCGAGTTTGCGGCTGATGATGCTTCCGCTGCCGTGTCCGAACATGAAACCGATTGCCTGAAGAATGGCCATGACACCGAGAACGACACCTGTCGCACCACTTGCGGAAGTGTTGATCTTACCGACAAAGTAGGAGTCCGCCATGTTGTAAATGCTCGTGACGAACATGCTGACAGTAGTCGGAAGAGCGAGCTGAAGTATCAGCAACGGTACCGGCTTTTGAGTCATCTTCTCAAATTGTGATTTGTATTTACCCATAAGACACCTTGAAACTGTTAGACACAATAAATAACACTTTTCGAGGTGCTTTTCAAGGAAAATAGGGCGTTCGAGCGTACATTCGCGGGCGATTTTAGGCACTTTGGCCGCAAGTCGGCGAATTAATCGATCAGCTTACAACTGCTGCTCGGCGATTATCTTCTTATAGTCGTTCACAAAACGGACGGCATTCATGCCTGCTTTCCGTGCGCCTTCAACGTTGTCGATACGGTCGTCGATGAAGAGGCACTCCTCGCCCTTCAGACCGTATTTCTCAAGGAAAGTCTGATAGATCTTGAGGTCGGGCTTGAGCATGAGATAGTCAGACGAGACAAACACGCCGTCGAAGAAATCGAGCGGCAGAAATCTCGGGAAATACTCATAAAAAGCATCGCTTGCATTCGACAAAATATAGACTCCGTAGCCCTGCGCTCTCACATATTCGCAGAATTCCCTGGCACCCGGAAGCGGCTTCATACAGATGTCCCAATGCATAGCACAATTCCATAGTGCCTCGTGGTGCTGCTCCGGCACTCGTCCCTTAATGAGGTCGAATCTGTCTTCGTCCTTTATCTCGCCCTTGTCGGCTGCCGGCCATTCCGGTCCCTCAAAGAGCTCCTTTCTAATGACGTTCTTCTCCTCCTCCGACGAGCAGAACGTCTCCATGACGAACTCCGGATCGTAATCCAAAAGAACATTTCCCATATCCAAAACTATATTTTTGATCTTGTTATTCATACTGTCTCCGCGCGAAAATTTTTTCGATAACAATAGTACCACATCCACACGGTTCCCTTTAGGCAGAATGTAGTGAAAACTCCATTACATCGCGTGTTATAATGGCTTTCGCGACGAGACACACCGTGTCTCACGTCCCAAAAACAGGCATTTGCTCGTTCTGTGTCCTGTTCTCTGCGGCCATGAAGTCTTAGACTCAAGCCATCACTCAAGGAGGCGTACTCAAATGGATCAGCAAAAAGTCGGAGAGTTTCTTAAGACACTTCGTAAAGAAAAGAATCTTACTCAGGAAGATCTTGCAGATAAGATGAATGTCTCAAGAAGAACAGTCTCAAGATGGGAGACCGGAAGCAACCTTCCCGACCTCGCACTGCTCGTTGAACTTGCTGATTTCTACGGCGTCGACATGAGAGAAATCTTTAACGGCGAGAGGAAAACCGAGACTATGGATAAAGATCTCAAAGAAACAATGCTCATGGCAGCAGATTATACGGATGATATCATGGCGAAAGTCATGAAGAGGATGCAGATAATATTCTGCTGCGCAACCGCTTGTGCGCTCGCATATTTGCTACTCCTGCTTTTCGGGCCCGACACGACAAACGCATCGGCAATCTACGGCTTCTTAAACGGTATTTTACTCGGTATCATGTTCGGTTCTCTGATATTGGGGATCTTTGTTACGAGCAAGAACTTCCGCAAGCTTATTGAGTGGAAACAGTCAAAGCTCAAAAAGATCAACAACTGATAACAGGTCAACTTCAAGGAGCACAATATGATAAACGCAAATGAGATAACGAACAAAAAGTTCGTCGTATTTATGACGGTCGCTTTCGGAGCGGCATACATTCCCCTCTGCATTGCAGGAATAGCCTACGGAGCAGGCAACACGTTTCTTTCCACCTTCTTATTCAGATTCGTAGCAGTATTCATTCCGCTGATCGCTGTACTTGCGGCACGTCTGCCCTTCAAGAAACTCGGATGGAAGCCGAAGTTCAAATTCAAGTATCTTATCGGCGCCTGGGTCGGTCCCCAGCTCATCAGCTGGCTCGGAACGGCACTGTTCTTCGCCTTCAATCAAGACACCTTCGAGATCAATACGGATTCATTCGCCTCACTTCTCCCGGCAGAACTCTCCGGTACTGTTGATTTCTCTTCCATTGACCCCAAAGCATATTTCATCGTGATGGCAGTAATGTCACTGACCGCCCTCCCCTTCTCACAGATCCTGCCGAGCCTCGGCGAAGAAGCCGGCTGGAGAGGCATCATGTATCCTTTTCTTAAGAGCAAGCTCGGTCCCGTCTTCGGAAGACTCGTCGGCGGAGCTCTCTGGGGCATCTGGCACTGGCCGCTCATCATTCTCGGCGGTTACTTCTACGAAGGTGATTACTTCGGCAAACCCGTACTCGGCCCCGTCATGATCTGCATCTCACTCTGTGCTTTCGGCGTCCTTATCGACTACTTCTATGAGAAAACAAATTGTATCTGGATTCCCGCAATCATGCACTCTTCAATGAACGCATCCGCAGTACCCCTCCAGCTTCTCCTCAAGAGCGGCAATCAGGATCTCTCTATCCTCGGTCCCGGCTATATGGGTCTCCTGGGCTGCTCTTTCGTGATCGTGGCAGCCATCATACTGCTCATCTTGTCCGCTCGGAAAGATTGCGAGGCTAAGAAGGCATAAACGGTACATGAGGCGTGCGCGGCGCACGGGTGGCGTGGGGTGACCGCTTTGCTTGGAGGGTTGCCGCTGACCTGCGCCGCGCGGGTGGGTGTCTTGCTTGGGTTTGCCGCCCGCCTGCGCCGCGCGGGTGGCTGTCTTGCTTGGGGTTGCCGCCGGCCTGCGCCGCGCGGGTGGACCGCTGCTGCCTAACGCGTTTTCGAGCAGCAAATATGGATTGAATCGTTCGCAGTACCTACAAGAATCCCCAAATGTTAGTTTTTGTAGGTACAACGCAGGTCAAGCACCCATCCGGCCAGCGTTGCAACATCAGCCATTATTCAAAGATTTATATGCATGGCGAGTTATTTCTTCCAGTGCTGCATCTCATATACCGATAAAAATCTCGAAACTCCAAATTCATCGGTACGAAGATATCGCAAGTTCGTCGCCGCCGCAAAGCTTATACCGATAATCAAAAGAAAATCGCAATTTTATCGGTACTCAAACTCCAGACTGCCGGTCAAGTCTTACTACCCATACCGATAAATAACTAAAAATCATAAATCTATCGGTATTTGTCGCAACGTGGTTGTGCTTCATCAATTCGCTTATACCGATAATTGAAAGAAAATCGCAATTTTATCGGTACTCAACTGATGCGGCAGCCATCGTTGAACTTGACCTATACCGATACAAAATGAGTTTTACAAAAATAATCGGTATTCTTCCAAAGTTTATTCGAATTCGATCAAGCCCGATACCGATAAAAAACGAATTTCTGCGAATTCATCGGTATTAACCTATCACAACCGCCGTCGAGCCCGATTGGCCATACTGCCCGGCAGGACAATGATCGCAGCAGCAAGATTATGCTCAGAACCTGAACGTCTCCTTCGGACCAAGACACGACTCCGCCGGCACTCGGTTCTCAAGTGCCTCAGCCTTCTTCCGAACGATACTTGCTGTTACACAAAATATAGGGAATATCAGCTGAGCGCTTATCATTGGAGTAATAATCGCCATGGTGATCCGAGGCAAAGAGCGTCACCCTTTGAATCTTCTGATCATCGTTATAATAGAAACCGTACCATACTGTGATCGGTCCTGTTGACTGAGAAGGGTCTTCAGGTACATCGATGGAGTAAGTCGGATTGTCTACGATCCCATTGAGATCATTGATGCATTGATTCCACATGTAACGGTTATCGATCATTCCGATTCTTGTGAGTTTGTCTGCGATGGTACCGTCTCTGTATTTCTGATTCAATTCCTCGTAACTCAAAGACAAGATCTCGGGATCATCAAGCTCACAGTAATTACCCTCTTTGTCATAGATTACATAGCTAATGATCGGATCTTCTTCCTGAATAGAACTGTAGTCCGTGACCATGATGAACAATATCTCAGGGAGTTTTCGAACTTCAGGATATTCGGTAGTTTCCTCAAGCTCAGTCTCGTCGGTGTATTCATCAGCATTCTCAACCGGTATGGCACATCCGGCCGGAATGATCATCATGCATAAGAAGCACGCGATTATTGCCGTAAGCTTTCTGCTGATCGAATCTCTCATAAAACTGCCCCCCCAAAAAATAGCGATCTCATCGGATACTTTACGATATCTCAAACACAGCCGAAGAATCAAGCTCTCCGGCACTCAAGTCTTCAGATCTTAACTGTATCTTTACGTCTCGAAAACAAGATGCCGCTTGGCAACGATCACCTCGATCAGAGTCCGAGCTTCAAATTGCGCCAAACAGAACCCGATCGACCATATTGCCCGATCAGGCCACGACCGCCTCAGCAAAAAGCTCAGAACCTGAACGTCTCCTTCGGGCCAAGACACGACTCCGCCGGCATCTCCCAATCCTTGCAAAGAACGATCTTCTGGAGAACGAGGTTCGGGTCGAGTGCGTAGATGTTGATCTCGTTGATACCCTCTTTGAGCTTAAATGTAACGTCAACTTTGCGTGTGTTCTCGATGACGCCCAGAGACCAGAACGGATTGCCGTCTCCGACTGCGAACATCGGATGGATCATGTTGATACTCCGCATCTTGCCGTCGTTCACACTTACGCCAAAACGGATAACATTCTCTCTTGAATACGGGTTGCTCGGGTTAACATAAAGGACCATGCAGTAATCACCGCCCTCAGGAACCATTACTTTATATGTGAGCTTAGGGGCGTCCTTTGCACTGCGGCCAAAGATCACATCCTGCGGATATGCCTTGACCGCGTTCATTCCGCGGCTGTAATCCTCGATCACTCTGAAGCCGCCCTTGCTTGAATCTGTCGCAAAAGCAAAGCGCGAAGCATCGATCGAGATATAATCCATGCAATCGATCTTGCCGGGCCAAGTCCTCTGATGAAGAGGTACATTGATGACCTTCTCGTTCATGTCGATCTTTCTGCCGCACCAATAGTAAGTACCGTCGGGCTTCTTTCCGCAACCGATATCTGCCATCGTATTAACCGGCAGCTTCACTACAACGTTGCCGTCTGAGCAGTGAATGCAGATCTCAGGAATCAACTTGGTCTTCTTGTATTTCTTGCGGTCGAGACGGATCTTCAAAACCTTGAGTGCATACGGCTTAACTGTGCCTTCAGTCTCCGACACGGAGATGAACACATTCGGATTCTCGACGCTGAATCTGCATGAAGGTGCGCCGGCGGTGCTGAGGAGGAGCTCGAACTCGTCACATGTAGGATCGAGAAGAGCGTCCGCAACCAGTACGTGTCCTGTCCAGAACTTGCCTTCAGTAGACTCGGAAGAGCCTCTGACCGATACGACGAGGCGCTCCTTGTTAGCGGGCTCGAAGCTGTGGATCACGGGATATTTACACGCTTCCTCACACCAGTTGTTGAAGCCGATGTGCTCAGACAGGCCCATGCCGTACCACTTTCCGCCTTCGATCTTATGAAGTTCGTTGACGATCTTACGGTCGTATTCGATACATTCATTTATCTTCTTGCCGAGCGTCATTGCGTATGTGCTTCCCTGCTTGGCAAAACCGTGATTAAGTGTCGTAAGGAGCCACATTCTCTGAACGTTCATGTTCGCAGTGAGAGGCAGCCATATGAGTTCGTAGAAGGCGAAACGGGTGTTGCCGTTAAGCTTTTCGAGCAGCTTCTGCGCATCGCTCATGAGCTTCTCGACTGCGGCAAGCGTATCGAATGCTTCATTGAATGCGAAGGGTGCATAGGTATATGAGTTCATTGCTTCCGTTCTTCTTGCGGAAGTGATCCTCGTGTAGCCTTCAAGAAGATCGATGCACTTCTTAAGTTCGGAAGCCGTGAGCTTGCCCTTGAAGTTGCGCTCGACCATGAGCTTCGTATATTCGGATGCACTCTCGATATTATCGGTTCCCCAGCGTTCGAAATCGTAAGCGAGCTCAAGGAAATACGAGAGCGGATATTCGTTGCTGAAGATATCGCCGACATTGACGATCCAGAGATCCCTGATCCCGAAATCATACGCCGTCGTCATCTGCTCCCAGACCTTCTTCAGGTGGGTCGTATTGAACCACTCGAATGACACCGGAAGACCGTGGTAGTCGAAGTGGTAGTACATGCCGTAACCGCCTTTGTGCGCGCGCATCTCAGGAGTCGGCACGGTACGGAGATTGCCGAAATTATCGTCGCAGAGCATCAGCGTTACGCCTTCAAGCTCCGGATCGTTCATGAGGCCTTCGGTCTTCTCGTCACCGTAGAAATACGGCTCGACCTCCTTGTAGAGCGCGAGCATTCTCGGCACTTTGTCGAGGTCCTTGTTGACGTACTTCCTGATAAGGCCGTTCTGTGTCTTGAGGACCTTGCGCAGAAGATCGATGTTGTCCTTCAGAGTTGCTTCCTTGCCCATTATCGCGGTGTCAGCTTCGCCGCGCATTCCGACCGTGACAACGTTCTCGAACTTACCGCTTCTCTTCAAGCCGTCTTCCCAGAAACGCGTGATACCCTTCTCGTTCGTGAGGAAATTCCACGCATCACCGTAGATCGAATCCTTGCCTCTCAGGTACTTGTACTCCTCGCCCTGTCTGAGGCACGGCTCGTGGTGGCTCATTCCCATCACAACGCCAAGCTCGTCGGCCAGCTCCGCATTCGCAAGTCCCGGGCCGTCATCGGGAAAGATCGCAGACCACATCGCCGGCCACATGTAATTGCCTTTGAGTCTTAACAAGAGCTCGAAAACATGTTCATACACTTTCGCGTTGAATCCGCCGAATCTCTTATTACAGTAGTTACCGAATGCCGGCCACTCGTCATTAATGAAGAAGCCTCTGAACTTGACTGAAGGCTCCTTTGAGATCATACAAAAATCTTCAGGTATCTTGAATTCTTTCATCTTCACGGGCTGCACATCGAGCCAGTCGATAAAAGGCGATACGCCGAGCATCTCAGACAGCTTGAACAGGCCGTAGATCGTTCCTCTCTTATCGCTTCCGGTTATTACGAGCGCACCGTCCTTCACTTCAAGCTTATAGACTTCGCGCTTGCCCTTTATGTCGGACACATCGATGCCGAGATCAGCGATGAGTTTGTCGCCTATGGTACCGACATAGATCGGACTTGCCGTTCTCCTGCCCTCCGACAATGCCGGCTTAGCACCGAACACAGCCTTGATGTCGTCTGCTACTCTTGAGGCGATCTTCTTTACACCGCTGAGTGCGTTGCTATCGTATATGATGGCATTGTTGCCGGACTTGATCTTTGAGGTTGAAATGATGTAATCCATATCTGTTTATCCTTTGTGTTTACAATGAGCCGTACGCGAAAATATAACTTCCATGCAAGTATACAACTTGCAGTTCTGCCGGACAAGAAGCACAGCTGAAATGTCGTCACGGTTCTGCGCTGACATTGCCGCTTCGGCTTTTATTCATCGTTCTACACAGAAAATATAGCACAACCTTATATATCTTAATCACTTGTATACATGTGCAGTAAAGATAACGCAAAGGACAAGCTTCGTGTTTTCTCTCGCACGGACGATAATGTATAATGACTGAGTTGTGTTGTTTTTGCACAGCCTATCCTAGGGGGAAATATGAAATCAGTTAAAGCCACAGAAGATATAAAGAACTCATCCGAGTCAGTATCTGCCGACAAGGGCCGCAAGCTCACCGCCGCTGAACAAAAGCGTCTGGACGCATTCAATGCTACGGCTGATGAGATGATGAAGGACGGTTATGCGCGCAAAGATCTTACGTTGAGCGTCAAGAAAGCCAATATCGTCGGACCTCTTCTGGTACTGCCGTTTGAAGTATTGTTTATAGGTCTGTTTCTGCTCGTTTACGGAATCACACCGCTCAAGGATTTCATTAATACCATGGACGCACGCCGCTATATGTGGTTCATGTTGTCTGCACTCACGTTCATTCCCTGCATGCCGCTCCATGAATTGATCCACGGTATCAGTTGGGCGCCCGGAGCAAAGAATAAGATGAAGGATATCGAGTTCGGATTCATAAAAGAACTTCTGACCCCATACTGTTGCTGCCGCTCACCTTTGAGCAAAGGACGTTATATCTTCGGTTCGATGATGCCGATGACCGTGCTCGGTGCAGTTCCGTGCATCTTCGGAGTGATCTTCAAGAATCCGTATCTGATGATAATAGGATGTCTTCAGCTTTTGGGCGGAGCAGGCGACATTCTCATAACTTACACGCTTTTGAGATATAAGACTAAAGACAAAAACACTGTGCTCTTGGATCACCCGACAGACTGCGGATTGGTTGTTTTCGAGAAGGTTCCGAAAGCATTGCATGTTTCCAAAAAAGCAAATAACACAGCGAGGTGACGACAATGAAGCTTTACTACATGCCAGAATTTATAACGCCGGATGCGCAGGATTCATTCGTCTCGGATGAGAACGGGAATGTGATCTTCAAGATCGTAAAAGACCGTGCAGGCGCCGGTTTCAAAGCTCACATCATGGATGCTGACAACAAAGAAGTCGCATATATTCACCAGAAGCTCATGGCGTTGTCACTCAAGTTCATCGTTGAAGTCAGCGGCAGAGAATTCACTTTTCAGCTCAAGCACAAGCTGAACGGTGCGTGCAGATTTGAGACCGGAGACAAGAGCTGGAGAAGCGACGGTGACCTGCGAGATCATGAGTATGATATCGTAGCAGCAGACGGTGCCGTATTTCATGTGCGTGAGGTCTCTCCGAAGGACGAAGCTTTGAGCAATATTTATGAGAAGATCGCAGCGGTTTACCACAACATGACACAGGGCGTCCGCGAGATCTCATCCGCGTCAGAGAAGAACGCAGCGGAAGTAATCGCTGTTGCTGTAGCGTGTGAAGCAGCCGTAAGTCTTGATCAGGCTAATTTGAGCTGATCACTTCATCAATTCCCAGAAACTTATCGCGCTTGCGGCGGCTACGTTCAGTGAGTCGACGCCGTGGTACATCGGGATCTTGACGCGGTAATCGCTCGCGGCAATGACATTCTTGGGAAGGCCCGTGCCCTCGGTTCCGAGCATGACGGCGACCTTCTCGTTCGCGCGTATCTCATCATTATCGACACTTACGGAATCGTCGGTCAGCGCCATCGCGACCGTCTTGTAGCCGTATGAATGAAGCGTGTTGATCACGGTAATGCCGTCGGAATCCTCGAGTGAAGTCTGCGCCCACGGGATCTGAAAGACCGTGCCCATGCTGACTCTTGCAGCGCGTCTGGTCATGGGATCCACGGATGCGTGCGTGAGCAGAACGCCGTCCATTCCGAGCGCTGCGGCAGAACGGAAGATCGCCCCGACATTCAACGGACTCGTGACATCGACCAGAACGGCGATGCGTCTTTTGCCTGTGCAGAATTCCTCGACGGAGAGAACCGGTTTGCGGCGAAGCGCCATCCAAAGTCCGCGCACAAGAGCGTGTCCCGTCATGTTGACTGCGACCTCATGTTCTATGACGTATACGGGGATCGAATCCAGCACTTTCCGGCCGAGATATCTCTCGATCGCCTCGAAAACAGGTCCCGCTTCGACCTCCACTCTTCCGGCTTCCACGAGCATCGATACAGGCTCGTAGCCGTTCTCGATAGCACGCAATATCACGCTCGCGCTCTCAGCAAGGAATATACCGCCGTAATGCGCTCTGAGCTGATTCTCGGTAGCTCTTGCGAAGATGTCCATCTCCGGTGCGTTTATGTCACTGATAGGAATGAGATTCATTGCATTAGACCTTTCTGTCAATCGGAGCCCGTAAACCTTGCGCCCGTATGATCCATTACGTCCGTTCCTTCCAGCACGACCTTCTCACTGCTGTTCATGTAGACATATGCGGGCGGTCTGGTGTTCGTATTGTGGAGCTTCTTTTCCATTGTCTGTATCGGCTGAGCAACCGTCTGATCGTAGTGTTTCTTCACTGCAAATGCCGATATGTCAGGGCCGCTGTTGCGCTTGATAAGCGTGAAATAGATCATGACTCCTATGCATATTACCGCACTGAGGAAGACCAGACCGAGCATCTTCATCTCATCACCGCCGATACCTGCCTTCATGAAGACAATGAGGAAAGCGGCGATCAGGAGAAGGATCAATGTAATGACTCCGACGTGTTTGAATTCTATTGCTACAGACTTGGCCTTTACGGCCGCATCGACCTTTCTCCCGCTGTCGGGAATGTTGCCGGATACTTTTCCGGTCTGACCGTTGATCGCTACAGAATAGTAGACGCCTTCGAACTGAATCCTCGCAAACCACACCGGCAGGAAAGCATACTTACAGTTCAGGTTTGTTGCTTCGGAACGGTTGGTGTCGATGGTAAAACGATCGTAATGAATGCCCTTATCGTTGCTGTTAATAGCCAGCAATTCGTCCTGCTCGCTGATGAATTCGCGGAATCTGAAAGCGATCCTGTCAGCCATGTCATTCGTGCTTAGATCGTATTTCTCGGCATAGTATCCCTGCAGATATCCGTCGCTGTAAGGTGCGACCGAAGTGTAATCAAAAGGTTCTATGTTCTCCATGAGATCATCGCGGATCTTTCTCGATCCGTCGAATGGAACATTATGCATCTTGAACATGCCTTTGCGCTTACAGTTATAGAACTCGATACAGTTGTGGTGATCAACTGAGCCCGTTGCTTCAAGGTCAATGACGCAGTCGGCATCGACGAGCCAGAACGGAACGTACATCGGAGTAAGATCCGTCATGGTCATCTTCTTGACGAAGCCGTTCGGAAGATAATCTCGAGCTTCAAGCCACTCTTTGACCTTCGCCTTGGCTTCATCATGGTCAAGCACGAACGGAATGATGTAATCAGGTCTGAACTCCTGACTTAAGCGCCTCGTGACGATCGCGGGAGAGCCGCAGAACGCACATACCGTAGAGGCCGTATTCTTGCCGGCAACGATCGATGCGCCGCAGGCATTGCACACGACCTCCTCATGAACGATCGTTTTCCCGGAACCTTCAGCGGCTTCCTTCTTATCTTTCCTGTCAATAAGCCTTCTGATCTTGAAGGCTTCCGGATAGCAGTCGGTACCGCAGGAATCGCAATGAAGCGAATTCGTCTTGATATCGTAGACAAGCCTGCTTCCGCAATTCATACACTTATCCGAATCTGCAGACAGCACTTTCTCTTCTGTCTTCACATCATCCCAAATAGCCATATATTGCCTTCTCTTGAATTAAAACCCGTTTTTCTTGGTGTTCGGATCTGCGAATTTCAGACCGGCATGCTCCATTTTATCGACAGCCTCCATCTCGACCTTCTCTTTGCTGTTCATATAGACATAAGCAGGCGGTCTCGTATTTGCATCGGCATCGTCCGGCTTCTCTGCGGAAGCAGTGATGCTCTGGTCGTATAGTTCCTGCGTTGTCGATTTTGATAGTTTGTTAATGGCGGCAAATATCGCCGGTATGACTCCTATCGCTATCACAAAGAACATCAAGTACAGTCTGAGCCCGTTCTCCCCTCCGAAATGTGACGCAAGATACAGACCGATAATCGCTGCGATTACGAGCACTGCTATACCCGCATAGACCATTTTCGGTTTTAAGACAAATGCCCTGTGCTTTACTGCAGTTCCGATATTACGATCGGCATCAGGCAAATCACCTGATATCTTGCCGGTCTGACCGTTGATAGCCACGGAATAATAGATTCCGTCGTAAAAGATTCTCGCGAACCATACGGGGAGGAACGCGTATTTACACTCAAGATTTGTAGCTTCGGATCTGTTCTCTTCGATCGTGAAACGCGTGTAGTGCACATTCTTATCGGTACTGTTGTATGCCAGCATTGCATTCTGCTCGCTGATGAATTCACGGAATCTGAGAGAGATCCTGTCTGCCATGTCGATCGCATTCAGATCGTACTTCTCGGCGTAATATCCCTGGAGATAACCATCACTGTATGGTGCTACCGACGTCAAGTCAAACGGTTCGATCCTCTCCATCAGGTGATCCTTGATCTTGGAAGAGCCGTCGAACGGGACATTATGCATCTTGAACATGCCCTTACGCTTGCAGTTATAGAACTCAATATAGTTCGCGTTATCAACCGAACCGGTGGCAACCAGATCAATGACGCAGTCGGCATCAACGAGCCAGAACGGAACATACATCGGAGTGAAATCCGTCATGTTCATCTTCTTAACAAAATCCTTCGGCAGATTTTTCTTCCCTTCAAGCCATTCACTGACCTTCATCTTCGCTTCCTCGCGTTCAAGTACAAACGGAACGATATAATCCGGTCTGAATTCCTGACTTAATCTTCTCGTGACCAGCGCCGGAGAACCGCAGAAAGTGCATACGGTTGATACCGTATCCTTGCCGGCCACGATTGATGCACCGCACGCATTACAAACAACCTCTTCGTTTACTACCTTAAAACCGGAATCGTCTTCATCGATTTTCCTGCCGGCAGGTCTGTCAATAAGTCTTCTGATCTTGAAAGCTTCCGGATAACAGTCAGTACCGCAGTTATTACAATGAAGCGAATTTGTCTTGATGTCGAAAACAAGACTGCTTCCGCAATTCATACACTTGTCAGAATCCGCAGAAAGCACCTGTTCTTCCGTTACAACTTCATCCCAAATAGCCATAACCAAACAACCCTTAATCCATGTATTCTTCAGATAACGACCGACGGCCGGTATCCTCCGCAAGCAGCTTTGCACGATTGCATTGCGATTAAAAGATATTTTAGCACATGAATGAGTACATAATTAACCGAAAGTTCAAAAACACCCCTCTCAAATAATGATAGACTTACTTGAATTCTTTGAGACGGTGGAACAAATCAGTGATCCTATATGATCTGACATTAGCGCAAAAGAGCCTGATTGAACTTAAGCAGTTCTACAAAGACACGAGCATATCCGTACTTTGCGGCGCGATCATTCTCGATAAGCATAAAGACAGAGAGATACTCATGGAAGCCGCAGGTCTCGTTCTCCGCAAGCATCAGGCAATGCGGCTCTGTTTTGTCGAGCAGGACGGTGCGGTAAAGCAGTATGTTAACGAAGAGTATAAGGAACCGGTTTTCGAGCAGTTCGGATCACTTGATGAGATGAGAGATTACGCAGATAAGCTGGCGCGGGTTCCTCACGCTATCGACGGATCGTTCATGTACGAGATGGTCGTTTTCGAGGCGGAAGGCCGGTCGGGCGTGATCCTCTCGACATGCCACCTGATCTCAGATGCTTGGTCATTCAGCGTCATCGCGAGCGACTTCATCGAATTCTGCGGCAAGATTGAGAACGGCGAAGAGATAGATATCGTCGAGCAACTCTACACTGACAGACTCGCAAATGAAGAAGATTATGTCTCTTCCGGCAAGTATGCGCGGGATGAAGCGTATTGGCTTGAGAGATACGGCAATTGCACGGAGAAGACCATCGTCAGGAACTCCGGTAACGCCGGAAGCATCGAAGCTTCAAGATTTGTCACTCATCTCGGCAAGGAGATGAAGGAGCGGATCGATTCTTTCCTGACCGAGAACAAGATCTCGCTCACCACGCTTACCGAGACAGCGGTATTGATCTATCTGGACAGGATAAATCCCGACAACAAGAGCACCACGATCGGCGTTCCGGTCCTCGGCAGGATCAGCAGATACGAGAAAAGCACCGCGGGTGTCTACATCTCGACCATTCCGCTCACTGTAGATATAGACGGCGGTCTATCTGTTCTCGATCTCCTTCACGAGGTCTCAGCTTCACATCACAAGATCTACCGACACAAGCGTTTCTCATATAATGCGCTGCTCAAGAAGCTGCGCGGGAACGGCGGAAAAGATTGCGGCACCGGGCTTTTTGACGTGCTCGTAAGCTGCCAAAATGCAAGGATCAAAGGCTGTGCCACAACCGAATGGTTCCACAACGGTTACAGCGAACTTCCGCTCTCGATCCACATCGAGAACAGAGATCAGAGCGACCGTTATACGATCATATACGACTTTCAAAACAGCGTATTCAAGGACAGAAAAGAGATCGAACTTCTCTCGCGAAGGATCGAATTCATTATCGATGAGATGATCACGGCGCCTACGGGCAAGATCTCCGGCATATCCATTCTTCCGGAGGCCGAGAAGGAATTCCTGATCAATCTGAATGACACAACCTGTACGGTCAGCGACACTTCGGTTTCCGAAGTTCTCTCGCGCGTTGCCAAGGCAAATGCGGACCGTACGGCACTCGTCTATAAAGATAAACGATACACCTATGAACAACTCGATCTCATGTCGGACATGCTTGCCTGGAAGCTCGCAAAAGAAGGCATCGGCCCGGGCAGGATCGTTCCGATAAAAGCTTTCAGAACGCCTTACATGATCATTGCCATGCTCGCCGTCATCAAGACCGGTGCAGCATATATGTTCATATCACCGTCCTTCCCGGAGACGCGCATCAATTATATGCTCGAGGCGTCCGGTGCGGCAGACATCCTGACCGCAGATCCTAACGGCGATGCGTCCTTCGAGCTAACTTCGCAGGAGCTTCTCGAATATAACGGCTTCACGCCCGTCAAGGTCAATGCAGACGATCCGTGCTACGTAGTCTTCACTTCAGGCTCCACTGGCAACCCCAAAGGTACCGCTGTCACTCACGGAAACATCCTCAACTACTGCATGAACAGCCCGTTCAATGTGATGGGGCGCATCATCAAGAATAACGATTCGGGCATCGTGTCCGTCACCGATAATGTTTTCGACATCTTCGTTACTGAGAGCATCCTCGCTTTGCTCAACTGCATCACGATCTATCTCGCCTCCGACGAAGAAGCCGTGTCGCAAAAGAAGCTCAGTGCCCTCATCGAGCGCGAAAACATAGGCATCATCCAGACCACGCCCACAAAGATGCGCGGCTACATGCTGGACAGATCCAACGTTGAATACCTGAAGAAACTCCACACGATAATACTCGGCGGCGAAGAACTGTCACGCGAGCTCTGCGCGCAGCTTCAGGAACTGACCTCTGCCGACATCTACAATGTCTACGGCCCCGTCGAGACGACCGTGTGGTCCACGATCGCGCCCGCGTATGACGGCGACACGACAGTCGGCACACCGATCGCAAACACTCAGATCTATATAACGGACGACGATCTCAACATGCTTCCGGCAGGCGTCATCGGCGAGATATGTATCGGCGGCGCCGGTGTATCAAAGGGTTACATCAATAATGCCGATCTCAACAAGTCGCGCTTTGTCGAAGATCCGTTCCGCGAAGGCTCCCGCATATACAGGACCGGAGACATGGGTCTCCTCCGCGCCGACGGTCTCATCGACTTCTGCGGCCGCCGGGACAATCAGATAAAACTTCGCGGCCTCCGCATCGAACTCGGCGAGATCGAGAACGCCCTCCTGACAGTACGCGGCATCGAGCTTGCAGCAGTCAAATGCGTAGACGGTGCAAACGGCTCGAGAATCCTTGCCGCCTACTATACCGCTTCTTCTCCGCTTGACGAGAAGAACCTGCGCACATATCTGGCCGGCCTCCTTCCGCGCTACATGGTGCCCAACGTCTTTGTAAAACTCGATTCCATGCCCATGACCGCCAGCGGCAAGATCAGCCGCAAAGAACTTCCCGCTCCCGACCTCACGAGAGCTTCCCTCTTTGAGACACAGCGCGAATACGAAGCCCCTTCCGGCGAGAACGAGCGCATTCTCTGCGACATCTTCGGAGAAGTCCTGCATCTGGACAAAGTGGGTGTGACGGAGGATTTTTTCGAGCTGGGCGGAGACAGCTTCGGAGCAATGGAGATCGTAAGCCTTGCCGGAAACCGCGGCATCACGATAAGCGTCAATGACATCTACAAAAAGCGCACCGTACGCGCGATCTGCGCCGCTTTGGGCGACGGGGAGAAGGACAAGAAAGCAACTTCTGAGGATTATCCGCGCAAACGCAATTGGACCGACCGTTTCCTGCTCGCATGCTTCTCAGGCTTTACACGCCTCCTGACACGATTCAGCTCTGCAGGCGCAGAAGAGATCGCCCGTTATCCTAAGGCCATCCTCTGCCCCAACCACGAGAGCGACCTTGACGCGCTTCTCGTGCTTTCCGCGCTGAAAAAGAACATCGACATCTCCAGGCTTGTTACCATAATGGCATCAGAGCGCGGCAGCGACGGCATTGAGAGGAAAGCCTTCCGCGTTTGCGGCGGCATCCCCATCGACCGCGAGGGCGATTTTATGCTTGCTCTCAACAGAGCCACCGCGCTCCTCAGTGATTCGCACGATTACCTGCTCATCTTCCCCGAAGGCACAAGATCCCGCACGGGCGAGCTGGGTGACTTCAAGCAAGGCGCCGCAATGATCTCCAAGGAGACCGGCATCCCGATTATCCCCGTATGCATCCGCGGCACGGGCAAAGCCATGCCCGTCGGCAAAAAATGCCCCAAATACCTCAACCCCTTCAAGCTCAAGAAGTACGCGCTTACGGTTAGCTTCGGCGAGAGCATCTATCCTTCCGGCAAGTCAGTCGAGGAGATCACTTCTTCATTAAGAGCGTGCGTCGCCGGAATGTTAAAGTAACCGACTTTGAATGCGCGGGCGTGGGAGAAGAAATCGAGGTTTCGACACAAATCAACAAATTTTCACTCATTTTTTTCTTGACCGAAAACCTCAAAGACATTTATAATATCGCCTTGTTGGGACTCAAGGGTATACCGACAAGTAATTAACCCACTTATTGGAGGATTAAAAATGAACAGAACAGAATTAGTTGACGCTATGGCTGCTAAGGCAGGCATTTCTAAGGTAGCTGCTGATGCAGCAGTTAAGGCTTTCATCGATGTAGTATCTGATGAGCTTCAGAACGGCGGTAAGGTTCAGCTCGTAGGCTTCGGTACTTTCGAGACTTCTCAGAGAGCTGCAAGAACAGGCCGCAACCCTCAGACAGGTGCTGCTACAAAGATCGCAGCTTGCACAGCTCCTAAGTTCAAGGCTGGTAAGGCACTTAAGGATCAGGTTAACAAGTAATCCTTAACCGATTGCGTTAATTTTCGGCCGTCTCCGAATCTGCGGCAATCCGTGAAGTCATTCGACTTCCGGTGATGTCGCGGGATGGAGGCGGCTTTTGTTTTGCCCGTAAATTCAGTCAAGAATACCCCGTTTTGCCCAAATCCTGCGTTTTTCGCGCCACACGCAAACACCACCAACGCTGTTATGCGCTATACTGATTAAGTATCCGTCAACCGTACCGCATCAGATCAACGCTTCTTGCAGCAATCGGAGTCAAGCGATTATGCAATCCCGGGAAAAGAACAGGCTATTCGGCATATTGAAGTGGGTCTTCTTCTCACTGTGTCTTCTTTGCACGGCGGTTCTCGTGGCAACACCCATCAGGCGGATCATGCCGCAGAGTTACGTTCCCATAAAGATGACTGCAAGCGTCTCGTTCGTGTTGACGGCCGTCACGGCATTCCTGTCAGTCAACGGCAAAGCTCCCAAGTTCAAGAGATTCGGCCTCGGCATCATAATCGCCGCCGCTTTGTCCAGCGCGGGCGACTTTGCCATCAATAAAGTCTTTATCGTAGGAATGGCGCTGTTCTTCATATCATTGCTGACTTATTTCGCCACATGCCTCATCACCGGACGGCCGGGAAAACGATTCCTGATCACCGCGGCCGTGATCTACATTCCGTTCATCACGCTGCTGATCGTACTGCCCGGATTCGAACTCGGCTCACTCGCAGTTCCGGTTGCCATCTATGCGCTGACGATCCTGTGCTTCGCCGTGAAGGCCTTTGACGTTTTCGGACATAAGAGCGTCAACGCCAAGTTGTTCTCGATCGGCGCGCTGCTCTTCCTTCTGTCTGACATGGTCCAGCTGGTCGAGAGATTCTACGCGTTGTCGCCGGCGGCTCTGACAGTATGCGACAGCCTGGACCTTCTTCTGTATTTCCCCGCGCAGACCCTGATCGCTGTGAGCATCAGCGAGGATTTTCTCAGCTGAAGCTCCGGGACTTTTTTTGCAGTAAAATCCGCATTTTCACCCTGAAAAGCACCGGACAAAGCATTTGAGAATTTTTCGCAATTAAAAAGCAAACAAAAAGACCATCAGCAAAATGCCGACGGTCTTCGATCCAAAAATCATTGCGCACACACTGTGCCCGCACTTCGTGCGCTCCCTATCAGAACCCGATCCTCTCGATCTCATTAACAAGATTTCTCGCATAAGTCTCGGTTCCAAGAACATTCGGATGGAGATTGTCGTGATAGTACTCTTCAAGGTGCGGGACGAGCTTCAGGCCGTCAACTACGCGAATGTTCGGGTATTTTCCGGCGATGGCTTTGACATTCTCGCAGAAACGGTAGAAAACAGGGAGCTCGTCGAGGTGATCGCCTCTCCAGAGCGGCGTGATGCAGAGGATCGGAATGGTCGTTCCGTAGATCCCGATAAGTGTCTCGTAGTATTCTTCAACGTCCGTCATGGTCTCGGTGCCGTACTGGTTGGTGCCCAGAGCGACGATGATCTTATCGGGCGTGTAGCCGGGCATCTTCATGAGAGATTTCTTGTCGTAGATGTAGCCTCCGATACCCTGGTTGATAATGTCGTAATCCAGAAGTCTGTTAGCGATGCTGACATAAGTCTCGGACGAACGGAGCGGACCGTAGCCTTGCGTGATCGAGTCGCCGAGCCAAAGCACCTTGGTCTTCTTGACGGGCACTTCATATGCCGAGTCGATGTTAAAATTCCTGATCAGGACGGTGGCATCTGCGGGAAGATAGATCACAATGTAGTGTTTTCCTTCGGGGAGGTTAAAAGAGACGGTGCCCTCTTCCTTCAGGTCCTTCACGTAAAAGATCTGATGCGCCATGCCGTCAACATAAAGCTCGATCGAGTCCTCCGAGCATTTCCAGATGAACTTGTAGTCGAAGGAGATCTCGGAAGCGTCTGTGATCAGCTCCAAAGTCTTGGCCGTGGAGGCATCGCACCTCTCATACCACATCTCGAAAGCACCTTTGAAATACTCCATCTGCGCCTCGGTGTACTGGTTTGCCTTCAGGTATCCGCCCTCGGTCTCAACGAACTCGTAAGCGCCAAAATAAATCATCTTCAGATCGTTATTGGTGATAACCATGGAACTGCCCTCCGCTCTTTGCTTCCAACATATTACTTTAAGAAGATCCGTGTGTTAAGTGGTTTTGTTTTCGAGCACGCGAAAACAAGAACGGTCGCTTCAGCCGCGCCTTTCGGAATGCACGGCATAAAAAAACTGCCCCGAATACTCGAGGCAGTCTGTAAAACGAATTTTCCGTAAAGCTTAAGCCGGAACGTCGTAAACCACGTCTGCGAAGCAGTCTGTTGCGAAGAAATCCTTGAAGACTACCTCGACAGGGCTGTCAGAACGGAGCTTGTAGTAAACAGTGTATGTGATGGACTCGCCGTCAGCGATATCCTGATACTCGGGAAGCTCAGACTGTGACTTGCCTGCATCCTCAGAATCATCGGGGCATCCTGTAACAACGAGAGATACACCGTCCTGGAATACGTAGTTGTTGAGTGAGGCGATCATGAAAGCGTCGTCATCCTTGCCTGTGTGATTTGTCCATGTGTATGAGATACCGATAACCTTCTCATCAACGACGTCGCCGTCGCAGTTGAGACCTGAACCGGTATAAACGCCTGTAACGCCGTTGATCTTAATGTCGTAGCTGCCTGAAGGTGATGTAGCCTCAGCAAGATTGCCGGGACCGAATGACGGGTTTGCAACCTTGGCAACCTCGAAAGCCTGGTGACGGATGTCAGGCATCTCCCACTTGGGATCTACCGAGAAATACTGATATTCGTTGCTGTTCTCGCCTACACCGATCGTAAGCTCATCCGTGCAGCCCTTCTTGCATGAGAAAGAGACCATGCCGCGAAGAGTTACGCCTTCCTGAACGCTGATCCATATGTTGTCTGAGAAAACGCAGTTGCCGAACTTTGAGTTCGTAGCGGGATTCATCTCCTGATCCTCACCGGCCTGCTTGCATGACCAGTAGATGTAGTTGTCGCCCATGATTTCGCTGCTCAAAGGTGTGAAGTCGTAATAAACGTTGAGAAGATCGTAATCGTACGCATCTGCAGTATCGAAATACTCATAACCCAAAACCTGTACTGAGAATTTGCCGTCAAAAACAAACTTCTCCGGGATAACGCACTCTGAAGCACCGGCTGCAATTGTTGTCTCGTCGCCCGTAACCTCTGTTGTCTCTCCCTGCTCTGTCTCTTCTGTCTCCTTGGTCGTATCACCTGACTTGTTGCAAGCCGTGAAAGCTGCAGTCATCATGACGCCTGCCATTCCGACACAAAGAATCTTTGAGAATTTGCTGTTTTTCATTGTTCCATAAACCTCCCTTTGTGGTTCAATGCGTTCATTATAACCTCTGCCGCCCCGCACGGATGAATGTCATAGAATATAAAAATTCGTTTCGCTCTCTCCGAAATGTTGTATAAGCTCTTGTATACACATATCTCGAAAAGCCCCCGCCGCTGTAATCAAAATATAAATTGCCGTTGGTAATAATACTTGTTAAAATGAATTGTTACTTTATGGGCATTATGGAAGGTTTATGAGGGAAATTACATGAATCCACTGTTGTTATTGGCTCTGATTCCCGTAGTCGGTGTCATCTTGTTCATCTATTTCAACGACAAAAAAGAGAAGGAACCGTTCGGGTTCCTGATCTCACTCTTTTTTCTCGGAATGGCAACCGTCGTCTCCGCCATCATCCTCGAGCTCATCGGCGAAGCGATCCTCAATGCAGCCATACCCTTCCCATCCGTCGGAAAAGGCTTTGTTGAAGCATTGCTGATAGTAGCACCCGCCGAAGAAATGGGAAAATACATCGTCTTAAGGCTTCGCACCTGGAAGAGCAAAAACTTCGACTTCAGCTACGATGCCATCGTTTACGCAGTCTTTGTCTCAATGGGCTTTGCCGCTTTTGAGAATGTCGGATATGTAACCATGGGCGGAATCGCAACCGCGATCAGCCGTATGCTGACAGCCGTCCCCGGACACGCCGTCTTTGCAGTCTATATGGGTTTCTTCTATGGTAAAGCCAAGCTCGCGAAAACAAACGAAGAAAACGGCAAATGTATCCTCTTCAAGCTTCTCGCCATGTTCGTCCCGATCTTATTCCACGGTATTTACGACGGAATTCTTTTCGCCGGTGAAGCAGATGACTATTACTTTACCTCAACTATGAGCGTCATCTTATGGATCTGCTACGTCGTCGTTCTGTTTGCAGCATCCATCGTGCTCATCATCCTGGCATCAAAGCACGACAAACGTGTCATTCCCGAACCGCCCGTTGTTGAGAAGCCCAATATTCAGCCTCTCGCAATGCCTTTGGCCGGCTCAGCCCCGTATTTTGGATCAACTTCTTATGGTTCAGCTTCTTACGGTGCAACTTCTTATGATGCTGCTTCTTACGGTGCAGCATCAAGTTACGGTTCTTCCGCAATGTCTCAGCAAGGCTGGACTTGCAGCTGCGGTTCTTGCAACGTCCTCAGTTTCTGCCCCAAATGCGGAAATCGACGCCCCGTCAACAACATCTGGACCTGTCCCTCCTGCGGCACTCAGTCAACTTTGAACTTCTGCGGCAGCTGCGGATATCCTAAGCCTCTCGGCAATAGCGTTACTGCAAACAGCACGGCATCTTATTCGCCCTACCAAAGACCGGTCCAATCGAAAATAAACCCTTACACACTGCCAACTCAACCTCAGGCTACGGCTCAGCCGAATCCCTATATGCAACCTCAAACACCAACACCGGCCAGCGCTTATATGAACCCGCAAGCTTCTGTCGCTCCGGCACCCGAACCGTCACCGTATGCACCTCAGCAGCCCGCTGCAGCACCGGCACCCGAACCTTCGCCTTCGCCGTTTGTTCCGCAGACTCAGCCGCAGTCAAGTCCGTTCCAGCCACCGGTTCAAAACCCTCCGTTGTAACGCTCCGATAATCGAAATGATCTTTTGCAGAAACCGCATCAAGCGGTTTCTGTTTTTTTTGTCATCTTGCTGATACCAGGCAATAGCACCTGAAGGCTTCGCCGTCAATGGTCGTAAACTTGCCTTCGGCGCCATTGACTGCTCGCCTTTACAGGTGCTGAATCAGTGCTCAAGAGGTCGGATGCCCAACCTCGCATCTTGTGATGCCGGTCTTTACAACTATCGATACTATTCGCAACCGGCCTAAACACCCCAAACAGATCAGCCGACTGCTGTCAAGGCCGTCAGCATTCGTCAGAATGTGCCGAAGGCAGCCTTGACGGCTTCAAGGCTGATCTGTATAAAGACTCAGGCCGGGTGCGATGGGTCAATCCCACATAGTCACAAGAACCCAATATTTCAGTACCTCCACCCTAACCTGCCTTCATACCTTTTCCGGGTCCGCGACCCGGCTTCTTGGGCGCCTATTTCTTTGCCGGTTTGTTCAGATGGTTTGTTGGTTTTCTTGTCGGAACTGAGACTTTCTTGTCGATTTTTGCCGGCAATTCAGAGTGTTTTGGTGATACTTTGTCTTGAATCTTGTCGCCTGATGCACCCTTTTGTCGAATGCGTGTTTTGTCGGTTCCGAAGATCAAAAACGACAACACCCCGCAACAGATCAGACAAGTTTCCAAACAAAATCGACAAAGCATCGCAGTATGAAAACAAAACCGACAAAAGCCGACAGATTTCTCACAAAAATCATCGACAAAACACGACAAAAACCACGAAGGAATTAGGCAGTCAGGATGCGCTGACGCGGGGGTATCGGCGACACGCCTCATTGCTGAAAGACATGATCGTGCCGCGCCGCACTGCACAACAATCACGCAAAAAACGACCGCACGGCTTGTTAAGCCATACGGTCGTCTGTATCGACCTCGGGAAGTCGTTATGATATCAAATCAGTGATCTGCCGCATGTTCGCTTCACGGCGCTGATTTAGATTGCTAATCAATGTCCGGTAACCGGAACTTAATGTGAGATCTGGAAGCCGCCGGTGTGCTCGATCGCGTACTCGAAGAGAAGCTTGCCGTCCTTGTCGTACATTACCCACTGATCATCTACGGTGGCATAGAAAACTCCGCCCATAGCCGACATGTAAGTGCAGTTCCTGTCGCACTCGAAGAGCTTGGTGCCGTCGATCGAATAGACAACTGACTTCTCAGCATCAGATGCGATGAAGTATGCTTCTCCGGTGATCTCATCTACAAAGGTGATCGCATATCCGGTGCCGTTTGCAAGGGGTTTGAAGTCGCCGTCAAAGACCATCCATTTCCTAACTTCATCATTTCCGTTGCTGATGTTATCAGCAAAAATGTATCCGCCGCAGAAGCTGTAGTAGAAATCCATGTCAAGATCAATGGACGCGCCGGTGCTCAGGTTGTACATACGCTCATTACCAACAAACGAAGTAAAGTAGATATCGCCTTCACCGTAGTTGTACCAATCTTTCTCGATGCTGCCGTCAGCCATCGTGACATTGTCTTGGACTGTAAGAAGGTTAAGATCCTTGTCGTAAACGGAAGTCTTGCCTTTCTCACTGACGGCGATCTTCTCGAATGAAGTATAGACGACTGCATTTTTCGCGATATCCATGGAATCGATTACTTCCCAATCCTCATCGTAGAGTGAGAGCTTGCCTTCTCTTGCAACCATGTACTCACCGTCACAAACGAGCCATGAATATGCGTTCTCGTCGTCAAGGATAACCTCGCCGTTAAGGTCGTAGACAACAAGTCCTTCAAGGCCCATGTCCTGTTCGATGATCACATTGCCGTAAGCAACGAGCTTCTCGACTTTTAAGGCATTCGTTGAATAGAGCACTTCACCATTATTTGAATCGATGAGCATATATGTGGGATAGAACTCATCGCGGTTGAAGACAAACGCTCTGTTGTCGTAGATGTTGCTTACGCTGAGCTGGGCTGTTGCCGCGTCAATGTTTATCTCGTTCTCATCGATCGTGACGTTGTACTGAGCAAGGGCGTTGAATGCGTTGTCGAGGCTTGTGACGGTTAACTTGCCGTCGGAATAGTTTGTGCCGTAGAAGCAGGCTCTGTTGTCGCGGTTGTCATTTACTTCGGAAGCGCCGTCAAAGATGAGACCGGTGAATACCGCACCGTTTGATGACAGGAAGCCGTACTTGCTGACACCGTTTTCGCTGGCTCTGACGATATATGCATCATATTCTGCAACATATCTTATGTCATCGAAGATCGGATCGCACACGGGAACTCCGTATGTATCAACAAAACCGCGGACATAGCAAGTCTCTTCGGGCGTGCCCCACTCGTCTTCGGTGACGCTGCCTGTGTAAGGAATGATGCGTCCGTAATCGGCAGGAACAAAATTGACTTCCAAAGGTTCTGCGAGATTTGCCACAATCGAAGGGTCATTGACCTCGCCTGCAGCTGCAGGATCGGTAGCGGAAGGCTCGGAAGAAACGGTTGTCTCCCCGCCTCTTTTTCTATCTTCATCAGACCTCTCGCGTCCGCTGTTTCCGGAGCGGGCACAGCCTGAGAAAAGGGTTGCTGCTGTAAGTAAAACAGCTGTTGTTGCTGTTATGGATCTTTTCATGTGAATTCTCCTTCATTTGGTTTCCGACTTAAATACATTTTATATCCCGAAAAAGTTGCACCACTACAAAATAAGATCCGCATAAGTTCCGTTACGGTCACAAAACGCGAATTATCCTCATTCTATTCTGATATAATTCAGGCATATAATTCAGATCCCTATTGATAAGCGCAAGCACCCGGAGGCAGACGCCATGATCGAAGCTAAGTCCTTAACAATGGTTTACGGGAACGGCCACAAGGCAACAGATGAGATCTCTTTCGACATCAAGGCCGGTGAGATCGTGGGATTCGCCGGACCGAACGGTGCGGGAAAGACCACCGTGATTAAGATGCTCACAGGCATCCTGAAGCCTACGTCGGGAACGGCGGTGATCAACGGTTTTGACATCTCAAAAGAGCCTATCAAGGCAAAGAAGTCTTTCGCTTATATCGCCGACAATCCGGACATTCTCATACAGCTGACGGGGCTTGAATACCTGAACTTCATTGCGGATGTTTATGAGATACCGGAAGCTGCGCGCAAAGATAAGATCGGCAAGCTTGCGGAGCGTTTCGGAATGCAGGATGCACTTAATACGCAGATGCGCGAATACTCTCACGGAATGAGACAGAAACTCATGGTGATCTCCGCGCTGATACATGATCCGCCGGCATGGATCCTCGACGAGCCAATGACGGGACTGGATCCCGCGGCGGCCTTTGAGCTCAAACAGATGATGAGAGAGCATGCTGCAGAAGGCAATGCGGTGCTGTTCTCCACACACGTGCTCGAAGTGGCCGAGCAGCTGTGCAACAGGATAATAATCATCAACAACGGCAGGATAGTTAAGGAAGGCACGCCGGATTATCTGAAGCTGGATGATCCCGGGTTGTCGCTCGAAGAGATTTTCGTGAAGCTCACAGGCAAAACGGAGACGGCAGAATGAATAAGACACGGGCATTGTACAAAGCATTCGGTTCGAATCTTGAGATGCCCCGGCCGAATGGCGAGAAAAAGGTAAAGCTCTACAACCGGTTCGGCATGATCGCTTTCATCGGGATAATGGTTCCCGTCTCTGTTCTCGTCGGCTACATAACGTACATCGTCACGAATCTCATCTTCGTATTCGGCGGCGATTCATACGGCCTTGTATCCGAATTGAACCTCATATCGGCGTTCGCCATGACATTCGGCATGGCACTTATGTTCAGCGTCCTCTTCTTCTCGTCCGACCTTCAGTTCCTGACGGCACTTCCGCTGTCACCGGCAACACTTTACAGAGCGAGATTCTGGCACACTTTCAAGGCGGAGAACGTCATGACGTCCAATGTTCTTTTCGCGATATACATAGGATATTATGTCGCTGCGATAAAACACAGAGGGATCGGTGATGCACTTAATCCGATAGGCCTGATCGCAGCCTTGACGGGGTTCTTCGGCTCGCTTCTCATTCCGCTGATCTACTGCTCGATCCTGGCCATGCTCCTCATGCTCGCACTGAGAAGGTTCAACAGAAGCGACATCTACTACAATTCCTCGCTGCTCCTCTTCGCAGCGTTCACGCTGATGTTCTGCCTCTCCTTCAGGAGCTACGGCAGGATATCAATGACGAACTATCTCGATACCCTCGTCGGCGGGAACAATTCATTCAATTCGATATGCAATTTCCTGTTCCCCACCAACTATCTGACGACGCTTACCGTGCAGAATCACTCCGTCCTTCCGCTCGTCGGCTCGCTCCTGATAATAGCCGTGCTCTACTTGCTGTCCGTTCTTGTGGCACATCTGACTTACCGCAAGGGCCTGTTTGCGGCAGCCGTCATCTCTAACAAGAAGACATCTCGAAGATCTTCATCCGCCTGCCGCAGTCACCGTCTGCTCCCCGCCTTGATAATGAAAGAGACGCGCGTTCTCATGCGCACCATGACCTACCGCATGAACTGTGTTTACGCTAACCTCTTATGGCCGATAGCCGCCCTGATCCTTGCCGTTGAAGCACCGAGATTCGAGCCTGTTAAGGAATTCATCTACAAACTTCAGAACGGTGATAAAGCAGGCGCGGTCGTGATCTTCGCGATATTTGCCGGCATGGCGTTCATCGCTTCCGGTCTCAATTCGATCGCATCGACTTCATTCACACGTGAGGGTGTCCACATAGACATGCTCAAATATCTTCCCGCCCCCATCGGCAAACAGATCCTTGCCAAAGTCAGCACGGCCGTTCTCTTCACCTTCATCCCTGAAGTGATCGCAGTCATGATCATCGCCATCCGTATCGGCAACGCCAAGATGCTTCCGCTCTACATTCCCGTCTCGTTTGTCTGCATCCTGACGGCAACGATCATCGGCGTCGTGATGGATTCCGTATCGCCTTACACGGTATGGTCTGACGAGCTGAGCGCTCTTCGCGGCAACCTCAACTGCTTCTTCAACCTTGCTGCCGAGATGCTCGCCGCCCTTCTCATCGGTCTTCTCTCATACGTCATTTATAAGCTTTCCGGAAGCGATGTCATCACGATCACTACGGCAACACTCTTACTGCTTATCGCCTGTGCCGGTTGCATCTTTGTCGGGCTTCCCAAAGCAAGATCCAACATCGAATCCCTCAAATAATGAGGCGTTTGCGTAAAATGCCTCTGTGCCGCCAAAGATTTCTTTGTTATTTCTCCGCTTTTTGGGTAAAATCGTTAACATATCTACAAACCGGCTGAGAGGCCGGATGAAGATGAAAGGGAATTAATATGGAAGATCTACTTATCAGATTGATCAAGTTCTTCGGAACGACCGACGAATACGGTGCGACAAACATCGCTAAGGTCAGCAAATACCAGAAGGTACTTCGCAGAGTTGAGTCAACAAAAAAGGACACAAGTGTTGAAGTCATCGAGAACAACGGCGCAGATGTCATGCAGGATACCGATCCGAGCGGCATCGTAATGCAGGAAGCAAAGATCATCGGCTTCGGAATCAATATCTTCAATGAAGACATCTATCCGCTCAAGAGCTTTGAGATCTATCTCCGTGGCTGTAACCTCATCGGCACGCTCGATGTTACGGACGCTCCGGACATGAAGTTCCTTGATATCTACCACAACAAGATCACTGCGGTTAAGACGGGCAACATGCCTTCAATGAGGATCTTCGGCGTTCAAGACAACCTCCTCGAAGAACTCGACGTTACGGGAATGCCTGCAGTACAGGGCATCGACGCCGGTAAGAACAACCTCAAGAAGCTCGACGTCTCCAAGAACTCCGAACTTGTCGAACTCTATATCAACGACAACAAGTTCACTTCGATCGACATCTCACACAATCCTAAGCTCAAGTACTTCTATTGTCACAACAACAAGATCAAGAAGCTTGATGCTACTGCCAATCCGCTCCTCAGACATCTGGACGCCACAGGCAATCAGATGAGTTCGATCCGTGCATTGGCACCTAAGAATGACAAGAAGCTTCCTTTGGAGCTTACTGCAGGTGACGGCGGATATGTCGGACTCAAGTTCAACCCCGTCTACGATGCTCAGTGGAAAGAGACCGGCAAATGGGAGCAGTGCTATTACGCATATCCCAAGCGCGGTTACCGCTTTGCCGGCTGGTACGAGAACGGCGTCAAGGTATCAGACGAAGAGACCCTGGCTGATACTTTCGGTAACAGCCGCGTGCTGACTGCAGAGTTCGAGAAGAAGTAATCTTTTTGAAGTCATTTTTTCGATAAGCAAAAAAGAGCGCCTGCCTTTATGAAGTGATTCCTAAGGCAGGCGTTTTATGGTGGTGAGTGGGTCTGACTTTTTTATATGTGCTGTCCGGGTTGAATAGAGGATCAGTAATTATCTTCCCGGACAGCTCGAGATAAAGAATATTAATTTTCTTTTTGTATCGGTGTTCTTCTCATTCCGTTAATCTCTCCGATCACACGTTGAGAACACCTGTTGCCATTGCGATCGCCATGGCGTTGAACAATACAAGTGCGATCCAGAATACAGGGCAAGTAACAACTGTCTTTACCGTGAAGCCCTTGATCATGGACTTTGCTTCCTCGACGTCTTCTGAAGATACGACCTTGTCTCCTTCGACCTTATCGTTCTTGGTGATCAAACCAAACTTCTTTACGAGATAGATCGTTGACAAGACTGCAAGTACAGCGAAAACTATCGTTACTGAGATCGTGATAGTCTTGACCTGTTCAGGTGTGCATTTTGCAAAGAGATAAGCACTTCCTGTGCTGATCGAGTTGTTAGCGATATGCATGATGCAAGGAACAATGATGGAGCCTGACTTGATCGCTACATATGCGAGAAGTATACCCATGATGCATGCCTGAAAGATCTGTGTGAAGTTACCGTGCACAAGACCGAAAAGAAGTGATGAGATGAAGATCGCGCATCCCTTGCTGACGGGTGATGAAGCACGAAGTACGGCACCGCGGCAGAGGATCTCTTCCGTTATTGGTCCGAGGATGCAAACATAAAGTACTGTGCAGATGGTTCCAAAAGTTGTACTGCCAAGCGAATCTCCGATGATGCTGCTGACGAATTCATTTGAATTTGCGAAGAAGCTCTCGAAGAGCGTTGTAATGTTATCAAGTACAAAAGAGAATCCCAGGATCGCTACAACTCCTGCAACCGTGTCGAGCGCTGTGAACTTGTTGCCCTTGAACAATGACTTGATCTTGCCGGTCTTTGTTGCCTTGAAGCAGATAAGTGCTGCAACTGTGTTTGCGACGACATAAGCAACTGCCGTTACGAGCATTGTCTTATCGGAACTCATTGATGCTTCTTCTGATACGATGCCTGCTCTCTGGGCGAGTGAGAAGACTGAATTACCTACCGTTGCGATTCCTGCTGAGATCAAGAACTGGAATAGAACTGCCATGATCGCCCAGAATACCAGTCTCTTGCATATCTTGAATGTTTTCTTAGCTTTAAGCTGCGGATCTTCAGCCGCAACGATTACCTGCGGCTCAATGTTTGTATTTTCCATTTTCAATAACCTCTCTGAAATTAGTGCTGTACTCTGACTTTTTTTGTCAGGAAATATACTGCTGTTCCGACTGCAATACCAAGTACTGATCCAAATAGGACATCCGTCGGGAAATGAACGAAGAAGTACATTCTGCTGAATCCGATCAAAGCAGCAAATACAAGCGCTGCGATACCTGCTTTTCTGTGATGCCAGAATATTGATGATGCCGATGCGAATGCGAGCATGCTGTGAACTGACGGGCAGGAGAATGAACTCGGTTTGCTGACAAGAAGTTGTACTGTCTCATCTATCATGCAAGGTCTTGGTCGAGCGATGAGGTCTTTAAGGAGGCCGTCACCTATATAATATGCAATGATATATGAGGCAAGTACACAGAGACCGGTCTTACGTGTTTTGGGAATGAAAAGAAGAAGTATTCCCAGCAGTATCCAGATCTCACCCTTCGAGCCGACTATATTATTGAAGATCGTGACCATCATGGAATCCAACGCGGGATTATGTAAACTCTGTATCCAATAAAGAATGTTGAATTCCATGTCCGTCACCTGAGATTACTTGCCTGTTGAAACGAATCCTAATTCCTTGCAAAGGATCTTCTGTGCCTTGGATGCGAATCCTGCATTTGCGCCGAAGCTCAAGTTCAGGAGGCTCTCGCCTGCACCGCTTGCAATGATCGTTGCCTTGTTGTCGTTTTCTCTGTTCTCAAGAACTACTGTAAGAGAAGCAAAACTGTTTGTTCTTGCGTAGAACTTCTCAAAAGAAAGTACCATTGAATCGCTTCCAACTTTTGTTGCCGCAACCTGCTTTACGCCGCAAGCTGCCGTGAGCTTCTCTGATACTTCGTTGTAATCGCCGATTCTCTCGTTGCGAATAAGATTGATGATTTCTGCCATTTTCTGATCCTCCATTTGGCTGTTTTGTTTTGTTTGATGAGGTCAGTATAACTGCCTTACCTTTCTGCAACCTTAATCGGCTCTTAAGTATTGGTATGCCTCATTTTTGCCTTTATTTTGGGTGGGGACGCGGATCTTTAAGCAATGACTCAAACAACATCTTTGACCATACTTGAATTAGTATCATTATTCATAGTCGGTTGTGTCGCTGAAGACTATTTTTCTCAAGTAGTACAGTTGCGAACTTGTGTCTATACCTTTTCCACGGGCATTTTTATCCCAAATTGCTGTTCCTGAAAGTTTGGGATAAGAATGCTGAAAGAGTTTATCCCAAAAGTCTTTTTTAGCGTAGATTGGGATAAGATTCGAAAAGAGTTTTATCCCAAATCCACGATTCTTCCTTGTTTGGGATAAGAAGTGATCTCATTTCTTATCCCATTTTCGAGATATTATCTATTTGGGATAAATCCTACCAATATTCTTATCCCAAATTGCCAATTCTGAGAGTATGGGATAAGAATGCTGAGAGAGTTTATCCCAAATGTTGCTTTTTACAAGGTTTGGGATAAGAATCGAAGAAAGCTCTATCCCAAATCTCTGATTTTGAAAGATCGGGATAAAGAGAATATGCCCGCAATACAGTTCTCAGACATCTTGTGGTCAAAAACGCGAAAAGAACTGCTATCTCACCAGGCAGTTCACAAGGTCCCCCGCTCTTCCCCGCCCTGGTCAGAGGCCGATTCGACCCTGATAAGCAGCTCGAAAACCCTGATCGGCGAATGGATTGGTTCAGCTTCGGCACCTCCGACAGATCGCTCAACGGCGCTGACAGTAACAATGTTACAGGCTTCCCGGGAGCTGCCGGAAGCGTAAAGGTGCTGACACCTCTTACTTCAGATAATTCACTGCAAGAATAACGGCTGACGTCACGATCATGACAACGCCGACAATGCGGTTAAGAGTCTTCTCCTTAGCCTTGTTGGCGATCTTCGCGGCGATCCGCGCCCAGATCAGAGTAAAGATCACGCAAAGTATCAGATAACGGGCATCAGGAAGTCCGCCGATGACAAAATGGCTGAGGCCGCCCGTAAACGCCGTGAAAGTCATTATGAATACGCTCGTTCCGACTGCCACATGAAGCTCGTAACCGAGGAAAGACGTGAGCACGAAGAGAAGCATCATACCGCCGCCCGCACCGACAAGGCCGCAGATACTGCCGACGATCACACCGCCGATTATGGCTTTGATGATGCGCTCCTTGGGAGAGCATGCTTTCATCTGTTCTTTGGTATTGCGAACCGGGAAGATAATGAACTTCAAGCCCAGAAAGATCATCGCAAACTGCGAATAACTGCTCATGGCACGGTCCGGCAGGAACTTAGCCAGAAAACTTCCCACTCCCGTCATGACAAGTACGCTGATCAGAAGCGGAAGACTGTTCTTGATATCCAGATTCTTGTTCTTCTTGTAGGTCCAGGCACTTACCGCGCTTGCCAAAACATCGCTGGCAAGACCGACACCGATCGCCTGATACGGCGGAACATCCAGAAACACCATGAGCATCGGACCGATTACCGCTGCCGCACTCATTCCCGCAAATCCGGTACCTATTCCGGCACCGGCTCCCGCGAAGAAACAAACCAAAACTGCGATCAGGATATCCAAGGTATAAATATCTCCCTACTTAATAGTTAGGTATTATACCATCGTATAAATTCCTGCCCAAATGCGTGCACCACTGAGCTTAAATAACGGATAAAGTCTGGAAACCCTTGATTTTCAAGGGTTTTCATTTTCTTCGTCAAAAATTCGTCAAAAAATTATTTAACTATAGAACTTAAGCGAAAGGCATCACACAGGAATATTTGGCTGAAATGTTGCAAGTGTCTAGACAGGCTGTATCTAAATGGGAGGCTGGAACAGGTTATCCGGAAACAGATTAAATTGTGATTGCAACATTTGATGGAAGTCAGACAGTCGATTGTCTATCAGTACGATATGATAAAATACTATTCCATTCAAAGAATGAACCCGCTTATATTTTGATGGCGGTTGACAGGGTTGGCTTCTTTGGTGCACACACTGTTATATTAGGATGGTATGACAAGACTAATTTAAATGAGTTGGAAAATTTTGATTTAGTGAACGATAACAAATCATAATTTAATCCGTCAGTTGGATTGCACACATAATTAGAATAGAAGAGGATTGGTTGAGATATGGTTATATCTACTGGAAATACAAGAGTTTCAAAAATAGACACATACTTGAACTGTGCAGAAGTATTTGCACATAGAAGCACATGCCTTAAGAGAAAATATGGAGCAGTTATTGTAAAGGATGATGTGGTTATTTCAACGGGATATAATGGCTCTCCTAGAGGAAAAGAAAATTGCTGTGACATAGGCGAATGTCCAAGGATAAAACTCAATATGCATCAAGGTGAGGGTTATGGTATTTGCAAGGCTGTTCATGCAGAGGCTAATGCATTATTAAATTGTTCAAGGGAGCAAACGATGGGTGCTGATCTGTATCTTACTGGAATTAATCCAGAAGATGCATCAATTCATATGGCAAAACCATGTCCACTGTGTGCAAGAATGATTATGCAAGCAGGTATCAAAAATGTTTATCTTAGGCAAGGTCAGGGAGTCGATAACTATAAAGTTGTGGATGCAAATGATTTGGATTGGTGTTTAGAATAGATTTTTATGCGGAAATTGAGATTTTATAGTTCCAAGATGAATAACAAATTTTAGTTTAATCCGTTAGTTGGATTGCACCGAAAATTTAATCGTGCTATCCAACTTCAATAATGAAGACTTTAAACGAGTTACTAAATTCCGATTTTCCTTTCATGGGATTATATCAAATTAGGATGGTATTGATGGATGAATCGAG
>JAKSRD010000013.1 GCA_024403795.1 Saccharofermentans sp.
GGTACTTAATTATCAGGGCTGCCTCATTGTGAAGATCCACTTTGAGACAGCCCTTATCAGTTTGAATCGGTATCTGATCACTTGCTCGAGAGTCTTGCCAGAGCGTTGAACAACTCCTTAAAATTGATCGGTTTTGCCACGTGATCGTCCATGCCGACTGCAAGAGATTTGGTCTTATCTTCGGCAAAGGCGTTTGCAGACAAGGCGATTATAGGAATGTGCTTGTCGGGATAGATGGTCCTTATGGCCTTTGTTGCTCTGTAGCCGTTCATCTTCGGCATTTGGATATCCATGAGGATGAAGTCGTAATAATCAGGACCTTTCTCGCGCAGTCTCTCGATGGCAACGGTTCCGTCATCGGCGTTTTCAACGATGATGCCGCGGTCTTCAAGATTGTCGATGGCGATCTCTCTGTTAAGCTCGTTGTCCTCAACGAGAAGGACTTTCTTACCCGTGAAATCCATCGTATCGGAAGGATCTTCCTGAGTTGTTTCTGATGCAATGCTGACCGTATTCTCCAAGCTTGCCTGCAGCTTGAACGGAATGACGATCGTGAAGGTCGTTCCTTCGCCTTGTTTACTTTTTACCTGCATGGTGCCGCCCATCAGATCGACAAAGGACTTTGCAACGGACATTCCGAGTCCGGTCCCTTCGATTCCGCTTACGGTCGTCGTGTTTTCTCTGGCAAACTGCTCGAAAACGTGTTTCTGGAATTCTTCACTCATTCCGATTCCGTTATCCGCAACCGTGAATTGATATGTGCCGTATCCGCCTTTGATTGCTCCGAGCTGCTTGCATCTGACTTTTACAAAACCGCCGTCCATCGTGTATTTGATGGCATTTGAGATAACATTCGTCAGCACTCTCATGCATCTGTCAAAGTCTGCTATTACTTGTCTGTCAGTAATCTGATTGTATTCGAAGGTCAGATTGATATTCTCGCTTTCGGCCATCTCTGTCATGGTGCTTTCGATGTTGCCGAGACAGGTTATGAGGTCACCCGGTTGTTCGTCAAGTTTTGCATTTCCGGATTCGATGCGGCTTACCTCAAGGATGCTCTTGGTAAGTGACAGGAGAATATCTTCCGCTTTGCTTGTCTTGGCAAGGCAGTCGAGGACTTTATCCTTGTCATCGATGTGCTTGATGGCCATGTTCGTAAATCCGGTGATGGCATTCATAGGCGTACGGATGTCGTGCGACATGTTGAAGAGGAAGTCGGTTTTCGCTTTGTTTGCGACATCTGCTTTGTGGAGTGCATCCTGAAGAAGCCTTTGCTGTTCCTTCTCTTTTGCAAGCGTGTTTGTGATATCACGGCTGCAGATGACGAACTGTTTACCGTCTTTACTTACTTTGATGTAATCGAAGACGATATGACGTTCTTTTCCGAGAGCAACATCCGTCATGTCGATGCTGAATTGATCTTCAGTCTTGAATGTATCGAGAATGTATTGGGGGTTGGTCATACGGAGACAACGTTCCTGTTCGTTTACGGCGACGTTATTCCGGATATAGCCTTCCACTGCAACGGAGTACTTCTCAATATTGCCGTGTAACTTCGAGTACTTCTCGTCGATCTTCCATGTTCTCATGTAATCCGCAGACAAGTCCGCATAGTAAACGGAGAGGAACGTATCGGCAAGTTTACCGAGGGTGATGTGCTCCTCGTCGTTCTCTCTGCGCTTCAGGATCTCACTGAGGATTACGGTGGAGATGCTGTTTATCACGTTAATGTTGTCCGTAGCTTTTTGCGGGTTGTCGATGACGACGAAGCCGATTATCTCATCGGAGTTCTTGATCGGCGCGGCAACCAGACTGGTTACGTCACGGTCTGCAAGCATCTGCTTTGCATCCTCTGCAATATAATCTCCGTCAATGGTGCCTATATAGGAAGCTCCGTGTTCTTCGAAGTACTGATTCCACTTGGAAGCATTGCTCAACGGTATGCTCTGAAGCGAATTGGTGATCGCTTTGACACCGTCCGCACACCATTCATATGTGTTGCCGAATGTTCCGGTATTCTTTGCGTACTCGAAAACATAACCGTGCTTTGCTCCGTAGAACTCGCTGGCTACCGAGAGCAGCTTGTTTATGGCCTTTTCAGGGGAAAGCTCACGGTTAAGGATCTCGATCGCATTATCAAGTGCCTGTTTTGCACGTATCTCACTGTCACGCTCAGCGAAGCCGACGGTAATGGCATTCGGCTTCTCATTGATGTCTTCGTACTTGATGACATCCATCTCTGTCCAGAGGTAGGTGCCGTTGAAGTTGCGTCTGAATCGAATGCTGAAACGCTTCTGGTGTGCGAGCTGATCGATCAGAAGTTCCGGAGTCAGGTTCGCGAAGAGATGTCTGTCATCAGGATGGACAAGCTCTGACATTCCGAACTTTTGGATCGTTGACGTTGCGCTTTCTCCTGCATTGACGATCTCGGCAGCCTCAGGATATTTATGTTCATCGAGCGAATATATCTTGAAGAACTTCTCTTCAATGTTGAAGTAGTAGAGTGCGTGATAACCGCTTGCGAGTCCGCCGATGATCTGCATGTTCTCGGCAAGACGATTGTGGAGTTCGCTTCGCTCTGTTGCGAGGGCATCAACTTCACTTGAACCGATGGTGATCATTGCGGGAGTTCCGTCTTCATGTCGGAGTATTACGTAACTGGTAATGTCGATCCACTTTGTCTCGCCGTTTATGAATGCTTTGTAGGTGTAGGTGCGCTTGTTGTCTGTCATGAAGTCCTGACGGAGATAGTCTATGTCGGCTATTCTCGTAAAGAATTCGTTCTCTTTTCCACGGAAAGAGTTTGCAAAGTTCATTGCAGTCTTTTCGTACAGCCTTGATTCGCCTAACGGATGATCTTTGAACATTTTGGAGGTCTTGAGAGGCTTGACCATTGCCGTATCAAGATCGACGACAAAGAGTGCGAGATACTCGTTGTAATTCATGTCTTCAAGGTGGCGCTTGGTGATCTCAAGATCCTTCTCGGTAAATCCGATCGCAACTTCATCAGTATCAACGAAGTCGACACTCATCTCGTGCCACATGGTCCTGTTGTTTACGAATGTGCGGTATTCAATAGTGTAATTCTTTGCGTTCTTAAGCTTCTTCCTGATCGTATCATGAGATAACTCCTGCATCATGCGTTCTTTGTCGTTAGCATGGAGCAGGCCGTAAAGTGCTTTTTTGGCATTCTCAAAGTCACCGTCTTCGTTAATGTATTTCTTGACGCCTTCGTCGACTCTGAGCAATTTGAAAGTGTTGGTCGCGAGATTTACAGTGAATGCGAAGCTGTATTTTGCGGCGACATTCTCGATGAGTTTGTTGGTCTCTTCGATCATCTTGAAGTGTTCATTACGCTCGCGCGTCTCCTGATCTTTCTCAATGAAGCCCACCAGGATGTTGTGAGCCTCCTTGTCGGCATCCTCGCACTTGATGATGTTGGCTTCAGTCCACAGGTATTCTTCACCGTATTTACGTCTGAACAGGATCGAGATTCGCTTCTTGTCGGTGATCGCATCACGTACATAGCTGTCCGAAGGATAGAACGCGAGAAGATTTCTGCGGTTGTCCGGGTGGATAAGATCGCTGTCGGATACTATTCTTGCGAATTCCTCAAAAGCAGGATGTTCTTCGATAAGGGCGGAGAGATCGGATGCTCTCTCTGACAGACGCGGTACTGTGTATGTTCCGTTATCGAGATTAACATAGAAAAGGGAAGAGTATTCGCTTGCAAGACCTCCGATAACTTCGAGGTGCTGTTCGAGCTGTTCACGCTGCGTGGCGATCTGTTGTGCCTCTATATCTTTTGTAGCGTTGAAGACGCCGACGAGAACATTCTTTCTGTCGGTGTCCTTATACACGATACGCATCTTGTAAGGTGTCGGACCGTTTGCAGTGAGCAAACGGTAGTGGTAGTCAAAGTGTTCCTTGTCCGTGAGTTCTTTGACGATGTTTTCTCTGGTCAGGATCTGATGAATGCTTTCGCGGTCTTCTTCGAGGATTACTCTGTCGATATTGGTGTTCAGGTCTTCGAAAAACTCATTTTGAGGCACGAGCTTGGAGGTGACATCTTTGTGATAAAGACGGTCTTTTCTGTCGTAACTGTCATATTTGCCTGTTGCAAGTTCGATGTCGTATACGGCTTCGAAGCTGTCTTCCAAAGCAAAGAGACGAGCCTTGTTGATCAGAAGTGCTTTTCGCTCGGCTTCCTTAGATAACTGGCTGGTAAGCAATCTGTGCTGCAGATAGGAAAGACTCAGGATGAATGATAAAGAACTGCCGATTATGGTGAAGTCTTTGCCGGTGATCAATGTGACGACGATCGATAAAGCGGGGATAACAAAGAACAATATGAGCAGATAAAGGCTGAAGCCTTTGATGTTCCTTCTTTGCATGTACGCTACTATCGGAAGATAGATCGTCAGCGATAACTGAAGTATTGATATGTACAGCGGCAGCTCGTTAATTGCTTGTTCGATGCCGTTCTCGTCGTAGACGACTATATGTCCTGATATGAACTCGATTACGATTGCTATCGCGCACACAAACAGAAGGAATATCGGAACTCGATAGAACCATGGATTAAATGCCGTTCGTTCTCTGATAAAAGCATCGGCGTAAAGGATCGAAGCCAACAGGACGATGCAGCCGAAAGGATATAAGAGAAGATTGACCGTATATCTGAGGAAGAAAGGATAGGCGGGACCTATCAGGATGTAAGAGGAAGCATCCAGTATCAGCCAGATGTTGAGCAGGATCACTATGTACTTTGCTCTTCGGAAGCTTAATGAATTTGTTTTGCCGAAATATTGCGTTATGAGCAAAAGGAAGCATACTGCAGCCAATGTGAATTCGATCGTTGCCAGTGTTGGGTCAGCCATGACGCCCGTTGTCATATGTTAAGCCTCCGTTCATATCCCTTGAAAGGTGTTAACTATGTTTGCCTAATCGTTGTCGTGCCTGTTAAGAGGCCTCCGTTCTGTATGCAATTGATGTGAATACACCCCATATGTGCAATTTATAAAATGAATCCGCTATTATTATAAATATTTTTTTAAGACTTTCATACCACTGTTTATGAGTGAGCACGTTAATCAACAGAAATAGCGCGAGAATCAGTGCGTTTTATGTATTCCGTACCAATATTCGGACACACGCGAAAAACACCATTTACAAACAAATGTTCGGGATGGTAGAATGACACTACCATATATGTACCACATGACGAAGAGTTCTCACAAACGATAAGGGGGCGGAAGCTATGAGCGAGCAGGGAATAAGATATACATACGACGGAACTTTTGAAGGATATCTGTGTGCGGTGCTTGCTGCCTTAAGAACGGGAAAGATCCCGGCTTCCATAACTGATGTAAGATATGCGGATATCTCCGGGGAAGCCGTTACCGGAGATACCGTCAATATCCTGACCAGTCTCAAAGATGCGCAATATCTCTATTCGACGATATCTGCCAGGAGCAGTGCCGAAGTCCAGCAGATGGCAAGTGATTATTTTCTTACCGACAGTAACGGAAAGGAACTTAATCTCTACAAGATGATCTTCTGTTCGCTCAAGTATGGTGCGAGGATCGCCGAGGATTATAAGAGTGAGATGATGAACGGGATACAGATGGCAATACGAGATCTCTACAGAGAAGCACAAACGACTTTGAAAGAGCTGGATTTCTATATGGGCATGGAAGCCTCATGCGCTGTGATCAACCCGAGGAATTCCGTGTTGCCCGTTATCAGGAACACTATACTGAAGCGTCGGGATATTGATGATCTGCTCGTCTATGATAAAAGACATCATCTGTTGCTTGAGCGCTTCTCGGATCAGAACATGCTGCTTGATATCTCGGCATTTCCGATGCCGGAATTCAAGAATCCGTCTGATGCATACGAACATCTATGGCCGTTCATCAGAGACCGCCGTTTTGACATAACGGTGCTGCCGGGACAAAAAAGAAGCGGCTCCGTAATAGAGCCGCTCTGGTTAAAAGCTTCGTAGGATCCGGAATAAAGATCACTTATTTTCTTCGGCTTCTTTTCTGATCGCCTTTCTGATGATCTTGCCGTTGAAGGTCTTGGGAAGTTCGTCGACGAATTCAACGATCCTCGGATACTTGTAAGGAGCTGTCTTCTCCTTAACATAGTTCTGGATCTCTTTCTTGAGTTCTTCTGTTCCTTCGGTTCCCTTAACGAGAGTGATGGATGCCTTAACGACGATGCCTCTTACGCCTTGCGGGTCAGGAGCACCTGTAACGGCGCACTCGAGAACATAAGGAAGCTCCATAATGACATTCTCGATCTCAAAGGGTCCGATGCGGTAGCCTGAAGACTTGATGACATCATCTGTACGTCCGACATACCAGATATATCCGTCCTCATCCTGCCAAGCGGTATCACCTGTGTGGTACCAACCGTCGTGCCAGGCCTCGCTGGTAAGCTCCGGTGCGAGGTAGTACTGGAGGAAGAGTCCCTTCGGATGGTAATGCTGTGTGTTGATGCAGATCTCACCGGTCTCACCGGGCTTGCAGAGATTACCGTCAGGATCAAGTATCTGAACATCGTAAAGAGGATTCGGCTTACCCATTGATCCGATACGGAGCTTGGAGCCGACGAGATTTGCGATGGCAAGTGTTGTCTCGGTCTGACCGAAGCCTTCCATGAGACGGATGCCGGTAGCGGCCATAAAGCGGTTGAATACTTCAGGGTTCAAAGCTTCACCGGCAGTAACGGCATACTTAAGGGAAGACAGATCGTATTTGGAGAGGTCTTCCTTAATGAAGAATCTGAACATCGTAGGAGGTGCACAGAATGTAGTGATCTTATACTTGGCAAACATAGGGAGGATCTCATCTGCCTTGAATCTGTCGAAGTCAAATGTGAAGACAGGTGCTTCGCAGAGCCACTGACCATAGAGCTTGCCCCAGAGTGCCTTACCCCAACCCGTATCGGAGATAGAGAAGTGAAGTCCGTTAGGATCGACATTCTGCCAGTACTTGGCAGTGGTAATGTGACCGATTGCATACATATATGAATGCAGAGCCATCTTAGGATATCCGGTTGTTCCTGATGTGAAGAACATAACCATCGGATCGTAGCCGCATGCATAGTCGGCAGGACGCTCGAATTCATCGGAGAAGTTCTTGAATTCTTCGTTGAAATCATGCCAGCCTTCTCTTGTACCGTTTACGATAACAAGAGTCTCAACGCCGCAAGCCTGTGCAGCCTTCTCTGCTTCAACGGCAGCATCATCATCTGCAGTGCAGACAACGGCCTTAACACCGGCTGCATTGAATCGGTATTCATAATCGTGATCACGGAGAAGGTGAGTAGCAGGGATAGCAACGGCACCGATCTTCTCCAATCCCATCATGCAAAACCAGAACTGATAGTGACGCTTCAAAACGAGAACGACCTTATCGCCCTTGTTGATGCCCAATGACTTAAAGTAATTGGCAGTCATGTTGGAGTATTTCTTGATGTCGCCGAAGGTAAATCTCTTCTCGGTTACGCAATCTTTTGCGACCCAGAGCATGGCGAGCTTATCGGGATTCTTGGCAGCGATCGCATCAACGCAGTCGAAAGCGAAGTTGAACTTCTTGCACTCGGGAACGTTGACATCAACGTCAACGAGTTGACCGTCTTTGTCGAGGATACCGTTGAGATAGTGTGTATATACTGCATCTTCAAGTTCAGCGGCATCAACGTTAGTGATGTTGTCCGTACGCATTTCTTCGGAGTTGTAAGGTGTAGTGTAGTTCTCGCCCTTTCCCCATGATTCAGGGTTCAGGATGATCGCATAGAAAACACAGTCCTCTCCGCCCAGAGCAAATTCACCGTGCGGCTGTGTAGAGTCAAAGTAAATGGAGTCGCCTTCGTGGAGAACCTCGGAGGAATCACCGATGATCACCTTGAGAGTACCCTTAACGACGATATTCATCTCCTGGTAATTGTGAGATACAAGGTGATAGGGCGGGTTCAAAGCTTCCTCGGAATAAGGAACTACGACGCGGAAAGGCTCGCAGAGCTTATTCTTGAATCTTGAAGCGAGACGCTGGTACTTATAACCCGTACGTCTGGTTATCGGGCTGCCCTGACCGTTTCTTGTAACGGCATATTCAGTAAGGGAAGGAGATGAACCCTCCATGAGATCTGAGATCTCAACGCCGGCAAGATTTGCAAATTTGTAAATGAATGTAAAGTTGAAGTCCAGTTCGCCCGTCTCAAACTTGAGATACTCTTCGGTAGTAATATCAAGTTTGTCGGCAATCTCTTCAGGTGTAAGACCCATATCGAGTCTGAGTCCGTGAACACGTGATGCAACTTCCGAGAGCTTGAACTCAACGTTGCTGTCATGGTTATTTGTTACTGACATAAGCATTCTCCTTTACTTTTTTGCACAAACAAAAAACGCCTCAATATCCTATTCGGACATTGAGACGAAAAAATCCGCGGTACCACTCAATTTGCTGACTCTAAGATCAACCACTCTCGAAGTCTGACAACTTCTTTGCCTTAACGCAGCGTCACGGGCATCGTCTACTTAGGATAAGTCCTGTTCAGAATGCCGGCTCGGAAGGGATAGCTTGTTGCAAATGTCGTCACGTGCCTCTCAGCAAACAGCACTTCTCTGTAATGACCCGAATCTGCGGCTTTCTTCGTCTCAGCCTTTAGAAATATTCGATTGTACACGTTCCCAATATGGAAACGTTAATAAGAATATACTCGCGTATAAGAAATGTCAACATGTCGCAAATATAATGTTTTCGCACCTTTCCTCTCGTAATTATGTCAAAAATATGTAAAAATATATGGGAATTAATAAATAATTCTAACAACTTCGGAAATGAGCTAGTAGATATTTTAGCTCAAGCAATGTAGTCTTTTGTTATAAGGGTGAGCAATTGACAACACACGCGTAATGCAAGGAGAGATTGTATGTCTGTTAAGTATCTTGTATCGGGTGGCGAAGGCGCACTGGGAAAAACTGTTATCAGTATGCTTCTCCAAAGAGGTGAGAAGGTCAGAATACTCATGAGTGAGCTCTCTGACACAAGGATATACAGGAATAACCCAAACATTGAGATCTGTTATGGTATTTCAACAGATAAAGATTCCATGAAGGAATTTTTCGAGCTCGATGATCCGAGAAATGCTGTTTTGTTCCACACCGATGAATACGTATCGCTCACCGACAAGACTAATCTCACAATGAGAAAAGTAAATGTTATCGGTGCAGAGAATGTCGTTGATATGTGCCTTAAGCGCAAGGTCGGCAAGCTCGTCTATCTGAGTTCTGCATATGCACTTAATCCGGAAGTTAAGGGTGATGATATCACGATCCACTTTGACCGCAACAAGGTTGCGGGCGAATATGCTAAGTCAAAGGCTGAGGCTGCCGCTTATGTAATGGAGAAGGTTACCCTCAACAGACTTAATGCCGTAATGGTATTGCCTACTTTCATTATAGGACCCGGTTATTCCGACGATTACGAGATAAACAAGATCCTGAACAGCTATCTCAATAACGGAACAGTACCGCCGAAGGATGGCGGACGTGCTTTCGTAGATGTAAGAGATGTTGCTGCTGACATGCTTACTCTGGCAGACAAGGGTGAACCCGGTGCCGGCTATATCGTAAGCGGTGACTACAAGACCAGCGGTGAGTTCTTCAAGGAGGTTAACGACGTTCAAGGTATCGATAAGCCTGTAAAGACGGCATCGAAGCTTGTATACAGCAAGTCTCTTGCGAAGCTCGTTGACGCTTATTACAAACTTACTCATAAGGAGAATCCGAGAAAGGTATATTCACTCTTCAGTGATAATCCGGACGCAAGATTCGAAGATAACAGCAAGGGCATTCTTCCTGAGAGCACGATCGGCTTTAAGGATTCCCTCAGTGATACGATCAAGGGCGTTCAGCATGGCACTGTTCAGTCGGCAGCGAGTCTGGATAACTCTGTGACAGAGAAGACATCTTCTGCCGAAGCCATGGATGCAAGACTGAGACAGCAGCAGAGTGTTACGGCGAAGGCGTTTGCCAATGCAACAGAGGCAGCCATGAGACCGGCTAATGCCAGACCCGGATTGGCAACAGCTCAGACCGGAAAACCGGCTGAAGAGACAACGGCTGATGATAAAGCCAATGTTGCTGCAGCTCCGGAAGAAGCAAAGAAGGACGCCGAGAAGGCTTCTGAACCGAAGGCTGCGGAAGAGGCTAAGAAGCCTGAGGAGAAAAAGGAAGAGGTTAAGGTTTCCGAGACAGATAAGAAGCCTGAAGAAGCCAAGACTGAAGAAACTTCTAAGGAGAACGAAGTACCTAAGACCGAGAAAGCAACTGATATAAAGATTGAGGCCAAGGATGCGGAAGCAAAAGCGCCGGCTGAAGATTCCAAGGAAGCTGAGAAGCCCGAGGAAGTAATGGAAGAAGCCGAGACAGAGAAAAAAAAAGACGATTTTTCAGAAAATAACAAAGCGATAGACAAGGCTGAAGACGCGGCTAAGACCGAAGAGGTCAAAGAAGAAACTAAGGCCGAAGAGCCTAAGGCTGTAGTTGAGCCTGAAAAAGCCGAGGAAGAACCCAAGGCTGAAGATAAGAAGCCTGAAGAGCCTAAGAAGTCTGCATTCCCGTCATCGGGATTCCCCAGATCTTCTGCCACGCCTTCGTCGGGATTCCCGAGAGCAGCGGCTACACCTTCATCCGGTTTCCCGAGAGCAGCAGCTACTCCTTCTTCAACAGCAACCAAGGTTGCCGAAGTTAAAGAGGAACCTAAGGATGAGAAGACTCCTGCAGTTGAGAATAAGGTTGCAGAACCCGTAAAAGAAGAAACTAAAACAACAACAACATCTGCTTTCTCCTCTTTCACTAAAGCAGCATCAGAAGTTGCCAAAGCTGAAGAAGCAAAGAAAGAAGAGTCTAAGCCTGAAGAGAAGAAACCCGAAGAACCTAAGAAGTCTGCATTCCCGTCATCAGGATTCCCCAGATCTTCTGCTACTCCTTCATCGGGATTCCCGAGAGCAGCGGCTACACCTTCGTCCGGTTTCCCGAGAGCAACAGCTACTCCTTCGTCAACAGCGTCCAAGGTTGCCGAAGTTAAGGAAGAATCTAAGGATGAAAAGACTCCCGTTATTGAGAATAAAGTTGCTGAAACTGTAAAAGAAGAAGCAAAGCCTGCCGTTTCACCGTTCTCACCCTTTGCCAAAGCGACACAGGCAGCGCCCAAGGCTGAAGAAGCAAAGAAAGAAGAGCCTAAGGCAGAAGAGAAGAAGGAAGAACAGAAGCCGGTCGCTTCACCGTTCTCACCCTTTGCCAAAGCGGCACCGGCAGCGCCCAAGGCTGAAGAAGTAAAGAAAGAAGAGCCTAAGGCAGAAGAGAAGAAGGAAGAACAGAAGCCGGCCGCTTCACCGTTCTCACCCTTTGCCAAAGCGGCACCGGCAGCTCCCAAGGCTGAAGAAGTAAAGAAAGAAGAGCCTAAGGCAGAAGAGAAGAAGGAAGAACAGAAGCCGGCCGCTTCACCGTTCTCACCTTTTGCAAAATTAAGAGAAGAATCTAAGGCTGAAGAGACTAAGGAACCGGAGAAGAAGGTTGAGGAAACCAAGAAGTCCTCTTTCCCGTCATCAGGATTCCCCAGATCTTCTGCTACACCTTCATCAGGATTCCCCAGAGCAACAGCAACACCTTCATCTGCAAGGAACGCAAGACCGGGTTCTTCACTCGGATCTTCACTTGGTTCTTCAGGATTGAAGTCAGGAGATTCATCACTCTCATCCCTCGGTTCACAGGAGACGCTCTCGTCTTTCGGATCAATGGATTCAGGTGAGACGCTCTCTTCATTGGGTTCCTTAGGCGGAGAGTCCTTGTCATCAGGCGGTTCCCTTGGTTCAGGATCTCTCGGATCAGGTTCGGGCGCGAAGCTTTCTTCTTCCGGCGGATCTCTTGGTTCCGGTTCATCTTCTTATTCTGCATTTATGCAGATGGCAGGCAATCCTGCAGCGAAGAAAGAAGATTCATCAGCACCGATCAATTCGGCATTTAAGTCAGTTAACGCTGAGACAACAAATCCGTTCATGAAGTCTCCTGATGCAAGTCCTTTCAGACCGTCAGGTACACCGGTTAAGCCGTCAAGCTCTACCGTTCAGGCACCTGAGACAGCAAGTGCCAGTCCGTTCAAGAAGGCTGCTTCGGAACCCAATCCTTTCAAGGCTGCTGCATCGTCATCGGCAGATCCCGGTCCGTTTAAGTCGGCAGTCACTGAGCCGAGTCCGTTCAAAGCAGCCGCAGCAGAGCCCAGCCCGTTTAAGTCGGCGGTAACGGAGCCCAGTCCGTTTAAGGCAGCTACAGCAGAACCCAGTTCGTTCAAGACCGCTGAACCTGCAGTTGAACCGACACCGGAGCCTAACCCGGAGCCTGCACCTGAACCGATCAAGAAGATCGCAGTAGATGATACAAATCCTTTTAAGAAGGCTGCTTCAACACCCAGCCAGTATAAACCGGCTGACGCAGGACTGTTCAAGGCCGTTGAGTTTAATGAGGAAGATCCGTTCGCATCCGAAGGACTCTCGAGCATTAATCCGTTTAAGCCGGCACCCTCAGCGAAAGAGGATAAATAATGATTTTAAACACTTTTCATAAAAGAGTAATCCTAGCAAGCGCGTCTCCTCGGAGGCGCGAATTGCTGTCTATGATAACTTCTGATTTTGAAGTGATCACCGCAGATGTTGACGAACGTGCCGCCGAGAACCGGATGGAGGAAGAAGGCGTGCCGACCTTGAAGGTGAGCGAGAAGCTTGCAGAGATAAAAGCCGAAGCGGTTTTCGAGACACTTACAGAAGAAGAGAAAATGAACGCAGTGGTTATCGGAGCGGACACATCGGTTATCCTGGATGATGTAATATACGGCAAGCCGGTAGACAGAGAAGATGCGTGCAGAATGCTGTCTTCGATGTCAGGAAGGACACATGTCGTAGCCACGGGAGTCGCGATCATCGCCGGAACATCCAGAAAGATCTTTACGGAAGAGACGCTCGTCGAGTTCTACGAACTTGATGATCAGCAACGAAAGACGATATCGGAATACTGCGACAGCGAGGAACCTTACGACAAAGCCGGTTCATACGGAATCCAGGGAAAGGGTGCATTATTGGTAAAGAAGATCGACGGTGACAATTCAAATGTCGTCGGATTGCCCGTTGCCAGATTGGCACGAGAACTCGAAAACATGCTAAAATAATAAACGGAATAAGTTTGGATATAGGAGGCTACTTTCATGTGCCGTATAGGTCTCGGCAATCTGATCAGGATCGGATTCCGTGTAAGTGATCACATATTGAAGCAACAAGAGATCGAACGTTCGCGCACTGCTGCCGAGCAAGCAAGGTTGCAGGCTGAGGCGTCGAGAGAGAAAGCGATCGAAGAGACCGCAAGTTACCATAGAACACAACTTGAGGATCAGATCGCGAGAGACAGTGTGGCAGTAGAATGTCCTAACTGTGGTGCGACCGGTAACAGAATCAGACGCAATTCAACGGGCTTTTGTAATTTTTGCGGAACGGCTATCCAGATCGGAAGTGACGGCATGGCTTTTCTTGCAGATCCGATAGCGAAGACAAAAGCTTTGACCGAAGAAGATATAAAAAGAAAGACGGGGAAAGTATAAATGACCAGGACAAGCAAGGGTGGCGGAAGTGCTAAGAGCGTAATCGGATTGATCGGAATATATGCATTGATCTATGTAGTCTGTTCCGTAATGTTCGTGGCATTGTTTCACACCGGCATTCTTAAGGATATGGGAGTCCTGATGTACCGCGGAATCGTATTCATTGTAATTACGGGTGCCATTGCCGCCATCGTTATGGGAGTTATCAGAAAGTTCTGGGGCTTCATCACGGTAAGAGACATCATCATGATGTTCGTTATCTTCTGCTGCGTTAACATGGTTCTCTTTACGCTTATCCCGGTAACCGTTGAGCGTTCCGTATCCGTATTCATGCTGAGTTACATGGACGAGAATTCAGATCAGACATTTACACAGGAGTCAGTAGGCGAAGTATTCACTTCAAAGTATGTCGAGGATTACGGCGCTTTTGAGAAGCGCTTTGACGAACAGGTCGTAACAGGTACAATCGAAGAGAATCCGGACGGATCTTATACGATCACGGAAAGAGGAAGATTTATCGTTAAGTTGTTCAGGACGATCGCTGAATGGTTCGATACTGACCGACGTTTGGTCTACCCGAACGAGAATTGACGGTCGGAAGACAGTTGCTGTTTGTAGTTGATATAAAGGGGTGAATGGCAATGAATGAACATGAAGAAATTTATTATAGCGGTACTTACGATGGTGACGGTGCAGGCACCGCGGAACTGTCTATAAATGTCTTGATGTACGGTTCAGCCTTGATAACTCTTGGAGTGATCTATCTTTTCTTTGATGTCTGTCTCGGCAGGATCACTGCATTGAACTTGATCAATCTTAGTTTATATTCCGTCGGCTTATTGTTCCTGATACTCGGCTTGAAGGATTACTCGCGCACACAGGCAATTGCAAGCATCCGGAGAGGCAAGCTGCCCAAAAATATCGGAATTGTGTGGAAAGGTAAGGGTACGGTCAATGCTGTCGGTGACAGCAAATCCTGGGCTGAAACAGACAGGATCTGCTACCGGATATCTTTCTTCGACCGGGACTTCGGACCGGATAATGCGAAGAGAGTTTATGATGTCGTTAAGAACACTTCCGGTATCATATGGATCAACCCTTTCATCTGGCTGATCGTCAGCGCTGTATGCGCATCGCTGCATCTCGCTCTCTATGAATTCGTAGTGCCGTATTATGCCATTAAGGGCATAAGTGATCAGATACTGAAGAGTATTTCCGTGATATCTTTTTATCTTCCTTCAATCCTGGTCACATGCTGCGGGATTATCTGCTTTGTAAACAGCAGGATAAGGGATTCCATCTTGTATAAGTGCGCATTAAGAATTGCTGAAGAGAATGTTGCCGAACTTGACAGACGAGATGCCGAGACGTTTATTGAGAATGAGATGAGTATGAAATGGTTCCATAACAGATGCCCGAACTGCGGCGCAGATGCTGTTCCCTGTAAGCCCATCTGCACTCAGTGCGGTACTTCTTTGGAAGTAAGTTCAACGGATGTCAAATCTTCCGATTCGATCCACCGTTTATCCGACAGTAAGATCAATGCTCAGGAATAAGGAGAGAAACTGATGAAGTGGACGAGATTCTTTAAGTATTCGCTTCCCATAGGAATTGCGGGTATAGGTATCAATGCTGTTTTGTTTGTGACGAATGCATTCTACGAATTGGTGGCTCCGCTCCTAAAGAATAATTTAACGGCCGGTCCGTTTTTCACGTTCATTGACAACGTCACTTTCTTTACACCGTGCTTTTTCGCATTGTTGTTTATAGCATACATCATAGCGGGACAGTGCTATATGAAGAAGGTATATGAGCGCAACTATGAGAAAGAGACTGAAGCACTTACAGCGAAGAATTCCGCGATCCAGAAGGAGCTCGACGAGAAAACGGAATTCCTGAAGCATAAATACTATACCAACTGTCCGAACTGCGGATCGGTCAGAGTGGAGAATACGAATATCTGTTCCTTCTGCGGTGCATCACTGACAATTGAAGACAATGTAACTAAGGACGAATCAGAAAACAAGGAGGGATAATCCTTCGCGTAAAATTCGTGCTCAAAATCCCTTAAAATGCACCCCGAAGAGCATGTCATTGCTTGGGAAAAGTTGAGAACTCCTCAGACGAACCGAAAAAGACATTCATGTCGATGATCAGATCCTTCCGAATCCGACAGCCTTTCTTACGAGCTCGTACTTCTCTTTGGCGATCGCGATGGAATAATCACGGCCTGCATCGAGAATGTCATCGATGATGCCGCTTGAGATTACTTCGTTGTACTTGTCCTGGAAAGGAACGACCTTCTCGACGACTGCATCGGCAACGGCTTTCTTAAGGTCGCCGTATCCGCCGCCTTCGAACTTTGCTACAGCATCTTCGATCGTTGAACCTGCGAAAACAGAATAGATCGTGAGCAGGTTAGATACGCCCGGCTTGTTCTCTTCGTCGAACTTGATGATGCCGTCGGAATCAGTAACGGAAGACATGATCTTCTTGCGGATTGTTTTCTCGGGATCGGAAAGGAATACGGAAGCCTTCGGATTGTCTGTTGACTTGCTCATCTTCTGAGCAGGATTCTGAAGGTCACGGATCTTTGCGCCGATAGTAGGGATCAACGGTTCGGGGATCTTAAAGAGTTCGCCGTAACGGTTGTTGAATCTGATGGCGAGATTACGTGCAAGCTCGACATGCTGCTTCTGATCGATTCCTGTAGGAACATACTTCGGATCGTAGAGAAGGATGTCTGCTGCCATAAGGTCAGGATAAGTTACAAGACCTTCGGTGAATGCTTCATGAAGAGCTGACTTAGCCTTGAACTGATGCATTCTGGTGAGGTCGCCGTGCGGTGTGTGGCACTCGAAGATCCATGACAGATTTGCGTGGTAGAGGTTCTCTGACTGAATGTAGATATGCATGTTATCAAGATCGGGATCAACACCGCATGCGATGTACATTGCGATTGCGTTGATGATGTTCTTGTGAAGTGCATCAGGATCCTGAGGGACCGTGATGGCATGCATGTCAGGGATGAAGAGGAATGTCTCATAATCCTTCTGATAGTTAACGATCTGCGAGATTCCGCCTGCATAATTGCCGATCGTAAGTGAACCGCTGGGCTGAAGGCCCGTAAGTAATCTGTCCATGTGCAACCTCCGTTGTCTTCAAGTCGAATAATCTTAACACTTTATAATATAATTATCAAAAAGAACGGGAAGGATATCAGCTTGCTTTATATACTCACAGCTCTTAAATGTGAAGCTTCGGCTCTTAACGGGTTGCCCGGAGAGACCGTGGTTACGGGTGTCGGACTTAAAGCTTCGGAACGCATTGCGGGATTGGAATTGACTCCTGATGACCGCGTCATTAATGTCGGCGTGTGTGCCGGTGGCAGGAAGGGCGAGGGATATCTTGTCAATCAGGTTATCTCCGCTGACAGCGGTAGAAGGTACTATCCTGATATTCTTTTCGATGCCTCAATACCTGAGAAGACATTAACGACGACTTCGGAGATTGTGACCGAACTTGAAGACGGTATGCTCTACGATATGGAAGCGGCGCTCATTTGCGAGAAGGCGCTGAAGGTGATCCCGCCGTCATCACTGGTCATATATAAGGTAGTATCTGACAGCGGTAAGGATTTCCCGACGGCAAATGAAGTATCCGGATTGATCCGTGAACATCTGGATGAGATAAGAATGATAGCTGAGTGTCTGGACGGTGACAGCGCGGGCAAGAACTACTCTTTCCTGCCGGAAGAAGTCGCTCTTGAGATGAAGCTTACACAATATATGCGCAACGAGCTTGCCGACATAGAGCACTATTGCGTTGCCTCCGGTCGAGAGAACGAGTTAACGGATCTCATCGGAAAGATGCGCAAAGAGGGCAGGCTACCCGTTAAGGACAAGAAGGGCGGAAGGGAGGCTCTCGATGAGATTTACGCATGTCTACGTTGAGGAGAGCGCGAAGAGCTATCCGCTGACCGGGAGGATCCTTGATAAGCTTTCTGATGCAAATGTTGTTACGATCAACCACTATAAGGATGTTTTCGACAGGAAGAGGCAGGATCAGATCCTGCAAAGACGGCATCAGGCACTGATAATCGCCGTAAGGGACGGCAACAGGATATTCAAGGGTGCGCCGGTATGCCAATCGTTCGGACAGAAGAATTTCTATTATTCCAGTTCCATGATGAACTGCCCGTTTGATTGTGAGTATTGCTATCTCAAGGGGATGTATCCGTCGGCTTATATGGTCGTGTTCGTAAACCTTGAAGATTACAAACGCGATATCGAAGAGAGACTCGCGGAAGGACCGATGTATGTCTGTGCTTCTTACGATACCGATCTGATAGCAATGAACGGGCTTGCCGGACATGCTGATTTCTGGACAGAACTGGCGCAGGAACATGACGATCTTCTCGTGGAGCTGCGCACCAAGGCAGCGCCTTCCATAGAGAATGAAGCACACAATGTCATCTATGCATTTACCTTGTCACCCGAGGAAGTTGTCACAAGATACGAACGCAACACGGCGAACGTAAATGCGCGGATCGATGCAGCTGCGAAAGCACTTGAGAACGGCGCCAAAGTCAGGTTGTGCTTTGACCCGATAATCAGGATCCCTGAGTGGGAAAAGGCTTATGAGAACCTAATCGAAGTTGCCTCTGCAAGGATCGATCTCAAAGCTCTTACGGACGTGAGCGTCGGTACATTCAGGATCTCATCCGATTACTTATCGAAAATGAGGAGGGCATATCCCGCCTCTGAGGTAGCGTGGTATCCTTATGTAATCAGAGACGGAGTGGCTCAGTATGAGCCTGATGCTGACAGAAAGATGCAGGAGTTTGTGTGCGGATTACTGTCGGAGCATATCGGAAGGGAGAAGATATTCACATGGAATTAAAGACTGCGATCGTAACAGGTGCATCTTCCGGAATAGGTCTTGCGATATCGAGGATGCTTTCCGAAGAAGGTTATAAGGTATACGGAATAGGAAGAACATTCCCTGAAGACAGTGATTTCTTCGAGAAAAGATTCTCACTTGATATAAGAGAGACGGATGCTCTGCTCAGAAAGGTATCGGAGGCAGAACGCGTCGACCTTCTCGTAAATGCGGCCGGCAGTGCTTACTACGGGCTGGCTGAATTCAATACACCGGCACAGATACAGGAGATGTGCCGGACTGATCTTGAAGCCCCCTTGATCCTTACGTCGGCGCTTCTCCCTAAGCTTAAAGAGACAAAAGGCATGGTGATCAACATAGCATCGGTTACATCCACCAGGATCAATACGCATGGCGCAGTTTACGGCGCACTTAAGGCCGGACTTCGAAGCTACGGAAGAAGTCTTTATGAAGAAGTGCGCAAGACCGGCGTGAGAGTGGTAACCGTATGTCCGGACCTTACGGCAAACACAGGATTGTACCGAAATGCGGATTTTAAGCCGTCTGCGGAGGACGGATGTTATCTTCTCCCTGAAGATACCGCACAATGTGTGAAGTCTGTTATCAACATGCGTGAGGGTGCAGCCGTAACGGAGGTCGAAGTAAGGCCGCAGTTCAATAGGATCGAGAAGAAGCGAAACTGAATTTGTTTCCTTCAGCTGCAATGTAATATTACATTTTCCCGCCCAAACAGAGTCGTGAAGCACTCGAAAAAGCCGCAAAAGCCTAGTGGTTGTCGGTTTTTCGAGTGTTTTTTATTCCTGAACACAATCCACAATATGTAGGGTTTTGGTGTTGACACGACCACAATATATAGGTAATCTTTAATAGCGCTCCGGGATAACCGAAGCACATTCGCACCTATTTTCAATTCATAAGCGAGGTAAAGGGACATGATCATCGGAGGACTTCAGAAGTTGACGCTTTTGGATTTCCCCGGGACGGTAGCTTGTACGGTGTTTACCGTCGGCTGCAATCTGAGATGCCCCTTCTGCCACAACTCCGCATTGGTAATGAATCCGCCGGAGAACGACAGATTGAGTGAAGACGAATTTTTCGCGTTCCTCAAGAAGCGCAGGGGGATCCTTGACGGTGTTGCAATCACCGGCGGAGAACCGCTTCTGCATGCTGATATCGGTGAGTTTATAGCGAAGATCAAGTCGATGGGCTTCAAGGTAAAGCTTGATACCAACGGTACATTCCCTGACAGGCTTGAGAAGATCCTTGCAGAGGGGAATGTGGATTTTGTCGCTATGGACATTAAGAACACCTTTGATAAGTATGCGGAGACAGTCGGTGTTCCGGACTTCGATACTTCTTTAGTCGCTGGAAGTATCCGTGTGCTTCGTGAGAGCGGAGTCGCACATGAGTTCCGTACAACGGTGGTATCGCCCTTGCACGTTGCTGAAGATCTCGGCACGATCGCGAAGCAGATCGAAGGAGCAGACAGTTACTTCCTTCAGAACTTTGTCGATTCGGGAAGCCTTATCTGCGGTGACGGGCTGAGTGAGATGTCCAAAGATGAGTTGGAAAAGGCATTGGAAAATGCGAAGCAAATAATACCGCAGGCAAAGATACGCGGAGAGAGTTAAGGAGAGGAACAATGTATCAAATCGTAAAAAGAGACGGCAAAGTCGTAAATTTTGATCTGACCAAGATCTCAGGTGCCATCGAGAAGGCTTTTGTCGCACAGAACAGAGAGTACAACTCACAGATAATCGATATGCTCGCATTGAATGCAGTATCCGATTGTGAGAAGAAGGCATCGGACGGCAAGGTTGATGTCGAAGCCATCCAGGACAGCGTAGAAGTTACGCTCCAGAAGATGGGTTACGACGATGTAGCTAAGGCATACATCCTTTATCGTGCACAGCGCGAGAAGATCCGTAACATGAATTCTGCTCTCCTGAACTATAAGAATCTCGTAGACAGCTACGTAAAGGTTGAGGACTGGCGTGTAAAAGAGAACTCGACAGTTACTTATTCTGTAGGCGGTCTCATCCTCTCTAACTCCGGCGCTATCACGGCAAACTACTGGCTCTCTGAGATCTACGACAAAGAGATCGCAGATGCGCACAGAAATGCTGATATTCACATTCATGACTTGTCCATGCTTACAGGTTACTGCGCAGGCTGGTCATTGAAGCAGCTCATCCAGGAAGGTCTCGGCGGAATCGTCGGTAAGATCACGTCTGCACCTGCAAAGCACCTCTCCACACTTTGCAACCAGATGGTCAACTTCCTCGGCATCATGCAGAATGAGTGGGCAGGCGCTCAGGCTTTCTCATCATTCGATACTTATCTCGCTCCTTTTGTTAAGATAGACAACCTCAGCTACAAGCAGGTTAAGCAGGACATCCAGTCCTTCATCTACGGCGTTAACACACCTTCAAGATGGGGTACACAGAGCCCGTTCACAAACATCACTCTCGACTGGACAGTTCCGAAGGATCTCGCTGAGCAGAACTGTATCGTCGGCGGTAAGGAAGTTGACTTCAAGTACAAGGATTGTAAGGCTGAGATGGACATGGTCAACAGAGCTTTCATCGAGATCATGATCGAAGGCGATGCCAACGGCCGCGGCTTCCAGTATCCGATCCCTACATATTCGATCACAAGAGACTTCGACTGGTCTGAGACTGAGAACAACAAGCTTCTCTTCGAGATGACAGCTAAGTACGGTATCCCTTACTTCTCCAACTACATCAATTCCGACATGGAGCCTTCCGATGTACGTTCTATGTGCTGCCGTTTGCGTCTTGACCTTCGTGAACTCCGTAAGAAGTCCGGCGGTTTCTTCGGAAGCGGTGAGTCAACGGGTTCTGTCGGTGTTGTTACGATCAACATCCCGCGTATCGCTTATCTCGCAGCTGATAAGGAAGACTTCTTCAAGAGACTCGATCATCTCATGGATGTTGCTGCAAGATCTCTCAAGATCAAGAGAAATACGATCACAAAACTCCTCGACGAAGGTCTCTATCCTTATACAAAGCATTATCTCGGAACCTTCAATAACCACTTCTCAACAATCGGTCTTGTCGGCATGAACGAGGCAGGCCTCAATGCAAAGTGGCTCAGAAAGGATCTTACGAATACCGAGGCTCAGGAATTCGCTGCTGAAGTTCTCAACCATATGAGAGAGAAGCTCTCCGATTATCAGGAGAAGTACGGCGACCTCTATAACCTCGAGGCTACACCTGCAGAGTCCACATCTTATCGTCTTGCTAAGCACGATAAGGCAAGATATGCAGACATCATCACGGCAAACGATGCTTCCGGCGTATACTACTACACCAACAGTTCACACTTGCCGGTCGGCTATACGGCTGATATTTTCGATGCCCTTGACGTGCAGGATAATCTGCAGACACTCTATACATCCGGTACAGTATTCCATGCATTCTTAGGCGAGCGTCTCCCTGACTGGAAGGCTGCAGCTTCGCTCGTAAGAAAGATCGCAGAGAACTACAGATTGCCTTACTACACGATGTCACCTACGTACTCCATCTGCTCTGCTCACGGATACCTCCCCGGTGAAGTTAAGGCTTGCCCTGAGTGCGGTAATCCCACAGAGACATACAGCCGTATCACAGGTTACTATCGTCCGGTAAAGAACTGGAACGACGGTAAGCTCCAGGAGTTCAAGGACAGAAAGACATACGATATCTGCGGTTCTTCAATGAAGCCCAGAACGGCAACAGTTACGGTTACAGCTGAGGAGAAGGAGCTTCCCGAACTCAAGCCCGTTGCAGCCGATGAAGTAGGAACAAAGCCGATGCTCTTCTCAACACACACATGCGCGAAGTGCAAGGCTGTTAAGGCAATGTTCGATGAACAGCACTTCGACTACGAACTCATCTATGCAGATGACAATCCGGACCTCGCAAGGAAGTTCGATATCGTCAATGTTCCCGTATTGATCATTCCTGAAGCAGACGGCGTTGCGAAGTATACCGACATCGGACCCATCAGACAGTACATGAATGACTGCAAGGGTATCTGATCTGCCTGCTTAAAACCGATCCGAATCGTTCAGCTCCCGTGGGAAAACCTGCGGGAGCTTTATTTATGGGCCTTTGTGGGTTTTGTAACATGTTTGTCATATTACATTTGCCGAAGTTGTCATTGGATTTTAAGAAGTAGTAGTAGAATACGAGAAATGACAGGTAAGGTGTTGTGCTATGAAAGATTACAGTTTCACATTAGACCCCAGAGACGACAGCGAACAGAATGCATCAGCTTCCCGTGATCAGGTTTTTAACATCTTATCCCTTAAGAAAGAATATGAGCTCGACGAAGTCGATTACCGCACGATGCTTGCGGAGATCAGAGCGTAATTCGTTATTCATTAACACTATTCATCAGTGCATGATTCCCGGAACAGTTTGAGACGGTTGATCGATATTCTCTTCTTTTTGAATGCTCAGCTGTCGAAGCAGAAAAGTGAGCCGTATACGGCCGAATTCAACTTGTTGCTCAATTCGCGCAGATCGAATGGTTTGAAATCCACATCATAAGTAAAGATCGTATCCAGTTCAGGCAACAATCCCGCATTTGAATAATTCGTGTACTTAACCGCCGTACTACGGTTGTATGCTGAAGAATTCTTCATTCCGAAATGTTCATGGAACTTACAGAGATCGAGTTCCTCAATGTATATCACAAAGTCAGGGTAGACAGGAAAATTAAGTCCCTTAAGCCGGATCTCCGGTTCATACTTGAAAGGGATCCCTTGTTCGGTATAGAACCTTGCGATCTCAACTTCAGCTGAAGACCTGTAGTAAGTACCATTGTAGTAGTGGGTCTTATTTTCGCGATGATTAGGGTTAGCATCGTTTTTGAGACTCTCGAAAAACTCTCCGTCCAACACCACGCTGCTGCTATCGGAGATCATCATCCTGCGCTTGATCTTTCTCGGCTCAATATCAGGTGTCGGCAGACGCTTGTATTCACTTGCCCAAAGGCCTTCCAATCGCGTGAGGTCGCATGTGAGGTCCGTGCGAAGGTTGTAGATTCTCCGCAATTCTTCTCCCGATGAACCGGTTGCAAGGTAACGATGATTATTCTTTACATAGGTCAGCCGTTTGTTCCCTCGCAACAAACGTTGGGTGGTAGTAACCTCCGGAAGTAAAGATAACTGCTTTTTACAATAGTTGATCTTCAAGGCGAGGTATTCTTTTGAAATGTAAGGCTCAAGTATCTTCATGCCCCGATTATAGAGGGCTGTAAGGGGTTTGTGTGCGACAAATTACGACAAAAACGACAAGCGATTTTTGAATGCTTTTTCTTAATTATGTATTACCTAATTAAAACCGCGACATAAAAAAGAAAAGTGATTTGAACTTACATTTCTTCAATTTTGGCTGTTCCATATTTGTTGATGCGTTTGGGTAGTTTAGAGGAACAAAATATGCATTTGGGGGTCAAAGTGCAATTTCTGTTGCGTGATTTGAGGGAATATTGGAACATTTTTGGAACACCTGCTTTTCGAGTCCTCTGCGGAACAAATACGGATCCATTTGTGAAAAAGATGATGCCGTCTGTGAACACGTAAACGGAATCATCCGTAAAAAAGAAAACGGTGTCTGTTATGCGCAGCCACTTGATAACCGCTGCCATGCGGAGGCCGGCGACTTCTATTGTTATTCGGCACAATCAAATAACTCGAAAATAATGCAATTAACATCTACAAATTTACGCGCCGAGTTCTTATATTTAAGATAACTGAATCAGTGTTACTGTGCGGCCGGCACAACGAAGGCTGCGTGAAGATTTATGAGAACGGAGGTCCGATATGCTTAGGGAATTTGTTATGGCAGAGAAGCCGGAAGATGAAGAATTTTCGCTGAGATTGAAAGAAGCGAGAGATAAGCTGTTTGCTTCGCAGATGAAGATAAAGGAAGCGGGACTTCCCGTTATGGTTATCTTCGAAGGTTGGGGCGCTGCAGGTAAGGGAAGTGTCATAGGGAAGATCATCCAGAATATCGATCCGAGATTCTTCAGAGTAAAGACTTTCCCGAAGCCGAGTAAAGAGGAACTTAGATATCCGTTTTTATACAGATACATGAAGGAGATTCCCGAGCAGGGAAAGCTTGCCTTCTACGATTCGTTCTGGATGGGCGAAGTCACGAATGCGCGTATGGAAGAGGTGCTGAGTGACGAAGAATATGAAGAGACGATAGAGTCGATCAACAGGACGGAGAGATCCCTTGTTGATAATGGTTACCTGGTAATGAAGTTCTTTTTCCAGATCGGGAAGAAAGAACAGAAGGAACGACTTGAGAAGCTCCTGGATGAGAAGAATACGAAGTGGCGCGTAAGTAAGAGCGATCTTTATGAGAATAAGCACTATGACGATTGCATGGAAGTGTACGACCGATATCTTAAGGATACGAATAATCCGACGGCACCCTGGTACATAATCGACAGTAAAGATAAGAAGTTCGCAGAGCTTCAGGTCCTTGAGTTCCTGAATCAGGGAATCGAGACGGCTACGAAGAACAGAGGACTAGCCGCACCGATACTTCAGAATACTTTCCCGCTTAAGAAGACACCGCTTCTAAAAGAAGTTGTTCTTAAGGATAAGGTGCTGACGGATGAGGAATACGACGAGAAGCTCAAGGCGCTTCAGTCGGAACTCAGAGAACTGCATAATAAGCTTTACCGCAAGAAGATCCCGGTTATCATCGCGTACGAGGGATGGGATGCCGCAGGTAAGGGCGGTAACATCAAGCGCATTACGGGCGCACTCGATCCGAGAGGTTATGAAGTGCTTCCGATCGCAAGTCCGGAGCCGCATGAGAAGGCAAGACACTTCCTGTGGAGATTCTGGACAAGACTTCCGAGAACGGGTCACATTGCCATTTTCGACCGCACATGGTACGGAAGAGTAATGGTCGAGCGTATCGAAGGTTTCTGCAGCGAGAATGATTGGCAGCGTGCTTATAACGAGATCAATGAATTCGAGAAAGAACTCACGAACTGGGGCGCGGTAGTCATCAAGTTCTGGGTGCAGATCGATAAGAAAACACAGCTTGCCAGATTCAAGGAACGTCAGGCAAATCCCGAGAAGCAGTGGAAGATCACCGATGAAGACTGGCGCAACCGTGAGAAGTGGGATCAGTATGAAGAAGCGATCGATGAGATGATCAAGAAGACTTCGACTGAATTCGCACCGTGGTACATTCTTGAATCTGTTGATAAGAAATATGCGCGCATTAAGGCATTGGAGATCGTTATCGAGCAGATCCGCAAAGCGTGCGATGCAAAGGATTGATCTGTAAGGCGGCGGGTGATCGTTTTCGGGACATCTCGAAAATAACCATCCGCCCCATTTATTGCTTGCAATACCGTCAGAATTAAACAGAATCCGCATAAATGAGCGGTTTTTTGGTAAGATTGACAGAGGCAATCTTATTTTGCCGTGCTATAATAAAACTTGTTAGTATATACCTAATTTCGATTTTTACAAGTGCTTTTCACAATATTATTTTATTTTCTTCAAAAATCTTTTAGGAGGAGAGGTTTGCATGGGCTATAAAATTGGCGACAACATCGTTTATGCGGGCAGCGGAGTATGCCAGATCGACGACATCAAAGATATCAGTTTCTTCAAAGAGAAGCCGCAGAAGTATTATGTTCTCAAGCCTCTCTTTGTAACGAGATCACAGTTTGTTTATGTACCTCTTAATAATGAAGAGCAGGTTAGCAGGATCAGACCGGTTGCTTCAAAGAAGGAAGCCATCGCGCTTATCGATAAGCTTCCCATCGATAATTGCAGTTGGATCGAAGACAGAAATGAGCGTAAAGTCTCTTTCACCGACATCATTGTTAACGGCAGCAGAGAAGATATTGTCGGATTGATCTATCTGATCAACAGACAAGCGGAGAAGCTTGCCAAAGAGGGTAAGCGCCTGAATGCTCAGGACGAACGTGCGCTCATCGATGCAAAGAACAGAATGAATAATGAGATCGCGGTTGCACTCGATATGGAACCTGATAATGTTGTCGAGATGATCTGCGAGAAGACGGGACTTGAGGATTTTGCCTGACTGCCGGAAGTGATATGCCGGCAAAGTACCGCAAGTAAAGTATTTGTTATTGCAATATGCATGATGGTGTGTTTTAATAACCGCAGATTTCAAATAAGGAGTTCCTTATGAAAACTGCGGTTTTATATTATGCGTACTGCTACTACTACTACTACTACTTTAGTGAGATTAACTAGAGCGACTTTTGCAACGCGCAGGATAGAACCAAATGATTTGATTTGAATAACGCTGCAGGGGTACGTGAACAGCCCGGCAGCGTTTTTTGTTGAAGCCAGATACAAAAGCACGGTATAAAACGATAATAAAGTTAATTAATTATAAGGAGATACATGTCATGATCGCAGTACTTAAGAACACGGCAACAGAAGAACAGACACGCAAGCTTGTCTCATGGTTTGAAGACAAGGGCTTGAAGGTTAACGAGTCGAAGGGAGAGTATTGCACGGTCTTGGGACTTATCGGTGATACATCGGTAATCGATATCGATATGCTCCAGGGGCTTGATATTATTGAGAGCGTAATGAGAGTTACCGAGACCTTCAAGAAAGCGAACAGAAAGTTCCATCCTGAAGATACTGTCGTTGATGTCTCAGGTGTTAAGATCGGCGGCGGTAATTTTGCGGTTATTGCAGGACCTTGTTCCGTCGAGAGTGAAGAGCAGATCATTGAGACTGCGAAAGCAGTAAAGGCAGCAGGCGCTACGATCCTCAGAGGCGGTGCTTTTAAGCCGAGAACATCTCCTTACGATTTCCAGGGACTTCATGAGGAGGGCATCAGTCTTCTTCTTGAGGCTAAGAAGGAGACAGGTCTTCCCATCTGTTCAGAGATCATGAGTCCTGAGCAGATCCCGGCATTTAAGGATGTTGATTTCCTTCAGGTCGGAGCTCGCAACATGCAGAATTTTGACCTTCTCAAGGCACTCGGAAAGACAGGCAAGCCGATCCTTCTTAAGAGAGGACTCTCGGCTACCATCAAGGAACTTCTCATGAGCGCAGAGTACATCATGAGCGAGGGTAACCCGAACGTAATCCTCTGCGAGAGAGGTATCAGAACTTACGAGACATATACGAGAAATACTTTTGATGTCAGTGCCATCTCCGTATTGAAGCAGATCACACACCTTCCTGTCGTAGGTGATCCTTCACATGCTACCGGCAAGTCTAACCTTATAAGACCGATGTCCATGGCAGCGGTCGTATCCGGTGCAGATGCGCTTGAGATCGAAGTGCATACCTGTCCCGAGAAGGCGCTTTCCGATGCGTCCCAGCAGCTTACTCCTGCACAGTTCACGGATGTAATGGATGCGATCAATAAGGCCAGAAGCATTCTGTAATCAATGGCGCTGATCTTTATCAGCGTCTTTTTTATTTAATTAACCTCGAAAAGGAAGTATTACTCATATGAAAATAACAGTCGGTGTAGTCGGTCTTGGTCTTATCGGTGCCTCATTCGCAAAGGCCTATAAAGAGAACGATAAGGAGGTAACGGTCTTCGGCTGGAACCGTACAAAGAGCATTACCCAGATGGCTCAGATGCAGGGGATAATCGACGACGAACTGACGGACGAGAATCTCGGGAACTGTGATCTCGTTATCCTCTCGCTTTATCCAGAAGCAACGATCGATTGGATGAGGAAACATAAGGATCACTTCAACAAGGAAGGCATGGTGATCGATGCCTGCGGTACCAAGAGGCTGGTCTGCGCTGAGGGATTTAAGATCGCCGAAGAAGCAGGCTTCCTGTTCGTAGGATGCCACCCCATGGCCGGCACAAAATTCTCAGGCATGTCACATGCAAGAGGGGACATGTACAAGGGTGCGCCGATGGTAGTTGTTCCGCCGAGATTCGACGACATATATATGCTCGACAGAGTTAAGACTCTTCTTACACCGTGCGGCTTCGGAAGCTTCCACATCTCACATGCGGAAGAGCACGATAAGATGATCGCGTTCACTTCACAGATGGCACACCTCGTTTCCAACGCTTATATCAAGAGCCCTTCTTCAAGAAATCACAAGGGCTTCTCTGCAGGCTCGTACAAGGACATGACGAGAGTTGCCTGGCTTAATCCCACGATGTGGACACAGCTTTTCCTGGAGAACAAGGACAATCTTATCTTTGAGATAGATCATCTGACAGAAGAACTTGCTAAGTATAAGCAGGCTTTGGAAGAGGATGATTTCGAAGGTCTGGAGAGACTTCTCGATGAGGGAAGACAGATCAAAGAGGAGGTTGACGGAATATGAGGACCGTCCGCGTCAGTGCTTCAAAAGAATATGACGTAATCATCGGCAGGGATGCGATATCTGTTCTCGGAACGGAAGCAAAGAAGGTCTGTCCCAATGCGACAAAGGCTTTGCTCGTGTCTGAGACAAATGTTGTGCCGCTCTATCTTGACAGCGTAAAGAATGAACTCGCAAAAGCAGGGGTGGATGTCTCCTGTTATGTTTTCGAGGCGGGCGAGAGATCCAAGAATATAAATGAGATTGCCGGAATGTGGAACAAGATGGCGGAAGAGGGTTTTACCAGAACGGACGTTGTTGTCTCTTTGGGCGGCGGCGTAACGACTGATATGGCAGGCTTTGCGGCTTCAACGTTCCTCAGAGGCATCAGTGTTATTCACATCCCGACCTCGCTTCTTGCGATGGTCGACGCTTCCGTCGGGGGCAAGACCGGAATAGATATTCCGATGGGAAAGAATCAGGTCGGCGCTTTCTGGCAGCCGAGCCTCGTCATTGAAGATACTTCGATGTTAAAGAGCCTTCCTGATGAAGTCTTTACAGAAGGCATGGCAGAGGTGATCAAGTACGCTTTCATCATGGACGAACCGTTATATGAAGTCCTGAAGAATGCGAACGGTGATCTGTCTGATGAATCAGTTCTTGAGGATGTAATCACTTCCTGTGTTGAAGATAAGGCCGACGTGATCAAGTCTGATGAGAAGGATAACGGAAGACGCCAGATCCTTAATTACGGACATACGGCAGGACACGTGATCGAGCGCGACAGCGGCTTTACGAAGCCTCACGGGATCTGTGTTGCCAAGGGCATGGGGATCTTCATCGATGCTTGTGTAAAAGCAGGCACATTGGCTGATTCCGAGGCATCGAAAATGCTGTCACTCCTGAAGCTCTATAACCTTCCGGCAGAAGATGAGATAACCCCCGAAGAGATAGTGGCAGGAGCCATGAACGATAAGAAAAAGCGCGGCGATATCCTGTCAGTCATTCTCTCGAATAAGATCGGTTCGGCCGAGATAAAGAAGATGACAAAAGAAGAATTCCTGGAGTTCCTGTCACTATGAGAATATCCTGCAAAGAACTTGATCTGGAGATAAAAGCACCGCCTTCAAAGTCGGTCTTTCACAGAGAATTGATAGTTAACTTCATGCTCGGCGGAAGAGGTGCGATACTTCAGGACAGCGAAGAAGATAACGATGATATCAGAGCTACCAAAGCATGTCTGCGAGCTTTGGATGATCTTGATCACGATGTGATCGTTCTTGATTGTAACGAGAGCGGTTCGACATTGAGGTTCATGATCCCCTTTGCACTTGCAATGAATATTCCGCCTGAGAAGAGACTTGTATTCAAGACGCGCGGAAGACTTATCGAGAGACCTCTCAAAGAATTGGCGGATTGTCTCGAACCTTACGGTGTAAAGATCGTCAAGGACCGTGAGAGAAATGAGATAGAAGTTACGGGAAGGATCACTCCCGGAACTTACAGTATAGACGGAAGTGTATCGTCGCAGTATATCTCCGGTCTTCTTATGGCGCTTGCAGGATTTGATGCTCCCTCAACGATAGAAGTAAAAGGCGGGATCGCATCCGTACATTATATTGAACTTACCATTGCGGCACTTGCCGGATACGGTATTAATATCGTAAGAGAAGGAGATACCTTCAAGGTCCCGGCAATAGGTAATCTTGCGGCCGATGATATCGTGAGATTGGTTGTTGAAGGTGACTGGAGCAACGCTGCGTTCCTGCTTTGTCTCGGAAGCCTGATACAGGCGGGCTCCGTCAAGGTGTCCGGTTTAAGACTCGATTCCGTACAGGGCGACATGGCAATACTGAAGTTCCTGGAGATGGCCGGAATTCCTTATGAGACGGATAACGGTACCGTTACGACACGTGACAGCTCGCTGCTTGATGTTGTTGATAAGATCGAGCTTGATTGTACCGACATTCCGGACATCGTTCCGTATATGGCGGTAACGGGAGCATTCCGTGCGAAGAAGACGATCCTTCACGGGATCAGGAGACTCCGGATCAAGGAGTCGGACAGAGCGAAGGCTATCACGGAAATGTTATCTGTTTTAGGCGGAAATGTAACGCTCGAAGATGACGATATTACGATAGAATATATAGATAAGAGAGAGATCCCCGAAGAGATCGTTCTTACTTCATCAGGTGATCACAGGATGGCGATGGCTGCGGTATTGTGCAGCGCTGCGTCCGGTAAACCTGTTGAGATCGATGACGTGAACTGTCTCGATAAATCTTTTCCTGAATTCAGGAAGGTACTACTTAAGGAGATGACATGAGCGACGTTATGAGCAGCACTTATAAGGGAGACATCCTTGATGTGATGATCTACGGCGAGTCTCACAGTGAGACGATCGGGGTGTATGTTAACGGACTTCCCGCAAATGTTACTCCCGATACGGCGAGAACAGCTGCTTTCATGGCAAGGCGTGCGCCGGGGAGAAATGCCTGGTCGACACCGCGCAAGGAAGCTGATGAGGTTGTTTTCGAACGCAACGGCGCAATGCTTCACGGATATATAGTTAACACGAATACAAAGCCTAAGGACTATTCTTCGATAATGAACAGCCCGAGGCCTTCGCATGCGGATTATGCAGCGAAGCTTTTATACGGCGAAGGCGCGTCCAAGTCGGGCGGAGGAATATTCTCCGGGCGCATGACCGCGCCTCTTTGCATAGCCGGCTCGATCGCTCTTCAGGAGCTTGAGAAAAGAGGCATTCAGGTAAGTGCACACATTAAGAGGATCGCCGGGATCGATGACGATTCGTATTCTGCGCACGGTGTGAATGATGAGGGATTCCGAAGCTCGCTTGCGGCGGTTGCAGGCAAGGAATTTCCCGTCGTAAGCAATGAGCGCGGCGAACTCATGAAGGAGAAGATCGAACAGGCACGCACGGAAGGTGATTCCGTCGGCGGTGTTGTCGAGTGCGTTGTTTACGGCTTCCCTGAAGGCATCGGAGGTCCTATCTTCGACGGAATGGAAGCGAAGATCGCACAGCTGATCTATGCGATCCCTGCAGTTAAGGGGATCGAATTCGGCAACGGATTTGAGGGTTCGGATCTTAAGGGCTCCGAGAACAACGATCCGTTCGTATATGCTGATGACAAGCTTGAACTTAAGACTAATCACAGCGGTGGTATCCAGGGCGGGATCAGCCTCGGAAATGTCGCACCGATAGTGTTCGACTGTGCTTTCAAGCCTACGCCGTCCATCTCAAAGATTCAGGAGACGGTGGATCTTAAAGAGCATAAGAATACGACCATCAGCATTGAAGGCAGACACGACCCGTGTGTTGTACCGCGTGCGGTGCCGGTCGTCGAAGCTGCTACAGCCATCGCACTTTACGACTTACTTCTTGCAACAGAATAACGGAGGTTACAGCCATGAGCGAGAGACCGGACTTGAATGGACTCAGAAAACAGATCGACGAGATCGACAACGGGATACTTGATCTGTTCGAGAAGAGGATCGCCGTATCCAGAGAGATCGGCAACGTCAAGAGAGAGAACGGCACGGAGACTTTCGATCCGTCAAGAGAGGAAGCAAAGCTCGACCGTGTAAAAGAACTCTCCGGTTTTGAGAGCAGACCTTATGTAGAAGATCTGTACAGGACGTTGATGGATCTGTCTAAAGAGCATCAGAACAAGCCCGCTTTCGGCGTGCTCGGAAGAACGCTTGCACACACGTATTCACCTGAGATACACAGTGTTTTCGACAGCTCATATACATATTCCGTAATCGAGAGAGAACCGGAGGAATTAGACGACCTGTTCAAGAACGGTGTGTTCAAGGGCTTTAATGTTACCATCCCTTATAAAAAGGACGCTTATGCAAGATGTGACGAGGTTGATGATGCTGCCCGTGCTACAGGAAGTGTCAACACGGTCATATTCGAAGACGGCAAGGTAAAAGGCTGGAATACCGATGTGTTCGGATTCTTCTACATGCTCCACAGAAAAGGCATTTCCGTAACCGGAAAGAAGGTGCTTGTCCTCGGAACCGGCGGTGCAGCTTCAGCGATCACTTATGCGCTCGGAATGCTCGGCGCTATGCAGATATATTCCTGCGGCCGTGACAGCGAGATCAATTACACCAATGTATATGAGCGTGCGGCAGACACGCAGATAATCGTTAACTGCACGCCGATAGGAATGTTCCCGAACGTAGATGAGTCGCTTCTTGACCTGAAGCTTTTTGCTAAGCTCGAGGCTTGTGCCGATATCGTTTACAATCCTTCAAGGACCAAGATGCTTCAGCAGGCTGAAGAGATGGGAATTAAGGCTTGCGGCGGACTTGCTATGCTTGTTGCTCAGGCATATAAGGCTTCCAGGATCTTCACCGGTGACATAGAGGGCGCATCGTTACTCGGACATCCCGAGAAGGGTGTGCCTTCGGAGGCGGAAGCAGTCATCGAGAAGGTCATCACCACGCTTGAGAACCGGATGCTCAATATTACGCTTATCGGCATGCCCGGGTCAGGCAAATCTCTTCTTGCGAGAAATGTCGCGAAAATAACCGGAAGGCCGCTTGTGGATCTTGATATAGCTTTCACCGAGAAATTCGGGATCACGCCTGCAGATGCAGTTACGACATTAGGCGAAGATCCCTTCAGAGAGATGGAATGCGAGATCGCAGCCGAATATCTTCCGAAGAGCGGATATGTGATCTCCTGCGGAGGCGGTATTGTAACCCGTGAAGTCAACAAGTTCTTCGTACGCTGCAATTCCAAGGTATTCTATCTTGACCGCCCGCTTTCCGCATTGAGCGAGAAGAACAGACCGCTGTCCATTACTCAGGGTGTTGCGCGCCTTTATGAGCAGCGTAAAGACAACTATGAATCCTGGTGTGACATTAAGGTCTCTTATGACCGTTTTGAAGTTAAGCAGGATTTCTACGACACTGCTACTGCCGATATCATTGCAAAGCTGGTATAACCCATGAAAATACTTGTTCTTAACGGTCCGAATCTGAATATGCTCGGAATCAGAGAACCCGATATCTACGGTTCTTCGACCTACGATGACTTGATCTCACTTATCAAGTCGCATTGTAAGGAGAAGGGCATCGAAGTCGAGTGTCTTCAGAGCAATCACGAAGGTGTACTCGTCGATTACATTCAGCAGGCTTTTTTTGATAAGGTTGACGGAATAGTAATTAATCCGGGCGCATACACCCACACCTCTGTCGCACTTCTCGACGCACTTAAAGCGGTTCAGATCCCTGCCGTTGAGGTTCATATCTCAAAGGTCAATGAACGCGAGGCTTTCCGTCAGATATCCTATGTCTCTTATTATTGCTCGAAAACAATTACCGGCAAGGGATTTGACGGCTATATTGAAGCGATCGACTATCTCGGAACGCTTGCGTGAATCCCGGTCATTACCGAACACAAATCTAGAAGAAAGGATAAGCACGCACACTTCAGATGTGGTATCATCTATCTGATATGTAGATACATAAGGAGGATAGTTTTATGGCGAATTTTTGTCCTAACTGTGGCAGTCAGGCAAAAGAAGGCGCTTCTTTTTGCGCCGTATGTGGAACAAGATTGAATGCTATTCCTGCCGCTCCCGTAGCTGAACCTGCACCTGCAGTTGAGGCAGCACCTGCAGTTGAAGCAGCACCTGCAGTTGAAGCAGCACCTGTAGTTGAAGCAGCACCGGAGGCTGAACCTGCTCCCGTTGCGCCTGTTGCAGCTCCCATGGCAGAAGCGGCACCTGTTGTTGAGGCAGCTCCCGTAGCTCCTGCTGCAGTACCGACTCCCGGCGCAGCTCCGCAGCCGATCGCATTCGAGGCACCTTCAGGTCCGATCCAGAGCACGACTCCTTCTGACCCGCAGCCGGCCAAGAAAAAGAGCAAGGCAGGACTTATCATACTCTTCTGCTGTATCGGCGCAGTTGCTTTAGTAGGTATCGGAGTAGCTGTTTTCGCGATCTTAAAGGGCGGATTAGGCGGAACGATCCTTGAGCGTATCGAGAAGAAGGACAAGGTTGATTCCGGCAAAAAGTTCAGCGTCTATGATGAAGACTTCAACGATTACATCGAAGAAGCAAGATGGTGGGACTATGATGATACGATGGACAAGGACGGTGTCTATGACGAGTATACAGAGACACTTGCTTTCTCGATCGAAGTAAACGATGATGCTGAGGATGACGTTTATTACGCTTACTACTTCAGCAAGGATAAGGAATTCGACGAGAAAGATCTTTCCAAGCCGATCTTCAGTGATTCCGTAGCTCCCGTTGAGTACAATGACGGCTCTATCTATTACAATGTAGATTGTTCAAAGAGCCTCAAGAAGGGTTACTACGTAGTAATCGTTGCTTCTGATGAGAGCTTGAAGAATCCTTACATTGTTGCATACGCTGAGATCAAGTAATCTGCAGTAACTTAGAACCGATAAAGGACTGTGATCCGCTCTGCTTCGTGCAGTAGGATTGCAGTCCTTTTTGTTTTTTTGCGACGAACTTGGTTACTGCTCCGCAGAGATTATCATTACTTGTTCTGCACGAAGCCGCCATCACAGCACGGGAAAATCCTAAAATCGTCCTAAATCGTCAACATTGGGCATCGGGATTTTTCAGGGGCAAAAACATGCCACGGGACTTTTCAGGGAGAAAAAACGGCTTTTACTACAGTAAAAGTCCCGGAACACCCTATTTGGGACTTTTCAGGGACAAAAAACGGATTTTACTACAAAAAAAGTCCCGGAGCGAACTCACTGAACCAACCGATCGGTGACGGATTGGGATGATTTCAGGATTTCCTCACGACTAATAAAGGCTGTGAAGAGCCGAACTTCAAGTCCGGGCTCTCACAGCCTCGTTGTTGTTATGTTTAAGTAAATACTTAAGGATGGGGATATTCGAGTGCATCGAGGAAGACATTAACTTCCTTCTCGATGGAAGCTTCGTAATCACTTGCCATTGCAAAGATAACTACATCACCCTTGAGGAAGATCGCATCATGATAGGGGGTATATTCCTCCAGAATGTCATTATCCAATCTTCCGTCGATAAGAACATAAGCCGTATCATCACCAACCTCGTGACTGCTTATTCCGGAGAAATCCTTGTCGTCGAAGACATACTTGTAGTCCTGATAGTAGTATTCAAATAAAGCCTTGGCTGTAGCTTCATCTGCACACTGAGTGTAAGAGTAGAAGTTGCCGTTGGATGATTCTGCGGTAAGATCGATGATGATCTCGAATTCATCATCATCTGACTCGAATGAGAGAAACGTATCCGACATAACAGCTACATCATCTTCGTCGATGTCAATTGCCTTGAGTGCTTTGTAGAAATCATCTTCGTCAATATCAGCAAGTGATGAGACATCCACCTTGGGCTCGTGAGTAATTCCTGCACAACCTGTGAAAAGCATTGCGCCTGCAAGGAGCGAAGCTCCTGCAGTAATAAATTTCCCTGTGTTCATTTCTTTTATTCCTTCTTTATCCATAAGTTTTAGCAGAAGAACTATATCACAAATAAGACAATTTACAAATCAAGTGGTAATCGGCATGTGCTATAATCTATCGACACAAGATTTTTTGAGCAGATTCAGGAGTGTTTATGAAAAAATATAATCTTAAGAGAAACGTTATTGCTTTATGTCTGGCAACAGTACTTGTACTTGCAGGTTCCGGTTGCGGCAAAAAGCTGACTTCAGATCCCGGTGCGACTGATCCGAATGGTTCTGAACAGACGACACTCGATCCGCTGTCATTTGCTTATATTGATTCAAAGATCCGTGATTATACCTTTGGTATCAACAATTATATGAAGGACCATTCAGACGAGGCTTATCAGAAAGTCACCAACGGCCAGACACTGAACGGTGTTGCTGGTGAATGTACTTATACCAAATCGCCCGACGGCAAGTTTGAGTCACTTCAGATGATGAAGACACTTGAGAATGCTACTCAGGTTGATGAGTATTTCAATATGGGTGATTCGATTTTTATCACACGCACCACGGTCTACAATGACGGTAACTTCGATCCTGTTGATAAGTACTACATTATTGACGGCGGCATGTATAAAGTTGACAACGAGGCTTCGACCGTGACTAAGGTTGCCGATCTTAATGATGCGGCTGCAGCCGGTGCAAAGAAGACGGAGCTGGATCTTTATCTTTCTTTTGACGAGATAAGACCGATCTATGCATAAAGATCCGTCTGCAGCTTCCGCTAATGATGCGGTAGAAGGTTATTCTTTTGGAGAAGGCTTCAAGGACGGACTTCCTATCGGATTAGGTTATCTGTCTGTTTCGTTTACTTTTGGTATTCTTGCCGTGTCAAAAGGTTTGTCCTGGATTCAGGCCGGCCTCATCTCGCTAACGAATATCACTTCGGCAGGACAGGTTGCCGGACTGGGGATAATGACTGCGGCAGGCGGCATCTTTGCGATGATCCTCTCGCAGATAATCATCAATCTGCGTTATTCGCTGATGGGCATAGCTCTCTCGCAGAAGGCTGACGAGTCGATGACGCCGTTGATGAGGATCCTGCTCGCATACGGTATCACGGATGAGATCTTCGGCGTGGCGGTGAGCAAGGAGAAAGAGTTCGGAGCGAGATATTTCTTCGGGCTTACGGTTCTGCCCGTCATCGGATGGGTCGCGGGAACCGTCATCGGCGCGATATTGGGACAGGTGTTTCCGGATTTTCTCACCAATGCGCTTGCCATCGGCATTTACGGAATGTTCGTTTCCATAGTGCTGCCAAAGACCAAACATGATAAGGTGATCCTCAATTCATCGCTTCTGGCGTGTCTGATATCCTGCATGTTTACGTTTATTCCGCTTCTGTCGGAGCATGTATCGCAGGGAACTGCCATGATAATTGCAGCGATCGTTGCCGCTCTTGCAGGCGTTATTGCACGTAAGATTCTTAAGGGAAAGGCGGGCACCGTGATCGCGATCCTTGCCGGATGCATTCTTGCCGGAGTTGTTATTATCGTTGCACCTTTCTACAAGGCGGCTGAGACAACGACCGTTGCCGAAGGCGTGGGGGGAGTGCTTGACAGCAAAGTTTATGTTCCGCTTCTTATCACCATGGCGCTCACGACTTATCTTGTGCGCATGATCCCTTTTACTTTGTTCCGTAAGAAACTCGAAAAGCCTTCCGTCAAAGCTTTCTTCGATTACATACCGTACACGGTCCTCTCCGCGATGACATTTCCGGCGATCTTCTATTCCACCGGCTCCTTCGTTACGGCGGCAGTCGGCACGGTGGCAGCCCTGATCCTCGGCTATTTTGAACGGTCACTTCTTACCGTTGCTATCGGCACCTGTCTTGCAGCACTGACTGCAGGTGTCGTCATGATGTATATCTGAATCTGACGGGAAATAAAAAAGGGTCATCTCATCCAAGACGACCCGATTGCTGTGGTGGAGCCCCCATCCGGATTTGAACCGGAGACCTCATCCTTACCATGGATGCGCTCTACCTACTGAGCTATAGGGGCATATCAAAGCCTATGAAGTATAACACAGTAATCAGCCGATGACAATAAATCAGAAACATTTACATATCCGATTATGTTGACAAAGACCTTCAAAGATTATACAATCATTGAGCATTTTAGCACTAACACACGTGGAGAAGTCGCCTAGCCTGGTCGAGGGCGCACGACTGGAAATCGTGTAAACCCCAAAAGGGTTTCGAGAGTTCGAATCTCTCCTTCTCCGCCAGATCGCGCCGCAAAGCATTTGAGATTCAAGCTTTGCGGCGTTTTTAATTTATCTCGCGGATGATCTTTGCGGGATTGCCTGCAACAACGGTATTCTCAGGAACATTCTTGGTTACGACGGAACCTGCGCCGATGACGGCGTTGTTGCCGATCGTAATTCCGGGCAGGATGGTGACATTTGCGCCGATCCAGACATTGTTGCCGATGATGACATCTTTCGGAATACCTATTCCTTCAGCTCTTTTTGCCGGGTCGACCGGATGAGTGATCGCGAGGATGGTCGTCTTTGGGCCGATCATGCAGTTGTCGCCGATGACGATCCTGCCGGCATCAAGAAATACGCAGTCGAAGTTTGCGAAGAAATTGTCGCCGACGAAGATCTGATAACCGTAATCGCATCTGAAGGGCGGCTTGATGAAAGGCTTACTGCCGCAGCTGCCGAAGATCTTTTCGAGCTTCTTGGCGCGTTCGGAAGAAGCGTTGTCATCGCTGTCGCTGATCGCGTTGTATTCATCGGCACAGATGCGTGCTCTGGCTTTATCAGCCATCAGCTCCGGATCTCCGGTGATGAATTCCTTACCCTGCAGCATTAATCCTTTATTGCTCATATATCCGTAAACTGCTCGAAAACAGTTCCTTTCCTGTGATCTTTGGTGGTGACATGCACCGCTGATTTATTCTACAATATGCAGCGGATAATAAATATAAGAACAGGAGACTCGATATGGATCTTAACGATGAATTGTTCGAAGAGATAACAAAGTGTACCGATAAAGGTGAAGCTCTGTTTGATAAGGGTAACTTCAAAGCTGCTATCGAAGAGTATAAAAAAGCTTTTGAACTGATACCCGAACCTAAGACTGATTGGGATGCATCCGTGTGGACATTAGCTGCGATCGGCGATTCGCACTTTATGCTTAAAGAATATGCAGAAGCTCTTGAATGCTTCAGAAGCCTTGCAGAGGAATATGAGGAGACAGAGAATCCTTTTGTGTTGCTCCGATACGGTGAGTGCCTTTATGAGACAGGTGATCTGCTCAATGCCAAAGAACAGTTATTTGCCGCATATCAGCTTGAAGGCAAGGAGATCTTTGATAACAGAAAGTATCTGGCCATTATAGCTGACAGAATCAAATAGTCTCCGATCGTGTTCCTATAGTTTAATCTGCACAAAATTCACCAGGTCTGCCCAAAAATGTATTTGAATAAAGTGTGATAATGCTAACTTTACATTCATCAAAGAAATGAGAGAATAATTACGGAAAGTGCTGAACTATACATGGCACTATGGGAGGTTGAATTATGGTAACAACTAAGAAGGATCAGATCACCGGACTCGTATTTGCAATCATTTCACTTGCACTTCCGAGCATCGCTGCAGGAATGTCTAATTATGTTGATGAAGACACGGCAACGGCATTAGGGATCTCAGTTATCGGTCTCTGCGTTGGAGCTTTGGTTTGCGGCATTATCGGTATTGCTAAGTCTTCCAAGGCAAAGAAGTTGGCAACAGAGGCCGGCGAGAATAAGGTTATCGCAATTATCGGTCTTGTCGGTTCAATTCTCGGCACAGTATATGCAGCTTTGATCTTCTTCATCATAGGTTTGGCTATCGCATGTGTTGCTTGTGCAGCTGCAGCTGTAGTTGCTTCAATGTAATTACCTGTCAGTAATTAAGTTTTTAAGAACAGTTGCTTTATTTTGAAGCAACTGTTTTTATATTAGTAATATGTATCCGTTATTTGAATTATTTGGAAGAGAAGTCGGCACGTATGGTCTCTGCGCCTTTATCGGGGTGCTGGTTTGCTGTGCGGTCGGTTTTATTCTGACACGGCGCAAAGGTATCCTGATCGAAGACCTCATAGTTAACTATGCCTATATTCTGTCGGGTATGGTACTGGGCGGTCATATCCTTTACGGCATAACCAATATCAAACTGATCGTTCAACTGTTCGCGAACATTAAGGATTATACGTTCCTTAAGTTTATTGTTGCCCTGTTTGGCGGTTGCTTTGGAGGAATGGTCTTCTACGGAGGTCTTATCGGCGGGATCATCGCACTTTATCTTACCGTCAGATTCTCTTCGTTCAGCAATCCTATGATGTATGATGTCCTTGCCGTGTTGATACCGTTGTTCCATGCCTTCGGACGTGTCGGATGTGCCATGGCGGGATGCTGTTACGGTATCGAATCCGACTTCGGATACACAGTTCACGGAAATCCTGTCATTCCGATGGTTAATGACGTTAACAGATTTCCGGTGCAGCTGATCGAAGCCGGCTGCAATCTGATCATCTTCACGGTCATTCTGGTTCTTTATCTAAAGAAGAGATTCCCCGACAGGCTTCTCATAGTCTATTTCCTCATCTATCCCGTAGTCAGGTTTATCCTTGAGTTCTTCAGAGACGACGATTACCGCGGAATAGTCGGAGGATTATCAACATCGCAGATCATCAGCATTCTTTTGTTTGCTGCAGCAATTATCTTCAGTATTGTCGATCATAAGCGCAAAGGTACGTCAAAAGGCATCGAAGCGAAGTCGTGATGCAGACACTCAAAACCCCATCCGTCTCAGTTCGTCGATTATTCCCGTATAGAATACCAATATGTCATTGACTTCATTTGCGGAAGCAGGTGAGTAGGATGTGATCTTGTGGCGCCTGATGTCAATGACATCACCATGCGATACGCCTCTTTTGGCAGGGGAGGTGTGAACCCCTCTGAAGTTTGCCCATGTGGCAGACGTGACGGAGACCATTCCGTCATTCTCACCGTCGTATTTACGGACGAATGGATATGAGATGCAGAAGAGCGAATCGGAGAACGCACCTTCGCACTTGAAGGCAAAACTCTGGCAGTAGATGCCTTCCGGTACGGGATTCTCCAGATTGAATTGTTCTGCCGTCTTAGTAGTGAATGAATCAAAGCAGGAGAGCGCATCGGGATTCTCGTCACCGAGGAGCTTTCCGTACATGTTCGTCGCATAGCCGACTGAGTTAATGAACCATTGCGGACTCTCCATCAGGCGGTCGACGAAGTGCAGGCCGTTATGAGGAGTGTCGATCGTCGTGATCGATGCGATCTTGTCGGCATAACCGTGATTGGCAAGATATCTGGATTCCAGACCGCCTTTGGAATGTGCAAGTATATTTACTTTCTCGGCGCCGGTCTCTTCAAGGATCTCATCTACGGTCTTGGCAATAAGCTCAGCGTTCCATTCGACGGAGCCGATGGCATCCTGTTTGCCGAAGAAGATCCTTGCCCCGCGTGATTCCAATACCTCGGGGATCCTTCCCCAATAGCATAAGTGTTTCCAATCGCGGGAAGCGATCCCGTGTACCATCAGTAACGGATATTTCAGATTACAATCGTCGTTCATAGATCCCCACATTCATTAGTTACAGTTTTTGTTTTAAGTACTCTAAGTGCGACAAAAGCGATCGCCAGGCCGAGAGATGTTACGGCAAGGCAGAGAATGAGCATAAAATGAGGTCCCCTTACATCCAGAAGACGTCCGCAGATGAGATTTGAGAATACACCGCCCAGTGTGATCGAACAGTTGATGTATGCCTGTCCTTTTACCTGATCGAGTCGTGCCATGGTGCGGTTAACAAAGTAAGCAGATACGGGGATGAATACCGCATAAGCGAACATCTGCATGGCCTGACTGAGATATACGATGACCATATTCGGTGCGATGAGCATGAGAAGAGTCTTTACGAGGAAGGCGGCTCCGGAGATAAGCAGGAGATTCTGACAGGAGATCTTCTTCATTACCTTGTCGATCAGAGCCATAGTCGGAAGCTCAAGGAGAGCAGCGATAAAGACCGCAGTTCCCATTGAGGCTTCAGTGCCACCGAGAGGTTCGATTATCTGGAACATAAAGTCATTGATCGCATTGTGTGCAAAGAAGAAACAGACTGCGCCGAGAACGAACAGCATAAAGCCGGGATATGTCTTGATAAAGCTGAACGGATTATTGTGTGCGACCTCTTTGTCGGATGCTTCAACCGGCTTGGCAACGGGCTTTTTGAAGAAGAAAAGAACAACAAGCGCGATCGACAGGAAGATGATATCGAGGATCATGAGGATGCTGACGCCGAACCTGCCGATGGCTCTGCCGCTGAAGAACGATACTACAGCAAAACCTGCGGAGCCGAGACCGCGGGCAAGACCGTAGTAGATGTGGCATCCGGCTGCTTCGTACTCGAAATACATAGCCGTCAGGATCGGCTGGTATACCATCTGTACCGTGTATATCAGCGCGAAAATAATAAATATGGCAACGATCCCGTTCCTGATCAGGAGCAGGAGGACGGATCCTGCAAGGAGTATTGCGGTCGAAGCCATTGAAACGTTACGGTTGGTAAGTTTTCCCTGTTTGTCGATGAGTCCGGCTGCTATGGGCTGGAAAACGACGGAGAGGATATTTGCAAGCGCCAATGTGATCCCGATCAGCGTGTTGGAGAAACCCTTTTCGAGCAGGAAAACGGATGCATAAGCATGAATTCCGCTGTACACGGCGAAATATGTCGCATTGATTATTATGTATCTTAATGTCCAGTATTTTCTGTTATCAGGCATATCAAATCTCACGTGTCTTATTGTGGCGTAATTATACTATGGAACAACGGATTTGACGAATGGCAGCGTCTGAAGTTATGATGTTAGCGCTTTACATATGATAGGGAAGGTGAATGCCGGCCATGTTCGATCTTGATAATCTGAGAATGATAGCCTCTAATCCGCTGATCGCGATCCTTATGGCATTTGTGGGATTAATGTGTGCGATGCTCATTATTACTCTTGTGGAGCTCTTGTTCAGCAAGATATTCGGACTTGAAGTTAAGCGGCTTCAGATAGTCGGATTCAAGTTTGAACGTGATAAGAGCGGAGAATTGAAGTATGAGGGGTACAAAGTAAGCCTTTTCAGTTCCGTACAGGCAGGCATTAACCCGAAGAAGTATGCAGAGATGGACCAGGAGAAATGTGCTTCCATTGATATGGCGTTCTCTTGGATATCCATATCTGTTGCGTTCCTGATATCTGCCGGAATCTCAGTAGTATGTGTGTTGAGTGCACTTAAAATGGAACATATCCTGCCGGCTTCGATAGTATTCCACCTGGGTTGCTGGATCCTGATAGTTGCGATCATAATGACGGTTATGGTTATCCGAAGCCTGATCATCTTTTCATCCAAGGATTCACTCTATGCTTATTATCATCGAGCTCTCAAATTGCTCAATGACGGAGTTCCTTTCGCGACGCTGGAGCTGAAGCCCGTAAGCGAACTGGCCTTTAAAAAGGCAACCAACATGGAGAAAGCGACATACTTCGTACTCTACTTTGAATATCTTGATGCGTGCGAGATGTATGACCGGATGCCTCAGGCCGTAAGCGAAGCAGAGAGCTTACTAAAGCCGACTACGACATCACAAAGCGAAAAGTTTGTATGCATGCTCCTAACTTACTACTATTCACGTCATTGCATTGTTCCGTCCAAGGCAAAGACTTATTACCACAGAGTCGAGGACATGTGGAAAAAGGACAATGATTCCAACACGATGATGATCAAGGGGTTCTATGAACTTAATTGCTTCGGAATGGTGGAGAATGCCGAGACCTGCGTAAGGAAAGCCCTTGAGACAATAGATACATTCCCTGCGAGTGAAGCTGAGCGAGTATATGTCAGAAAGCAGATTGCTTATCTTAACCGCGATATTGATAATCTTAAGCAATCATATGCCGGCAAATCTGTTTGACATTTTACTGTTGTCTCGGAAAACACTTGAAAACTTGTTTTTGCCCCCATATTATAGTTGTGCTTAAAATGTTTCGTTATGAGCCGATTGGAGGCATGTTCGGATGAATGATATTTTGCCGTCGTTGTTGGGCTTATGTTCCGGTATGGCACTGTTTTTGTACAGCATCAAGATTACTAGCGGCAGTTTGCAGGCGATTGCCGGAGATAAGTTAAAGAATATCCTTGCTAAGCTTACAGGCAACAGGATCCTCGGTGTAGCCGTCGGCGCCGGAATTACCATATTGGTACAGTCATCGACCGCCACGTCGGTAATGGCAGTCGGCTTCGTTAATGCCGGCCTCATGAATCTGTATCAGGCACTGTGGGTAATCATGGGTGCGAATATCGGTACATGCTTTACCACTCAGATCATCGCCTTTGATGTAGGCGCGGTAGCTCCCGTTGTTGCTTTTGTGGGAACTTTTTTCTGTATCCTTACCAAGAATAAGAAGTTCAGAAGTCTTGGAGAAGCCGTAGCCGGCCTCGGCTTTATATTTATTGCGATGTCTCTCATGAAAGATTCAATGGCTCCGCTGAGTGAGCTGGATGAAGTAAAAGAGATATTTGCCGCGATCAATAATCCCTTTGTTGACATTATTGTCGGTATCATATTTGTTAATGTCATTCAGAGCTCTGCTGCCGGCGTCGGTGTGTTGATGGCGATGGCTGCTTCGGGTTCTCAATTGATCACTCTCGAGCAGGCAATGTTTATCATCTTCGGTCTGAATATCGGTACATGCGTCACTGCCGTCCTCTCTTCGATCGGAGGTTCACGCAATGCGACGAGAGCAGGTATGCTCCACCTTTTATTTAATGTTCTCGGAACGTGCATATTCTCTCTCGCCTCTCTCATTTTGCCTGTAGCGGAGTGGATCGAGCAACTGTCACCTAATGATGTCGCGAGACAGTATGCAAATGTCGCGCTCATCTTCAATGTTGTATCAACGGTAGTCCTTCTTCCGTTCGGAAAGCTCATAGTAAAGCTCGTGAAGTTTCTTGTTCCTGACAAGAACGGTGACGAAGCCGGCGTTCAAAGCCTTAAGTATCTTAATCCGCGCATGATAAGCGAGGATAATCAGGTCGGTACCGAAGTCCTTATCGGTGCTCTCTGTAACGAGATCAGCAGAATGCTCGTGATGGCCGGAAGAAATGTTCAGATGAGTATTGAAGCAGTCCTTGATAACAGCGAGAAAGCTCAGGAGACGATCAACGAGACGGAAGAATATGTGGATTATCTCAATAAGGAGATCTCATATTACATCTCTCATGCCATGGTCTATGAACTCTCGGAGAAGGAAGCCGAAGCCATGAGTGCACTGTTCAAGATCACCGGAAACATCGAACGAATGGGTGACCATGCCACGAACATTGCCGGATATGCCAATCTCCTTGAGAGTAAAGGCTTAAAGCTTTCTGAGAAAGCAAGAGATGAAGTTGATCAGATGGTAAAGACTACAACTGATGCGTATAACGTTCTGTTCGGCAGTAAGCCCGGTTCAGTTCATATCAGAATGGCGCAAATGGAACAGAAGATCGATGATATGACAGAAGACTACAGAGAGCACCAGCTTGAGCGTCTCAAGTCCGGTGCTTGTTCCGGAGATGCCTGCGTAGTATATTCCGAGATGCTTACAGACTTTGAACGTCTCGGCGACCACATGCTTAATATTGCTGAGGCAGTAGCTGAGTCGGATCTCATTCATCTTGTAAGTCCGGAAGTAGCTGCAGCTCCTTCTGATACGGAGCACAAAAAGAAAGCAGCAGTGGCAGAAGTATGAGCGAATCGGCAAAGAATATAGTAAACATAGTTTTGTTCGAACCCGAGATCCCTCAGAATACAGGTAACATTATGCGTACCTGTGTTGCATGCGGCGCGACACTCCATATCATCGGTCCCGTAGGATTTGATATCGATAATCCTGAATTCAGAAGAGCCTCGACAAACCACATTACGTGGGCGGAGTATACGCTATATAAATCATGGCAGGATTTTGCGGAGAAGAATGACGGCGAGTATTTCTTCATGACGCGTTACGGTAAAGTACCGCCTTCGGATATTGATTTTCGAGCTGCTTCAGAGAAAGCAAATATCTATCTGATATTCGGCAAGGAGAGCACGGGAATTCCGGGAGAGATACTCAGAGCAAATCTGGACAGATGTTTCAGGATCCCGATGAATCCCGACTGCAGGTGCCTTAATGTCTCAAACGCATGCGCCATTGCAGTCTATGAAGTCTTGAGGCAGCTGGGTTATCCCGGATTGTCCTTTACCGAAGCTCAGAAAGGCGAGGATTTCCTTGAGGAGAATTACTCGTACGACGAGACGCTCCGCAGGAAAAAGAAGTAAAGCGCCGGGCGGGTGTGTTGATCGAAGCAGTGCGGACCGCAAGTGTTGACGGCGTTGGTGAAGCGAGCATATGCGGGCGTGATCCGGCATTCTCGTCTGCAAGTGATTTTCTCGACAATTTGGAAATTCCGCATTTACCCGGAAAACAAAAAGAGCTGCCTCTTTGAGACAGCTCTTCGATAAACTGTGAATAAGTGCGGATCAGAATTCCACTACGACTCCGTCGATGTGGAGAACACCGCTGACGTAGCCATCTTCAGTGTTCACAAAATCCCCGTTGATATAGTAGTAATCTTCGTCACCCGATCCGGTGCTGTAGATCTCTTCTTCCAAAGCTTCGTTCCAAGCTTCTTCGATATCATCGCCGTATTCATAGACAAAAGCAGATACGGAATACGTGATCGTGCCGCCGATAAGCAATCCGAGGATCGCAAGTATAAGACCGGCAACAGCACGGCCTTTGCCGCCGGCTCTTTTCTTTGCCAGACCGCATATGGAGAAGATCAGAGCCAATAATGCCAGGAAAGCGCCCAGGTAAGGAAGCCAGGAAAGGATAAAGCCGAAGATACCCAAGATCAGACCTGCGGTAGCCAGGCCGTTCGGACGCAAAGCAGGGACTTGACGTGTTACCTGCCTCTGAGCGATGGGCTGAACGTTATATACGGATTGCGCAACAGGCTGAGCATAAACAGGCTGTTGATAGATCGGCTGCTGATATGCAGGTTGATATGAAGGCTGCTGATACACGGACTGTGCAACAGGTTGAGCAACAGGCGGCATATATGGTGCTGCTGTCGGAGCAGGCGCTGCGGATGAGACAGGTGCCGGTGCGGGAGCGGGAGCTGCTACGGGAGCTGCCGCAGGTGCCGGTGCAGGTTGTTGAGCCTGAGATGCAACCTTGGGCGCTGCCGCTCCGCAATTGGAACAGAATGATTGTCCGTTAGGAATAAATGAGCCACATGATTCGCAAAACATAATCTTCCCCTCCTGTGAATATGCTTCAGCGGTGATTTTATCACAATATGATCTGTGCTTCTATCGGATACAGAACTCCTCGGTTCAGTCAGAAAGAAACGCCGTCAGTGATACGTGCCGTATTTCTTTTTGCTTAGAGAACCTTCTTTAAGAATGATTTGAGTCTCTCATTCTGAGGGTTCACAAAGATCTGTTCCGGCGTATTCTCTTCTATGATCTTGCCGCCGTCCATGAATATTACACGGGTTCCGACCTCTCTGGCGAATCCCATCTCGTGAGTTACGCAGACCATGGTCATTCCGGCTTTTGCGAGATTCTTCATAACCTCAAGGACTTCACCGACCATCTCAGGATCCAATGCGCTTGTAGGCTCATCGAAAAGCATGACCTCAGGATCCATTGCGAGTGCTCTGACGATTGCAATTCTCTGCTTCTGACCGCCTGAGAGCTGTGAAGGGTACGAGGATGCACGATCTTCAAGTCCGACTCTTGCGAGCAGCTCGAGAGCTTTCTTCTCGGCAACTTCCTTAGGCAATCCGTGAAGCTTCATGGGAGCCAATGTCATGTTGCGAAGGATCGTAAGGTGAGGGAAGAGGTTAAAGTGCTGGAAAACCATTCCCATGTTCTGTCTCAGCAGATTGATGTCGGTTGAAGGAGCGGTGATGTCCTGTCCTTCAAATGTGATGGAGCCTGCTGTCGGGCGCTCAAGAAGATTGAGCGATCTGAGGAAAGTGGATTTGCCGGAGCCGGAAGGTCCGATGATGACAACTACCTCACCCTTCTTTATGTCTGTCGTAACGCCGTCCAATGCCTTGATGACGCCGTTGTTGTAGTGTTTCTTAAGGTCTCTGACGGAGATGATTACATTATTATCAGCGTTCACTGTTCTTTAATCTCCTTTCAAGCATCGATACGAGTTTGCTGAAGAACAATACGATCACGAGATAGATCAAAGCGACTGCAATGAGCGGCATGAACGCAGAGTAGGTTCTCGATCTGATGATGTCTCCGCCTTTTGTAAGCTCCTGGAGTCCGATATAACCGGATACCGATGTCTCCTTGATAAGTACAATGAACTCGTTTGCGAGGGCGGGAAGAACCGTCTTAAAAGCTTGAGGAATGATTATGAAGACCATTGTCCTGACATAGCCGAATCCCAAAGAACGGCCTGCTTCGAACTGTCCCTTGTCGACGCTCACGATTCCGCTTCGGATGATCTCGGCAACATAAGCGCCTGAATTGAAGCCAAATGCGAGAATGGCAACGATGACCTTGTTATTGGAAGATATGAAGATAACGAAATAGCTGATCATGAGCTGAACTACGATAGGTGTTCCTCTGATGACCGTGAGGTATATTCCGGTTAATCCGTTAAGTATCTTGAAGAAGAACTTTCCGAAGCCGTTCTTCAATTCATCTTTGAGAGTGTCATAAGAAGATCTGATCAGTGCTGCAATAACTCCGAGAACGATTCCGAGAAGTGCCGCGAAAATCGTGACCTCAAATGTCGTAAGCAAGCCCTTGGTGATGTACAGGTAGCGCTTCTCTGCTATGAAGTTGTTCTCAAAGTCTGAAGGAATTCCCTGTGCCCACTTTACAAGCTTGGCATAAGTAGAATTGGCCCATGCCGGAATGTCACCGACGGACAGGCGGAGGATCACGAAGGCTGAACCGACAATAGAAAGCGGAAGCCCTATGGCAGCGAGTATCTTGCCTGCCTTGGCACGGCTGTTGCTCTTTACGATATCGTCATTAGAATTGGAGATGTTAATTGCGATAACGGCAAGAATGATCCCTACGACCGGAACAAAGGAAGTAAGAATTGAGAGAATGCCGAGGATAAGTATCAGATTGGCTTTCTTAGCCGGACCGGCGGTCTTGATCGCGGGAAGGGAAGCCTTGCAGTTGGGACAAGTATTCTCTTCGCCCATGATCTTCGCACCGCATTGTTTGCAGAATCGTGACTTAATCATAGGGATACCTTTTATTTCTTTTGTTGTTCGTGAACAGTATCTCTAATTGTAAATAATAAAAGAGCGGAAATAAAGACTATTTCCGCTCTTAATTCATGATTTGCCAATCAATTTTGCTTGATAAATCAACCCTCAGCAGGGATGTACTTGTTGATGATGGCAGGAATCGTGCCGTCATCTGTGAGCTCCTTGAGTGCAGCGTCGATCGCATCCTTAAGAGCTGTGTTTTCCTTGTTGATAGCCATAGCGTAATCTTCAACCGCATAAGGAGTATCAAGGATCGTAAGACCTGTGTTGGCAGCAACGAAAGCCTTAGCAGGTTCGTTGTCGATAACTACTGCATCGATCTTTCCGGAAGTAAGAGCGATAACTGCATCGTTACCCTTTGCAAAACGCTCAACTCTGTCTTCACCTACACCGCCGTCTTCAACTGAAGAAGACATGTAGATATCACCTGTTGTGCCGGACTGAACGCCGACTCTGTAGTTGCCGTTAAGAAGTGTATCGATGTCTTTGATCTCTGAACCTTCAGGAATGATGATGGACTGGATGCCTGTTGCATAAGTAGATGAGAAGTTAACTGACTTGAGTCTTGACTCTGTAACTGTCATGCCTGCGCAACCGATATCGTACTTGCCGCCCTGAACGCCGGCGATGATGGAATCGAATTCAACGTCCTCGATAACGAGTTCAAGTCCGAGCTTCTCTGCAACTGCTGCTGCGATCTCAGCATCGATGCCGACAACCTTATCGCCTTCATAGAATTCATAAGGCGGGAAGAAAGCGTTTGTAGCCATGATGAGCTTGCCTTCCTCAACAGTTGTGAAGGCTGCTGTGTTTCCTGCATCACTTGCAGAAGAAAGTGCAGTGGTGTCGCCTGAAATTGTTGTCTCTGATGCTGTTGTGCTTGAGCAAGCTGCCATTCCGAACAAGAATACAGTTGAAAGAATGCCTGCTGCAATTCTCTTTAATGTGTTCATAGTAAGTCTCCTCTTTTAGTAATTGAACACATATATATTACGCCCGGTCATTTTCGACGGCAAATGAACAAAACCCCGAAAAGTCATTGCTCATAGGAATTATTCTATGTAAAATAGCTAAAGAGACAAAGAAAGGTCGCGAGTGTAATGAAGAGGGTTTTGATTCTCGGTTGCAATGAAATAACCAAAAGGTTGCTGATTACTCTCTGTGAATATCAGGATTTAGTTTCAGGAATTTGTCTGGCTGCAAAAGAACGCAAAGATTGCGATGAACTTAAGGATCTTGCAGCAAGCAAAGGCGTTAGGATCACCACTGCGGGAATTGACGTAAATAATGTAGAGGGCGCCATGATGATGGTCAAGATTTTCGCGCCCGACATCATAGTAAATCTGTTGCCTTCCGAACTTACAATCGGAGCAATGAATCTCGCACTTAAAGCCAAAGCTGATTATATCGACGCCAATCTTGCGGGCGTGCAGGATATCCCGTCAATATCTTCGTTGCTCTCGGAACAGTTCAGCATGTTCTCGGAATTTCAGAAGAACAACAAGACAGCAGTTTGCGGCACAGGCTTCGTACCCGGTGTTGTTAATACGATAATCAGGCGTGCGATCACTCATGACTTCAAGAAGATCGAGAGTGTGGACATCGTCTCTCTTCCTGAGGATAAGAAAGCAAAAGGCAGAGCGAGGAAGAAGGCGGAGATCGACGGTACTTTGTATTATGAGGACGTAAAGCCGTCGAGCAATTCAAGTCTCTCAAGCTTCCTGAATAAGATCGATCCGACAAATAAGGTTTTCTATATTGAAGACGGTACTGTCGTTGAGGCAGACAGATATTCTGTTGAAGCTAAGTCTTCATCGGGCAATGCCGTTTATCTTGTATCAGATATCATACTTACGGATATCCTTAAAGAGATGCCCGAAGTCCCTAATGCCAGATTCTTTAAGATCTCGAAGAAAGCTAAGGTGGAGCATGTAGCTCCAGAGAAGAAGATCCAGCTTTTGAGCGAACTCGGACTTCTGTCGACAGAGCCTGTCAAAGTCGGCGATGCCATGATAGCACCGATCGATCTCATGGAAGCTGTTTTGCCTAAGATGGCTGATTCTGTCTCAGATACTGAAGAGATAGAAGAGAATGTTTCCGGTATCGCTTCATATGAGATCTACATTACCGGAATCGATAACGACGGTAATGAAGCCGTAAAGTCATACATCATCAAGGGTGACAATGATCTTGCTTATGAGAAGTATGAAGTAAATGCCTTTGAGGAGATGAAGGGAACGGCTCTTATTGCCGGTGTAAAGATGATGTGTTCCGACAAGTGGAATAAGCCGGGTGTATTTACTCCTGTGGCATTTGATTGTGATGAGTATTTTGATGCCTTCACCGCTGAAGGCATTGCTGTTACCGAAGGGGATAAAAAGCCTTTCTGATAAAGGTCTATCTGACCGTTTATAAGGAGAATGCAATGACAGTTTCAAACGAAGACAGACATATTAACGACAAGATCATTATCGATACAATTCGTAAGTGCAGTTCGGATACGATCTACTTCAAGGACAAGGACTCCAGATTTATCTGGGGCAATGATGTTCAGGCGAGACTTCTAGGTGTAACTTCAATTGATGAGTTTATCGGTAAGACCGACATAGATTTTTTCCCTCCCGAATTTGCAGAGAAGGCAAGAGAGATCGAACTCGAGATCATGAGGAGCGGAAATCCGGTCCTGAATATCATCGAGGAGCTTGAGGTTGATGAGGAGAACGATGAGGTCAAGTATTACAGTGCTTCAAAGTATCCTTTGTATGATGAGAATAATGTAGTAGTCGGAACCTGGGGCATAAGCAGAGATATTACCGAGACCAAGAAGCTTGAGAAGGAATTAGAGCGTTCCTATCACAATATGGAGCGTCTGGCACGTGTTGATGACCTCAGCGGTCTTTATAACAGACGTTACTTCTATGAGACGATCGAGAAGTATGCAAGTCTTTATGAGAAGCGTACCGACGGAAGCACATTCGCACTTCTTGTTCTCGATGTAGATGATATGAAGAATATCAACGATCAGTTCGGACAGCAGAACGGTGATATCGTCCTGAGAAGTGTAGCTGAGCTTTGCGTATCAAATGTCAGAACGGAAGATACATGCTTCCGTACCGGCGGTGATGAATTTGCTATTGTGCTTCTTGATGTTGACAAGATAACGGCAGTCGGAATGGCTAAGAAACTTGTTGAACAGATTGCCGGATATCCAGTAATTCTGGACGGAAAGAGAGAGACTATTACGATATCTGCCGGACTCTCGGTATTCGATAATACTCAACCGGATCTGTCCGACTTCCTGTCGATGGCAGAGAGAAAACTCAATAAGTCCAAACGAGAAGGAAAGAATAAAGCTTCATTCTGATGATAGGGCCGGGAGATATCCCGGCCTTGCTTTTGTGTGGTGAAGGAGAACGATTGCGTAAGCAAGGCCGGATAAATCCCTATACGGAGTAAATATGGATAGGTTCGCTGTCTTTGGTCGGGACTTATGCGACGCCTCTGTTCTTAAGATCGTTATGGATCTTCCTGTTGGCCTGAGCCGCAACGGCTGCCGCAGGAATTCTCTCGCGCTTAATGGGTGTTACACGTACGGAGGAAGGTCTTACACGCTGAACGGTTCTTGCGGGCGCGGGTGCAACCGCACGCTTTGCAACTGCGGGAACTTTTGCCGCTTCATCGTCTTCTTCTCTCCAGTAATCAACGAATGAGACTCCCGCTTTGACAGTAACGAGGATGAAGAAAAAGAATATAAGCATATCGAGCGGTGACATAAAAAATACCTCCAAGCGTTCATTTGTTCTTTCTTGGAGGTACTATATCACAGTAAAAGTTCCAATAATGGTACTTAAATGTATTTTGTTCGGAAAACGGTTACTATTCACAGTTTCAAAGGTATCACAAACAAATTATACCATTTATTAGCA
>JAKSRD010000014.1 GCA_024403795.1 Saccharofermentans sp.
TTTTACTACAAAAAAAGTCCCGGAGGACTCCGTTTGGGACTTTCCCGGGACAAAACAACGTTTTTACTACAAAAAAAGTCCCGGAGGACTCCGTTTGGGACTTCTGATCCAAAAATACAAAATCCATGTATGGATCTGTAACGATTTAGTACGATTTCAGGATTTCCTCACGACACCACTTTACCTTGAACCATTTCAAAAATTTCCTCGCGACACACACAAACATAAAGGCTCTGCTCTGCAGTAAATCTCTGTTCGGCTTAAAAGCATCCAAGCGTATTGGTTATGGATACGGCAACGATTCCTACTTTTTCGTTCTTGTTCGTTATATTTGTATTCCTTCGAATCTAATGCTGATCCCGGGGAAAGTGTAAAGAACCTAAAAACGGCGCAAGACTTTCATCCTACGCCGTCCGCGTAAATTCTGTTTACTTAAATCTCAGAGGATTACATCTCCTGAGGAAGCTCCAATGTTCTCTCAGCGTTGAGCTTCTTACAAAGATCAACAAATGCATCGAGTGATACACCCTGAAGCTGCTTGTTGGAGCCTCTGACGTTGACGGAGACTGTATTCTCGGCAGCTTCCTTGTCACCTACAACGAGGATGTAAGGATCCTTCATCTGCTTAAATCTCTTGATCTTGTCTCTCATGTTGACGTCAGTGAGGTCGGACTCGACTCTTACGCCTGCAGCCTTGAGTGCATCGCAAACCTTCTCTGCATACTCGTTGTGCTCAGGTCTGATCGGTACTACTGCAACCTGATAAGGGTTGAGCCAGAACGGGAATGCGCCCTTGAAGTGCTCTGTGATGATACCGATAAAACGCTCGAAAGAACCGAAGATAGCTCTGTGAATAACGATAGGCATCTTCTGAGCGCCGTCCTTGTCGACATATGTGAGCTCGAAGTTGTGAGGGAGCTGGAAGTCGAGCTGAACGGTACCGCACTGCCATTCACGGCCGAGAGCGTCCTTGATCTGAAGGTCGATCTTCGGGCCGTAGAAAGCACCGTCGCCTTCGTTGATCTCATAGTTGCCGTCGCCGTACTTCTCATCAAGAATTGCCTTGAGTGAAGCTTCTGCAGCGTCCCAGGACTCGAGATCACCCATGAAGTCGTCAGGTCTTGTGGAGAACTCGGCACGGTATGTAATACCGAATGTCTTGTAGATCTCATCGGCAATTGCAATAACGTCCTTGATCTCATCCTTGATCTGATCGGGTGTTACGAAAGTATGGTCGTCATCCTGACGGAACTCCTGAACTCTGAACAGACCGTTCATCTGTCCTGACTTCTCCTTACGGTGAAGAACGTCATACTCACTGTAACGGATAGGAAGCTCCTTGTAGGAGTGCATGGTGCGCTTGTAGGACATCATTGCGTTCGGGCAATTCATAGGCTTTGCTGCCATTGTGTCCTCGGCATCGACAGAATATTCGCCGGAATCGTCGCTCTCGATCGCATCAGTAGCATTAACGCCCTTTGTGATACCCGGAACGATGAACATGTTGTTCTGATAATGTGCCCAGTGACCTGAGATGAGCCAGAGCTTCTTATTATTGATGAGAGGTGCAGAGATCTCAGTGTAGTTGTGCTTGAGCTGGAGCTCTCTGGAGTACTTCATCAATTCCTGATAAAGGATCCAGCCCCTGGGAAGCCAATATGCCATGCCGGGTGCTGTCTCACGGAACATAAAGAGGTCGAGCTGCGTGCCGATCTTCTTGTGGTCTCTCTCCTGAGCTTCCTTGAGCCAAGCGAGATGAGCCTTGAGTTCATCCTTTGACGGGAACGCGAAAAGATAGATCCTCTGAAGCTGATCTCTCTTCTCGTCGCCTCTCCAATAAGCACCGGATACATTCTTGATCTTGAATGCGGTGTTAAAGAGATCCTGTGAATTCTCTACGTGAGGACCGCGGCAAAGATCCACATAGTCGTCACCTGTGTTGTATGTAGTGATAGTCTCGCCCTCAGGCAAGTCTTCGATAAGTTCCTTCTTGAACTTCTGATCCTTGAAGAGCTCCAATGCGTCAGCCTTTGAGATCTCCTTGCGTGTCCAAGTTTCTCTGCGCTTGATGATCTCGTGCATCTTGTCTTCAATTGTCTGGAAGTCTTCCTCGGTTACGGTTCTCGGAAGTACGAAATCATAGTAGCATCCGTCTTCGATCTCCGGTCCGATCGCATACTGTACCTCTGTGCCATAGATCTCGATAACGGCCTTTGCCATAACGTGTGCGAGAGAGTGGCGGTACACCTTCAACAATTCTTCTTTTTCCATTTGTAGATTCCTCCTCTAGAGTTTTATGCACAGAACCGCTGTGCAGATATTCGGAAATTATACCACAAATTCGAAAAGAAACCCCGACCGATACACGAAGCCTTATTCTTCGATCTCGTCCATCGGGCTCCTGAATCCCAGAGCGTGAAGAGTCGCATCAACATCCCTGTACCATTCACCCGGTTCATCGTAATCCGGCGGCGTATAGGCCTTTACCACAACATAGCAGTCATCGAGAAGATAGTAGGCATAAAAAACCTTTACATTGCCTTTGTGCGTATCCTCAAAGCCGAAATATACGAGGCTGTCCTCTTCAAAAAGATAATCGGCTGACGGATCATCGTCGTTTTGTGCTTTCTCGACCTCTTCACGGAATCTCTCAGTGCCGTCTTCGTCGTAAAACTCGATCGTCAACTCGCCATTGGGGTTCGACGGTCTGAGGTACAGCTTTGCCACTGCCACTTCATTGGGATCGTAATCCGTTACTATGATGCACTTCCCGGACAGATCAACGTCCTCGGTGTTGTAGAATACGCTGTAGCCGTAATCATTCTGAAGCATCTCGACATACTTCATAAAAGGTTCGTTGTGTTCATCCGGCAAGTCATAACTGATCTTGGCAGTTACATATTCTGATCCGGAATCCGGCTCTTTGCCTTGGCATGCGGTGAACATCCCCAAAGTCATGACGCCGGCAAGCAGTACCGCTGATCCTTTCCGCACTCTGAAACTCTCCATATCTTTACGTGCACAGGCCGTCAGAGGAAGGCCTTGTATTCAGTGTGAAGCTTCATCGGATTCGGAAGTCCGAGTTCGCTGAAGATCCCGTCGATCTCTTTATACCATTCGGGTGTCGCATCAAAATCCGTGTGCGTCTGGCAGATAACCTTTATGTAGCATCCGCCGCAATTATAGTAACCGTATGTGAACCACTGATCCCGACCGTCGTCAAATCCGGAGCCGGGCTCAAGAACGCTCCAGATAACATAGTTGTCACCCTGTTCATAGCCCAAGTATCTGTCCGTAAACTTAAGGACCTGATCGCGGTCACTCTCGAAGCCTGGGGTTCCTTCCTCGTCATAGATCCGGATCCTGAGTTCGCCGATACCGCCGGCTTCGGTATAACAGTTATATCCTGCCGCAGCCACTGAGACCACCGTCGGATCGTCATTATCGATGACGATCCTTTTCGCGATCTCCAAGTTCTCATTCTCCTCGACAACAGTGAATCCGCATTTCTCACAGAGAAGATCCACGACTTCCATATATGACTTACCTGAATCATCAACGGTCGTCTCCGTGGAAGTTGTCTCTTCGGTTGTCTCCGTGGTGACCTCGGCTGAAGTTGTCGTCGTTGTCGATTCAGACGGATCGGGCTTGTAGCCTGTGCAACCCGTGAGTGAAGTTGAAGCGAACGAAGCAACCAGCAGTGCTGCCAATACCTTTGATGATCTGTTCATGATCGATACCTCTTTTCCCCAAAAACCACAGAAGTTTATCAGAACTCATGCAATGTTTCAATCTGACAAACTGAAAATTAAAAAGGTCTTCATGCGAAGAAGGTTATCAATCCGTACACAAAGAGGAATATTATGATCGCCGGAACAACAAACTTAAGGTAAGGTCCGAGCCACTTGGGGACCTTCAGACCTTTGCCGGTATTGGCCTCTGCAATAAAGTTATCGAAGCCCCAGCCGATCGACTTCCAGGAGCAGAACAGCACCATGGTAAGGGAGCCGAGCGGCAGAAGGATCGTAGAGACGATGAAGTCCCACAGATCAAGCCATGCGGTATCAGGTCCGAACGGATGGAATCGGAATACGCTGTAGCCCAAAGCCGTAGTGATCGAGAGCGCGAAGATCCCCGCGCCGCACACCAGACAACCCTTGCGTCTTGACCATCCGGTAAGTTCTCTTATACATGCGAGGATATTCTCAAAAACTCCCAGCTCTGTCGATAACGCCGCGAAAACCATGAACAGGAAGAACAGCGTTCCCCACACTCTTCCGCCGGTCATGTTACGGAATACCGTCGCCATGGTATCAAAGAGGAGTGCCGGACCTGCGCCGGGATTGATATCGTATGTAAAACATGCCGGGAAGATGATAAGTCCGGCTATTATCGCAACCAGAGTATCAAGGATTATGATGCTTGCGGATTCGCCCATGAGTGCGCGGTCCTTGCCGATGTAGCTTCCGAAGATGGCCATGCATCCGATACCGAGCGAGAGCGTGAAGAAAGCCTGGTTCATTGCGGCAACGATCGTGTCGCCGGTAAGCTTGGTAAAATCAGGCTTCAGGTAGAAGCTGAGACCTTCTTTTGCTCCGGAGAGAGTAACGCTCCTTATGGCTAGAACGAACATGAGGACCAGCAGGATAACCATCATGTATTTGGTGATCTTCTCAAGTCCCTTCTGAATGTCGAATACCAGGATCCCGAATCCGAGTACGACGGCGATCGCAAGATACCCGACATTAACGCCGGGATCGGAGATCATGTTGGCAAATCCGAGGTCGGAGAAATCGCCCGTCAGGAACTTCACAAAATAGTAGATCATCCATCCGGTTACGACGGTGTAGAATGCCATGAGACAGATGTTCCCGACAAGCGAAGCGTAACCGTGAAGGTGCCATTTCTGACCCTTCTTCTCAAGCTTCTGATACATGCGCACCGGACTTGCCTGAGCAGCACGGCCCAAAGACAGTTCGATCGTCATCAGAGGCAGACCGAGAACAACGAGAAAAAACAGATAGATCAGAACGAACGCACCTCCGCCGTTCTGACCGCACATCCAGGGAAATTTCCATACGTTACCGCATCCGATCGCGCAACCCGCACTCAGAAGAATAAATCCGAGACGACTGCTCAGATGTTCACGCTGCTCCGCCATAAACTGCCTCCCGTATCGATCCGCTTCGCATCATGTCCGCGAAGCGCCGATAAACCGTTTTATCAATGCTTTATATCAATAACTCATTCCAGAGTCGACGTCATGTCATGATCGATGGTGATCACGAGACACCAGTCGGGATGAGATCTTTCCACTTCAGACTCAACACGCGTTTCGATATCTTTGCTGCTCTTTGCTATTGAATAAGGAAGTACCATATCGAAAAGGATATTTGTGTGTGTCACGCCCGGCACCGTTCTGAAATCATGAATGCTGATCGATTTGTTGATACCGCCGACGACTTCCTTTATGTATGCTTTCGCTTCATCCGTGAAAGGGTCTCCGACTGCGATCGGATCGTAGTGAATTGTCAGAAGGATCCCCATCGTCTTCTGGACATCTTTCTCGATATTGTCTATCTCGTCATGTGCGAGCACGGGATCGTACTTTGAATCAACTTCGACATGCACGCTCGCGAAAATATTACCCGGACCGTAGTCATGGATTATCAGATCGTGAATGCCTTCCACATGCTCGTAAGCGATCACCTTATTCTGAAGCGCTTCGACGAGTTCTTTGTCAGGTGACTGGCCGAGGATCGGATCCAGAGTGTCTCTGATGAGGCCGAATCCCGAGATAATGATAAACAAAGCAACTGCGACACCCATAAATCCGTCGATGTTGAACTTGAAGAAATACATGACCAGCGAAGCGATAAGGACGGCACCGGTGGAAATAACGTCGTTACGGCTGTCCTGCGCCGTGGCGATAAGGGTTTTCGAGCCGATCATCTTACCTGCTTTTGTATTGAAATACATCATATAGAGCTTGAAGAGGATCGATGCAACGAGAATGATCATGGCGACGATCGTGATCTCGGTATCGGTGGGGTGAATGATCTTATCGATACCGGACTTAAGAAGCTCGATGCCGATTACCATGATGAGGACGGCAACGGCCAGTCCGGCAATATACTCATACCGTCCGTGACCGTAAGGATGATCTTTATCAGCCGGCTTCTCGGAAAGCTTGAAGCCGATAAGGGATATTATGCTTGAAGAGGCATCCGAGAGGTTGTTGAATGCATCGGCGGTAATGGCGATGGAACCGGTCAGATAACCTGCAAGGAACTTTCCTCCGAAGAGTATCAGGTTCAATATTATGCCGAGTACGGACGACAGCTTGCCGTACGCATTACGGACCTTAAAGTCGGAGACATTCTTATAATCTTTGATGAATAACTTAGCCCAGAAAATCATGATGTCTCCTCCCGTGAATTGTCTTATCATTGTAACGCACTTGGAACGTTTCTTCACGGAAAGTGCGGAATTATTACGTTTGCGCCGATCTTGTCGTTCTGATCTGACGTTTTTTGTTCTATAACCTCAGCCTGGATCCGCGCGCATTGATCTTGTCAAAGACATATCTGATCGCCACCGCAAACAGGATAACTGTTGTCATGGTAAAAAGATCTGTCAGCACTCTGCTCCCGGTCAAGCCGAAGTAAGTCCTGACGAGAAACGCACCGGAAACCATTTGAGCGAAGTACAGTTCGAGCGTCATGCTGCCGAACCTGTCGATAAGGCGTGAACTTCTTTCTGCGACAAGCGCGTTCAGGATCAGGAGTTCACCGATCGCGACGGGGATCCCCGTCAGATAGAAGGTTCCGCGGAACGGAACATTAAGCCTGTTAATGTATCCGAATCTGTATATGAGGAGCATGCCCGTCACATACAAGAGCAATCCGGCAACAATGCCTTGGCGGCGGCTGATCTTTTTGAATCTCACCGCGTATGCGCCAAGGATCATTGACGGTATTCTGAACAGAAAGATTCCGATATCCTGGTCCGGTCGAATGACACCCAGGATCAGATATGTGATCCCTGCCCAGCCGGCCGTCAGCAAAAGAAATGACAGAACGGGGCGTTTCCTGCAGATCTTCGCGAGCGGAGGCAGGACGAGATACATTATCATGATCGAGGGAATGAACCATAGAAATTGACCGAGAAACCATGCGATGATAAACAGCGGAAATAGTTTTAACACACGGTTAACGATAAATCTCAGGTAGTCATCGACCGGACGGGATACCAGCGAGAAAGCGGAGATAAAGAAGAACATGTCCACGGCAGGATATGTCGATGCGATAAGGAATCGCTCTGCCATACCGGGGACCGTGTTGTTTCCGAAGACCGGAATCCAACAGTGGTATAACAGGATCTGCAAAGCCGCAAAAGCTGCTGCCCACTTCTTCGTCTTATGGCTCATATTCGGGATTGTCTGCCGTAAAAAGCGTCATGTTCATTCCGTCCAATTCATTTGCCAAAGGCCCGAAATTATCAGTAATGGCATCTGCCGTAATTCTTTCTGACATAACCAGGATCACATAGTGATCGGTATATGCGACACTTACGGTCTCGGCTCTGACGCAAAGCCATTTGCCGGGGTCTGCATTATTGAAGATCTCTTCTGCGAGCGCCTTACCGTCGCCATTCTCAGTACGGATTACCACCAGAGAGTGAGGGGTAATACTCACCAGCGCATCCGCGGCGACGGCGGAGAGATTGTCGCTAAAGGGTATGAAGGCATAGTATTGTAGATTTTCTTTGGTAAGTGCAACAGTCTCGTACGGGGGTACGTCAACGTCCGCGCACAGATCTTCAACGATATCTTCAAGAGGAACGGAGGGCATGTAATTCCCGTCTTTTCGAGTATCACAACTAGCAAATGCCAGAACCGATAGCACTCCAAGAAGCGCTAGAAAGGTCAGCCCGGATTGAAGGAATCTCATTCTGTTCAACCATGCATAGTTGTGCTTTTTTGAGCGTCTCATATTATCTCCTTAGGAAATCAGCGAGTATATAGAACGTATGCAAAATTCAGGTATATCGCGTAAGTCGTCCATGCAAGGATGATCCCCATAAATACACCGGCGATCTTGCGGATCCTGTAGAATTTGAACATACAAACGAATGTCATCCACCACATGACGATCAGCCATGCAAGTGAGAGGGTATAACGTGAATAGGTGAAGAAAAGGATCGGCCAGAAGAAATTCATCATCAACTGAGTGTAATAAAAACTCATTGCGATCCATTTTCTGAGAGGACCCGAAAATCCCGTCAAGACAAAGTAAGCAGCCAAACCCATCAGCACATACATCACTCCCCAAATGATTGGGAACAACCATCCCGGAGGCGCAAGCGGAGGGCGGACCAATGTCCCGTACACATTCATGTCATCCATCGTCAGCAATGTCGAGAAACAGCCGACCAGGATCGGGATCATCAACGAGCAGATCAAAGTCAGAACATGCACTCTCGGTTTGCGTTCGGCCTGATCAGCATTCATATCGCTGAAGCAGCCGTAATTGCAGACTTTGGAATGATTCATTTGTCTGCTCCCTTCTCACTCGTTTTCGAAGGCTTCGAAGACTTCGAAGAATCATAGCTGACGGAACATTCCGGACAATCGGCGGAATCCATGCCTTCAGCGGATCTCGAGTAATCGGAAACGGCTTCGGAATCCTTAGGAGAAGTTGAACAATCTGAACATTCCGATGTCCAAAGGCCGTGAATATTGCAGAACGAGTAAACCTGTTCAACACGGTCTTTCTTGCTTATTGCAAAAGTCACAACCGGAGCATCATCGGGCTTAAGCTCCTTGAACTGGAAGCCCTGCTTTGTACGCAGACATACCCAGTTGATACTGTGCGCGTCCGTCATCGGATGAGGCAATACTCCTACACGCACATAAACTTTGTTACCGTCGATCTCATACTCGGGAACATGCTTCTCGACAGCTCCGTCCGTCTTGTTAGGAACAACCTCTGTCATCGCTTCCCCGCAGCACTCTGTAGGGATGTCTTCTTGTGACAAAACAACTATTAATTTGCCGCAAACCTTGCACTGGTAAAATCTCATTTTCATTTTAAGAATCCTCCTTGTTTTGAACTTAAAATTTCTATTGTCGCCACAGCCGCGGTAATGTTATATTTGTTGTGGTCCGACCGCTGTTGTGTACGCTTAAGAGATTACCCGCTTACGGGGTAAGTTCCACACGCAATGACGAATTACGGAAATTCATCTGTGCAGGTAAACAGGAGGCCGCACTTATGCAAATACGAAGTGAAGGAAATGACGAGAGTTATCTTCCTCAAGTTATGAGTATGAATCCCACTGATCTCATCAAGTGGTGCAAGAACAGAAAGCAATTCCTCGGTCTTTCCAATCAGCGTCTTGCTGATGAGACCGGTGTTCCCGTCGGAACGATCGACCGTATCATGGCAGGGAAATATACAGAGTTCCGTTACAGTTCGATACAACCGATCGTCGCCGTCCTCGTCGGTCTCCACGAGGATACGCCGAAGCCGGAAAATGCCGATGCTCAACAGGTTCAGGATTATTACGACACCATTGAAGGTTACAAGCTCATCGTCGAGAACAAAAACCATATGATCGACGAACTCAAATCAACTTGTGCCGGACTCGCCCGCGAGATCGATTATCTAAAGACCGAGAATGAGCGCAAACACGAAGCATTTATCAATCAGCAGGAACACATCAAGTGGCTCGAAAACATCGTTGATGATCTGAGAAAGCACACTTCAGGCAAGTAGTACTGTTGAGTCTATTATTAATACGTTAGTTTAATGGACAACACCGACTTCTGCTTCATTATCAGTTCCTAAAAGACTCCGGAGGTATATGTATGTCTGAGAAAATAGTTGTGGCAATGGGCATTCTGGACGATGCCGCACAGGAATTAATGGGTTCATGGTATAAGGAGCTTCTCGATGCGGGCTTCAAAGGCACGCAGACACCGGGGCTTCCTTTCCACATATCACTTGCGACACTTCCCGTCGAATGCGAAGAAGAAGCGCAGTCATTGGTCGTAAAGGCCGCCGCGAATTTTGCTCCGGTTGATATCCACGTAAGTCACCTCGGAATGTTCGCCGGCGGGCATGTTCTTTTCGGTGCGCCTGACGTAAATCCCGAACTTAAGACACTTCACGAAGCTTGTTCAGGCGGACACGAACCTCCGACGGCATGGGTACCGCACGCAACGGTCATAATGGATGAACCTGACAATATCTGCGCTGAGTTCCCCATTCTGCTTAAGTCCTTCCGTCCTTTCCTCGCGAAGATCACCCGCATTCAGTTATGTGCCTTCTGGCCGACACGCGAGATCACAACGCTGGAACTTAAAGGGAAGCCGTAAGGATTGCTGCCCTCATAACTGATTTTCTGCTCTGATAAACTATGCCCATGCCGAAATGAATCGGCATGGGCAAGTCTTATAAGTATCTCAAGAATATTGATTTTATTGTTCCGCTGTTGATGTAATTTGTTATATCAACCAGACCAAAGCCTTTTACATTTACGTAATAACGTCCGTTATAGTTGTGTACTTCGTTTGAATTCCACTGAAAGTACCTAGGAAACGTCACAGCCTTGTATCGTCCATCATACGGCGGATAACCATTCGTTATAGTAATCGAGTGTGCGTGCACGCAATAAAATATTATGCACTTTTGCCCAACCCCAATCCTCGACGCACTTACCTCGTTTGTCGTGGACAGTTTGCTCGTCGACGGCAACGCCGTCATCACCCCGCAAGCCAAAGCGGCCGACGTAAGCATTGCGATGATCTTTTTCATCTTCATTTTTTAGTACCTCTCTTTTTAAACACTTTGATAATCAAAGGATTATCAATTCCAATAATATCAAGCCTTTGCAGGAATTGTTTTAGAAAATGAGGCAAAATTGAGTGAATAGTTTGATTATCAAAGTATTGTGTTCATTTGGGTTATGCAGGTACACCCAAACAACGTGTCCCGGGACTTTTCAGTAAGAAAATACGTTTTTTCTACAAAAAGTACCGGAAGTCCGGGACTTTTCAGTGAGAAAATACGGTCGGTCGATTCATGTAAATAACCGGCTCTTCCCGTTTCCTTGGCGAGGAACGGAAACCAATTCTTACAGTCAATTGTGATAACCCCGGTTCTAAATTGACTGTTTTATCCGGAATTACTCGAAAATAGGATTCCGGTTAAATAACACCGCTTAGGCCGATCCTGCTATGAAGCCAAAGCCGGCCTGCAGTATCAAAAGAATACCCGCTTATCCCATTTTCACAGAATAGAAGAATTGGGATAAAATCCTCCTCACTTCTTATCCCATTCTTTCAAAATCAGAGACTTGGGATAAGATTTCACAGTATTCTTATCCCAAACTCGCAAAATACAACTTTTGGGATAAAAAACGAGCTCATTTCTTATCCCATTTTCGAGAAATTATCAATTTGGGATAAATCAGCCCAATATTCTTATCCCAAACTTGCAAGAATAGGTCATTTGGGATAAATCAGTTTGGCAATCTTATCCCAAACTCGCAAGAATAAGTCATTTGGGATAAATCAACCCATCAGCCTTATCCCAAATTCCTTAAAAACAAGAAATGGGATAATTGCGCTGCACGAATTGCAGAGGCCGGATTCAACTTCAAAGACAGCGGTGAATCAGACCACTCGCCGGATCTCCGCAAGCTAATCATTCTCACGCTTCATGCCTCGCGTGCTCAACGGAGTCACGACTCACAAAGAAAAGCGGCGCCGACTCAAGATCGACACCGCCCTTCTATATATAACTTACTCCCCGAGTTAATAAGAAATAACAAAGAACTTTCTTATTATGTCGACAAAACGCAATCCCATATTTCTTTTCTCCTTTGCAATTGAAGCTTTGTTGCTCTCTTGCTCATTTATACGAAGAAGAAAACGGAGGTGCTACTGATATATCGACACGTTCATTCCGGCCGGTTCACAGGCGCATGAACGCCGACTCGTGCTTACTTACCCGTGCTTACTTGCCCGTGCTTACTTACCCGTGCTTATTTGCCTGTGCTTACTTGACCGTGCTTACTTACCCGTGATCAGCTGCTCGTTACCGCAGAATTCGCACTTTGCCGACCTGCCGATAATACCGTGAACGAGGCTTCCGCACTTACTGCAATTTGACGTGCCGGGGATCTGAGGCATCATGGCATTGAGAACGGTGCCGATGGTACCGCCGATCCTCTCAGCAACATTAATGGGATCACGAGCCGGGAAGAAATTCGTCTCAGCATCCCACTTCGCGAACTCCTCCTCACTGCACAAGTTCTGGTGAACCTGGTATACGAACCACTTGGCATCTCTTCTTTGAGCAGCCTCAAAAGTAACCTCGATCTGCATCCTCGTCGTATAGATATCGACCGTCGGATTCTGGCCCGGATTGTCGTTATACCTGATCTGCGGTCTGCCGTTGTAGGTCTTGAGCTCGCTTATGGGAAACGAGAGCGTCTCCTTGGTCTTGCCGAACAAGCTTTCGCGCGTCAGCACCATGCGCTTATTCGAGACGAAGATATCGCCCTTGCCCTTGGTTCCTGCAGATGTCTCAAAATGTACGTCTTCAAACTTAACGAGTACTGTCTCATCAAAGTCGAGTTTTACATCAATCATTACTCATGTCCTCCAAATATTCCATGCAACTCATTATAGTTCATGCTTACGAAGGTCGCAAATCAGACAACGCGCCCCGGCCTTTTTTGTTGATTTTTGAGTCCTGCTCGAAAACACGTCTTTGTTATAATGTCTCCATGAAGATTAAAGTTAAGAAAGCCTCCTACCAAGAAGTTGAGGCAATAAAGAAGCCGGAACATAAGCAGCCTGCCAGACAGACAGGTCTGGCGCGGTTCATCATGAACACGGTCGCAAGATCGGAACTCAAGGCCGTTAACTTCCGCTTCGAAGAGGTCGGAATGGAGAAGTTAGGCGCAGAAGAGCCGGCTCTGTTCCTCATGAATCACTCGAGCTTCACTGATCTTAATATCGCGGCACGCATCCTGAAGAAGAGACAGTATCACATCGTCTGCACAAACGACGGTTTCGTCGGAAAGAACGGACTGATGCGTTTTCTCGGATGCATCCCTGCAAAGAAATTCATTAGTGATCTCGTCCTCGTAAAGGACATGAAATATGCGATCGACAAGCTCGGCAGCTCGATACTGATGTATCCTGAGGCAAGCTATTCTTTCGACGGATCGGAGACACCGCTTCCGGGTTCGCTTGCCAAGAGTCTCAAGCTCCTGAAGGTCCCCGTCGTCATGATCAAGACCGAAGGAGCTTTCCTTCGTGACCCCTTATACAACTGTCTTCAGAAGCGTCAGGTCGACGTCAGCTCGACAGTCACTTATCTGTTATCCGTTGATGACATCAAGAACAAGAGCGTCGAAGAACTGGATGCCGTTCTTACGGAAGCTTTCCGTTACGATCACTTCCGCGCTCAGAAGAAGGCCGGGATCAAGGTAACCGAACCGTTCCGTGCCGACGGTCTCCACAGAGCGCTCTATAAGTGTCCCGCCTGCCTTACCGAAGGCAAGATGACGGGCAAGGGAATTTATGTTACTTGCGGTAAATGCGGCAAGCAATACGAGCTCACCGAAGAAGGTACTCTTCGTGCCACGAACGGCACGACCGAATATGAATACGTTACCGACTGGTATAAGTTCGAGCGTGACTCCGTAAGAGAAGAGCTCCTCGCCCACACTTACAAGACGGAGATGCCCGTCGACATCTACATCCTTGCGGATACCAAAGCCGTCTACGACGTCGGAAGCGGAATCCTCACACATGACGAGAACGGCTTCGTTCTTAAGGGCTGCGACGGCGCACTTGAATATGTTCAGTCGCCCAAGGAATCCTACAGCCTTTATTCCGATTACTACTGGTATGAGATAGCGGATGTTGTCTCGATCGGTAATACGACAAGACAGTATTATTGTTTCCCGAAGAATCAAGACGAGGCCATCGTTGCCAAAGTGCGTCTTGCCACAGAAGAACTCTACAAACTGAGCCGCGCGGCAAATAAGGAATAACGGTCATGCCTTCACTACACGACACAAAAGGTTTTATCGAATGTACGCAATTTGCACATCTGAAGCTCCGCGAGCCGACAGCTGAAGAATGCAAGATCATCAAGCGTTACGGCAGGTGCGGAAAAGTAACGGGCGTCATCTGCGGACGCGTTCGGAAGTCGCGCGTTGAGGCGAATCCGCCGCCGACGGGAATTGTGGTGCCCGATGACTATACCAAGGAAAGTTGCTTTGCGGATATGGTTTTCGAGCAGGAAAGACAGACATATAAGGACATGCCGGTGCCGCCTTATGTCGGAAGCTTCGCGATACAGGATAACCGGCCGGCACCTGATCCGGGCAGAGAGATCCTGATCGCAAAAGATGACAAGGAGAGGTATTCGGTCATATATAAGGACTGCAGCAAGGAGCAGATGGTTTTCGCGCGCGACAGATCCGGAGAATACGTAAAGGTCAACACGGCCGGCAAGGTCCTCACCAAGTTTGCTCTCATGCTGCTCATGTGTGTTCCGCTCTTCATCGGACTCGGCTTCATCATTGCCACCAACAGCTCACTGAACGGTCACCCGAATCATGCGGGCAAAGCAGTTCAGACGGTTGCGGTCATTACCTCTCACGACAGCGAGCGCATCTCGTCTAACGACCCGTCTTCACCCGGACCGGGTTCCGAATGGGTCTATTGGGTACACGTCAAATACAGCGTCGACGGCAAAGAGATCGAGTCGACGGCTTTCTCGCCGATGTACGAGAACAATTTCAAGCCCGTAGGAACACAGCTCTACGTCTATTACGACCCCGAAGAACCTTCCAATGTGGATCTCTACAAAGATGTGCCGTATTCAAAAGGTTTCCTCGTCGCGGGGATCGTGCTGATCTCCTTGTCCGGAGCAGCTTGGGCGATCTACGCCGTAAACGTTGTAAAGAAAAAGAATTCTTCTGCAGAATGATTCCAAGGTAACGGTTATTCAGAACTTCTCAAGAAAAAAGCAGCGGGCGATCGATCCCGCTGCTCTTGTTTTTTTGAATATCAGCTTACGGCATTAAGCTGCTTTCTCGTTGCGCTTCCTGATCGAGATGAACAGGATCGAGCACGCGATGAGGAGCATGAGCGTTACGCCGAGACCGCCCTCAAGTCCGAAGGAACCGCCGTTAATGAGTTCGAGCTTGTTATTGAAAGTTGAGGAAAAGACCATTGGCATATTCAGGCCGCTTACCGGGATGCCGAGGATATTGCCCTGCATGAGATTCCATACCGAGTGGCATGCCGCACATGCCCAGATATTATCCGTTCTGATGAACAGGAGCGACATGAAGAGTCCGAACAGGCAGAGGTTAGCAAATGCCAATGCCGTGATTCCGGGATTGCCCAGATGGAGGACCGCGAAAAGAACGCTGTTAATGATCACACCGAGCGTTACCGAGTAACGACGGGCGATGGATGTCATCAGAAATCCTCTGCACATTACCTCTTCCGAGAGGCCCTGGATCAACCAGCCGCTGATGTAGATGAGAAGCGAGACGGCACTCATGCCTTCCGGCTTAATGGTCATCGCACCTGTAATGACACAGAAGCCGGCAGCAAAACCCATCAGGAGGATCGCAATGCCTATGCCCATGAGATAGGAGACCGGCATATTCTTTTTGATGAAGCCGAGTGTCGTGATCTTACGCTTCTCAAAGATCTTCGCATACAGAATATAAAGTATGATCGGGACTATGGTTAAGTATAAGAACACATTCATCCTGTAGTTCTCAAGGAACATCGCCGTCTTATCTTCTCCGTTGTTAAAGAGCTTGCCGACGGCAGTGATAATGTAGCTCGCATAAGATGAGATGAAGTGATCGATAAAGAACACCACCGCTGTGGCGATCAATATGACGATCAGGTTCTGTCCGGGTTTCTTGCCTTCACGGGCCCGTGCCTTTGCGTTTGCACGTGCCTCTTCTATTGGAACTGACGTTCCGAAAATCTCTACCATGTTTTTCTCCCCATGTCTGAATTATATTTCTTAATGACAGAAGGATTATACTCCCGATCCTGAGTTGTGCTTCTTTACACTTTGTGGCAAATATTCAGAGAAATCGACATTCCGCACCGTTCACCGCAACTTTGCCGCATGAAAATGCACCCGGCCGGCCTTTTCGCGCGGCAGAACATGGAAAAACTCGAAAAAATCACAGGTTATCCTACTATTTAATGCAATCTATCGGGTATTAAATCATAACTATAGTTGGTATAGTGTAGTTTAGTATGGAACGGCGAATGAGCGCCGGCGTGCTAAAGCTATTCCGAAGGAGTAAAGGATAATGCATTTAATTACTGACTATGCAAGCATTGAACAACTGAGCATTTTGCTCGATGTTGAGAAGGCATACCCGTTCTCGATCGTAGACGGTTATCAGAGCGGCGAAGTTTTCGTCAATGATCTTGCTGATCCGACAGTAGCTTTATTCTGGCATCACAGCGGTTTTGCCTTCATCGCAGGCGAGTGCAACCGCGCGTTCCTCGATGAGGTCCACGAGATGATGCTTAATCCTACTCCGGAACATTGCAACAGAATGATCGTACAGGCAAGAGACCTCAGTCTCTTCAACGACTACGAAGACGTTACACGCTACAAGCGTTATACTTTCTCACTCAAGAAGGAAGCACCGGAACTCGTTGTTCCCGAAGGCTGCGAACTTCGCGAGATCACTGCAGATGATTTTGACAAACTCGAAGCAAGGATCAGACCTGCTGACTACTGGAAGGACGCAGCTGAGTTCTCCAAGAACGGCTTCGGCTATATGCTTACACAGGGCGACGAGATCCTCGCCTTCGCATTCTCTGCCGCTGTCTCCAACAAGAGAGTCGACATCGGCGTAGATACATTTGAGAAGTATCGCGAGCACGGCTACGGTAAGGTTGTTGCGGCAGCTATGGTCCAGGAGATCAACCGTCGACACAAGACACCCGTCTGGGCTTGCATCGAAGAGAACGAAGCATCACACCATCTGGCTTGCGCGATCGGATTCGATATTTTCGAGCTGCATCCTTACTACAAGATCCAGAAGTGAATGGCCGCTTCTTCGTCTGACCTGATCGAATAAAGAATTCAAAAATAAACGCCGGGAAGGAATTCACCCTCCCGGCGCTTTTTATGTTCTCACTGTCCGGGGCGCGCCGTCACATCCGGTGCTTCGGTGCTTCGGCACACCCGCATTCCGGCAGTTGATCCGGATCCGTTTTAACAGTATGCATTGCAGTATACTGCATAGCTGTCGTGCCTGAACTGAGCTTCCAACGGATAGTAGAGTCCGCTCTCCGGCAGCTCATCCCATAAACAGAATGATACTGCTTCGCCCTGATCAAGCTTGCCGTTTCCGTTCGTGTCGTTATATGTTACGAAATACACCTCCACATTCGTCGGCTCACCGTCAAATTCATAATTAAAGTAACGGAGACTATACTGCGTTTTGTCGTAAGTGATAGTGGCATTGATCGGGGTGTATTGTGATGTTGTGACCTTCATGTTGACCAAGCGGGCTTCATCCACATCACCTTCGTAAAGACCTGCATCCTCTGTTATCTCTCCGGCGGATCCTGCCTGACCGGGAGCAATGCATTCCTCGTTGACATCTTCGATCCTGAAGACCTCATTTCCGTCTTTATACAGAACAACATCACAAGTGACGGAAATGGCCACATCATTGGGATTTGAGAACACACATTGGAAAGCCGGTCCTAGCCACTCGTTGAGTTCATATACTCTCCACGCTATGATCTCCGGCGTTGCAAGTCCGTCTTCGATCTCACATGTTCCGAGATCGATCGTCGTCTCAGACGTGACCTCCGAACTCTCGGTAACCTCTGCACTCGCATCACTTGTCGCCGGCTCACCGGATCCGCTGCCGATTCCGTTTCCTTCTCCGCTCTCACCCGGCAAAGCAGTCTCGACCGTTGTCTCAGGCTTCTCGTCCGAATTCTTTACCGCGATGATTATTCCTGTTGTTGCGGCGCCTGTTACGACAACACCGGCAACACATCCTGCAATTACTTTCTTTAACATAAGTTCTGTCCCTTTCTTGGCTGTTTTAACAGCGATCTTGGCTCCGGCTCCGTTAAGAGCCTGTGTTGATGCGGACAGAGCTGCAACTTTTGCGGGCATAGCCTTAAAGGCTACCTGCTCGGCTTCTTTCTCGAAGAGTTTGCTCAGGAACGGCAAAGCCATGCTGAATAATCTCGTCTTATTTTTCTCTTCATACTTCTCAACCTCCTCCTTGATCTTTTTACGGGCAAAGTTAAGACGCCAGGAGATCGTTCCCTGAGAGACCTTGAGAGCCTCGGAAATGTCTTTTATGGACATCTCGTCGAAGTAGAATAAGATAAGCGTTCTTCTGATGTCTTCAGACAGCGCATTCTCAATGATGTCCATGACAATGCCTCTTGCCTCCTGCGATTCCACGATTGAATCAGGCAGGAAATCTTCCGGCACCGCTTCGATCTCATCGAAAAACCCGTCATCCGCATTATCCGTCTTTGACAGCGTAATACGGTTAAGACTCTTATTTGCCGCCGTTCTCTTAAGCCACGACATCACCTTGCTCTTGTCTTTGATCGTGTCATAAGATTCGATCAGCGCGATAAAAGTATCCTGAACGACATCCTCCGCGTCGGCTTCATTCTTGAGCAGCGACATCGCCGTCCAGTACACCGCACGGTACCCCTCGTTGTAGATCTTTTCCAGCTCCTTATCGGTCATGCTTTGCCTCCTTTCCATCCGCATCTGTCTATTAGACAAATAACCGGAATGATTTCTTGGGTGGTTTGAGAAAATTTTCCGAAAAATTTTTCGAGCAGGCCGGAACAGCGTGCCTGCCATCCATACAGGCAAAATTTTAACACAACCGGCAGTGATATAATGTCAGCAAAAAATGGAGGTACCGACCATGGCCGAAATAACTCTCACAAGCGCAAACTTTGACTCCGAAGTAATGAATTCGGACAAGCCCGTCCTTATCGATTTCTGGGCAACCTGGTGCGGACCGTGCAGAATGCTGGGTCCCGTCATAGAAGAGATAGCAAACGAGCACCCCGAGATCAAGGTGTGCAAGGTAAATGTCGATGAAGAGCAGGCCCTCGCCCTCAGATTCAATGTGGACGCCATCCCGCTGCTCGTCGTCATGAAGAACGGAGAGGTAACAAACACTTCAATGGGCTTCCAACCTAAGGATCAGGTACTGGAATTGCTCAAGTAACACTGTTACTTCTTCTCAACGGCGCGGTCTCGGACGGTCTTTATTCCAGGTATTTTTCGCGGAGCCGGTCAATATCGAAGGCTGTCAGACCGATCACTTCTGACAGGTACTTATCCACGCTGCCGTATTCCTCCGTGATGCGCTTATACGCGCCTTCGGCTATGTACTGCCCGATACCGTTAAAATAACGCACCTCATCAATGGCATCCTCGGAATAGTGTTCCTTCCTGAGATTTTGCGCCATCGCTTCGGTCGCAGCGAAGGTTGCCACAGCCGATGCATAATAATCCAGACGGATATCTTCAATGCCGACGCCCAAAACGTGAAGTATAAGTGCAGCCACAATGCCCGTTCTGTCCTTGCCGCTGGTGCAATGGAACAGGATCCCTTCAGTGTCCGGATCCGTCAGGATCTCAAACACTCTCCTTAAGCTCCGTACGGAACCTTCGGAGGTAAGGACATTGATGTACATATCCTCCATCTTGATGCAGCTGAGATATTCAAAAAGATAGAAAGATCTCTCTTTAGGATCGGTAGCGGTTATGAACTTGTCTTTGACCTTATTCTGATAATCGCTTATCTCGACGGATGAGAGCGGACAATCGAAAAACCTGAACCCCTCCGTATTGATATCCGGATCGGCCGCCGCTTCCTCCGGCATCCTCAGATCGATAATAGTGTTGATCCCGAGCTTCATGAGCTGCGAAGCATCTTCAGCCGTTAAGTGCTTAAGCCTCGACGAACGGACGATGCAGTTCTTGCGCACCTTTCTTCCGTCAAAGGCAACATAGCCCCCAAGCTGCCTTGAATTGGGAACTGACTTCATGCCGACTGTCTGCCGCGTGTTTATTATCAGCGCCTTATCGAAAACATCATCCGTTATGACCGAGCGAGTATCCGGCGAGATCCCGTCGTCCCGCTCCCTTCCGATGCTCCTCAGCATGTAGTTCATCGTGCATTCCGTGATCACATCCGGCGTCTTGTGCTGTCTGGCATAGAATCTGTTAATTAGCAGGATTATCCTGTAGATCGCATCATCCACTGAAGGCAGCGTCAGAAGCTTATTTGCCTCACCGCCCTGTCTATTAACTTTCTCGATGTGATCCGATACGTAGATGACCTTCTCCATGTCAGACATGGAAGGACGGCCATTGTGGCATCTTATCGAATCCAGGATCTCCCGATCGTCTATCCCGAATTCTTCTTTTGCGATTATCGCACCTGCCACTGCATGAAGAATGTGATGGTAAGTAAGCTCAAAATCCGTAATGGTCCAGCCGTGTTCCAGGATGATCCCCGCATTCTCTTCATTGGAATTCTCTTTGGCTATGTCGTGAAGCAATCCGGCGATCTCTGCCTTATCCGGCGAGCATCCCGCCTTCTCGGCAAAAACGCGGGCGATCTTCGATACCCTGAAAGAATGCATATAACGTTTGGGAGACAACCTTTGCGAGACTTCCTTCTGCAGGGTTCGAACGGGTTCCGGTATCTCTTCGGCCTCAAGCCTTACCTCCGAAGCCGTATACGCGCCATCTTCCGTAACCGGAACGAAAGACACATAAGGCACCGAACCGGGTGAAAGTGTAGTGTCTTCAGGTAAAGCGACTTCCTGCCCGTCAAAGTGATACAACATTCCGTCACAGCCGATGATCACGTTATTTATCGAGCTGTTTGCCGGGTTGTTTGCCGGGTTGTTTGCCGGGCTGTTTGCCGGACTGCCTGAATCCGGAGCTGAGAATGTAATGCTTGTTATCCACCCGTGCATGAACCGTTACCGCCTGATCTTGTTTGCAATGTCGCAAAGGACCTTACAGTATCTATTCTACAACCTGCAGATTATTTTTTAACGGCAGATTTTTACCACACCTCGTCGAAAACAAGCTTGAAATCGATCACGGCATCACCATAGATCAGCCTGTATTTGCCTTCGTCAAAGATCAGACGATCGGCGGCCAGTATTTCTACGCGAAGCTTCTGCCCGGGTTCGATCTCGAGAACCTCATCTTCAGTCTCGAGCGCAATCTCTGCCTTGTTCGCCTCATCCGTCTCGTCAGTCACGATTACAGTCTCCATAGCGATCACAAACGGAAACCGGCGGGCACTCAAAATCCCCCGGGGATGTCCCCCTCCAAGCGCCTATTTCTTTGTCGGTTTGTTCAGATACTTTGTCGGTTTTTTTGTCGGAACCGAGACTTTCTTGTCGGTTTTTGTCTGCAATTCAGAGTATTTTGGTGATACTTTGTCTTGAATCTTGTCGCCTGATGCACCTTTTTGTCGAATGCACGTTTTGTCGGTTCCGAAGATCAAAAGCGACAAAACCCCGCAACAGATCAGACAAGGTTCCGAACAAAATCGACAAAGCATCGCAGTAAGAAAACAAAACCGACAAAAGCCGACAATTTCCTCGCAAAAATCGTCGACAAAACACGACAAAAACCACTAAGGAATTAGGCATTCAGGATGCGTTGTCGCGGGGGGTATTCGCGCCGCGGGCGCATAGCGCAGCCGGGGTATTGGCGACTCGACTCGCGAAGGACACCGCGGGCACATAGCGCAGCCGTATCAGCGAACTCAGCTCATGAAGGACGCCGCGGGCGCTAAGAGACGTGATCGCTCGGCGCCGCGCTACTCCAGCCTTTTCAGCCTTCCTTCATCTGCTCGTAAGTGATTCCGTACTTCTCAGCAATATTCCTTGCGTAAGAACTCGTGTCGGGCTCGCTGCGCTTGATCCTGAAGGTATTCTTGTTGTCCTTTATCTCCATGACAAGACTGATTATGTCACTCGTGCCGTCCCATTCGTCCATCTCGGGAATGCAGGCAGCCAGCTCGTGAATATGCGTGTTGAAGATAACGCTTGCACCCTTCTCTTTAAGAATGTGGATCAGATCCTTTGAGAGATAGAGAGCGTCAGCTGCTGATGTTGTTGAGAAAGTCTCATTGAAGAGGATCAAAGTGTTGTCATCGGCATGGCGGACGATCTCTTTGATCCTGACAGCTTCCTCACCGAGTCTTCCGTAATTGATCGTCAGGTTCTCATCGATGGGGAAATGCGTAAGGATATTGCCGAACGGCAGGCCCGTCATGGAGTCCGCGCAGATAAACATTCCGAGGGAAGCCATGACCGATATGAGTCCCAAGCTTTGCTCTAATATCGTCTTTCCGCCGCGGTTAGGTCCCGTGAGGATAAAGAGGCGCTCTTTGTCCGTAAAGGCGAAGTCGTTCTTTACGATGTCCTTCATCGACTTTATCGCAAGACGGATGTTGTAGAGGCCCTTTATTTCGAGGCTCTTATCGGAAGTAATCGAGGGGAATGACGTGACATAGCCCTGTGAAGCAAGCTTTCTTCCCAGCTCGGTTATGCGAAGATAATAGATCAGGCTGTTGTAGAGGTTCGTCAGAAGACGCGTGTCGTACTTGGAATGCTTCACGATAAGGCGCTTTATCTCGCCCATTTGCTTCCAGAGGTGCTTTTTCAGATGAGGTGTCATTGCAACGAGGAGAGGATCCTGCTGCTTGATCCTGTTATGCGGAGAGCTCGCCATGGCACCGATGGCAACATCCATGATGTTGTACTTGGATCTCGGCTTGCAATCGACGAACTCTATAGCCGTCACATTTTCGATATCCATGTCGGGAGTAAGAGAGACACCGATGACGGCGCCTCTTGCGATAGACAGATCATCCTGGATTGTCATGATGTCCGGCTTTACGGATCTGAATTCCTCATCCTCCGTTATCGTCCGCAGTTCTTCCCGGAAGCCGATAAGGCCTTCGGACTTGATATCACAGCCGCTAAGCGCATTGTAGAGTCCTTCAACGACATCGACATAAACCTTAAGTTCTCTTAGAGTGTCAAGAAGAGCCGTCAGTGAGTGATCGTTATCTCTGACACGCTTAGCACCTCCGCCGTACAGCTGGAGCACCTTGATGGAGGTGATGATCTCCTTGATCTTCGTATACAGATTCTCATTGGCCAGAAAGTCTTTGACGATATCCTGTCTGTAGATCATGTCGGCGGGGTCTCGCGGGAGCTTGCTCATGATGTCCCTTAAGACCTTGCGCTCGTCCGTATCGCCCGTCATGTAATCAATGACTTCTTCCAGTGCTATATCTTTAACGGCTTCGTCTGACAGCTGAATAAATCTGTCATCGCCGGTTGTCTTGTAAAGTATGTCCATAAGTTCCCCTTTTTAAGTTCCCCTTTTGCAGTTACATAATAAATATAATAACGGACGACAGATGATCTGTAATTGACATAGGTTAATGCCTCCGCAGAGGTTGCGGGTTATGTAGAGGGGCTCAAATTGTTCCACGTGGAAAAATCAGCCGGGCAGAAACTTTTCGAGAAGGCAAAGGAGCCTGCGCGCTCGGCTTACGTGAAGGCAAAAGAACCTACATATAGCCTGCAAGAAGGCAAATAAGCTCACTTAACGAGCCTGCGCACTCTGCCTGCCAGAAGCACAGCGAGCGCGATCTTAAGGATGTCCGGAACAATAAACGGAATGACGCACACGGACAGAGTCGCGCCGTAAGACATTCCGCCCGCCTCACCGGTGTAGATATTCACGAACCACACCGTGCCTACGGCGTACAAAACGAGCTGTGTCACGAGACACACGGCAAATCTGACGGCGGAAGCCTTCAAGCCGCACCTTCCCGTGACCCGCCGCAGAAGGACGTCAGCAATGACCCAATAGAGTCCTCCGACCGCAACGAAACCGACGATGAAGCCGCCGGTCGGTCCCGCAAGGCTCGCCGGCCCGCCCTTGAACTGCGCGAAAACCGGTAACCCCACCAAGCCCATCAGCAGATACACCAAGATCGCCATGGTGCCTCGCTTGCCGCCGAGGGACATCAATATCGCGTATATCATCAGAAGCTGAAGCGTGAACGGCACGGGGCCGAGAGTTATATTGATCCATGAACCTATGGTGATAAGAGCCGCTGACATCGCTATCAGGACCATATCACGTGTATTCAGGAATCGGCGTCCGCTCTTTGGCGTACCCATTTGTTCTTCAGCCTTCATTCAATCTCCGCCTTTATTATTCAAGCACATCAATATTCTCATTGTGAGTCACGGCAGTCTTGGCAAAACATAGGCATAGAACAGGCAAATTGCCAGAGAGAAGGTTTGCCCAAAGGTAAAATATTTGTGATAAAATTGACTATATTAATTCAAACGGGAACTCAAATTATGGAAACTATAGATATCAGCAACTATCGCAAGGTCACTTCGATCAATGACATCGAATTCAGAGAACCGACTGAAGATGAGATGAGCCTCATCAAGAAGCTCAATTCCTCTTCGGCAGCATTCCTGGCGATCTTCCTCGGAATCTTCGTTCTGGCCGCGCTTTACGTTGAGTATCTGATCATAGAGAGCGCCATCGAAGGAAGTCTCGGCCTCTCAATTGCAATCGTTGTCGGCATAATCATTGCCGCTTTTATCTGCGGCTTGATCGTTCTCATACTGCGCTTCACCGACAAACCGGTAGGTGTGCTTAAGGGTGTCGTCATAGATGCCGAGAAGAAAAGACTGACTCAGTCGCTTGATTTCGAGACCACCCACGACGCATACACATACGATCTCACCATCAGATTTGATCACGAGAACGCAGTTCTGGAAGGCGTCTCTGACACCAATTTCAAGCCTGCCGCACAGACCGTTGACTGGACAACTCAGATCAATTCGGAAGTCCTTCTTGTCATGTACAAGAAAGGCGGCTGGAACACGGTACTTCTTTGATCAGGCATTTACTTGTCGGTACGACGGCCCGACTTTCTTCGATTACGGCCGCATCGTTTTCGATCTGAAAGACGATGAATTCAATTATGTCGAATACAGGATCGGCATCGACAGAAAGGTCTTTAACTTCAACGCCAAGAAACAGTACGAGAAGCTGGTCCGCGGCAGCATGGATGAAGTGTGCGCATACTTCAAGATCAAGGAAAGCAAAGCCACAAAGACCACTTACGCGTGATCGGGATCCGGGACCGGGAACAGTAGCATTTTGTGTTTTTGATTCGTATTAATCTTTAAAGAGCCAGAAAGGGGGCTAATACCATGAAAACAAAAGAAGAATTGAATGCTCTTAAGGCAGAGATAGATATGCTTAATATAAAACTCGCTGAATTGAACGAGGATGAGCTGAATGAAGTATCCGGCGGCGTTATTCCCAGACCGACGCAGTATTGGAAATCCAGGAAATCCAACAACAATGGAAATGAGGTCACTGACGATCCCGCAAACGTTGAGTAAACACCTTGCATTCAATAAAGGATACAATCAGATCTTTCACTGTATCAAAAAGCAAGCCGTTTAAGTTAGTACTTAAGCGGCTTGTATTCATTAAAAGCTTCGGAAAATCTTCTATCAGTTTCTTGTGCACCGAAATCAACCGAATTCGGAGCCATCTTTAGTTATGATCAGATTATGAGGAAAAGAATCAGGTGATAACTCACCATGGCCGGACTTGTTTCTCATAAGGGGCTTCCTCTCGTAATCTTCTCCCGGGCTAATTACGAAAGTAACGGACGAATACACTTATTGCAAGAAACATGCTGTCACATACCCTGATACGATTCGTATCAGCAGTCAGGACTTTGCTTCCTTCCAAATAAAACAGATTAAATTACAGTCTCAATATGGTAATTGGCGTTCAGTCCTGATTGAAGTCGATCTCATGAACACAATCAAGCTGTGCGTTAGGCATAATATACATCTTACCCGTCGTCAGATTGTAGACGCATGACCATTCAGGATGAATATAGGGGTCCTTTACCGACGCAAGTAGCTCAAGTGCTTCCTGTTCTGAAAGGACTCCGCCTGTTTCCTCAAGAGCTGCTTCAACATACTTATATCGCGCCTGCCCTGTGCCACTCGATTCTTCGCTATTTAGATAGAAATTCGTCACAGTCATGTAATTATCATGGATTGGTTCGACAACATCGACCTTACCGTCATGAAGCTCTACGACCACCATACTGCCAGATCTGTCAGCAATAAGAAAATGACAGGCGGACAGCGAGCTTAACATTGAAGAATCGAGTGTAAATGTGTTAAACAGCTCTATTGCTTCTTCCACCGTTCCCGCCTCGTTAAGCACCAGTCTGCACACCTCCTCCGCAGAGAGAAGCGGTGTGTTCTCGTTTTCAGGTACCGTAGAATACGGAACAGACAGGAGGCTTATCGCCAGTCCTGCGTCGTTCATTCCGTCGGCGGTGAAATACGGCTCCATAAGCATATTGATCTTCATCAGTAGTTCGGGCGCATCCTCCGGCGAATCAACAATGAACGATGTTCCTATTGTTTGATAGGTTCCGTCATGAGTAGTCACCACAACAGAAGGGAGGTAATGGCTCTGCTCCAAATTACGGCAATAAAGAATATCTCCATTCTCATTTTCGCACACAAAGCAGGTACACATTGCCGAACTGTTTTCAGTGGTTGCACCATTATTCTTTAATACTCCATATGTCAGCTTGCTCATGAAAAATTCCGTAAAATTCCTGTCGCCCTCCGTCTTCATGAAGTCGTTGAACCAGTATGTTCCCTTATAATCCATCATGTATATTGGGTACTCGTCGATTTGCTTGATGGAGCTAACCGTCGCTATCTGATTGCGATAAATTACAAGCAACGAGATCACACTTACAGCCAGCAGTACTACAAATATCAGTAGAATCTTTTTGATAACATTCAACGCTTTCATCACGTTACCTCCACCGGATTTTACTCATATATGGACATTACTGGTTTCAAAGAGTAGCCGGTAATATTTATAGCTAATGGTGTAGGGTTTTGCAAGTAATCCTGCAAAATGCCGATTAACATCACATTTTCTCCCCCATTTTCCTTACCCCTCGAAAACCGTAGTCCGTTATATGAAATGTTGTCGCAGAAAAAGGCTTATATTAAGATTAAACCTGTAAGTAATGTTTGTTGTTCGTAAATAAACCGTTAAGGTTTTCCCTGCATATAATTCATATAGATGAAAAGTGATAAAATCAAAAGAAATTGTTAACAAAATATACCTAATTAACTATTGTGTTTTCAAAGCATATATAATAAAAAAACTTATAAGCATCAAAATGAGTAAACGGAGGGAAAATAGCAATGAAGAAGTACAAATACATTATCAGTATTATATTATCTACAATCTTGTTACTGACATTTCTGCCAATTCAGGTGTTCGCAGCAGTTCACGATGACACCTCTGAGTACTTTACCAGCGACTATTTCGACTGGAAGGATCTGAAGGTTACTACAGATAACTCCGGAAATCTTACAGGTGTTAGCGCGGCAGCATGGTACAATTATGGTGACGCCAGCGCAATTGCTGGACGTGATTACGGTTTCTATGTTGTAGAAACGAGCGAAGATAAAGTGATTAGAAACGGCAGTAGGACTAACCTTCCACTTGCTACATTTGACAGTTTAATGGAAGGCGTCGGCACAAGAATTAATATGGGACAGGCTGATGCCGAACGAAAGTGGCGTAGTTTTTCACTGAGTGCTGAAGAATGTGTTGGTATGACAAAGGACAAAGAATACAACATATGGTTTTGGACGAGGCAAGGTGATGATACTTACAACACCTATGAATCACTGATGGGAACCATGACGGCTATTACCATCAACCGCTACGTAAAAATCGGCGGAAGCAAGTCCGATGATGTCGCAGATTATAAATTAGACAGCACAGTAAACTCCATGAATATCATAGGTCAGAAGTTGAGTGCTGTTTGGAAAACATATAATGGCGGTACGCTGAATACTACAATCTCGAATCCGGATGATTTGACTGAGTCGAAATATGTATATAACCTCTATTTCTATTATCCTGATGTTTTAGAAATTACCAATAGTACTACTGATACCAATGGTAGTATCACAGTTGATAAAATGGCCACCGAAGGTGATGAGGTTGAAGTTAATGTTAAGCCTGCCGATCGCTATCAGCTTAAGAGTCTGACTGTCTACAAAACAGGAGACGAAAGTACTCAAGTCTCTCTGACACCTGGTCAAAACGGCACCTATACTTTTACCATGCCTGACTATGCCGTTACCGTGAAAGCAGAGTTTGAGAAATATGCATTCACCATCGAAGAGATTTTACCTGACGATTTCCCGACATATAGTGATGAAATCCCGGACGATGCATGGGAAAATGATGCCGATTCGAAGATATATATTAAGGATAACGGTCTAACTTTTGGTGATGTTGACTTAACGGATGTTCTTGATTCTCTGGTGACTAAAGACGGTGATAATTATAAATTCACTTCTGGTTCGTATACGCTTACATTCGTTATGGAGTCCGGTAAACTGGTTAAAATCATAACAGAGGGTTCCGAAAATCCGGATAATAACGGAGAATTTCTTCCTCCGCACACTCACAGTCTTGTAAAGGTTAACGGGCAGGCTCCTACGGAAGAAGCAGCCGGATGGAAAGATTACTTTGAGTGTTCCTGCGGTGCTTTGTTTGAAGATGAGAATGGTACTATTCCGATAGATAATCTTGCAGCATGGAAAGCAGAAGGCGGAGCAGGCTATCTTGCAAAACTTCCTGCACCTGATTATGAGGTCACTTTCGAGATGGGCGGTCACGGAACCCAGGTTGCTCCTCAGACCGTAAAAGAAGGCAACAAGGCAACAGAGCCTGCTGTACCTTCCGAAGAAGGCTACTCATTCGACGGCTGGTACACAGATTCCGGCTTCACATCAAAGTTTGATTTTGGCTCCGCAATCACAGCCGACATCACCTTATATGCGAAGTGGACCAGCGAAATCACATATGCGTTTGAGAAGAACGACATCCTTACATGGCAGCTCGAAAGTGCTGACAATTTGAACTATGTAGTTCACAGAAGTATAGATGATAGTAAGACATTTAGCCTGTTCACTGGTATTCAGATTGATAACCAGGATGTAAGTGCAGATAATTATGATGCTGCATCCGGTTCTTTGATATTGAATTTGAAGCCTTCGTATCTGAACACACTTACAGAAGGTGAACATACGTTAAAGGTTATATTCAAGGATGGAATGCTATCAATTCGGTTTGTGATTAAGGCTAAGCCTACGACACCGGCTCCATCACCAGATGGTGGCTTGCCAAAGACTGGTGAAAGTACTTCCTGGACAGTTGTAGTTGGCATCGTATCTATTGCTGGTGCAGTTGTTCTTATGGAGATAGCTTCTAGAAAAAAACGAGAAATCTAAGGAACTTGATTTAAACAAATAAGCCATTACAAGCCGCAGATCAGTTAGAAGTTCTGCGGCTTGTCTTATGTTAACATCGTCTCCATCACACAATCAGAATTTACGCATAACCTTTTTCTACAATAAAACGCAAATTACATCTATTCAACATCCACATTTTATTTTTGGCGCCTTTTTTGTATTCTTCTATCTGCTGGCGTTCTGAATCAGTTAACGCTTCTACAATTTCATTCACACGATACTTTATTTTTTCATCACCCAAAACTTCCTCAAGAAAATCCAATTCCACCTTATATTCGTAGAATTTTTCATCGAGAAGATACTGACATGCAGACTCATAATCTGTTTCAAATCTTATAAAAATATCTACGGCTGTGTCTTTTAAATCTTTCTCAAACTGTTTCAGAACATTCTCAAATTTATCAGAATCAGATATGTCATACCAATAACCATTATCAGGCCTAAAACTTACACCTGCGACGGTACTTTGTGCAGTTGATGCAGCACCATACTTTTTATATGAAATACGCAAGTCTGCATTAATCTCAACACTTCCTTCGCCATTCCATTTAGATGAGAAAAACAATATCTCTAAAACAATAGGACCAACAGTATTTTTCAAGGCTCTACGGCTTTTCAAATACTTGAAACCTGTTCTTTCAGAAAGCCTAGTTATAAATAATGAAATTGTTTCATCGACTGACATAATTGCTTCATCCATAACATTTTCCTTCAACAAATAAATCAAAATAATACAGTCCTACGGAAACGTGGGCAGCAAGAGCAAAAGAGTTTCCTGCATATGAGAATCCGCATGTGGAAGTAATGCTGGAACATACAGATCAGTATATAAATCTCTTTATCCTTTTGATTACTTCAATTCTGTTCTTCAAAATATTATGGATGCTACAACAAAAGTTAGCAATATTCCAATACCAGATACCAAAACGGAAGTCGTGATATCCGCTTTACTTGTATTAACGAGTGAAAGCATTGTCTGGCCTATTGGTGTAAACTTAATAATCTTAATACCTAATTCTTTTTCCATAACTAACTGTGCTACCAGATCTGACACAAGGAATGTAACTACATTAATCAGAGTAAGGGATGTAGCGGAAATGATCGGGTATTGCAAGGAACAAGTTGGTGAATGGGCCAACGAAGGATTGATCCAGTATGTGACCATCAGCAATATCAGATATGTGTCTAAATCGAACCTTATACACTTCTTATGCACAGAAGATTTTGACTCCGTTTCTGAAGTATCAAGCGGGAGGTAAGGATATGGAAAATGACTACCTCTCCCCTATCTACACGATTATGTTCGCTGATTACCCCGATATTTTAACCGTAGCGCAGCTTCAGAAGGCGCTCCATATAAGCAGACAGCTTTCCTATGAGCTGATCAACAGCGGGCAAATACGAGCGTTTAAGGTGGGTAATTCTTTTAGAATACCCAAAGTCTCAGTAATTGACTTCGTAATGAAATCATAACAACGTTCCTTAAAGGAAGCTCATCTCACAACCGAATCGTATAGTTGATTCTTCATATCAATTCCGTATCCTATTTGTGAGATGAGTTGTCCTGAATACAAAGCACAACTAAAAATTAACAAAAGGAGGTACTACTAAAATGGTATCAGGACATCTAACAACAAGAAATGGTCTTTACTACATCAAGCTCAGTTATTACGACGCTGATAGGAAAAGACGCTACAAAACAATTGCTACCGGACTCAAGGTAAACAAGAACAATAAGCGAAAGGCTGAAGAAATGCTTCAAAAGACGAGGGTTGATTTCTTTGTTCCACAATGCATCGACAACCTCAGTTCTGATATGCCGTTCGTTGATTATCTTTATGCTTGGCTGGAAGTCGTGAAAATAAGAGTAAAGCCAACTACTTATAACTCTTATGTGTGCATCGTAGATCGTAAGCTCGTTCCTTACTTCGAGCCTAAGGAATATACCTTAGAAGGTTTGAAGCCGTCTCATATACAGGCATTCTACGCTCACGAGATTGAGACAATATCACCAAACACCGTGATCCATGAACATGCAGTCATCTTTGAAGCCTTAAAGTACGCTTATAAGATAGGTCTTGTTCCTATGAACGTAGCAACAAGGGTCGACAGGCCCAAGAAAGAAAACTTCGAGCCTCAGTTCCTGAGCGCAGACGAGCTGGAAACCATGTTTAAAGCGTTACGGGGTACACCCTTTGAACTCCCAGTACTCGTAGCATCGTTCTACGGATTAAGGCGCGGAGAAGTACTCGGTCTTAAGTGGGATGCGATCAATTTCGATGCATGTACGATTACTATCAAGCGTACTATCGTATCAACCATGATCGACGGCAAGCGAGAGATACTGAAGCAGGATTCTACTAAGACTAAGGCCAGCTACAGAACACTGCCTCTTGTGGGACGATTCAGACAGTACTTCTTAGAAGTAAAGAAGTCACAAGAAGAAAACAAGGAGATCTGCGGTGACTGCTATAACTACGAATACGACGGTTATATCTTTGTGGATCCGGTCGGAAACATCCTTAAGCCGAACTACTTAAGTGGACAATTCCCCAGGTTCCTCGAGAGGCATGGTCTCAGGAAGATCCGGTTCCACGATCTGAGACACAGCTGCGCAAGTCTACTTCTTGCGAACGGGGTTCCGCTGAAGAGTATACAGGAATGGCTTGGTCATAGTGACTTCTCCACTACAGCCAACATCTACAGCCATCTGGACTATTCAGCTAAGGTCTCATCCTCAATCGCACTCGAGAATGGTCTTCCCTTACCTAACCGGGACTTCAGTTCAAGCTGGGTGGGTTCGAACTTATCCGATTTTGAGGGTAAATGTGCCCCCAAAAACGGCGAATGTGCCCCCAAAATTACGGAGCTTATAGGATGATTTACGAGAAAGCAGGAAAATCTGTCAAAAATGAAGCCCGCAAACGCAGTGTTTACGGGCCTTTTGGCGGAGCCGCAGGGATTCGAACCCTGGTGTCCTTTCAGACAAACGGTTTTCAAGACCGCCTCGTTATGACCACTTCGATACAGCTCCACGTATCATTTATTCAATTGTATGTAACCCGGAACAAAATGTTCTGGGGGCACATTTGGGGGCACATCCAAGATTTTCAACACAGGACGGGCCCGCAAAGTGCTTATTTTATTAGCTTTCCATCGTTTAGTCCAAACGAGGTCAACCGGATTTCAAGACCGCCTCGTTATGACCGCTTCGATACAGCTCCATATCTTAAGGCACTTAAGTATACATAATCCGGAGGCATTTTGCAAGTATCCTTGGCCGGATATTGATCATGTCACCTTAAGTGCCTATATTTATTAGTCTTACTGGCAAAGAATCTCGATAAGTCTGTCCAGATCTTCGTTGTTCTTGTAGTCGATAACAATACGTCCGCGTCCGGTCGCGTTATCAAGAACCTTAAGCTTTACCTTGGTGCCGAGCTGCTTCTTGAGCTTAGTCTCAACTTCCTTGGAACTTAATGTAAAGCGTATATCCGGTTCTTCAGTTACAGGCTTCTTATTGGGATTGTTCTGAGCTTCAATGTACTTCTTAACAAATGCTTCTGCCTGTCTGACGTTCATCTCACGAGCCATGATAACATCAGCAACCTTACGCTGGTCTTCCATCTCCTTGAGACCGAGAATGGCCTTAGCGTGGCCCTCAGAGAGGTCTCCTCTGCTTACGAACTCCTGCAGGGATTCATCAAGGTTAAGGATACGAAGTGTGTTTGCAATGGTTGCTCTGGGCTTACCAAGCTTCTTAGCAAGCTGATCCTGAGTAAGCTTATGTGTCTTGAGGAGATTCTGCATAGCTGAAGCTTCTTCAATAGGATTAAGGTCTTCTCTCTGAATATTCTCGATAAGAGCCTGCTCCATAGTTTCCTTATCCGTAAGATCTCTTACGATTGCAGGAATTACAGAAAGTCCTGCAATCCTTGCAGCTCTCCAACGTCTCTCACCTGCAACGATCCTATAACCCTCGCCCTTACGCTGAACAATGATAGGCTGGATTACGCCGTTCTCTGTGATAGATGTAGCAAGTTCATTAAGTGATTCGTCGTTAAAGACCTTTCTCGGCTGTCCGTTGTTGGGCGAGATGTCATTGATCTTAAGTTCAACAACAGAATCCTTCTTGTTCTCGGGAATACCCTCATAAGAAAGAAGTGCTCCCAGACCTCTGCCCATTGCCTTGTTCTCAGAAACAGTTTTTACGGCAGCTTTCTTAGGTGCAGAAGCAATAGACTTCTTTACTGGAGCAGCCTTCATGGGAGCTTTCTTAGCAACAGGCTTAGCAGCAGTCTTCTTAGCTATAGGCTTTGTCGTGCTCTTCATTGGAGCCTTCTTGGCTACAGGCTTCTTTGCAGTTTCTTTCTTGGCAGGTGTCGTCTTCTTTGCTACAGTCTTGGAAGCTGCAGTCTTCTTTGCAGGCGCCTTAACTGACTTCTTAGCTGAGGTCTTAGCTGTCTTAGTAGATGCTTTCTTAGATGTATTAGCCATATTAACTCCTTATGTTCTCTTAATTACTTCTTTTGCAAGAGCTTCATATGCTCGTGCACCCTTAGAATTCCTATCGTAGTCACAGATTGCAAGACCGTGGCTGGGTGCCTCGGCCAGTCTGACATTACGCGGTATCAGAGTCTTAAAGACTATTCCGCCGAAATACTTATCTGCCTCTTCCTTGACCTGTCTGGAGAGTTGAGTTCTCAGGTTGAACATCGTAAGAACAACTCCAAGGATCTCAAGTTCCGGATTGAGCTTTTTCTTTACTATGTTGATCGTATCCATGAGCTGTGATAAGCCTTCAAGTGCATAATATTCGCCCTGGATCGGTATTATAAGGCGATTAGAAGCCGTCAGTGCATTCAGGGTAAGAAGGCCTAATGACGGTGGGCAGTCAAGAAGAACATAGTCATAAGCATCAGCAATCGTGCCAATGGCGTTCTTGAGTATCTGTTCTCTGGAGATAGCAGTAACAAGTTCAACCTCCGCACCTGCAAGATTGATATTTGCAGGACAGATGTCGACATTATCAGCATTCGTCTCGTAGATAACGTCAGAGATTGCAGTATCATTAACCAGAACATCATAAGATGTAAGTTCAAGTTCACGCTTATCAATACCCAGGCCGCTTGTGGCATTTGCCTGAGGATCCATGTCGATCAAAAGAACCTTCTTCTTACGTTTTCCGAGAAAAGCCGCCAAATTCACTGCAGTTGTAGTCTTACCGACTCCGCCCTTTTGGTTTACAAGAGCAATTACTGTAGCCATATAATCCTCCTTACACGATGCTTTGTTTCAAACGGTGAGCATCGAATATTACATTTGTGTTACACGGATTAATGCACCAATGTGCAAGTCCGTTATATATAGTTTGTACGCAGTCAATAACTAACTTTGTAAATTACAACATAGTCATTTTAACACTATATTTCAATACTTTAGTGTCAATGTAATTACATTGTTCCACGTGGAACATATCTGATTTTGATCAATATGTAGACCATTTAGACAGTATATCTTCGTAGATATAGTGTCAATTAAGTAATAGTTTACTATCTTTCTTTATCAATAGAGTATTACAGATTAAATAGATTACCTATAATTCCAAACATAAAATACGATATTACAATTGCTACACTGGTTGCTATTCCGACAATCGAAAGAATCTTTCCTGTCTTTGCTTTTGGTGTAAATTCATAGAATACTTCTTTGAAATCTTTGGCAATATTACATCCGGTTATACCCAGTATTATTCCGCCGATCAAGGTCCAGCTTAAAGCAAGTGAGAGTATTCCCATGATCAAGCATATAGTTTCCTTTGAGTGCATAACATTCTCATCGTTAACAGTGTTGTTTCTTCCGGCAGCACTTGGCACTATGGGAACAGCAGGTTCCTGAGCATATTTATCAACTACAGGAGTTGGATCAGGAGTTATTGGAATAACCTGCTGAGTAGATGTCACGGCTTGTGGTGCACCGCATGAACCACAGAATTTTGTTCCATCATCAAGTATCTGTCCGCAATTACTGCATATCATAGTAACTCCTCCTTATATATCAATATTATGGATAATAATATTCATATCACTATTCTCGTCTAAATGTTCCACGTGGAACAATTCAAAAAATAACGGGTGCTACGACATTTATCGCAACACCCGTTAACTACTCAGATTACCTTAATATCAGTTATCGATATTAGCGAGTTTTGCGTTAAGCTGAATGAATTCCTTACGAGGTTCAACCTGATCACCCATAAGGAGGTTGAATGTCTCATCTGCTTCCTGAGCATCTTTGAGAGTTACCTTAAGAAGCTTTCTGGTAACAGGATTCATTGTTGTCTCCCAAAGCTGTTCTGAACTCATCTCACCGAGACCCTTGAATCGCTGGATCAAAGGGTTCTCCCATTTATGTTCTTCTTTGATCTGTTCGATTTCCTTATCGTCATAAGCATAATATGCTTCATCACCCTTATATACCTTATAGAGCGGCGGGCAAGCGATATATACATATCCGCCTTCTACAAGAGGCTTGAGATATCTGAAGAAGAATGTGAGAAGAAGTGTTCTGATATGTGAACCGTCGACATCGGCATCCGCCATAATGATGACCTTGTGATATCTGAGCTTGTTCTCATCGAACTCTTCACCGATACCTGCACCCAATGCCATTACGACCGGCTGAAGCTTCTCATTTGAATAAACCTTGTCGATTCTTGCCTTCTCAACATTAAGCATCTTACCCCAGAGAGGGAGGATTGCCTGATACTTACGTTCACGGCCCTGCTTAGCTGATCCGCCTGCGGAGTCACCCTCAACGATAAAGATCTCACAGAACTCTGCTTCATTACTCTGGCAATCTGCAAGCTTACCGGGTAATGCATTATTCTCAAAAACAGTCTTTCTTCTTGTAAGTTCTCTTGCTTTCTTAGCTGCATCTCTGGCTCTTGAAGCTGAGAGGCACTTATCCATGACAAGCTTAGCAATATCAGGATGCTCTTCGAGATAGATCTCAAGCTTCTCAGTAACTACACTCTCGACCATAGGTCTGATTTCTGCATTACCGAGCTTACTCTTTGTCTGTCCTTCGAACTGAGGATCAGGAAGCTTAACTGAGATGATCGCAGCAAGTCCTTCTCTGGTATCTTCACCCTGAAGCTTAACGTCTCCGTCCTTCAGGAATTTATACTTCTTTGCATAATCATTGATAGCTCTCGTCATGGCTGTACGGAAGCCTACAAGGTGTGTACCGCCTTCAGGTGTAGCAATGTTGTTTGCGTACGTATATACAGTCTCCTGATATGAATCATTATACTGAAGAGCGATCTCTACAAAGCTGTCACCCTGCTTTGTTGCAAAGTAGATAGGCGGATTATTAATGGGTTCCTTATGTCTGTTAAGATACTCAACAAAGGAGATGATACCGCCCTCATAGTGAAGATGCTTTTTGTTCGGCTCGGCACCTCTGTTATCGCAAAGATCAATAGTAACCTCCTTGTTGAGGAAAGCCATCTCACGATAACGTGTGATCATTGAATCGAAGTCAAATACGATGTCAGGGAAGATGGTCTTATCAGGAATAAATGTCGTTCTCGTACCTGTATCATTCTTCTCGCATGTACCTACGATATGAAGAGGAACCGTAGTCTTACCCTTCTCGAACTCGATCTCGTAGATATTGCCTTCACGGCGGACCTGAACCGTCATATGATCAGCCAAAGCATTAACAACCGAAGCACCTACACCGTGCAAACCTCCGGAGATACTGTATGCTCCGCCTCCGAACTTACCGCCTGCGTGAAGTACTGTGTGTACAACTTCAACCGTAGGAATTCCGAGCTTTGGGTGGATACCTACAGGAATACCGGAACCGTTATCCGTAACAGTTACTGATCCGTCCTTATTAAGAACTACATCGATCGTATCGCAACGTCCTGCAAGAGCTTCGTCTACAGAGTTAGCAACGATCTCATATACAAGGTGATGAAGACCTCTCAAAGTCGTATCACCGATATACATACCGGGACGCTTTCTTACGGCTTCCAGACCTTCGAGAACCTGAATGTCTTCTTCGCTGTATTCACTGCTGTTTGATGTATCAAAGTTATCCTGATCACCTTCTGCAGCGATAACATTCTCCATTGATTCTTCCTTGAAGTCTTCTGTCAAAGCTCTGGGATTCTCGGCAAGATTCTTGAGCTCGTCATCATCACCTTCCTCGATCGGCTGGAAGTAAAGATCTACCGCACCGGAAGGACGTGAAGCACTGTCATTGGAAGCAGGATCGCCTTCAAGATTCAGATTCTTCTCTTCATTCTCACTCATAATTACAAAACTCCTTATTCTTGGCAGAATTCCAAATAGTACTTGGAAATACTGCATTATTAACAAAACAAATCAACTGATCTCAAAAAATATCTTCTGATGTCAGTCTGTTTAATAGCAGGTTAGATGATATTGGACAAACATATGTTTTATCATCCGTGATCACCAATGATTTTGGTATATCTTCCGTCACATACTGTAATCTGCCCTGTTCATCTTCGTGATTAATGAATTCTGTTACATCCTTCTGTGAAGGTGAGACGGTCTCCAGGCTGACTATGGCAGTAACCGAAGATTTAAGTACTGAAAGATCATTGCCGATATGAATGAACACAAATAGCCTCCAAATCGTCCGGATTCTACTACTAACCCAGTAATTATATCATATAAGGGAAGAATAATATGTTAATTATAATATATAGAGCGGTATAAATTGCTTTTTTTCGAGAGATTCTGACCCAAAAACAGGATATCAAGACTCTTTCTCTATCGATCCGCCTGTTACATGATAGAAATATGCTTTACCTGATCCGCCAATAACATCAAGTTCTTCGCCTATCATGTCCTTATCAGTGCATGTGATGAATATTTGAGCTTCCTTCATGGCAGATACAAGGCTGAGCCTTCTGGCTTTATCAAGTTCTGAGAAAACATCATCCAGAATGAGGATAGGGGTAGAGGAGACGAACATCCTGATTATCTCCAATTCTGACAGCTTAAGAGCCAATGCTGCAGTCCTCTGCTGACCCTGAGAAGAGAAGTTCTTCATCGGAAGTCCGTCAAGCTTAATGATGATGTCATCTCTTTGTATGCCGATCGATGAGATATGCTTCTCTATATCGTAATTTCTGACAGATTTGAGCTTTGCAAGTACAAGATCGGATAGAATACCCTTAATTCGCCCATAATCGGCCTCTGAGAGGCCTTTATTCATGTACTCGTCATATTTACTATTCTCGCTTAGAAACGATTCTAGGGCCGTTACAGCGCCATATATCGCACTATACTCTACAGACAGGTTCTCCTTACCGCCGGAAATGCTGCTGTGACGAAGTGAAGCTATGTCAGATACGAGTCTTACGAATTTATATCGCTTGATGATTATGTCTGCCGACAGATCAGCCAGAGAATAATCCCAGAAATTCAACTGATCATTAACGATGTCAGATGAACCGTCAGAGGGCTTTATGTTCTTAAGCAGTGCATTTTTGTTATTGAGTATCTTGCTGTAGTCGCTTAAAAGGTTGAGATATGAAGGCGATATCTTCGATATCAGGGTATTCAGGAATTTACGCCTGTATGAAGGCGCGTTTTTTACTATGTTCAGGTCTTCAGGCGCGAAAATAACAATGTTACATACGCCCATATAATCAGAGATCTTATTGATCACGGCATTATCTCTGGTGAGGATCCTTCCGGTATGACCTTTTGTATTCAGATCAGACTTCTCATTGTAATAACAGGAGGATAATCGTATCTCCGAACCGTCATCATCAGTAAGTTCAAGACCGGCTTTATATTCATTCTCACCGAACTTTATAAGATCAGAATCTCTGCTCGTCCTGTGTGAGGTGATACTTGAAGCAACATAAATACCTTCAACGAGATTGGTCTTTCCCTGAGCATTATCACCATAGAAAATATTAACAGAAGGCCCGACATCCAAATCGAGCCTTCCGTAATTTCTGAAATTATCAAGATGTATCTTGCGAATGAACATTATCTTCTGATAGGAAGAATCAGATAAATATACTTGTCACCTTCAACAGGCTTAATGATGCAAGGTCCCTGACCGCCGTTAACCTCAACTCTGATGAGCTCATCATCGATATTCTTAAGAACATCGATTACATATCTTGAATTGAAGTCTACGTCGATAAGATCACCTTCGAGAGTAATATCGATATTCTCCTGGAGATTACCTCTTGCAGAAGTAGCCTGAACGGTAAGTTCTGAAGGATTATTGCTGAGGAATCTGACAGGGCACTTACGGTCATCTGTCATGATGATGAGTGAAGCTCTGTCAACGGCATCCAGGAACTGCTTACGGTTGATAGTAATGACAGTCTTAGGATTCTTGGTAATGATCGAATCAAAGTTGATGAACTGGCCTTCGATGAGACGAGAGATCATTCTTACATTGCCGATATCGAAGAGGAGATTCTGCATGGAAGTATAGATATTGATCTCAACATCTTCGTCATCAAGCAAGATCTTGCTCATCTCCGTAAGAGCCTTACCCGGAACAATGTAATTGATCTTAGGGAAGTCGGCACCCATATCTTCACGATTGATGGCCATTCTGAATCCGTCGATCGATACAACTGAAAGAACGGAACCGTCACTTACCACATTACTTCCCGTAAGAACAGGACGTGAATTATCCTTGGATACTGCAAAGATCGTGTGATTGATCATGTTCTTAAGGATCTTCTGAGACATAACTATCTTCTCAGCAGTATTCTCATCGATCTCAGGTATCTTCGGGAAAGGCTCAGGATCAAGACCGGAGATCTTGAACTCTGCCTGACCGCATCTGATGATAGTCTGGAAATTACTGTCTGAAATAATATCAACTTCAGGTTCGGGGAGCTTTCTGATAATGTCTCCGAAGAACTTTGAATCGATAACTACAGCACCTCTCTCAGTAACATTAGCTTCTACATCAGCTTCAATACCTGTCTGAAGATCATAACCGGTAAGCTTGATCTTATCATTATCTGATGCCTCAATGAGGATACCGTTAAGTATATTGACTGTACTGTTAGCAGTAACAGCTCTTTGAACTATGGATACATTATTAACCAAGTCATCTCTGCTGCATGTAAACTTCATTTGAAAAGTGCCGCCTTTCCTAAAAGTATAAAACTCTTAACATTATACACTGATGTTTATTATAAATATATAGTTTAACAGTGTTATAAAGTTGAGTTTTACGGCCATTATGCGGATCCGTAAGGATAACGCGGATGCCGTCCTGTAGTATTTAAAGTTAGTTCTTATTCGCTCTATTATGCTTTGCACAATTGTTCAAAACTACGCGGAAGCCTGTGTTTTCGAGATATTTTGATAAACAAAGCATGTATAAAACGACTTCGTTACATGTTCAGAAAAAATACCTTTTGAACATTGTTACATTTGTGCACAAACCGTCTACAGACAATCTACAGGAAGTTATGAACATAAGAACAAAAATTGTTCAAATCATGTAATGAGCTTAATTATCTCTTCAGCCTGATTTTTGAGTTCATTGCTGGCATCAACGTTCTCGCAGCCGTGCATTACTGTGGAATGCTTGCGGTCTCCGAACAGCTGACCGATCTTCTCATACTTGAGCTCAAGCTGCTCTCTGCAGATATACATGGCAACATTACGCGCATTGGCTATCTCGGCACTTCTGAGCTTGGAAGTAAGCTTATCTGGTGTCAGATCGTAATAGTTGGATACGGCGTTGATGATGATCTCAGGAGTGAGATATTTTTTCTTATTTGGCGAGATGATCGGAATGAGGATCTTATGAACATCCTCGATCGTAAGATCGCCGTTAGCTAACGTAACGTAAGAAGAAATCGTGTTAAAAGCACCGTTAAGCTGTCTTATGTTAGTTGTAACATTCTCGCAGATGAAGTTGATGATCTCATCTGAAAGAGTAAAACTCTCATTCTTGAGCTTGCTGAGCAGGATAGCCTTACGAGTCTCAAAATCCGGCGGCTGGACATCGAACATGATGCCGTCCTGGAAACGGGAAGTAAGTCTGCTCGAGAGCTCTGTCAGATTGGAAGGAGCTTTATCACAGGTGATTATGATCTGCTTTCCGTTCTCAATGAGTGCCTCAAATGTGTTAAAGAATTCACGCTGAACACCTTCCTTACCGATGAGAAACTGAATATCATCGATAAGAAGTACGTCAACGGAGCGGTATTTATTACGGAAATCCGTATAATTCTCATTCTTGATGCATGCAACGAAAGCATTAGTGAAAGCTTCACTGGTCGTGTAGATAACCTTCTTGTCGGGGTGCTGTTCAAGCACTGCATTACCGATGGCTTTCATAAGGTGAGTCTTACCGAGACCGGAATTACCCCACAGAAAGAAAGGATTTCTCTGCTTCTGACCCGGCTTTGCGGCAACTGATACTGCCGATGCGTGAGCAAAACGGTTACAGTCACCGACGACAAAATTCGCAAAAGTATATTCGCCGGTAAGACCATTCGAAGTAATAACTTCATTTTTAGCCTGTCTTACGGCTTTCTTCTCGGAATTAACAGAAGAATTCAGGGCTTTATCGTCACCTTTAAGAATGAACTTAACAGCGCATGCCTTGCCGTCAGTGCAAGTCTTGATGGCATCTTCAATCTTTTTATTGAGCTTCTGGCCCTTAACGAGCGAGAGTGAATACTCGTCTCTTGCGGCAAGTACAAGTATGTCATCATCACAATGGGCTACTTCCATCTTGCAGAGGATGGAATCATAAGTAAACTTATCGATATCAGAATCGAACTTAAGCAGCTTAAGAGTATTGTCCCATACTGTACTGTCCATGTAACCCCTCCGTAACAAAAATGACGCGTGAATAACATAATATCACGGTTTGGAGGTATAATGAATAATCAATTTAGTTGAGTTTTCTCTCGAAAAGGAAGTGTCTTAATGAAGCGACAGTCGGACAAAAGCAAGGCAGGAACAAAGACCTCATCGATCAGCAGGATACTGATCGTTCTTGCTGTTGTTTTTTTTGTAGCCGGTGTCATCTTGCTCATGATCGAGCCGATAAAGCGCCATAACCGTAAGAAGATCGCCGGTGAAGCTCTGGATGCGATAACCAATAAGATAGAATCTGCCGACGGCGGTGAGATCACATTTACCGTTCCGGCAACCGGCAATGAAGTTCCTGGCGAAGAGCGCGAGTTGATCCCGCAGGAAGCTCCGATCGAAGAGGCAGATCTTATCGAGCTCGGTGCAATAGGGATAATCAGCATTCCGAAGATAGACATCAGATATACGGTATGGGATGAAGTTACGGAGGTGTCTTTGAGATACGGACTCTGTCATTACGAGGAGTCGGTCATTCCGGGCGAGACAGGTAATGCGACCATTCTCGGACATAATTACAAAGACGGTTCGATGTTCCATTATCTCGGTGAACTTGAAGCCGGTGATGAGGTCTGTTTTACGGGAGTTGACGGAACCAAAATGACCTTTTATGTCACGGATTCCCTGATAATCAGTGCCGATGATCTTATGAGTTATGCGGAAGGTGACATTACGGATTCAAAGCAGCTTACTCTAGTAACGTGTACTTATGAATACGGAAGAACGGGCTGGAGAAGAGTGGTTATCTGCAAGCTTGCGGAATGAGATCGCGGATCGATGTAAATCAGTGTAAAAAGCAAAAGGGCTGCCTCTGTCGAGACAGCCGCTTTTATTATAGTAAATGCTTTCGGGAGCTCTTACTTTTGTATTGTTCCGTAGAGTCTGTAAAGACCGCCTGCGGTTGATATCTCAGTGATCCTGACCGTGTACGTCTTGTTACATTCCCAGTCAAAATCGTCTCCGATGATCACAAGTGTCTGATACTTGTCGTCATCAGTTATGTAAACGCCTTTGTACAAGATCTTCAAAGATTCAAGATTGTCAGACGTCTCCTGATCCTTATCGGAAGAGATCCGTACGGTCTTTCCGATGATGTAGGTTCCGGACGAGTATGCATCCAGAGCTTCGTTCACGTTCTTATAGTCGGTAAATAATCCGCATCCTGTCATTAATAACATTAAAGACATGACAGCCGCCGTTAAAGCGGCAACCAAAGAACACTTCCTCATAGACACCATACCCCTGAAGATCAGCGACAGATACCGATCGCTTGATCATGACTAGATTATATGTGCATTAATCTCGCAAAAATATATGACGCATGCGAGGTATTTACCCGACATTTTATGGTTTTTTGCTTTTTCGGCTCGAAAAAACGGCACTGATCCACGTCAGGAGAAAACCCTGAAAGGTCTGCTGCAGGCTTGTTTTCGAGAAATCCGAGTCTGAAAAATGCGTGTAACAGTGTGATAAAGTATCACATTCATTGTTAAAATATCACAAAATTGCTTGACAATTACTTGCTTCGTTGACTTCAAGATTCCACGGAGTTAACATCAACCTAACAGTACATAAACCAAATAGTATACAGTTGACCACTAAATCAATCTTTTAGTTTACGGAATGAGGTGGAAAATGAATATATCTGAAATGGTACGCAGTTTGTGCAAAGAAGTCGGTATCAGCCTGGCCGAGGTCTCAAGAAGGATTGGGCAGTCACCGCAAAATCTCAGTAAAAAAATCAACAGACAGACTCTTACGTTCGATGAGTTCGAACAAATATTGAAGTGCCTCAACATCGAGATGAACGTTGATTTCATTCTGCCGGGTCAGAAAGTGATCAAGAGCTCCATGGAAGACGATGTTGTTAATAAACAGATGGAGATAATGGAGATGGCTCTTGAATTGGAGCGCAAAAAGATCCGTTATTTCACGGACGTGAGCTTTGATTTCCGTACCAGCCTTGATGTAGTCGGCGGCGGTATGAACCTTATCCTCAATCACAGTTCCGATCAGGCTAAGGTAGAAGAATATGTTAATAAGATCATGCCAGCCATAAGCGAACTGACACGTCTTGTTGAAGACAGTCCGTTCAACAGAGAGATAAGTACCGGAAGCAATAAGGCGATCTCCGAAGTATCCGCCGATAAGATCAAGGGCAAGTGCATGCTTCTCGTTGAGGATAATGAGATCAACAGAAGTATCGAGCGCGATCTCCTTGAAGATAAGGGCGTTGTCGTTGTCGAAGCAGTTGACGGTGCAGATGCTCTTAAGCAGATCACGGAAGCCAAAGAAGGATTCTTTGACTTCGTTCTCATGGATCTTCAGATGGATAACATGGACGGCTTCGAAGCTACGGAAGCCATCCGTAAGCTGCCCAATAAGGCAAAAGCCGATATCCCGATCATTGCCATGACGGCGATGGTTTCCGAGGATGAACAGGAGCGTGCGCGCGTTGCCGGCATGAACGGATTCACAAAGAAGCCTTTGGATATAAAGAGCTTGCTCTGCATATTGCAAACAGAACTGTAAGTAACGAGAGGGAATAGGGTGATGGAAGTTAGAGCTGTATATGCGCTGATCGGTGAGGATTTTGATCTGGCCGTCAGCCGCATGGTGAAGGAAGAGCGTATAGCCAAATATCTTGCTTTATTTGTTAAGGATACATCCTTCAATGACCTGGAGAGATCATTTGAGAATGATGATATGGAGACGGCTTTCAGAGCAGCTCATACGCTGAAAGGCGTGTGTGCTAACCTCGGAATGGACAAGCTCGGAGGCATGGCAAGCATCCTTACCGAAGACCTTCGTAACGGTAAGGACATCATTCATGCAAGAGAGTATTTCCCCGAATTCAAGGAAGAGTTTGTGAATGTCATCAGGATCATTGAGGATGCTCTCTGAGCTTTTAAGTCCTGTTTTACACCTGAATTCATAATAAATATCCCGTAACGGCTAGTTACAAGCGTTTGCACCACGGTTATAATAATATCGTGTAAGACGAACGTCTGTAACTGAGTTTGTGTTGAATTTTATAATAATATTGTTCGACTGAGGAATATTATGATAAACGAGAAAGATGTTATCAATAAGCGCAATGACCTGTCCGAGATCTTTCAATATAACAATCCGTTATTTGAATGTTACTATTCCTATGCAAACTATCCTTCATCAATAGTCGTCCGTGCCACTGAACACTGGCACGAGGATATAGAATTCCTTTACATCGTCGACGGCGAACTCGAGTGCATGGTGAACGGTCAGCAGATCAGTCTTTCCAAGGGCGAGGGCCTTCTGGTCAATTCGAAGCGCATCCACTCCAACAATTCTTTCCCGGGCAAATCGTGCACGTTCTACTGTGCCATCACGCACCCGTCTTTGCTCTTCTGCAACACATATGTTGAGAAGACCTTTATCCGTCCGATGGTCGGACCGAATTCTTTTGACTACATAAAACTTACCAAAGACGACTGGACAAACGAGATAATGGAGACCATGATCCCTTTGTTCGAGAATACGGATCCGAAGAACATCGAGCTTGCCATCGTAGCAGCCATGTTCAAGAACTTCTACATCATCTCCAAGCACTGCGACATGCAGACACAGATCCCCAGATCCGATACGATCAAGGTTGAGACTTTCCGCAGCATGATCACCTTCATCCAGGAGAACTATAAAGAGAAGATCTCACTCGAAGACATCGCGGAATCCGGTAATGTCGGCAAGACCTTGTGTGCGAAGCTTTTTAAGAAATATTCCTCCAAGACTCCCGGTGAATACCTCATTCATTACAGGATACAGAAGAGCGTTGAGCTTCTGACAGACACGGACATGAGTATCACCGAGATAAGCTACGAGACAGGATTCACGAGCAGCAGCCATTTTACCAAGACCTTCCACGAAGTCATGGGATGCACACCGCTCAAGTACCGCAATCTGTAACTGATGGTCTGAATGATCTTCTCCTCTGAAAGGCCGTTTTTCCGTGACGCGAAGGATCGCTCCCGATATCTCGAAAAGCCTGTCGGGCAGTGTTTTCGAGGCCTTCAAGTATTCGGTAAGGGATTAATCCTCCTCGCGTGGTAAAATAAGCGCAGGTTCAATACATCATGATCGGCGGGAGGTACGGACCATGAGGAAGGCGTTATTGATCGCAGGAATAGTTCTGGTCGTTTTGGGCGTTATTGCTCTTCTTCTCGCCGCGTTTTTCCTTTGGATGCACAACTCCGTTCTCGACGGTTCGAATACGCTGTACCAGCGCCTCGCTACCCAGCGGAATGTCTCATTTGTGATAGGAATGGTCCTATCTGTAATCGGAATTATCTGCTTTATCGTGCGCGGCATCGTAAAGTAATTTTTTCTTCGTGCGGTTTTTCCCGGTTGTGTGAGGCCTCTTCGCAGAGCTGCTTCCCTTTGATTCTGACCATGGAAATGCCGTGACAGTTATCGTTAAAATTTTTGGTGCAAATCTGCCATCACATGCTGTAAAATATGAGGTGCATTTTTTTGATGCAAATCAGGGTGCCCGTCACCAGAATAACGAAAGGACAGTAAACGTATGAAGATTGGCTGCGTAAAAGAGATCAAGAACAATGAATTCCGTGTAGGTTTGACACCGGATAATGTCAAGGCATACGTGGCGGCGGGACATCATGTATATATAGAGAAGGGTGCAGGAATCGGTTCAGGCTTCACGGACAGTGAATATGTTGAAGCAGGTGCTTCACTCATCGAAGATCCTGCTGAGGTCTGGGAACTCGTTGACATGATGGTCAAGGTAAAAGAACCCCTTCCGGAAGAGTATCCGCTGTTCCACGAAGGACTTATCCTTTACACATATCTTCACCTCGCTGCAGACAAGGAGCAGGCTGATGCACTCCTCGCAGGCAAGGTTAAGGCTGTAGCTTATGAGACACTTCAGGAGAAGGACCGCTCACTTCCGTGCCTTGCTCCGATGTCACAGATCGCAGGACGTCTTTCCATTCAGGAAGGCGCTAAGTATCTTGAGAAGAAGTTCGGCGGAGAGGGTATCCTTCTTGCCGGCGTTCCGGGTACACCTAAGGCAAACGTTGTTATCCTCGGCGGCGGTACGGTAGGCATGAATGCCTGCAAGATCGCCGTAGGCATGGGTGCTAACGTTACGATCCTCGACGTTAACCTCAAGCGTCTCGAAGAGCTCGACAATATGTTCGGTGCTCACATCCAGACACTCGTAAGTAACGATTCCAATGTTGAGCGTGTCTGCAAGGATGCAGACCTCGTCATCGGTTCCGTCCTCATTCCGGGCGGCTCCACACCTAAGCTCTTCAAGAAGAAGTATCTCCCTGAGATGAAGAACGGCGCTGTTTTTGTAGACGTAGCCATCGACCAGGGCGGATGCGGTGAATCTTCTCACGTTACGACTCATGACGATCCTGTATTTATCGAAGACGGTGTCGTTCACTATTGCGTCGGCAACATGCCCGGTGCTGTTCCGAGAACAAGCACCATCGCCCTCACAAATGCCACACTGAAGTACGGACTTCAGATCGCAGGCGAGGGACTTGAGACTGCATGCAAGAAGAATGAAGCTATTGCTCTCGGCGTTAACTGCTACGACGGCAAGTGCACAAACAAGAACGTTGCAGCTGCTTTAGACTATGAGTATGTTGATTTGAATTCTATGATCTGACAGATCTTACAAATAGAATTGCTTTCGGGAGAAAGCAGGGCTGTCCTTCGCGGGCAGCCCTGTTTTATGTGTGGGATGATGGTGCAACAGAAGTGGCTGCTATTTCCACTTTCTGTTGCAAGCGCTGATGGTAAGTTGGAAAAAACAGTACCTACAAAAACGAACCGTGCGGTAATTGTCCTTATATATCTTTTCCCAATCAAATTCTTTCATTACTTGCCTCGCATTTATTCAGGTTTTCCTTCACCTGTTCATATGAACGAATCAGGAAGGTAAAAGGTTCATGGTTTTCAAAAAATTTTTTTGAGTGCTCGAAAATCCTCGCTCCGCACACCCCGCAAAGCCGTTATTACAGCTCCTTTTTGTATTCGCGCGGCGACTTCCCGTAGAATTTGCGGAAGGTCTCCGACATATAACTTACTCCGCTGAAGCCCGTTTTCTCTGCGATATCCGTCATCGAGAGATTGCCGGATCTTAAGAGCTCCGAGACTTTCCTCGAGCGGATGTGCAGCAGATAACTTATCGGCGATTCGCCGACATACAGGTGGAAAAGCTTGTTGCACAAGGATTTGCTGACGTTTCCGCTTAAGGCGATATCGTCCAATGTAAGCTTCGATTGGTAATTGGCTGACACGAAGCTCATCATGGTCTTGAACGACTGCATCCTTGAATCGGAGACCTGTTCTTTTGTGTTGATACCGTAGGCATCGGCCTGTTTGCGGAGGATGTCCCATATCTGGTAGAACTGTTTTGTTATCGCGAAAGCATCATGCCGGATCTCCGGAAGTCCCAGCACGAGATCTCTTATGGCTTCGGTATTCTCGTTTATGTAGCGGAACCTGAAGTAGTCGATCTCGGGATTATCGGTTATCGGCCTTATCGCATTCGTCTCAACGATGGGCGAATTGGAGAGGATGCTCGGGTTGGCTATGAAGATCACGTACTTCGCGACCTCATCTTCGTAGCACTTGCTGTAATGGATGAAGTTTGAATTTACGACGATCGTATCCCCCTTCAGGAGCAGCAGATCCTTGCCGTTAACGTTGTAGTACATTCTGCCTTCCGTGACGGTCAGGATCTCAATATCCTCGTGATAATGCGGCACGTTTGCCCAGGTGACTTTGGGGGCGATCCAGCCGTTGTAGATATATGTCGGGAATCCCGGATCGTCGTAGTTGATCAACTCCGAGCCGTCGTTCTGCTTATCGATAAGCCCCATTTTCTCGCGCTTCATAACAAAATTGCTCCCTTTTCTCGAGAATCATAACAATATTGCACGGGCGTGGAATATTGTTATAAAAACCGCTCTCAAATGCTCTGTATGAGCCTTGTTTCCTACAATATACTTGCATTATCAGCGAAAAGGAAGAGGTTATTGTTATGAGTAGTGAAGCATTAGTAATGAAAAACGTCTGCAAAGACTTCAAAGTCCTGAACCGTCATGAGGGATTGAAAGGAAGTATAAAGGACTTATTTTCGAGAGATTATAAGATCGTATCGGCAGTTAAGGACGTCTCCCTGACAGTAAATCAGGGCGAGATAATCGGATACCTGGGACCGAACGGCGCCGGCAAATCCACGACCATCAAGATGATGACCGGCGTCCTTGAGCCGACGAGTGGGGAGATCCTCGTAAACGGCAAGGTTCCTTATAAGAACAGAACTGAGAACTGCGAGAATATCGGAGTTGTTTTCGGGCAGAGGAGCCAGCTCTGGTGGTCGTTGCCGCTGATTGAATCCTTCAAGCTCCTGCGCGATCTCTACATGGTTCCGCAAAAAGATTATGAAGAGATGCTCGAGCTCTACCGTTCTCTCGTCGACATCGAACCGATCCTCCACAAGCCCGTAAGGCAGATGTCTCTTGGCCAGAGAACTCTGAGCGACATCCTGGCAGCCTTTCTTCACAATCCACCGGTGGTCTTTCTCGACGAACCAACGATAGGCCTCGACGTGTCGATGAAGTCGAAGATACGAGAGCTGATCCTGGGTCTTAACAAAGAGAAAAACACGACCGTTATCCTTACCACTCACGACATGGGTGACGTCGATGCCCTTTGCAGAAGGATAGTCATTATCGACAAGGGCGCGAAAATCTATGACAACGACATCGACCACCTGAAGAACTATTTCGGTTCATACAGAACGTTGAAGCTCAGGCTTGAAGACGACACATGGGAAGAGACCCTGATCGACGAGAAAACGACAGATGTCATGGACGTCATCATGGAGAAGCAGAAGACCATGAAGATCAAGGACATCAAGATCCTTGAGATCACGACCGAAGAAGTCATCAGGAAGATATACGAAGGGAGCGAGAGATGAATCCCAAAAGAATGCTAGCCTTAACAAGAGGCGGAATAATGGAGAGCCTTCACTACAGAATGAGCATCTTCGTTACGCTTTTTGCAAACTTAATATATCTCGTGCTGGTCTACTACCTGTGGAAAGCAATCTACGATTCGTCAGGCACCGACATGGTAAACGGAATGACCTTCACGGACACCATGATCTATTTGATCCTTGCAACGGCATTATTCAACTTCCTTGAGATGTTCGTCGTCTGGGACATGAGCAGATCGATCCAGTCGGGCAATATCACACTCGACCTGTTAAAACCGATGAGCTTCCGTAAGTACCGCTTCTGGAGTTACACGGGCAACCACGTTGTTCAGTTCGTACTGTCATTCATTCCGACCTTCGTCGTCGTAATGATCGTCACGCACGGCGCGATCCGCATGGGCGTGAACCTCGTCTGGTTCATGTTGTCGACTTTGCTCGCACTGCTGATCAATTACAACATCGAGATGCTCATCGCACCCATCTGCTTCTACACGGAATCGACATGGGGCGTCAACATCATGAAAGAGACGATCGTGCTCCTGCTGTCCGGTGCGACGATCCCGCTCGCCTTCTTTCCGGAGAAGATCAGGATGGTCGTTCAGTACCTGCCCTTCCGAGCAGTTTACGATATCCCGCTGTCGATGCTCCTCGGCAAGAACGGCGCGGATTCACTGAGAGGACTGTTGCACTTGTTCGGACTGCAGGTCGCGTGGCTTATCGTTCTTACGATCGCCGGCAATCTCGTCTGGAATAAAGCGGTGAAGAAGATAATCGTGAACGGAGGCTGACATGCGCAAAAGAGGATTGAAATTTTACTTAAGCATTTATCGCAAAATACTCACACAGGATCTGAAGACCAAGTTGAGCTACCGTTCCGATTTCATCATCTCGATGATAGGAATGATAATCACAAACATTGCAGGCTTCATCTCCTTCATGATCCTGTTCCGTAATTTCCCGACGATAAATGGCTGGGACTACTATCACATGCTGTTCCTGTACGGTTTCTCGCTCGTCGCACTGACGCCCGTTCAGTGCCTGTTCGACAACAACTGGAACCTCAGATTCGCAGTGCAGAGCGGCGACTTCATCAAGTACTGCTTCAGACCGGTCAATGTTTTCTTCTACTTCATGTCGGAGGTATTTGACGTCAAAGGCCTCGGCCAGCTCGCTTTCGGCATCGGCACGATCATATTCGCCTGGATCAAGATAGGCTTGCCCGTAAGTGTCCTCGCGATAGCAAAGATGCTCGTATTCCTCCTGACGGCATCACTCTTCATGATCGCCCTGATGAACTTCGCCGCCGCGACCTGCTTCTGGCTCACCGGCTCCGGCTACGTCATGGTCATCATGTTCCGCTTTAAGGACTTCGCCAAATATCCTGCCAGCATCTTCCAGGGCGTCTTCAAGGTGATATTCACATTCATCATTCCGATCGCCTTCATCGCTTACTACCCAAGCCTCGTGATCCTCACGCCGGGAAGCGTCCCGCTCCTTTCCTGGCTCTCGCCGCTCTTCGGCCTGTTGGTCTTCTGGCTTAGCTACAAGTTCTGGATGCTCGGCGTTCGAAAATATGACTTCACGGGCTCGTAAACCCGCGCATATCGGCTCTGCACATAAGTTAACAGGCTCGTGATCACCGGCAGCGGATCCGGAGCCGTGCATGAGAGTTGCGCTTGGAATCCGTGCATTGGAGCCGCGCATGAGAGTTCTGCTTGCCAATTAGAAAGGGGCTGTCTCAAAACAAAAGAGATAGCCCCTATCTTATTGCAAAAGAAAACG
>JAKSRD010000015.1 GCA_024403795.1 Saccharofermentans sp.
AGCGTTCGGCTGTTAACCGAAATGTCACAGGTTCAAGTCCTGTTCGGGGAGCCAAAAGCCTTAGGTAATTACCTAAGGCTTTTTTGTTGCTTAATTATTTTTTCGATCTGTTATTTAAGGAGTTGCTTTGATCTATCTGTATAGAAAATATCTGCTTGGCTATTTAGCGGTCGGATTTTTTTGTGCGATTATTTGTTTCGGATGTCACTTTGTTTTAAAGACACCCTATCTTCTCTCATTGCTTGTTTTTTTATTGTTGGCTGTCATCGATGTTTCTGCATTCAGAGCTGCTTCAGTAAAGAAGTTCACTGATGAAGTTCTTAGTCACTTATTCAATTGTGAAGTTAATGTCTATCTTTCTAAGCTTGATGCTCTTATGGGTAATGCGAAAAATAAGGTGCATATAGCTAATTACAATTATTTCAGGGCGAGGGGTTATTCTGCTCTGGGCCGTTATGAAGAAATGTATGAGTGTACCAAGCATATTACCGAGAAAGGTGAATACCTGATGCGGCTTACTGAGTATTATGTTAATAAGGGTCAGTATGATGAAGCAAGACGATATATGAATGAACTTTCTGCTTTGGCTCACAAAAGAAGAAAGAAAGCATACACCGATATGCTTGTTCAATATATTGAGAATATGGATTACAGTATTCGCATTCTCAATGGTGATTATAATGGTGCAGTTGAGCACTATGAGATGTTGCTCGAGAAGTGGAAGGATAATCAACTGCTTTCGATTGCCAGTGCAAACTATGCTTTGGGAAATGTGTTATATCTAAAAGGTGAGAATGAGCGTGCAATTGAATATCTTAGTGTCGCAGCTGAGATCGGCGGTGATACTAAGTTCGCTGTTAAAGCAAAAGTTTTACTTCAAAAGTTAGCGAAGAACAGATAGTATTGTTTTGATGTTATTTCAAGCACTGTCACTAATAAGTGGCAGTGTTTTTCATTTTCGAGAAGCATATGATCACGTAGTAATGTGTACGCATGCATTGAATCAGAAATGACCAAGTTAATGTTAAGTTAAGGTTTGGAGATTTTGTGCTTAAGGTTAGTTATGTAGACTTATAACCATAAAGGTAAGCACCTGAAATATAAACAGATAATAGGAGTTTTAGATATGTGGACAAGAAGAAGCGTTAAGGAGAAGGGGAAGAAAGCATTATTCTTCAATTATTGGAAGTGCGTACTGGTTGCATTGATATTTGCAGTCGTTGTCGGAGCTGTAGGCGGTGTAAGTTCAGGAACCAGCGGTTTCAATTTGCCTCAGATCACCGAGCAGTATACTTCCGATGAAGGTGATTCAGGAACTACGATCGATGTGAATGGAGAAGATATTGAGATATCCAAATCTGACATGATCAATATCTTAATAGCTGTTGTAGTCGTCTTCTTGATAGTAATGGCAATTTGTACGGCAATCGGTCTTGTATTACAATTCCTGTTACTGAAGCCGATAGAATACGGTTGTCGTAAGTTCTTCAGGAAGAATCTTGAAGAACCTGCAAAGGTCAAGAACGTTTTCTATGCATTTGATTCAAATTACAAGAATATCGTAAAGACAGCATTCATGACTGATCTTAGGATCTTTCTCTGGTGTTTGCTTTTCATAGTTCCGGGAATCATCAAGTATTTTGAGTACTATATGGTTCCTTACATCATCAGCGAGAATCCTTCCATGAACTATAAGGAAGCCTTGGCTGAGAGCAAGGCACTCATGAAAGGTAATAAATGGAGGACATTCGTTCTTCGATTGTCTTTCGCAGGTTGGTTCATCTTGTCCGGACTGACATGTGGTGTACTTGGTATCTTCTATGTTCATCCTTATCTGAATTCGACAGAAGCAGCACTCTATGAGTCGATTAAATACGGTATTGATGTAGCGTAAATAGATTTGGCAAAAGCCGCGTACATGGGGAAAAGGAATATGGTATAGTAAAGTCAACCGGGGGAGCATAGTCTCCTCCGGTCGATTTTGCGTATGGAGGGACTTATGAGTTACAAAGTACTGATTGCCGATGACGAGAATGAGATAAGAAATCTTCTCAGACTTTATCTTGAGAATGACGGATTTGTTGTAGCTGACGTTGCTACAGGCGAAGAGGTATCCGGCATGATGAACAGTTTTAAGCCCGATATAGTTTTGCTTGATATCATGATGCCGGGAAAAGACGGCATTCATGTGCTTAAGGATATCAGAGAGACAAGTAATGTTCCCGTTATCATGATCTCTGCACGCACTGCTGATGCAGAGCGTATCATCGGACTGAACTTGGGTGCGGATGATTATATCTGCAAGCCTTTCAATCCGTTGGAAGTTGTAGCAAGAGTTAAGTCTGCGTTGAGAAGATTTTTCTCTCTCGGCGGCGGTGAAGGCAAAACGGAACAGTGCACCTGCGGTAATCTCGTTCTTGATATTGATAAATGCCTGCTCTTGAAAGACGGTGAGCCGATGGAACTTACTTCTGTCGAATTCAAGATCATGGAGCTTCTCATGAAGAACCCCGGAAAAGTATTTACCAAGCAGCAGATCTATGAGTATGCCTGGGGCGAGGATTATTTCGTAGCCGATAACAATATCATGGTTGCGATAAGTAAGCTCAGAACGAAGCTTGATGAAGATCCGTCAAGATACATCAAGACGCTTCGAGGATTAGGCTATCGTCTGGATGCTTGATCCGGTTCGAACAAGCGAAGCAGAGAATTGTATTAACGGAGGAATGTACCGGTGGAGAAAAAGCACAGTCTGAGAACCTATGTGCTTACAAGATTTTTCTTTTTTATCTTGATCGTAAGTGCTATCGAGTACGTTTTCGGCGGCCTGATAAACGGTATTATCATTCCTGCGATCATTAACACGACCAAACAGGATCTCGGTATTCACATCAACGGTTCGGACGGCTTGTTCAGCATAGCTTTTGTTCTTGCCGCAACTTGGGTTATGAACAAGATTCTGCCGATATTCAAAGTCTCACCGGTTGCCATCAATGCTCTTCTTGAGAGGCTTGCTCTGAAGAACGGCTTCAGCGGTAATGATCTTGAAGCAGCAAGAGAAGTGCTTACGGCTTTCAGTGAAGATCCGAAGCTTAAGGTTAAGTTGGTCCTTGCTGTCTTAGTTATCGCAGTAGTATTAATGCTACCTTATATTGTCGGTGGTATTATCTTCTCCGTATCAGTAGCTCGCGAGATCAGAATTCGCGAGAAGGAGAAGGAAGACGCAAGGATCAAGGAAGAGAAGAGAAGATATCTTATGATATCCAATATCGTACACGATCTGAAGACGCCCATGACCACGGTTCATGGTTATGCACAGGCTCTGAATGACGGAGTCGTTCCCAAAGAGAAACAGCCTGAATATCTGCAGGCCATCATGGCAAAGTCTGACAGAATGAATGATGTAGTCGTCATGCTCCTCGATTACGTTAAGCTCGACAGTGAAGGATTTACGATCAAGCCCGAGAAGATCGATGTTTGTGAACTGGTGCGCAGCTGTTGTGCTTTCAGTTATACGGATATCGAGACTGCCGGTGATGAGATAGAGATCGATATTCCGGAAAGAGTCATTAACATCAATGCCGACAGTAAACAGCTCACGCGTGTAGTTACTAATCTGATCACCAACGCGATCCGACACACTGATACGGGAACGACAATAAAGGTTTCCGTCACTTCCGAATCTGAGACGAATGCGATGGATGTTAAGATCATTGTTGCCGATACGGATAAGGCAATAGAAGAGAAGCTTGCCGGACAGATCTTCGAGCCTTTCTTCACAAGCGACGAATCACGTGCAACCAGTTCCGGAACAGGTCTCGGACTTCCTTTATCCAGACGTATCTGTGAGATGCACGGTTATAAATTGAAGCTTGTCCAGAAGCCTGAGCTGCTCCGTTATCAGCTTGGCGAAGAGTATCAGAAAGCATTTGTTATCACGACGGATTGATCTTCCGTCTGGAGACGGATATCGTGAAAATGTATTCTGCGAATTGGTATAATTGTGAGCAGAATTACATTTAACAGGGAGGATACTGTCATGTCCAAAGATGAGATCTCGATTCCGTTGATACTTAAGATAGAGTCCGGCGTTACGGCTCATATCGGCGACATTCTTAAAGCAGAAGGAATCACCAAGGTTACCATTCTGTTCGGCAACGGACTTGTGGCGATGTTCGGAGATACTGTTTTCGAGTCCTTTAAGAAGGCAGATGTTGAAGTGCTTCACTATCAGGAGATGGATACGGTCGACTTCAAGGATATCTCTGACCTTGCTTTTGAGCTTCCGAACAAGACTCAGGCGATCATCGGCATGGGCGGCGGAAAGGTTATCGATGCCGCCAAGTACATCGGATTCCTTCTGAAGATCCCTTTTATCAGCGTTCCGACGAGTTCATCCTCTGACGGTTTCTCAAGTTCTTCTGCATCGCTTACGGTTGACGGTCACCGCAAGTCACTTCCCGCGAAGCTTGCTTACGGAATTCTGGTCGATACCGATGTGATAAAGAGTGCTCCGGTAAGATTCCTTTATTCAGGCATCGGTGATATGGTCTCCAAGATCTCATCGACATACGATTGGCAACATGAAGAAGATCAGGGCTACGACGAGGTTAACGACTTTTCTTATATGGTCGCCAAAAAGGCAGTTAATTCTTTTGTAAGAACACCTTTTGAATCCATTACGGATGAACTCTTCCTTAAAGAACTTCTCGACTCGCTTGCAATGAGCGGAATAGCAAATGAGATCGCAGGTTCCAGTGCTCCGACGAGCGGAAGTGAACATCTTATTTCCCACGCTCTTGACTCATTCCTGGAGATGCCTCAGCTTCACGGTGTTCAAGTCGGAATCGCGACTTACATCATGTGCAAGATCTGTGATCATCGTTGGAAAAGAGTAGACGATCTCTTTACCAAGTCGGGTTTCTGGGATTATTGTGCCACGCTTGAACTTAAGGTCAGCGACTACAGCAAAGCTATCGATCTGGCACCGTCGATCAAACCTTACCGTCATACTTATCTGCATGAAGAGAAGTACAGGGAGCTGGCAAAGGAATTGCTCGTAACGGATGAAAAGCTGAAGGCGATTTTGAAGTAAGCATTCAAGATGAACAGGCTTTTTGCAAATAGCCTTAATAAATGTTACTATCATTGAGTTAAACAGTTTAACTCCAATTGAATGAGGTGCACTATGAAAAAGAACGAACGTAAAGATCTCATTACTAATATCTACACTGCAGATCCTTCTGCACACGTTTTTAACGGTAAGATCTACATCTATCCTTCACACGATGAAGGCCTTGATGCTCCTGAAGATGACGACGGTGAGCAGTATGTAATGAAGGATTATCACGTAATCTCCATGGATTCTTTGGACAGTGATGCTGTTGATAACGGTGTTGCCATTTCTGAGAATGATATTCCCTGGGTCGGAAGACAGCTCTGGGCTCCTGACTGCATTTACCTTAACGGTAAGTACTATCTCGTTTTCCCGGCTAAGGATAAGGAAGAGAAGTTCAGGATCGGTGTAGCTGAATCTGATTCTCCGGTTGGTCCTTTTAAGGCTCAGGATAACTTTATTGAAGGAAGCTACAGTATCGATCCGGCAGTCCTTATTGATGATGACGGAAGGATCTATTGCTATAACGGCGGACTCTGGGGCGGTCAGCTCGAGATGTGGCAGTCCGGTTCATTCAATCCTGATGAGCATCGTCCCGAAGGCGACGAGAATGCTTTGGGACCCTTGTTCGCAGAGTTCAACCAGGACATGAAGTCTTTCGTTGCTGCACCTAAGATGATCACAATCCTTGATGAGAACGGTGATCCTATCAAGGCAGGCGATGAGGATCGCAGATATTTCGAAGATCCATGGATGCACAAGTTCAATGGTAAATATTACTTCTCATATTCAACAGGTACTACTCACTATCTCTGCTATGCAGAAGGCGATACACCTGACGGTCCGTTCACATACAAGGGAAGGATCATGGAGCCTGTAATCGGTTGGACAACTCATCACTCCATCGTTGAGATCGAAGGTGAATGGTATCTCTTCTATCACGATGCTAAGAGATCCGGCGGCTGCTCACACAAGAGAAGCGTTAAGTTCACAAAGCTGAATATCGCTGCTGACGGAACGATCGAGACGATTCATCCTTACGATCACGAGTAATAAAGTTTTTTATCTTTTAAAGCGCGAAAAAGGGTATCCTCAGGATGCCCTTTTTTGATTCATGAATCGCACTTACGAGGAGCATCGATTCAACCAAGATGTGTTTTCTTGATAACATGGTATAATTTCTTAGGAATAAAATATTTTTGTGAGGATAGATTTTGACATGATCACATATTGGCCGAGCTATTATCGGGACTTCAAATGCAAAGCAGGCGAATGTCACCATACATGCTGTGCAGGCTGGGTAATCGGTATCGATGAGTGTTCACTTAAACGCTTTGAAAAGGATCCGGATGTTAAGAGTAAGATCTCGGACGGATGCTTTGTTCTGCGTGAGGATGGACGATGCCCTTTCCTTCGCGATGACGATCTGTGTGAACTGATAATAAAGAACGGTGAGGAATATCTTTGTGATGTCTGCCGTGAACATCCCAGATTTTATAATGACTGTGAGGATCACATCGAGGCGGGTGTCGGAATGGTTTGCGAGATGGCAGCAGAGCTGATACTTGGTGCCGAAGACGGTTTTGAACTTCTTGGTGAGGACGGCTCAAAGATCACTCTTCCTTCTGATGTTACGGCCATACTTGATAAGAGCATTCCGCTCACGGAGACACTTGCGAGACTGAGCGGAGGAAGACGCGCTAACACGAAGCTTAGGGCGGAGATATTCGCAGAGATGGAAGTAATGGATCCGAAGTGGCTTGAATTGCTCATGGGAGTCATCGGAGATCCGGCAAAGTCTGAAGAGGAAGATGCCGAGATCAACGGTTCAATCAAATACAGGAATTTTGCAGCGTATCTTCTTTATCGATACAATGGAGCCGGAAGATTTGCGGCAGAAGCGACATACCTGCTTTCCGATCTGGTAATGAACGGGTATAAGATAGAGGATGCCGCAAGGATGTTCTCAGGCGAGGTCGAGTATTCGGATATTAATATCGATGAAGCTTTGGAGACCTTCGAATAAGAGCAGGATCAACAGTGTAACAATGTTACAAACCGAATAAGCAGAGGTTTTGGGAGGAGTATATGTTAAACGATTACGAACAGATGGAATGGACGGCCAACCCTGAATTCAAGGGCGGAAAAGGCATCTTCTACAACAAGGTCTTCACGGACGGCGTTAATAAGATGATGAAGGGAAAGCTTTTACCGGGTTCTTCCATCGGATATCACAAGCATGAAGGCAATTGCGAGATGATCTTTATCCTGGAAGGCAAGGGCAGGGTTATTTTCGATGACAAGGAAGCAACAGTACTTCCCGGAACATGTCACTATTGTCCCGAAGGACATTCACATTCACTTATCAACAACGGCAAAGAAGACCTCGTCTTCTATGCAGTGGTGCCTAAACAGTAAAGCGAAGGAATAAGGGAGGAATTAGGTATGCCACATTCAGCAGGCGGAGGATCACATGGCGGCGGATCGCACGGAGGACACGGAAGCGGAAGCCGGTTATCACACAGCTACTTTTCGGGTGCAAGGCGATACAGAAGACATAACCCGTACACAGGTTTTGATGATTATGTCTATTCCGACAGCAAGCCGCAAAAGACCGGAATAGGAGTCGTCCTGATAGTTGCTCTGTTCGGGGCATTAATGATCGGAGCATCAATGGCGTCTATTTTTGATGCATTTCCGAAGAAACTGACTGTGAACTATCCCGACAAGCCGGCGATCTATGACAATATCGATGTCATAGAGGAAGAAGCCGCACTCCAGGCATCTATCGATGAATACTACGAACTGACAGGTATCTGTACTGATATCTATACAGTTTACCCGGATACCTGGTCCGGTTGGGGAAACCTTGAGCAGTATGCATTTGATTGGTATGTCGGGAATTTTACCGATGAACGGCATCTTGTTATTGTGATCTCATACGACACCTCTGATGCTGAGCGCTTAAGTCAAGGCGAGAGGTTTGCAGCAGAATCTTTTGCCTGGGAAGCCATTCAGGGCGATGACACGGATCCGATCATTACAGAGACCATGTTCAAGAAGTTCAGGGAATATGTAATGGATTATCATTACAGCGGCGAGAGCACAGGGGAGACTTTTAATGCTGCTTTCCAATATGCCATCAAAGATGCGCACAAGAAACTTGACCCGGGCCCCGACAGGACCGGCACTATTGCAACATCTATCTTACCATTAGGGTTCGTTCTCATCCTCATTGTGCCGATCTTTATTGCTATCGTGAAGAAATACAGGAAAGATAAAGATCTGGTTATTGAAGAGGTGCCGTTTACCGAAGATGACGTGAGGGTCGGCGCAACGGTGCGGACACCGACTCCTACGACCGGCGCCGCCAAGGTTGTAGTAGGTATCGGAACGGTTTTGGGTCTGGTGTTTATGGGTTTCTTTGCGTTTGTCGGTATCGGGATCATCATCGGCGGTGTTGCCATGTTCTCAAAGGACACGACATCCGCATGGATAATGATCGGCTTCGGAGTTTTGTGGACTGCGATCCTGGCTTATAGTTGCACCAATTCAATAAAGTCTTTAATTATGTCTAAGAAGCAACGTGATCAGCAGGTTGAGATGCCTTCGCCGGTATCATCAGCGGCTTATGGCAGGACTGATCAATCTGCCGTGAACACTGCACCTGCCGGATCTGTGCCGGCAAGTGATGTATCAGAAGCGGATTATTCAAAGATCAATCCGTTCGTTCCTGCAGGACGGCAGCCGAACGCTTCAGCGACAAAAGGGGTTCAGGTTCAGCCCGATTATTCGACGGTTAATCCGGAATTTAATCCCCAATACTTCAGAACTTCAAGTCAGAAATATGATGACGATGAAGACTTCAAACGCAAAAAGAGACAGGGATACGAGTAAAATGAACATGCTGCGTACGTTCTGAACGTACGCAGCGTTTTTTTGTTGAGCTCGAAAACAACGGCTCCGCACGGTCAGCCGCGAACACGATGGTAAAAGGTTTTTGAGCGTTCAAAAATCTATGTGCATTTTGCAATATTACATTTTTCAGATTGGTATTTTAATCGTTTAATTTACGCGTGCAAATGCAGATTTTTGTGTTAGAATTTTTGCTAGTAAATTTTAGTAGGCTATTGAAGGGGGCGGATGATATGCCAAAGCGTGAAGATATCAACAAAATCCTTATAATCGGTTCAGGTCCTATTATCATCGGACAGGCGTGCGAGTTCGACTATTCAGGAACTCAGGCGTGCAAGGCATTAAGGAACCTCGGTTATGAGATCGTTCTCGTTAACTCCAATCCTGCAACGATCATGACGGATCCGGATGTTGCGGACAGAACCTATATCGAACCGCTTAACGTAAGACGTCTCGAGCAGATCATCGCAAAGGAACGTCCCGATGCCCTTCTCCCGAACCTCGGCGGTCAGTCCGGACTTAACCTTTGCTCAGAGCTTTCTGAGGCAGGCGTCCTAGAGAAGTACAATGTCCAGGTTATCGGTGTTCAGGTCGACGCCATCGAGAGAGGCGAAGACAGAATCGAATTCAAGGAGACAATGACATCACTTGGAATCGACATGCCGAGATCACGCGAGGCATATTCAGTAGACGAAGCAATCAAGATCGCTGACGAACTCCATTACCCTGTTGTAATCAGACCTGCTTACACCATGGGCGGTGCAGGCGGCGGTCTTGTTTATAATATCGACGAACTCAAGACTGTAGTCGAGAGAGGTCTTGCAGCTTCCATGATCCACCAGGTACTCGTAGAAGAGTCAATCAGCGGATGGGAAGAACTCGAGCTCGAGGTCGTAAGAGACGCAAAGAACAATGTCATAACAGTATGCTTCATCGAGAACATTGACCCTATCGGCGTTCATACAGGTGACTCATTCTGTTCAGCACCTATGCTTACTATCTCCGAAGATGTCCAGAAGAGACTTCAGGAGTATTCATACAGCATCGTTAAGGCCATTGAAGTTATCGGCGGCTGCAACTGCCAGTTCGCTCACGATCCTGTTACAGACAGAATCGTTGTAATCGAGATCAACCCCAGAACATCAAGATCTTCAGCTTTGGCTTCAAAGGCAACGGGTTTCCCGATCGCTCTCGTATCCGCCATGCTCGCTTGCGGTCTCACTCTTGATGAGATCCCTTGCGGTAAGTACGGCACACTTGATAAGTATTATCCCGACGGTGACTATGTCGTAATCAAGTTCGCAAGATGGGCTTTTGAGAAGTTCCACGGCGCACAGGATAAGCTCGGCACTCAGATGAGAGCCGTAGGCGAAGTCATGAGCATCGGTAAGACTTATAAGGAAGCTTTCCAGAAGGCTATCAGGTCTTTGGAGAAGGACAGATACGGTCTCGGCTATGCCAAGGACTTCAACAACCTTTCCAAGGAAGAACTCATGCGCAAGCTCACACAGCCTTCTTCAGAGCGTCAGTTCATCATGTATGAGGCACTCAGAAAGGGCGCTACGGTTGATGAACTTTTCGAGCTCACAAGGATCAAGCGCTGGTTCATCGAGCAGATGAAGGAACTCGTTGAAGAGGAAGAATCGCTCATCAAGCTTGCAGGAAGTGTTCCGGATGAAGCAACACTTCGCCAGGCTAAGCTCGACGGCTTCTCAGATAAGTACCTTTCCAAGATCCTCAATGTATCTGAGGATGAGGTACGTGCTAAGCGTTATGAGTACGGCATCAAGGAAGGCTGGGAAGGTGTTCACGTATCCGGCACAGAGGATGCTGCTTATTACTATTCTTCATATCACATCACCGAGGACAAGTCTCCCGTATCTGACAAGAAGAAGATCATGATCTTGGGCGGCGGTCCTAATAGGATCGGTCAGGGTATCGAGTTCGACTACTGCTGCGTACATGCTGCTCTGGCTTTAAAGAAGCTCGGCTTTGAGTCGATCATCGTTAACTGCAACCCTGAGACGGTTTCAACAGACTACGATACTTCAGATAAGCTTTATTTTGAGCCGCTCACATTGGAAGATGTTCTTGCAATCCATGAGAAGGAGAAGCCGATCGGCGTTATCGCTCAGTTCGGCGGCCAGACACCTCTTAATCTTGCTGCAAGCCTCAAGGCTAACGGCGTAAACATTCTCGGTACATCACCTGAGACTATCGACCTTGCAGAAGACAGAGATCACTTCCGCGCAATGATGGATCGTCTTAATATTCCCATGCCTGAGGCGGGTATGGCTGTTAATGCTGATGAAGCGATCGCTATCGCCAACAAGATCGGATACCCCGTAATGGTTCGTCCTTCTTACGTTTTGGGCGGACGAGGAATGGAAGTCGTTCACGACGACGAGATGATGAGAGTCTACATGAATGCAGCTGTCGGCGTTACACCTGACAGACCGATCCTCATCGACCGTTTCCTGCACCATGCTACAGAGTGCGAGGCAGACGCTATCTCCGACGGCACGAATTGCTATGTTCCGGCTGTTATGGAGCACATCGAGCTTGCAGGAATCCACTCCGGAGACTCTGCGTGCATTCTTCCTTCAAAGAACCTTGCACCTGAGCTCGTCGATACCATCAAGGAATACACAAGAAAGATCGCAGTCGAGATGGGCGTTGTCGGTCTCATGAACATGCAGTATGCGATCGAAGACGGCGTTGTCTTCGTACTCGAGGCTAATCCCCGTGCTTCCAGAACGGTACCGCTCGTATCTAAGGTTACGGGAACAAACATGGTTAGGATTGCTACAGACATCATGACGATGGAGCTTACAGGCAGACCGACACCTGTTACTGATCTTCACGACAAGGTAATTCCTCACTACGGTGTAAAGGAAGCAGTCTTCCCGTTCAATATGTTCCAGGAGGTTGACCCTGTCCTCGGACCTGAGATGAGATCTACAGGTGAGGTTCTCGGACTTGCAACTCACTTCGGTGAAGCAAGCTTCAAGGCTCAGGAAGCAACAAAGACAGAGCTTCCTTTTGAAGGAAGCGTTCTCCTGTCAGTATCTGATCTTGATAAGGTTGATCTTATTGAAGTTGCAACGATGTTCAATGATCTCGGATTCAAGATCTTTGCCACAGGCGGAACATATGACATGATCACCAAGGCCGGAATCAATGCAGAGAAGGTTAAGAAGCTCTACGAGGGCAGACCTAACATCGCTGACATGATCCTCAACAGTGATATTGATCTCATTATCAATACACCTGCAGGAAAGACTTCCGCAAATGATGACTCTTACATCCGTAAGGATGCCATTCGTCAGCATATCCCTTACATTACGACCATGGCTGCTGCCAAGGCTTGTGCCGAGGGTATCAAGGCTGCCAAGGAACGCAAGTTCGAAGTTAAGGCGCTTCAGGATTATCACGCAGATATTAAGTGATCTCTGATCTGAACTTATGACTTTCCAGGACTGTCCCGTAATCTGCGGGACAGTTTTTTTGGCTCAGAAGTCCCAAACGGAGTCCTCCGGGACTTTTTTTTGCAGTAAAAACGTTGTTTTGTCCCGGGAAAGTCCCAGGGCCCAGTGTTGACGATTTAGGACGAATTTTGGATTTCGCTGTAACATGGCCCGAACCTATTAAGGATTCCGCTGCTACAAGCGGTCAGATTAAAAGGAGCAATTATCTAATTCCCAAGTTTTTTGTGAAGAACCTTTTTTATTCTCAAAAGTCTCTTGCCGGAGATTTTCCAACATTATGCCTCATTTTTCTAACCAGCAAGAAATGTATAGCAATTTTTGTAAAATATGCTCGTGCATACTGCTCGAAAAGTGGCTCAAACCCAATAAACAATGAAGTCCGTTTCTTGCGAATAATCGCAACAGTAAGCAAATCTCAAATCGCAAGAACGGTTGAATTTGTTGAAAGCGTATAAATATATTTAATTATTATTTGCACTTTAGTATCTGCATTTTTGAGCTGAATACTTTAGTATGTTATCTGAATTATTATGTCAAAACGGAGGTTTTTATGTTTTATATCGGTATTGATCTCGGAACATCAGCAGTTAAGTTGCTCCTGATGAAGAGCGGGGGAGAGATAGTTAAGACTGTCTCGGAGACATATCCCGTTTGCTTCCCGCAGACAGGCTGGTCAGAGCAGAATCCTGAAGATTGGTTCGACGGTGCCATGAAGGGCCTTGCAAGACTGATCGAGGGCATCGACGGTAATGAAGTTGCAGGTATCAGCTTCGGCGGACAGATGCACGGACTTACTCTCCTGGACAGCGAAGGAAAGGTCATCAGACCTGCTATCCTTTGGAATGACGGCAGATCACAGGTTGAGACAGATTATCTTAACAATGAGATCGGCAAGGCTAATTTGTCCAAGTACACAGGTAACATCGCTTTCGCAGGCTTCACGGCTCCGAAGGTAATGTGGGTACATAAGAATGAACCTGAGAACTTTGCTAAGATCGCTAAGGTATTGCTTCCTAAGGATTACCTTGCATACAGATTGAGCGGAGTTTTCGCTACGGATGTATCTGATGCTTCCGGTACGCTTTACTTCGACTGTGAGAACAGAAAGTGGTCCGAAGAGATGCTCAAGATCCTCGACATGAAGGCAGAGTGGCTTCCTGAGGTATTCGAGAGCTATGAGGCAATCGGTAAGATCCTTCCTGAGATCGCTGAGAAGCTCGGCATCAGCAAGGATTGTGTAATCGCGGCAGGTGCAGGCGATAACGCAGCAGCAGCCGTAGGCATGGGAATCGTCGGCAACGGCGGATGCAATATCTCACTCGGTACTTCCGGTACGATATTCATCTCTTCCGATAGCTTCAAGAACGACGAGTTCAATTCACTCCATGCATTCGATCACGCTGACGGCGGCTTCCACCTTATGGGATGCATGCTCAGTGCTGCTTCATGCAACAAGTGGTGGATGGACGAGATCATCGGAACAGCTGATTATGCTAAGGAACAGGAAGGACTTGATGCTCTCGGAACAAACAAGATCTTCTTCCTGCCTTATCTCATGGGCGAGAGATCTCCTCTTAACAATCCTGATTGCCGTGCAATGTTTGTCGGCATGTCAATGGATACGACACGTAAGGATATGACACTTGCCGTTCTCGAAGGTGTAGCTTTCGCTTTGAGAGATTCTTTTGAGTGTGCTAAGAAGATGGGACTTGATATCAAGAGTTCTTCCATCTGCGGCGGCGGTGCTAAGTCTAAGCTCTGGTGCAAGATCGTTTCCAACGTTCTCGGAATCGAACTCACACAGACAGAGAATGACGAAGGTCCGGCTATGGGCGGCGCTCTCCTTGCAGCAGTTGCTTGCGGTGAGTACAAGTCAGTTCAGGAAGCATGCGAGGCTACGGTCGTTAAGCATGTATCCGTTAAGCCCGATCCGGAGCTTGTTGCACGTTACGATGAGAGATACAAAGAGTTCTCTAAAATTTATCCTGCATTTAAGGAGGCAAGCATATGGTAATTTATGAAGCAACTTCTTCCAACTTCAAGAAGTACGGAAGAATCGTTAAGAACATTGATTTCGCACCTGTTATCGATGCACTTAACCAGATCAAGATCCCCGATGACGGAGTAGCTTATGAACCCTCAGTTGCATCTCTTGAAGAAGCATCTGCAAAGGTTGACGTTAAGAGACTTTTCGGCGGCGAATTAGAGGTTGAGACAGGCTATTGCGCAGGTCATAACGATCTTCTCAACGCTGTTGAGTATCACAGATCTTCTGAGGTCAATGTTTGCGCTACAGATTGCATTCTCCTTTTGGGTTCTTTGCAGGACGTAACCGACGACTTCAAGTATGACACATCGAAGATCGAAGCATTCCACATTCGTAAGGGTACTGCAGTTGAGCTTTACGCTACTACGCTTCACTATGCACCTTGCGGAATCGAAGACGGCTTCATGGTCGGTGTCATCCTTCCCATGGGTACTAACTTCGATCTCGAAGAAGACCACGTTGACTGTCTGGCAGATTCAGACAGCGAAGATAAGCTCCTTACAGCTAAGAATAAGTGGCTTATCGCTCATCCCGATGCTCCCGGTGAGGCCGGACATTTCCCCGGACTCATTGGCGCTAATATAAAAGTTGACGTAACAAAAAAGCAGATGGAGGAAATCTAATATGTCAAAGAAACTTTTTAACGCACCCGACGTAAAGCTCGGTATCGTAGCAGTCAGCCGTGACTGCTTCCCGGAATCTCTTTCCGTAAACAGAAGAAAGGCTCTTGTTAAGGCTTATACTGAGAAGTATGGTGCTGATGACATCTATGAGTGCCCTATCTGCATCGTTGAGAGTGAGATCCACATGCAGCAGGCTCTTGCAGACGTTCGCGCTGCAGGCTGTAATGCACTTTGTGTTTACCTCGGCAACTTCGGACCTGAGATCTCCGAGACAATGCTCGCTCAGCAGTGGGGCGGCCCTGTTATGTTCTGCGCAGCAGCAGAAGAGACACAGGACAACCTTATCGGCGGCAGAGGCGATGCTTACTGCGGTATGCTCAATGCAAGCTACAACCTCAAGATCAGAGGCGTTAAGGCTTACATCCCTGAGTATCCTGTAGGAAATGCAGAAGAGTGCGCTGACATGATCAACGAGTTCATCCCCGTAGCAAGAGCTCTCGACGCTATGGCTAACCTCAAGATCATTTCTTTCGGACCTCGTCCGCAGAACTTCTTCGCATGCAACGCTCCCATCGAGCCTTTGTACAGAATGGGCGTTGAGATCGAAGAGAACTCTGAGCTCGACCTTTTCGAGTCCTTCAACAATCATGCCGGTGATGAGAGAATCCCTGCTAAGATCGCTGAGATGGAAGCAGAGCTCGGCGCAGGCAATAAGAAGCCTGAGATCCTCGAGAAGCTCGCTCAGTACGAGCTCACACTCCTTGACTGGGTTGAAGCTCACAAGGGTTCAAAGAAGTATGTTGCTATCGCAGGAAAGTGCTGGCCTGCATTCCAGACACAGTTCAAGTTCGTTCCTTGCTATGTAAACAGCCGTCTCACAGGCATGGGCATTCCGGTATCTTGCGAAGTTGATATCTACGGTGCACTTTCTGAGTTCCTCGGTTATGTTATCTCCGAAGACGCAGTTACACTCCTCGACATCAACAACTCAGTACCTCACGATATGTACGACGAGTCCATCAAGGGCAAGTTCGACTATAAGTTCACAGATACATTCATGGGCTTCCACTGCGGTAATACATGCTCTTCAAAGCTTGCATTCTGCGAGATGAAGAACCAGATGATCATGGCAAGAGCGCTTCCTGTAGAGGTTACAAACGGTACACTCGAGGGCGATATCGTTCCGGGCGACATCACATTCTACAGACTGCAGTCTACATCTGACGGACAGATCAGAGCTTACGTTGCTGAGGGTGAGGTTCTCCCTGTAGCTACTAAGTCTTTCGGCGCTATCGGTGTATTTGCGATCAAGGAAATGGGCAGATTCTACAGATACTTCCTTATCGAGAAGAACTTCCCTCACCACGGTGCAGTTGCATTCGGTCACTATGGAAAGGCTCTCTACAACCTCTTCACATATCTCGGCATTTGCCCTTGCGAGATCGGCTACAACAAGCCTGCAAGCGACAAGTATCCGACAGAGAATCCTTTCAACTGATATAGTTTGAACACTATCGGTGGGGCTTGATCCTGGAGGTCAAGCCCTTCCGTATGTTTTCGGAATCAATAAATTTTATAGAAAAGGGTAACCTAAAATGAACAACAAAGAACTTCAAATCACTGCATGTAATGTGCGTAAGGGAATCGTTGAAGCAGTTCACAGTGCTAAGTCCGGTCATCCGGGCGGATCACTTTCCGCTGCTGATATGTACACATATCTTTACTTCGAAGAGATGAATATCGATCCTAAGAACCCCAAGGATCCTTCAAGAGACAGATTTGTTCTCTCTAAGGGTCACACAGCTCCGGGTCTTTATTCCGCATTGGCTAACAGAGGATACTTCCCCGTTGAAGATCTCAAGACACTTCGTCATCTCGGATCACATCTTCAGGGACATCCCTGCATGAACGAGACACCCGGTGTTGACATGAGCTCCGGTTCATTGGGTCAGGGAGTTTCCGTTGCAGTAGGAATGGCTCTTGCAGCTAAGCTCAGCGGCGATTCTTACAGAGTTTATACTCTTACAGGTGACGGTGAGATCCAGGAAGGCCAGATCTGGGAAGCATTTATGTTTGCCGGTGCAAAGGGCATTGATAATCTCACGGTTGTTATCGATAACAACGGACTTCAGATCGACGGTAAGGTTGAGGACGTTTGCTCCGTATATCCGATCGACAAGAAGCTCGAAGCTTTCAACTTTAATGTTGTTTGCATCGACGGTCATGATTTTGATCAGATCAGAGATGCTTTTGCTCAGGCAAAGGCATGCAAGGGAAAGCCTACAGCCATCATCATGAAGACAACAAAGGGCAAGGGCGTTTCCTACATGGAGAATCAGGCAGGATGGCACGGCAAGGCTCCGAGTGATGAAGAGTACGAGCAGGCTATCAAAGAGCTTGACGAGCAGTTAGCAAAGATAAATGAAGCAGAGGTATGAGCATGGGAGACGTAAAAAAGATCGCTACACGCGAGAGTTATGGTAACGCACTTGTAGAGCTTGGTAAGAAGAATCCTAACGTTTTGGTTCTTGATGCCGATCTTGCAGGAGCAACAAAGACTTCGACTTTTAAAAAGGAATTCCCTGATCGTCACATCGACTGCGGAATTGCAGAAGCAAACATGACAGGTATCGCTGCAGGTCTTTCTACTTGCGGAAAGATCCCTTTTATCTCATCATTCGCAATGTTTGCTGCAGGCAGAAACTTCGAGCAGGTTAGAAACTCCATCGGATATCCTCACCTCAACGTTAAGATCGGTGCTACACATGCCGGTATCACAGTTGGTGAAGACGGTGCTTCTCATCAGTGCCTCGAGGATGTCGCACTTATGCGTACCATCCCCGGAATGACAGTAATCGTTCCTTCCGATGATATCGAAGCAAAGGCTGCCGTAATGGCTGCTGCCGAGACAGAGGGACCGTTCTACATGAGATTCGGAAGAGCTGCAGTACCGGTAATCAACGATAATGCAGATTACAAGTTCGAAGTAGGTAAGGCAGTTGTACTCAAGGATGGTACAGACATCGTAATTTTTGCTAACGGTGTTTGCGTATCCGAAGCTCTTGGTGCGGCTGATATGCTCGCTGCAGACGGAATAAATGCAGCAGTAGTTAATGTTCATACAGTAAAGCCCATTGATAAGGCTACTGTTGTCGAGTTCGCAAAGAAGACCGGAAGAGTCTTTACATGTGAAGAGCACTCCGTTATCGGAGGACTCGGAAGTGCGGTATGCGAAGTTCTTTCTGATGAGTATCCTGTAAAGGTTACAAGGATCGGTGTCTATGACAGATTCGGAAAGAGCGGTCCTGCATCAGCACTCATGCATGAGTTCGAACTCGATGCTGAGGGCATCTACAAGCAGATCAAGGCTTCACTCTAAGTAGCGCACCCATTAGTCTTTTTCTTCAGATTCCTTGAAAGAGATGACAGCTCCAAGCTTCTCGAAAATCTTCTTAAGGAATAAAGAATAAAAGAGTGCGAGTACGGCGAATCCCATGAAGATCATTCCGCTGAGAGTGATAGTCGGGAACTGATATACCAAATATGCAAAACCTGCCGAGATTACCAGATACATAATGGTAACCGGCAGGTTTGTTATTGATATGAAAAGTGAGTTCTTAAGAAGCTGCACAAAAGTCTCGTCGAACCAGGCAAGCAGCGGGAACGTATATAAAGAGCAGGCAGCTAAGAGAATGAGGAAGAAATAAGCGGTAAATGCGACCCACTGACTCTCTGCCGGCATTGTGGTCTTTACCATATAAACCTCAAAGACAAACAGAGCAACGGCAGCTGCATAGAACAAAAGCAGACCTGTTGCCTTAAAGAAATTGTCACGGAAACATCTCATATAGTCTCTGAATACAGAAGGATTGTCTCCTGCCAGTATTGCAATGGTAATCCTATAAAGTGAAGTTACTGATGCACCGAGCGTAAAGACCGGAAGAGAAGTAATAACAAAGATAATATTTACAAGAATAAGATTAGCAATTGCAGTAAGAAATCTTGTTCCTCTGCTTTTTGGACTGAAGAAAGACGAAGCCATGAATATCCCCCACTAAGATGTATATATATAGTATAGAATAGTATCACAATATCCTTTGTGCGAGTAGCATAGTTGTCAGGTATCACAATACAGCATGCTGAACAATGTGTCTGCACTGACAAAATGACGTGCTTTTATGCAATTTATCCTTTGCGAGAGCAAAAATTGTACAAAATACTCAATAAAAGCAAAATTTGTATAACTATGGTTAAATTGTAGCAAGAAATGTGGAGAAACATTACCCGTTTTTGACTAATATTTACAATGTAGAAGGGCAGAGATGCCCGGAACAAAATCATTAAGGAGGAAACTTTATGAAAAAGGTTATTGCCAGTGTTCTTTCCGTAGCTATGGTAGCAGCTCTTGCTGCTGGCTGCAACGGCGGAGCAGGCGAGACAACAGTCGGCACTACTGGTTCTAACGGCGAGACAGATCCCGTCGCTGAGACAACAGAAGCAGCTCCGGCTGAGACAACAACAACAAAGCAGAGCATGACAGTAGGTACAGGTGCCGAGGTCATCAATCTTTGGTCATTCACAAACGAAGTTCCGAAGATGGTTCAGAAGTATGTTGAGCTTAATCCTGAGTTCGGTGAGCAGTACACTGTAGAGTGCACAATCATCGCTACAGACGGTGGTGCTTACCAGAACGCTCTCGACGCAGCTCTCTTGGCTGGCGGCGATGAGGCTCCTGATATGTACACAGCAGAGGCTGCTTTCATCCTCAAGTATTCACAGGGTGATATGGCTGACTTCGCTACTACATATAAGGATCTCGGAATTGATGTTGATGCAAAGATCGAAGAGGCTGGTATTGCTCAGTACTCTGTAGAGATCGGTTCTCGTAACGGTGACGTTGTTGCTCTTGGTTATCAGGCAACAGGTTGCGCTATGATCTACAGCTCAGCAATCGCTAACGAAGTATTCGGTACTGATGATCCGGCTAAGATCGAGGAGATCTGCGGTGCTGGTACTGGTAACTGGGACAAGTTCTGGGAAGCAGCAGCTCAGCTCAAGGAAAAGGGCTATGCAGCAGTTTCCGGCGGTGGAGACATCTGGAACGCATGCGAGAAGAGTGCTGATCAGGCTTGGATCGTTGACGGCGAGCTCACAATCGACCCTAAGAGAGAAGCTTACTTCGATATCGCTAAGACACTCAAGGACAACGGTTGGTCAAATGACGCTTCCGGCTGGACAGAGGCTTGGTATGCAGACATGAAGGGTGCGGGCCCTCAGAAGGTATTCGCATTCTTCGGACCTGCTTGGCTCATCAACTACACAATCAACCCTAACTGCGGTGGTACACAGCCTGGTGAAGGTACATACGGTGACTGGAGAGTTTGCGCTCCGCCGGTTGGCTTCTTCTGGGGTGGTACATGGGTTCTTGGTAACAAGGATACAGACAACAAGGAAGGCGTTGCAAAGCTTATCGAGTGGATCACACTTGATACTTCTGAGACAGGTCTCCAGTATCTCTGGGCTAACGACCTTATGGGCAATGGCGCTAAGGATACAGTTGCTTCTTCTGTAGTTATGGAGAAGTCTGACGGTAAGACAGCTATCTGCGGCGATCAGAACATCTTCCCTGCATTCATCGCTGGTAACAAGTATGCATCAGCTAAGGCTATGACACAGTATGATGAGACTATCAACAGATATTTCACAGATGCTGCTAACCTCTATGCTAACGGCGAGATGGAGAAGGATGAAGCTATCGAGACATTCAAGTCTAACGTAACAGACAACCTCTCTTTCTAATCCTAAATAAGTATTAGATGCTTTGGCGGCAGGGTAGAACAGGTTTTTACCCTGCCGCTTTTTAAAACTAGAGGAGGCTGTGTTAAATGAGAAACAAAAAACTTGTTAGTTATTCAAAATACGGATATATTTTCGCTATTCCGTTTGTTATTGCATTTTGCATTTTTACACTTTATCCGATTATTTATACTTTCATCATCGGATTTACAGATCTGAAGGGTGCCGGAAAGACAGATTGGAACTTATTGCCTTTCACGGGTCCTAAGGGTGAGAAATTCTACATATTTAAGAATTTCAAGGAAGTATTAACTTCCAAGAGCTTTGGTAAGGCTTTTAAGAATACTTGTATCATTTGGATAATGAACTTTATTCCTCAGCTTGGTTTTGCGCTCTTGTTTACGGCGTGGTTTACCGACAGAAGATCTAAAGTTAAGGGTACAGGTCTCTTCAAGATCCTTATGTACATGCCTAACATTATTACGGCTGCTACACTTGCTATCTTGTTCAACGTTTTGTTCGGTTATCCGAAGGGTGCTATCAACGATTTGCTTAACGGAATCTATAAGCTTTTCGGTCAGACAAGAAAGAGTTATGAGTTTATTGCTCATGAGTGGTCAGTAAAATCAATCATTGCATTCATTCAGTTCTTCCAGTGGTATGGTAATACCATGATCAACCTCATTGCCGGTGTAATCGGTATCAGTCCTGAGATTTTCGAGGCTGCTGAGATTGACGGTGCGAACAGAGTGCAGACATTCTTTAAGATTACAATTCCTTGTATCCGTTCGATCATGGTATATGTACTTGTTACATCACTCATCGGCGGTCTCAATATGTTTGATATTCCGCAGTTGTTCATCGATATCAGATGTAACAATGCCGGTCTCACAACGAATATGTACATTCGTAACCAGGCTTTCTTCGGCAGCTATATGTACAACAGAGCTGCTGCAGCCAGTGTAATTATGTTTATCATCATCGTTGCGCTCTCAGCCCTCTTGTTCTACTTAATGAGAGACAGAGACGAAGCTAAGCTCAAGAAGCTCAAGAAGATGGAGCTTCGTGCAGCTAAGAAAGGTTTATAAGGTGAGTAGACATGAGTGAGATTAATGTAACTAAAAAATCATCCATTAAGAGGAATGATACGGGATTAAAGGTTGTTATCTATATCGTATCCATCTTCTTCTGTATCATGACAATGTTCCCGTTCGTTATGATGCTTTGTAACTCTTACAAGAGCACACCTGAGATTCAGGCAAGTACTCTTGCTTTGTGGTCAGCTCATCCGATTGCAAACCTCAAGAAGAACTGGCAGATCATTAACAGCATGGACTTCCACCCCATCGAAGGTTTCTGGAATTCATTCCTTGTTTCTACCTGCAGCACACTTCTTAACGTTTACTTCTCATCACTTACCGCATATGCTATTACGGCTTATGAGTGGAAGTTGAAGAGAGCTTTCAGTGCAATCGTTATCGGACTTATGATGGTTCCTGCAACCTGTACAACGATCGGATTCTATCAGATGGTATATAAGCTTCACTTGGTTAATAACCTCTGGATGCTTATCCTCCCGAGCATTGCAGCTCCTATGACAGTATTCTTCATGAAGCAGTATCTCGAAGGTGCCCTCTCAATGGAAATCGTTGAGTCAGCAAGAATGGACGGTGCAGGTGAGTTCAGAACATTCAACCAGATCGTTCTCCCTATCATGAAGCCGGCTATCGCTACACAGGCAATCTTCGCTTATGTAGGTTCTTGGAACAACCTCTTTATGCCGTTGATCCTCCTTACAGATAAGCATAAGAAGACTCTCCCTGTAATGGTATCCTTGCTTAACGGTGATATCTACAGAAAGGAATACGGCGCTATTTACTTAGGACTCTTCGTTACTGTCCTTCCTCTTATCGTTGTATATGCATTCCTCTCCAAGTTCATCGTTGAAGGTGTTGCATTGGGTGCTGTCAAGGGTTAATCCTTTTACCCTTTGGGGTTTGGTTTAATTCTTACAAAAACAATTAATCAGCTGCGTCTCCGGAAATTGCCTCCTCAGAGACGCAGCTTTTGTTTGTTCGGAATTAGTGTTCGTAATAAAAAAGCTGATCCGGCAGGTTCTACAAGAACTGCGGATCAGCTTTTTGTTATTCAATGTTGATCAATTCAGGATTTCATTTTCGAGCGCTTGATACGATTCCTGAATTGAGAAGGGGAGCAGCCGTATTGCTTCTTAAAACAGCGGCTCAGTGAAGTCAGGTTGTTGAAGCCGCAGGTCATTGCGATATCACTGATCTGAACATCAGTGTCGGCAAGCTGCCTTTCTACTTCTTTCAATCTAAGCGATGTCTGATAGTCGTTGAAAGTCATGCCGGTATATTCTTTGAACAGTCTGGCAAAGTGGAATTTGGAGTAACCCACATGAGTTGCCGCCTCATCCATGGAGACATTCTCGGAGCTGTGCATTGCAAGCCATTCTGCGAGAGATTTGAACTTGATATAGACTTCGCGCTGCTTATCGTTCTGTGGAACAAGAAGACTGTCAGAATAGTCCTTCTTCATGAGCATCGAGAAGACGTCTAATAACTTACTGTAAATGGAGATCTCTTTTACTGTCGTTGAATAGAAGAAATATTGATCGTTGATCTCCATGAATCTCTCGAAAATATAACTGTAAAGATCCGGATGAGTGTCCGGCGTTATCAGCAGTGGTTCCTTAAGTATTTTGAGGAAGTCCTCGTAATCGAAGAAGTCTCTCAGAAATGAGATGTTGAACAGATAGATAAATCTGATTCCGGATTTAGTTCCCGTGATCTTGTGGAGCATATCCGGAGGTACGAGAAGGATCTCTTTCTCCTTAAGGATTATCGTTCTGTCGTCAAATATATAAGTGTAATTATTCTCAATGGGAATTGTGATCTCAAGACAACTGTGTCTGTGAACAGGATAGTCCTCAGAACGGTTGTTATACCAGATACGCATGTTAGATCCGGGGATAAAATCCACCTCTTCAACATCATTGCTGACGATCCTTCCGGCAAAGCTTCCTATAGGTTGCTGATATTTACCCGGTACTGAGTTGTCATTAAATTGCATTTGGTTATACGTCCTTTTTGGTCAATGGTACAATTCTAATTTCTTAAGGTGCAATTTTCAATAGATTTTGCTATCTGTATAGCAAAATATGTAAAATCAGGATTACGCATAAGATATGTTCTATGTCGGGAAATATACTATAATTTTGATATATTTCAGGCTGTCCGGCAGATAGGAGAGTACTCATATGAACAGAGAAATAGCGGTTAAGCGTGCTGAGGAACTCGTAAGCAAAATGACCATTGAAGAGGCTGCTTCGCAGTTGAGACATGATTCACCTGCGATAGAGCGTTTGGGAATTCCGGAATACAACTGGTGGAATGAGACACTACACGGAGTTGCGAGAGCCGGAACGGCAACGAGTTTTCCTCAGGCAATCGGACTCGGAGCTACTTTTGATCAGGAACTTATGGGCGAAGTAGGCGATGTATGCTCAACCGAAGGTCGTGCGAAATACAATGAGCATAAGGCTAACGGCGATCGTGACATCTATAAGGGACTCACTTTCTGGTCTCCTAACGTTAATCTTTTCAGAGATCCGAGGTGGGGAAGAGGCCAGGAGACTTATGGTGAAGATCCTGTATTGATATCTGAGCTTGCCGTTCCTTTCATCAAGAGTATCCAGGGCGACGGCGAGTATATGAAGGCGGCCGCTTGTGCTAAGCATTTTGTGGTACATTCCGGTCCTGAAGCAGTAAGACATCAGTTCAATGCAACAGCATCCGCTAAGGATCTTAACGAGACTTATCTTCCTGCATTTGAAGCTTGTATCAGAGAAGCTAAAGTTGAGTCCGTTATGGGTGCATATAACAGAACGAACGGCGAACCTTGCTGCGGTCACTCTTATCTTCAGGACATCATCCGCGATAAGTGGGAGTTCGAAGGACATATCGTATCAGACTGCTGGGCAATAAGAGATTTCCACGAGAACCATAAAGTAACTAAAACGATTGAAGAGAGTGCTGCGCTCGCTCTTAAGAAAGGCTGTGATCTTAACTGCGGATGTACCTATGTGCATCTTATGAAAGCATACGATCAGGGTCTTGTATCCGAAGAGGACATCCGCAAGGCTGCAGTCAGACTTTTTACGACGAGATTCATTCTCGGAATGTTCGATGAGACTGAATTTGATGACCTTACATATCTTGATGTGGAATCGAAGAAGAATCTCGAGGTAGCCAGAAGAGCTTCCGATGAGAGTATTGTCCTTCTTAAAAATGACGGAATCCTTCCGCTGGATAAGAACAAGTCTCAGGTCATCTCAGTAATCGGTCCTAACGCTGATTCCAGAGCGTGCCTCGTCGGTAATTACTACGGAACATCATCCGAATACATAACGGCACTGGAGGGCATCAGGAACGCTTCTGGCGACGATACCAGGATCCTCTATTCAGAAGGCTGCGATCTCAGCATTCCGAAGCCGGATTTCCTCTCTCGTGAGTATCACAGACTTGCTGAAGCAAAGGCAGTCATGAGGAGATCCGATCTAGTTATCCTTGTTATCGGTCTTAATGAGAATCTTGAGGGCGAAGAGGGAGACCAGGGCAACCAGTATAAGTCAGGTGATAAGCCTGACCTTCTGTTCCCTAAGACACAGCGCAAGCTCATTGATGCCGTGATCGAGTCAGGCAAGCCGTTCATTACTGTTGTCATGGCAGGCTCCTGCATGGATCTCAGCATACTTAACGATAAAGCTTCTGCAATTCTCCAGGCTTGGTATCCCGGTGCAAGAGGCGGACAGTCCATCGGAGACATTATCTTCGGCAAGGTAAATCCTTCAGGTAAGCTTCCTGTTACTTTCTACAAGGACACTGCCGATCTTCCTGAATTTGAGGATTACTCAATGAAGGGCAGAACATACCGTTATCTTGAGACAGAGCCTCTCTATCCGTTCGGATACGGCCTTACTTACGGAAAGATGGAGATTACTTCCGTTGAACATGAGGGTGATGATCCCAGGAACAGCGGTCTTACCGTAAAGGTTTCCGTTAAGAACAGCGGCGATGTCGCAGTTTCTGAGGTAATTCAGGTATATATGAAGGCTGAGGATCCGAATGAGGTAAGGAATACAAGACTTGCTGCGTTTACGAGGATCTCTCTTGCAGCAGGCGAATCCGCTTCTGTTGAGATTCCGGTCTCTTCTGACCGCTTTATAGTAGTCAATGAGAAGGGGGAGAAAGTCACAGCTGAAGGTAAGGTCGCTCTCTATGTCGGCTTTGGTCAGCCGGATGCACGCACGGAAGCACTTACCGGCCGGAAGGCGATGACTTTTACAGTCTGAGCCTAAACATTGCAATATAAGGGTTTGCGGGTCGTGTAACATTGTTACGCGGCCCGTCTTATCTGTCGACGAAGTAATTTGGGCAGCAGTTGCGGTGTGTAAGGAATCATTGACATAAATGACCGCAGCGTATATGTTTGATAAAGAAGAATTCTACGGGAGGGCTATTGCTTTGACCTTATCTTACCCTTTATTCGAGATACCTTTTATCGGAGTATATCTGATCGTTCTGGCATTTCTCTTCGGAGCCATATTTGCAAGCTTTATTACATGCACTGCCTGGCGTGTTGTCAGACATGAGGATTGGAAGTTGGGACATTCCCATTGCGATACTTGCGGACACGAATTGTCAACGGCAGATCTTTTCCCGATCATCTCTTACATAGCACTTAAAGGTAAATGCAGATACTGCGGCTCGAAGGTTCCTCCGAGAGATCTGATTTTCGAGATTTTATTGGGATTGTTATTCGCAGGTACTTTGGTTTTCCACGGAGTCGTTGATGCCGCTGTGGTTGCGACATTGATCCTTGAGGTTCTGCTGCTTGGTCTGTCGCTTGCAGATTGGGATTCAGGTGTGATCCCTGACGGATTCCTTGCTGCGATCCTTGTCAGCTGGATCATCACGGTAGGATTCTTTAAGGATATCAGAGTCTATGTGATCGAAGGCCTGATCGCTGCAGCTTGTGTAGGCATTGTCATGGCGATCGCAACTGCCGTTATCGGCAAGATCAAGAACTCGAAAATGAGTTACGGTCCGACAAAACTGGCCATCTGCCTGATGTTGTTCCTCGGCATTAACGGAGGGATTATTGCAGCGGCGGCCGGAATCGTCATGGGAATCATCTTTACGGTCGTTTGCAATTCCAAGAAGAGAAAGATATCACTTGCTCCTGCGATCTCGATCGGTGCTATTGTCGGACTTATCCTTAAGGACACGTTGATCCTGTTTGTAATGTCCTGGCCGACTCTCACATGGGTTTGACTTTAGGACGGACGTCCTATATAATATGCGAGTTTGAAATCCACGCACGAGAGGGGGGATAAAGATGTCTGAGATTAAAGTTAAGGAAGGCGAGTCCCTTGACAGTGCACTTCGCAGATTTAAGCGTTCTTGTGCAAAGTCCGGCGTTCTTGCTGAGGTTCGTAAGAGAGAACACTACGAGAAGCCTTCTGTTCGCAGAAAGAAGAAGTCTGAAGCAGCTAGAAAGAGAAAGCATTAATAAGACTTATACGAGAGGTTGTCCGAGAGGGCAACCTCTTTTTTGTTTGCTTGGAAAAAGAACGTTTTCAAGCCATTTTTCAGTACCATGTTTTATTGCCCGCTTTATCTGATTTAGTTATAATATGACCAATAAAGATAAAGTTGAGAATAGATTTATGTTGTTGATCGGTAAGAATTGGCGCTTATCGGCATCTCAGAAAGTATCTGATGCCGACACGCTTCTTGATGTATTGCTTAAGAATCGGGGAATAACCGAGGGACAATCCGCTGAGCAATTCCTGGCTGAGGATGACGGTATCTGGTATGATCCGTTCCTCTATAATGACATGCGCAAAGCAGTAGATATCATTAACGCGACTATGGATCGTCACGGAAAGATCCTGGTATACGGTGATTACGACTGCGACGGTGTTACGGCTACTTCCATACTTGTAAGATACTTCAAGAGCCATCAGGTAAATGTTGAATATATCGTTCCGCACAGAGCGGAGCACGGCTACGGTCTCACCGAGAAGATCATGGATAAGGTCATTGAGATCGGTCCTGATCTTGTCATTACCGTTGACTGCGGCGTAACAAATATCGATACGGTTCAGGAATTGAAGAGCCGCGGCATATTGGTGATCATTACCGATCACCACAATGTCAAAGATGAACTTCCGGCTGCTGACTGCGTTATCTGTGCCAAGCGTGCGGATAACACATATCCCTTCAAGGATCTTTGCGGTGCCGGTGTAGCACTGAAGCTGGTTGAGGCTTTGGGCAAGGACGGAACTCATAAGGTTACCGGCAATATCTGGCGTCAGGCTGTTGAACTCGCCGGAATCGCAACGATAGCCGATCTCGTGTCCGTCACGAATGAGAACAGAACGATAATCAAGCGTGCTTTTAAGAGCATGAAGAATCCTTCCAATCTCGGTGTCGGAGTCATGAACGATATGTTGCTCTCACCCGGTAAGGCTTTGGATGAGACTTTTATCTCTTTTAATTTTGTTCCGAGGATCAATGCTGCGGGAAGACTCTATGATTCGACTGATGCGTTGAAGCTTTTCCTCGAAAATGATCCCTCAGAAGCGGCAAAGGCAGCGCAGGATCTTACCAAAGAGAATGATGAGCGTAAGGAGATAGAGGCGAAGGTTTTCGATGAGGCCAGAGCGCAGCTTGAGAATCCTGCAAGGCCCGACAGATGGTCACTAACTAATACTTGCGGTCCCATCGTTGTATACGGTAAGGATTGGCATCAGGGCGTATTGGGGATCGTAGCAGGCAAGCTCTCACAGTACTACGGAAGATCGGCTTTGGTATTCACGGATGATGCGACTGAACCGGGATGTGCCAAGGGTTCCGGAAGAGCGTTCGGAGATTTTGATCTCTACGAGTGTCTTGAGAGAATATCTGACAAGCTCGTGAACTTCGGCGGACATAAGAAGGCTGCCGGACTTCTGGTAAGGAAGTCTGAGATGGGTCTTTTTATGGAGACTCTTGAGAATGAAGCTGCCAAGATCATTCGTGAGAAGGGGCAGTCCGGCGAGGAGAGCGATGACGATAAATTAGAAGTTGAATGCGAGATCATGCCCGGGGGCTTGAACTTCGATTCATATCATGAAGTGAGCAAACTCAGACCGTTCGGTATCGGAAATCCGAAGCCGGTATTTGTTACGCATGATCTTATCGTCGCAAACATTGCACAGATGAGTGCAGGTGCTCATATCAGAATGGATCTGACAGATGCTGAGGGTTCCGTAAGTCTCTCGGCAGTGGGGTTCGGCATGGGCGATTACTTTAATGTGATAAGAGCCGGAGACAAGATCGATATAGCTTACACGATCAATGAATATTGTTATCGCGGTGAGACATCACTTAGCCTTCATCTTGAAGATATCAGGCTGAAGGCTGACGGCGGGTTCATGTGGCAGAAGGCTGACATTGCAGAGAAGCTCTACACGAGCGGACTTGCAATGTCGCAGATCGCCAAGATGGCTCCGGGTGAAGATATCGTCGGATCGATGAAGCCGACGCCGGAGATCTACGGAGCGTGCTATAAGGCGATAGAACGTTTCGGCGGTACTTCCATGTCGACGGTGGATATCGGTTTTCTTGCAAGATTGGTGTCCAACAATTATGATGTAGCGGTGACTCCGTTTCAGGTCATGAGATGCCTTGAAGTATTCGCGGATTGCAGATTGATCAGACTCAGGATGATCAATCCAACGAGAGCATGCTTTAACATCATAACGGCCGGAGATAAGGTTAAACTCAGTGATTCTGAGGTGTATAGGAGAATACAGGGTGAGTAAAGAGCAGGACGACAGAGCGTTTAAAGCCGTTACTGAAGAGGAAGTACAGGCCGCTGAAGAGTGCGCCTATCTTCAGGACGACAGTATAGTGCCTGATATTCCCAAGGATCTGTATGACAGGTTTAAGGATATGGTCGCTGTATATAACGAGTATGCCCGTGCTGCGAATCTTGAAGACAAGGATATCGAAGAAGATGACCGTGAGATGGAGAAGGCGTTCGTTTTCGCGTACAAGGCACATCGTCATCAGAGACGTAAGACCGGTGAGCCTTATATAACACATCCGGTTGCTGTTGCTGTCATCCTTGCCGATCTTAAAGTAGATTCGGCGACGATCGAAGCTGCTCTCCTTCACGATACGATCGAAGATACCGTTGCCGACAGAGCAATGGTCGAAGAGAAGTTCGGAAGCGTTGTGGCAGATCTTGTTGATGGTGTTACAAAACTTAATCTTCATCTCGATAATGTCATTTATAACTCCAAGACGGATATCCAGGCGGCTACTTTCCGTAAGATGATCCTGGCCATGACCAATGACATCAGAGTCATATTCATTAAGCTTGCAGACCGTCTTCACAACATGAGAACGCTTAAGTTCCAGACTCCCGAGAAACAGATCGAGAAAGCTCAGGAGACTCTTGATATATATGTTCCTTTTGCGGGAAGATTCGGTATCTATAAGATCAAATGGGAGCTTGAAGATCTCTGTCTCAGATATCTTCACCCGGATGATTACTATGAACTCGTAAAGCTCGTTAACGGTAATCGTGCCCAGAGAGAGAACTTCATGGAGGATGTTGTCTCTGAGATCCGATCAAAGCTCGAAGAGAACGGTGTCGTTCATTATGACATCGAAGGACGTCCGAAGCACTTCTACAGCATCTACAAGAAGATGCATGAGAAGGGAAAGACGATAGATGAGATATACGATCTTTTTGCCTGCAGGATCATTGTTGATGAAGTTATCGAATGTTATCAGGTCCTCGGTATCATCCACGAGATGTATCAGCACGTTCCCGGACGCTTCAAGGACTATATCGCGATGCCTAAGGAGAATAAGTACCAGTCGATACATACTACTGTCGTAAGTCACAACGGTACTTCTTTTGAAGTTCAGATAAGGACTTTTGCGATGCACCAGATAGCAGAGTTCGGTATCGCTGCGCACTGGCATTACAAGGAAGCCGGCAACTCAATGCAGTTCAAGGCTGATATCTACGACCGTAAGATCGATGAGATGAGACAGATCATTGATTCGCAGAATGAACTCACGGATTCACATGAGTTCATCGAATCACTGAAGATGAATATAGCTCCGGATGAGATCTTCGTATATACGCCTAAGCATGAGGTCGTAAAGCTTCCTAAGGGCTCTTGTCCCATAGATTTTGCTTATGCCATTCACAGCGGTATCGGTAACCATATGCACGGTGCGAAGGTCAACGGCCGTATCGTTCCTTTGTCTTATGAATTGAAGAACAGTGATATTGTCGACATTCAGTCCAGTGATAAGCTCGTAAAGGGTCCTTCACGTGATTGGGTTACCATTGCCCGCACCGCAAATGCCCGTTCGAAGATCAATGCATGGTTTAAGCGCGAGGCTAGAGCGGATAACATAACGACCGGTCGGGAGCTTCTTACGAACGAGATCACACGTAACGGATTCGATCCTTCGGATCTGTTGATGCACAGATCCATCGAGACCATCCTTAAGCGTAATAATTTCCAGTCTCTTGATGACATGTTTGCGGCACTGGGATACGGAAGTATCAGTGTAAGCAAGGTCTTCTCCAGACTTCGTGATGATTACATCAGGAACATCTCCGAAGAAGAACGTCGTGCACTCGGCTATCGTGTAACTGCCGACGGAAATGTTGCATACAGCCCTCAAGAGCTTCCTCTTGATCTCGGCAAGGCTGACCAGAACCGCATTGCCAAAACAGCAAAAGGTAAGCCGGCTACACCGGAGACATCCAAGCAGGTGCTCTCCTTTGATGTCGAGAAGATAAATGCGATGAATACGGATCCGCATCAGACGGTTGCTCCGGGTACGCCCAAGGGTGCTGATGCAGTTACTTCCGCAGGCTCTTCCAAGCCTGTCAGAAATACGCACAGTGATTCTGCAAGACGATCTCACAGCAGTGATTCCGTTGTCGTAAGCGGGATCGATTCGATTGCCACGCACATCTCCAAGTGCTGTCATCCGATATTCGGTGACGAGATCATCGGCTATGTCACTCAGGAGAAGGGTGTAGGAATCCACAAAGTTAACTGTAAGAACGTACAGAATATAATCAAGAACCGCTTTAATTCCGAGAAGGATGAGGAGAAGTATCAGCGTCTTGTCGGCGTTACGTGGCTCTCAAAGGCAAAGTTCTCCAATTACGATGTACAGCTTGTAGTTGTTGCCATGGATCGTAACGGACTTCTCATCGATGTTCTTGATAAGATCGCGGAAGAAAAGATCAATATAGTTAAGCTCAATACCGTTGTCGACGGTCCGGAGGCACGTATCTTTGTAACCGTTAATGTATCCGGACGCGAACAGCTTGACCGCACCTGTGACAGGATATTAAGGGTCAAGGATGTTGTCGACGTTATCAGGAACTGACAGGTTTATTTATCTCCGTAATAAGTGTCCTCATCGTATCCGCCGACATAGCTGATGTTGAAGATGATCATCGGTCTGCGGCCTGATTTGGACTGAACGAAATTCTTTATCTGTTCCCTGAAGTTACGCTTCTCGAGCATAGCTTCGATACTTCCGGCTTTGCTTCCGGCCTGCTTGAGAAGATTATCTACCTTGTCGGAGATGAGCTCATGAAGGACATTGATGTTGTCATCACTGTCGAAGCAGCCTATTGAATTGATGGCAGGTGAACATGCAAGGTCACCTGTGTCTTCGTTTACCGTAATAGCCACTGCAAGGCAGCCGTCTTCGCTCAAGTGAATTCTGTCAGTAAGAACTCTGTCATCGGGATCGACTGTATTGGAACCGTCAATGAGGACCGGCGATGCAGGAACATGATCTGCTACCTTGCCGCCGGCTTCAGTAAGTTCAAGAACATCACCGTTCTCAATGATGTAGATATCATCCTCGTTCATTCCGAGATTCGTTGCCATCTCTTTGTGGAGGCAAAGCATACGATATTCACCGTGAGCAGGAATGAAGTACTTCGGCTTGATAAGAGTATGGAGCATCATGAGCTCGTCTCTGTAAGCGTGACCTGATACGTGAACATCAGCAAGGGACTGATAGATCACGTGCGCACCCTTCTTGTACAGCTCGTTGATAACACGGTAGATAGGCTTCTCGTTGCCCGGAATGGGGTCAGCAGAGATGATCACCGTATCACCTTTCTGTATGTCTACGGAACGGTGTGATGAGTAAGCCATGCGGGTTAGAGCGCTCATCGGTTCAGCCTGCGAACCGGTAGTAAGGACTACGATCTGATTGTCGGGATAATTGTCGATCGCATCGATATCTATTAGCGTGTCAGGTTGGATGTCGATGTAACCCAGTGTGTTGGCGATGTTGAATACCTGGATCATCGAACGACCGGAGAGGCAGACATGACGACCGTATTTCTCTGCCGCCGTAATGATCTGCTGCATGCGGTGTACGTGTGATGAGAAGGTGGCAACGATTATGCGGCCTTCTGCTTTTCGAAAATAATGAGAGAAAGCTTCACCCACATGCTTCTCTGACGGCGAGAAACCTTCTATCTCGACGTTGGTGCTCTCACAGATGAACATGAGGACGCCTTCTTTGCCGAGCTCGCCCATTCTCTGGAGATTGATGGTCTTACCGTTGATCGGAGTATAGTCGATCTTGAAGTCGCCGGAATGAACGATCCTTCCGACAGGCGTGTTGATGCAGAGAGCATATGAGTCTGCGATGCTGTGATTTACCCTGATGAATTCGGCAGAGAATGACTTGCCGAGTGATACGACATCACCGTTCTTGCAAGTGGTCATCTTTATTCCTTCGAAAGGAACATTCTTATCCTGAAGCTTGAGCTTGATGAGCTCGATCGCCATCGTACCGCCGTAGACGGGACACTTGAATTCCCTGAGGAAATAGGGGAGAGAACCGATATGGTCCTCGTGTCCGTGCGTGATAAGGATACCGCGGAGCTTCTCCTTGTTGCGCCTGATGTATGTGAAGTCGGGAATGACACAATCAACGCCGGGCATGTTCTCTTCAGGGAAACTCATGCCGCAGTCGATGATGATGATGTCATTCTTATATTCAATGGCGGTCATATTCTTGCCGATCTCGCCGATACCTCCCAAAGGGATTATCTTAACGGGGTTCGGATTCTTATATTTCGGATCGTTGTATCCGTGTCTTTTTGAATTGCTGCTCATAAAACCTTCCTTCATATAAACACAAATACTTCCCTTGATGAGAGGAAAGTATCTGCTTAGTTCCTGCTTAAGCTACGGTTACGGTTCTCTTGCAGGTCGAGTAATTACCTGACTCACCGTCTTCCGCATATATGTCGATGTGATAACCCTTTACGCCCGGACCCTTGTCCTCAACGGTGTAATAACCGTCGCCGCCCAAAGGATCGTTCTCGATGTAGATAACGGTTCCCTTAGGGTAGATAGACCAGTCTGCAGCACAGGTGCGGCCTTCGACACAAGTTGTGCCGGATGCGGTGCTCTTGCTGTATGTTCCGTCGCCGTTAGGCTGAGGACCGTAGAATGTTATCGTGCATGTATTTCCGCCGCCGGACGGTTTATCCGGTGCCGGAGGATCTGTATGTTTGGGTTCCTGCGGCTTTGGCGTAGGAGTTGCCTTCGGTTTGGGTGTGGAGGTGGGCTTTGTCTCAGTGGTGAGATCCTTCTTCACGTAGTTACCGTTGTATGTCTTATACCAACCATTGGAGGTAACGGCGATTACGTCGATCTGATCGCCGGCGTACACCGTCTTTACTACATCGTAATCAGTACCGGGACCCGATCTGACGTTAACTGTTGTCGTCGCGTATACAGCCAGGTAGAGTTCTTTTTCCGTAATCTTTTCCGTCGTCTCGGCGGTGGTGGCCTGTGTAGTCTCCTTCGTTGTCTCTTTGGTTGTCTCCTTGGTTGTCTCGGAAGTCTCAGAGGTCTCGGAAGTCTCTGATGTCTCAGAAGTCTCCGATGACTCGGAAGGCTTTGATACGACGGTTACTTTTACCGTTGTCTCGGTTGTTGTCTCAGATGTCTCGGAAGGATCTGCCAAACCCGGTTCGGAGGGGTCTGTAGGATCAGTCTCATCCGGAAGCTGAGTCGTAACACCCGGTTCGATCGGCTGAGCCTGAACAGTCGTGAAATCCAATGCGGAATCAACGGCAAAAGTAGCTGCTGCACAGATTGCAACGACCACGCAACAACTCGCTGCAGACACAACCTTGGCGCGGGTGATGTTATAGAATTCTTTTACACTTACAAGCTTCAAAGACTCATTTTCTCCTTATTATCGCAATGCCTGCATTGAGGCATAATTTCAACAATATTATATCATACTCTTATTTTTGTTTATAAAATCACTGTGTAATGCCTGTTTTTGCTTCACCGCAAGTTGATTCAACAGCAATAGAATAGTCAGCGTGCAGATCGTGAACATAACGATAACTTGCATATTATCTGTGACAATGCTTTTCAAAACTGTAGTAAGGAATGTCTGCACTTTGCAAATGCTGTGTTCCTTTACCGCAAAAGTGATTTTGAGTAAAGCGATTTTCCGAATTTGTCAATTGATTGTCACAACTCTGAAAAGCATGACATATTATATCCGTCTATAATCTAGACACCGATGAACAAATCAATATCGCAAAGGGGGGGAGCATATGTCGTATGGACGTGTCCGTAAGCCGGCAAAAAGAGCAAGTTACGGAACGACAGAGCGCGATGTTGAGAAGAGACGTGCGCGTATTTACATCATTTGTGCTCTTATTCTCATTGTGTGCGGTATTCTCGATGTGATCTTCCTCATCGGTATTCTCGGACTGTGACATTAAAGCTCGTAATTCGCTTTTAATTGCAAAAAGTACCCCTCTCGTATATACTTGCACCTGTAATATTTTTTAATATAGGAGCAAGATATGAGAGTTTCCGAATTGTTTATGGCTACACAAAGAGAGATCCCCGCAGATGCAGAGATCCCTTCACACAGACTGATGCTCAGAGCAGGTCTTATCCGCAAGATGGCATCCGGTGTTTATTCCTTTATGCCTATGGGTTATCGCACCTACAGAAAGGTAGAAGCGGTAATCAGAGAAGAGATGGATAAGGCCGGAGCACAGGAGCTTATAATGCCTGCACTTCTTCCTGCCGAGGCTTATCAGGGTTCAGGCAGATGGGAGAAGTTCGGACCTGAGATGTTCAGACTTTCCGACAGAGGCGGAAGAAGTTTCTGCCTTGGTCCTACGCACGAGGAGCCTTTCACGGAGGCTGTCAGAGATTCGATCAGATCTTACAAGCAGCTCCCTGTAACACTTTATCAGATCCAGCATAAGTACAGAGACGAGAAGCGTCCGAGATTCGGCGTTATCAGAGCAAGAGAGTTCGTCATGAAGGATGCATATTCCTTTGACGTTGACGAAGCGGGCCTCGACATCTCTTACAAGAAGATGTACGACGCTTACCGTGCGATTTTCGATCGCCTTGGATTGGATTATACGATCGTTGATGCCGATTCAGGTGCAATGGGCGGCTCCGGTTCACAGGAATTCATGGTAAAGAGTGAAGTCGGCGAGGATGCCATCTGCTTCTGCAGCGATTGCGGCTATGCGGCAAACGAGGAGAAGGCAGGCTGGACAAGAGGTGCTGCCGATACTGCGGCAGAACTCGAAGTCGAGAAGATCCATACTCCTGATGTTAAGACAATAGAAGAACTCTGCGGTTATCTTAACTGCGGACCGGATGCATTCGTAAAGACGATCCTCTACAACATTGACGGCAAGTTTGTTGCTGCCATGTGCAGAGGTGACAGAGACATCAACGAGACAAAGCTCGGCAATCTCTATGATGCTACGGAGATGGAACTCGCAGCATTTGCAGATGTTGAGATGATCACAGGCGCGAAGGTAGGTTTTGCCGGTCCTGTGGGTCTCAAGCAGAAGATCGACATCGTAGTCGATCCCGAAGTTGCCGGAATGAAGAACTTCGTTGTCGGCGCTTGTGAGACTGACTACCACTTCAAGAATGTAAATATCGGCAGAGATTTTGAAGCTGATAAGATCGCTGACATCACAAATGCCAAGGAGGGCGATATCTGCCCTAAGTGCGGCAAGGGAACACTTGCCATGGCAAGAGGTGTAGAAGTAGGTCACATCTTTAAGCTCGGCACCAAGTATTCCGATGCTCTTGGTTGCGTCTATCTTGACAGCAACGGCAAGGAACACAGCATGGTCATGGGCTGCTACGGTATCGGCGTATCAAGAGTCCTTGCTGCGATCATTGAGCAGAATCACGATGATGACGGTATTATCTGGCCTTCCATCGTTGCTCCTTACAAGGTTATCGTCGTTCCCACCAAGGTTAATGACGAAGAACTTATGGGTGTTGCAGAGAAGATCTACGCTGATCTGACGGCAGCAGGCTGTGAAGTCCTTATCGATGACAGAAATGAGCGTCCCGGAGTTAAGTTCAAGGATGCCGATCTGCTTGGCATTCCGCTTCGTATCACTGTCGGCAGAAGAGCCGGAGAAGGCATAGTAGAGGTCAAGAGAAGAGACAGCAGCGAAGCTTCCGAGATTACTGTTGACGAAGCAATAGCACTTGCCAAGGAGATCTGAGAATGCCGATAAGGGTAATAGCGACTGTTATCATGTGCATCACCTTTACCCTTAATTCTTTCCCGGGGATCTTCGTGAATGAGAAGATCCTGCCTGCGATGTTTGACGGATATATAATGACTCTTGCCGACGGTGAGACGCTTGAGATGCGCGCTGCCGGCAAGAAGCTTATATTCTCGTCGAGCGTTGTGCGGGATTACAAGATCAATCTCATAAAGACCAGAGCTTCAAGGATCGAGAAGAATTACAGAAAGCACTCCAAGACATTTGAGATAGATTGCACTTCCGTGATGGATGAGGGTGAACTCTATACTGTCGAGATCACTTATGAGGCATATGGAGTCAAGCTTATTGCAGGCAACAATATCATATATCTGAGCAGCAACAATCTGTACTTCTGGAAGTCTGTCAACTACGAGTACAATCAGGAGACATGTTCGGAGTTGTGGACGGATGCACAGTCTCTCAAAGAGTGTCTTGAACCTCAGAATGACATTGAGTGTGATGATCCCGTCATTATTGAGTACTCAAAGCGGATCTGTGAGGGTGCTGCCGATGATTGGGAGAAGGTTTTCCGTATCTACAAATATATAGCTCACGAGATGGCTTATGATGTCGTTGAGATGGAGAACGATTCATCCGGCTATCAGGATAGCGCTCTTGACGTTATCAGAGACGGGAAAGGCATATGTGAAGGCTTTGCTAATGCTTTCGTTGCACTCTCAAGAGTGCAGGGTATTCCGGCTGTAGTTGAATATGGTCTCGGGTTGACCGATTATCAGGAGATGACGCATGAGGAATACTCTCAAGAAGTTTATTCCAACCATGCATGGGCTGCCGTTTATCTTGGAGATAAGTGGCATTTTCTGGATCCTACATTTGATATGTCCAGATACTATGAAGGTCCCGAAGACGTTATAGTACAGGAAGACAGAACGGCTAATTATCTTCTGACATTAGAGGCATTCTCCAATAATCACAAGATACTTGATGCCGATACGAGGCACGGACTTGAGAGTGCCGGCCGTTGCGGCGGTGATGCTACATATGAGATAACCAGAGACGGAGTATGCCACATATCAGGTGAAGGCGAGGTCGTCATGCCGGCGGGCGTGTGCGGCTTCAGTAAAGTGGTGTTCGAGGAGGGAAGCAATATTACCGCGATCGGTGATGCAGGCTTCGAAGATTGCGATCTGCTTACTTCGGTCGTATTACCTGATACTATTGAGAGTATCGGATATTACGCTTTCCTCTGTTGTCAGGACATGGATTACATCTACCTGCCGGACAGCGTGCAATATATCGGTTACGGAGCCTTCGGCTACTGCGATGAACTGAGCTATGTTAAGATACCTGACTCGGTTTACTTCATTGATGAACAGGCATTTGACTACTGTCCCAGACTTTATATCAGTCTGCCGTCAGAGCTTGCAGGTTTTGAGGAAGGATACGAGATGGCACCGCTGTATGTTGAATACAGATAAGGATCAATTGATCTGTTCGAGACTTTAGGAGGAGATTATGTCTTATATAGAATTCCGTAATGTTAAAAAGGTATACAAGACGGGTTCCGTCAATGTTACTGCGCTTGACGGATGTGATTTCTATATCGAGAAAGGTGAGCTCTGTGTAATCGTAGGTCAGTCCGGAGCCGGAAAGACCACACTTCTTAATATTCTCGGAGGAATGGACAGGCTTACAACCGGCGAGGTCTTCCTCGACGGAAAGGAAGTATCGAAGCTTACGGCAAGTGAGCTTGCTCTGTTCAGAAGACAGAGCGTCGGATTTGTCTTCCAGTTCTATAATCTGATCCCGAGCCTTACCGCATATGAGAATGTTGAGATGGCCGCTCAGTTGGTAAAAGATCCGATCAACTGTGATCTTTTGATGAATGAAGTCGGACTTGCCGACCGTAAGAATAATTTTCCGGCACAGCTCTCCGGCGGTGAGCAGCAAAGAGTCGCGATCGCAAGAGCTATCGCAAAGAACCCCAAGCTGCTTTTGTGTGACGAGCCTACCGGAGCCCTCGATTATCAGACGGGTAAAGCAATCCTTAAGCTTCTTCAGTCTTTGAGTAATGAGAAGGGGATGACGGTAGTTATCATTACGCATAACTCTGCGTTAACTGCCATGGCCGACCGTGTCATCCGTGTTAAGAACGGAAAGATCACAAGTAATGTCGTTAATACGAGTCCGGTTAACGTAGACAGGATCGAGTGGTAATATCGGAGCTTTTTCTCTATTCAGGGTGATATCGCAGCGGAAGTTATCAATGGCTGCAAACCTATACCAAAGTGTTGTTATTGAAGCATTTTGGTCAAGAACTCGAAAAGAAGTATTGACCAAGATGGTGCCGGATCAGAGCATGGGTCAAAGCATCCAGGCGGTGCTGTGGTCAGGGCGGTCAGAATAGTAGAGATCCTGTCGGGTGAAAAAGTACTGCTTAAGCCGATACTGTTTGCTTAAAATTCGACATCAAATACGCAACGAATATTATGCGACCATCTTTGTAACTTACGTTAACTCTGTTCCACGAAGCAAAATAAGAGGCTGCCTTGCGACAGCCTCCTTTAATTCGTTTGAATCTTTATCAGATTACTTCTTGCCGTTCTGAGCCTTGAGGAGATCCTTGATCTCTGTGAGAAGCTTAACTTCGTCTGACGGCTCGGGCTCGGGTGCGGGTTCTTCCTCAGCGCCCTTCTTGTTCTTCTTTGTAATTCCGTTCTTAAGAGCGTTGATACCCTTGAGCATGATGAAGAGGATCAAAGCCATGATGAGGAAATTGATGATGGCGGAGATGAACGCACCGTAGTTGATCGAGAGAGACTGGATCTCTTCAAGTGAAAGACCTGTATAGTCAACCCAAGGAAGTCTGATGGAACCTGCGAAGTCCGTTCCGCCGATGGAAGCGATCAAAGGATTGATAAAGCTGTCTGTGAAAGATGTAACGATATCCTTGAAAGCAGCACCGACGATGACACCGATAGCCATGTCTACTACGCTTCCCTTAAGTGCGAATTCCTTGAATTCGGTCATGAACTTCTTAATAACTCCCATTGGTTTGTTCCTCCTAAAAGTAAAAATTTAATAAAAAACCCGAACCCGTATGGATTCGGGTAAGTTAGGTTATCTCAACCGATCAGGCAAATTTTCTTGCTTCCTCGGGAAGGCTGTCAACCTCACCGCTGAAGATGATCGTAGCGGTAACGGGTGTATCCTTCAGGAATGTGTCGAGCTTAACAAGGAAATCACCGAGGCCGGCCATGTCGCGGCTGTTGGCAACCTTGCAGATAGCGTCAACATAAATGTGTGTCAGATCGTAATCCTTGGAGCAGATGCCGCAGATAAAAGCGAGAACCTGTTCGAAGCCTTCGATGGGGTATTCCTCCATATTAATAAGACGGACTGTGGGCTTGAGAAGCTGATCTAATCTGCTTCCTCTCTCGAGGCAAACGACGTTACTGTCTGTAGCTGCAACCGTGTTGATATCGTCAACGAGCTTTGCTGTCTTACCTGTTCCCTTAGGTCCTGCAATAAGTTTGATCATATGAATGTCTCCTTTGGGGATCATATTTCCATTGGATGTCTCCGTTGGATAATTTGTATAGACTTATTTTACTGTAATTGTCGCCCGAAATGAATATTAAAACGCAAAATTTCTTGGTATTTTTTTCGGTTTGCACTATTGATATCTATATGGTAAAATCTTTCCGTTCATAAAAGATTTTTATCGAACGGACGGCTTTATGCTTGTCCGTTTTTTGTTGTAAAAGGAGAAAGTCTTGGCTAAAAGATCTAAGGTTGCTCAAGAAGCTTTTGAACTCGCCGAACCGATCGTTACCGAACTTGGATTTGACCTTGTAGATTGTTCCTATGTTAAGGAATCACGCGGAATGGTCCTGACGCTTTATGTCGATAAGCGCGGCGGTATCGGTATCGATGATTGTGAGAAGGTAAGCCGTGCGGTAGATGCCGTAATCGATGCATCGGCTTCTATCGATCCTGATTATTTTGAAGTGTCTTCTCCCGGACTTACCAGACCTCTGGAGACAGACAAGGATTACAACAGATACAGCGGCGAGAAGGCTGATGTATCGCTCTATAAGCCCGTGGAAGGCAAGAAGAGCTTTACTGCGACGATCAAGGGCGCAGATGGCGATAAGGCAACATTTATATTTGATAACGGAGACGAGCTGACTCTCGGATTTGAGGACATTGCCAAGGCCGTACGTCATATAGAATTTTAATGCAGGAGGAAATATAAAATGCCCAGAAAGAAGAATGAAGAGGAATCCAAGGATACTATAGTAAGTCTTGTAAGACTCCTCGCTGAAGAAAGAGACATCGATGAAGAAGAAGTTTTCCAGGCTATCGAGAGTGGTCTGGTTGCTGCTTACAGACGTGAGTTTGGCGGTAATAAGCAGGACATTAAGTCGGTAAGTGCGGAGATCGACAGAGAATCAGGCGAGATCTATGTTTATAAGCTTGCCGAAGTAGTCGATGATGTTATCGATGATGCAAATGAGATCTCCATCGAAGAAGCAAAAGAGTTGGGTTATGAGGACGTTGAGATCGGCGACGAGATCGAGATCGGTATCGACGTTGAGGATCTGGGCCGCCTCGCTGCAAGTGCTGCAAAGAATGCAATCAATCAGAAGCTCAGAGATGCAGAGAGCCAGAAGATCGAGAAGGAATTCTCCGGTAAGATCGGTGAGATCACTTCCGGCACTATCGTTCGTAAGGATGCAAGAAATGTCTATGTTAATATCGGCCGTGCAGAGGCTATCGTTAACCATGACGGACAGGTAAGAAATAACCGCAATGAGCGTTACGATCAGGATAGGATCATGAAGTTCCTCGTTGTCGGTGTTGAGGAAGCAAACGGCAGACCGTCAGTAGTTCTCTCAAGAACGGACGCAAGACTTGTCTCCAAGCTTTTCGAGCTTGAAGTGCCTGAGATCAAGACAGGTGACGTAATCATCAGATCTGTTGCAAGAGAAGCAGGTTCAAGAACAAAGATCGCCGTATATTCCAAGGATCCCGATATTGATGCAAAGGGTTCCTGCGTTGGTCAGAGAGGTCAGAGAGTTCAGCAGATCATGAATGAGCTTTCAGACGAGAAGATCGACATCGTTGACTGGAAGGAAGATCCCGCACTTTTCATCAGTGAAGCTCTTCAGCCTGCAAAGGTCTCAAGAGTTGATACTGAGATCTCAACAAACGAGAACGGTGAAGTTGAGAGATATGCAAAGGTTATCGTACCTGATCAGCAGTTCTCACTCGCTATCGGTAAGAGCGGTCAGAATGTTCGTCTTGCTGCAAGACTTACAGGTTTTAAGATCGACATCAAGAAGGAATCAGATGAGAGCGTAGAAGCTTCTAAGGCGCTTATTGATGACTTTACGGTTGTTGATGATGCCGGCAAAGAGGAATGATCCGCAGAGATTGAAGTTATGAAGAAGAAGCCGCAAAGAAGTTGTGTAACCTGCAGGACCGTGAGAGACAAGAATGAGCTCTTGCGTATCGTAGTCACACCCGAAGGTGAAGTTATGTACGATCCTACCGGAAAACTTTCCGGCAGGGGAGCGTACCTTTGCCGCGATGAGAAATGCATTACGGCTGAACTTAAGAAGGCCGCAAGACTTTCAAAGGGTCTGAAGAAGCCCTTGACGGAAGACGAGATCAAAGGTCTTGCAAAGACAATATTGGAGAGCATAGCTGAAGACTGATGAATGATAAAGAAAGAGCTTTCGGAATGATCGGACTTGCGTCCCGTGCCGGCAAAGCCGTATCGGGAAGTGATGCCGTTATCGGAGCGATCCGTGCCGGCAAGGTGGAACTGCTGATCATCTCCGGGGATATCTCAAGGAATTCTTTGGATAAGGTTCTTAAGAACATGACGGAACAGAAAGAGATAACCTGTTACAGCTTTGCAAGTTCTGAAGAATTAGGATCTGCGCTCGGCAAACCGGACAGAGCAATTGTGGCGATTACTGACAAAAACTTTGCGGATGGAATCTCCGCCATACTCGAGAACATTAACGAGGAGGAAGATACTTGATGAGTGATGATAACGAGAAGAAGAATCTGACAGTCGGAGGCGTATCAGGCAGTAAGAAGATGCGCCTTGGTCGTGTACATAAGAAGAAGGCTGACGAGAGTGCGGAATCAGCTCCTGTTGAGGCTGTCGTCGAAGCAGCTCCCAAGGCCGTTGAAGTAACACCTGAACCTGAGGTTGAGGCAAAGCCTGCGAAGAAGGCTTCTGCAAAGAAAGCACCTGTTGAAGAGACAACGGAAGAGGCTCCTGCAGAAGAGAAGAAGCCTGCAAAGAAAGCTTCGGCTAAGACGGAGACGGAAGCTCCCAAGAAGACTGCTGCTAAGAAGACTTCCGAGAAGAAGGCTTCCGAAGAAAAGGACGCAGAGAAGCCTGCCGAAGAGAAGAAGGCAACAAAGAAAGCTGCTTCTCCCAAGGCAACTAAGGCACCCAAGGCTGAGATAAAAGAGACTGCCGAACCCGAGAAGAAGGGCACAGAAGTCAAGGAGCCCGCCAAGGAAGTTAAGGAAGAGGTTAAGCCTGAGCCGAAGGCTGAAGTAAAGCCCGAAGTTAAAGAAGAAGCTAAGCCTGAAGTTAAGGAAGAGGTTAAGCCTGAACCTGCAAAGGAAGAGAAGAAGCCTGAGGTAACACCTCCGGCAAGACCCAGATTGTCATCTGCTGTCATCTCCCTTCCGGATGTTCCTGCAAGGGGCGAGACAATAAGAAGCTCTACGGTCATTACATATTCCGGCAGAGACAAGAAGAGCCCGATGAGAAGAGACGGCGGCTCCGGTTATAACAATAACAGAGGCGGCGGATATCAGAACAAGGGCGGTTTTGACAAGGACAAGGATGAGGACGGTTCACGTCCGCAGTTCAAGAGAGCTCCGAAGCCGAAGGCAGAAGCTCCCATTGAGGAAGCTAAGAAGAGCAGATCTTCTTATGCAGAGAAGAGCGCTTTTGAGAAGAAGCACAACAGCTCTGACAGAAGAGATAATGAGAAGAACGGTGCTGTAGATAAGAGAAAGCAGTCACGTTCTGCGCAGTTCTCCGGCCGCGTTAACGGTGACGGTGAATACGATGATTATTCTTTTAAGAAGAAGAAAAAGAAGCAGTTCGAGCAGCAGGCTGTTGTTGAGCAGGTTATCACTGAGATCAAGATCCCCGCATTCATCACGGTCAAGGAATTCGCTGAAGGTATCGGCAAGAAGAGCTCCGACATCATCATGGCTTTGTTGAAGCTCGGTGTCATGGCTACCATCAACCAGGAACTCGACTTTGATACGGCATGCCTTGTTGCTGACAGCTTTGGAATCAATGCTGAACTTTTGGAAGAGAAGACAGAAGAGGATATCCTTTTCGAGGCAGATGTAGATAATCCCGAGAACCTTGAACCCAGACCTCCTGTCGTAGTTGTCATGGGTCACGTTGACCACGGTAAGACATCACTCCTTGATAAGATCCGTTCAGCTAACGTAACAGAGGGAGAAGCCGGCGGTATTACGCAGAAGATCGGTGCTTACACCGTTCGTCTTAAGGGCCGTCAGATCACATTCCTCGATACACCGGGTCACGAAGCGTTCACAACGATGAGAGCAAGAGGTGCTCAGTTCACGGATATCGCCATCCTCGTTGTAGCTGCAGATGACGGTGTAATGCCGCAGACAGTTGAAGCCATTAACCACGCTAAGGCTGCTAACACTGAGATCATCGTAGCGATCAACAAGATCGATAAACCGGGCGCAAATCCTGACAGAGTTAAGCAGGAGCTCACAACATATGGTCTTATCTGCGAAGAATGGGGCGGTTCCACGATCATGGTACCGATCTCGGCTAAGCAGGGTACAGGTATTGATGACCTGCTCGAAAACGTTTTGCTTACGGCCGACATCATGGAGCTTAAGGCTGACCCTAAGTGTCAGGCAAAGGCTGCCGTTATCGAGGCTAAGCTTGATAAGAACAGAGGACCTGTTGCATCAGTTCTCGTTCAGCGCGGTACATTGAGACAGGGCGATACGGTCGTATGCGGTCCTATTCTCGGTAACATCAGAGCTATGTACGATGATAAGGGTTCTCCGATCAAGAAGGCAGGTCCTTCCATCCCGGTTGAGATCCTCGGTCTTCCTGAAGTACCTCAGGCCGGCGAGATCCTTTACTCCGTATCTGACGATAAGACTGCAAGACAGCTCGTTGAGAAGCGTAAGATCAAGCAGAGAGAAGAGCAGCTCCACAGATCATCCAAGATGAGCCTCGATACAC
>JAKSRD010000016.1 GCA_024403795.1 Saccharofermentans sp.
GTACTTAATTATCAGGGCTGCCTCATTGTGAAGATCCACTTTGAGACAGCCCTTTTCAGCTATTATCTGGATCTGTTGTTATCAGATGTAGTAACGATAGTAATCGTAGTATGTGATGACGATCTCTGCATCAGACTTGAAACGGTCCTCAGCATCGAACTTTGACTTGCCGTTTACTGAAAGGGAGATGACGTTTGAATCACGCGCTTCAAGATCTTCAGGTATCTCGTCAGCGATTGTAGGGACGAGTCTGATGTTTGTGAAGCCCTTAACCTTAAGAAGCTCTCTTACTCTGTAAGCATTCTCATCATCGATCGTCAATGAATCGTAACTGATAATGCTGCAGCTGTCGTTGTAATCTTTAATGTAGAAATAAGTAACAAGACCTACGAGTGCAATAGCACTTACTGCTACCAAAGTGATAAGTAAAACCATACCGGACTTTAATCTGCCGTTTGCCCTTCTCATAATTCATCCTCCGAAAGTTTTTTTGTTTGTTTGTTTTTATTCATATTTGTAAAGCCAAGTTATTGTAACCTCGTATAGTGATAATTGTATGTGGCGAGATTACCGAATTGATGTCAGATTAACCCCGCTTTTTTGTATATTATCTAATTTTTGCCGCAATTATTGTTGAAAATGACGATGAAAGTGTGATATATCGCGCGCAAAACGATAAGTTAACAAAGATACTTGATATATGTTTTCTTGATGTGAAGGTGTTCGCCCGGAGTTTTTTTCGTAACCTTGAACAAGGGGAGTTTGTATTATAATCGAAGCAACATTTAAGCCAGTTCTGAAGGAGGTCCTGATATGAACCATAAAGAGAGAATGCTTGCAAATCTTCCGTATAAGTCATGGCTAGACGGTTTGAACGAAGAACGGATGGAATGCAAGAAAAAGCTATATACATACAACAACCTGCCGCCGGATGCGCAGGATGAGAGGGACGCACTCCTTCGTGATATTTTGGGCAAGACAAAGGAAGGTTTTCTTTGCATCGAGTCGCCCTTCCACTGTGATTACGGTTACAACATTGAAGTCGGAACTGATTTCTTTGCAAACTATAACTTTATCGTTCTTGATGTCGGAAAGGTAAAGATCGGCGATCACTTTATGTGTGGTCCTAATGTTTCAATTTGTACGGCAGGACATCCCGTTCATCCTGAGACACGTAATTCCGGTTATGAATACGGTATCGACATAACGATCGGTGAGAATGTGTGGATCGGCGGAGGCGTGTTTGTCTGTCCGGGTGTTACCATCGGCAACAATGTAGTCATTGGCGCCGGAAGTGTGGTAAATAAGGATATTCCGGATAATGTTATCGCAGTCGGCAATCCTTGTCGTGTGCTGCGTGAGATAACCGATGCTGACAGAGATTACTACTTCCGTGACAGGAAGTTCGACATTGACTATAACGAATAAAGCAGGACGTATATATGTATCACGAAGAGTATCTTGAACTGATAGATAAGACCATAAGAGAGGGAAGGTATAAGGACGACTGGAAGTCCTTATCAGGACACAAGGTGCCTTCGTGGTATTACGAAGCAAAGCACGGTATCTTCATTCATTGGGGCGTATACAGCGTTCCCGCTTATCTGAGTGAATGGTATCCGAGAATGATGTACGACCCTTCACACGATGAATATGAGCACCATATAAAGACATACGGTCCGCAGAAGGATTTTGGTTACAAGGACTTCATTCCGATGTTCAAGGCCGAAGCGTTCAATGCCGATGAATGGGTGTCACTTTTCAAGAAAGCGGGCGCGAGATATGTAATGCCGGTAGCAGAGCATCACGACGGCTTCGCCATGTATGATAGTGAGTTCAATCGTTGGAATGCCTCAAGAATGGGCCCCTGCAGAGATGTGGCACTTGAGATAAAGGAAGCTTGTGAGAAGCAGGGGCTAGCCTTTTGCGCTTCGTCACACAGAGCTGAGCATTATTTCTTCATGAACATGGGAAGAACGTATGAGAGTGACGTTCAGGATGAGAATTACAGAGACTTCTACGGTCCTGCTTACCTCTGTCCAGAACTCAACGGTGATAAGGTTTTCGATGCCTTGGCAGATGCGTTCTCTCCGGCAGTGCCATCTGAAGAGTGGCTTGAAGACTGGCTCGTACGCACATGCGAGCTTATAGACCGTCTCAAGCCGAAGGTCCTTTACTTCGATTCATGGATCCATCATCAGGCGTTTAAGCCGTATCTGAAGAAGGTGTGTGCGTACTATTACAATCGCGCCGAGGAATGGGGCATTGATGTAACGATCAATTATAAGCATCAGTCCTGTCCGCCCACAGTTGCCGTCTACGATGTCGAGCGCGGCGCACTTACCGGAATCAATCCGATACCGTGGCAGACCGATACGGCGATAGGCAAGAGGTCCTGGGGCTATACTGCGGATAACGAATTCAAAGCATCGCGCCAGATCATATGTGACCTTGTCGATATCGTAAGTAAAAACGGCATGCTGCTCCTTAATGTCGGACCTAAACCGGACGGTACCATCACAGCTGAAGAGACTGAAGTGTTGCTTGAGCTTGGAGAATGGCTTAAGGTCAACGGTGAAGGCATCTACGGCACGGTACCGTGGAGGTGCTTCGGCGAAGGAACTGTCAATAACGAGGAAGGTGCGTTCCGTGATAACGATGAGAAAGCATTTACTTTGGAGGATTACCGTTTCACTTATAAGGACGGCTATCTATATGCATTCTGCATGAGACCTTCAGGCGATAAGTTTAAGATCAAGTCGCTGAAGATGAACGGCGGTTATGACTTCGGTATCGGTACCGTTGAAGTGCTCGGAACTTATGCTGTTGAATCGTATACACGTGACAGAGAATGCTTTGAGATCACACTGGACCGCGAACCCGACGGCGATGATCCGATCTGCTTTAAGATAGAGATCACTTGAAGGTAAGTTATATGAAGGCAGCTGAGACAGGGTTGCTGGACGGAAAGCGTGCAACGACAAACAAAACCGCATTTGCCGGATAATGGAGTATCATTGGAATGCTGATTCCGAGCATGATTCTTTCTGAGAGACATTGCCGACATGACAGCAAATTGCATCTTGCTTAGGCTTAATGCATTTCACATCAGATATTGATACATATGCGCTTCTTTGATGGTAGGTTAATGCCAACCAAATCAAAGGAGCGTTTGTTATGAATATCGTAATTCTTGTTTTATTGATCGCAGCTGAGATAATGCTCGCTGTTATCGGAATCTCTCGTAAGATGATCGTAAAGGACTTTGTAAAGCTGCGTGTTGCAGCTAACATCGTCGAGCTTGTGATCGGTCTTCTCGCAGTGATCACGAAGCAGGGAAGTCTGAGTCTTCGTTTTGGCGGGCTTCTCGCGTTGCTTGTCGTAAGAGCAGTCTTCGCGCTTATCTTTTGGTTTGTTGATCACAAGAAGACAACAGGTAAGAAAAAGTCATCGGTTATCCTGGGCGTTGTCTTCTCGATCGTATTCTTTATCAACAGCATTATTCCGGCTTTTATCTTCAGCAACTATAAAGGGCTTCCGACTTCGGGTGAATACGAAGTAAAGACGGTAAATGCGATCTTGAAGGATGAGAGCAGGATCGAGACATTCGAGGATGACGGTTCCTGCCGTGAAGTGCCTTTGTATTTCTACTATCCTGAAGTTGAGGAGGGTGAAGCTTCAAAAGAGTTCCCGCTTGTTTTCTTCTCACATGGTGCGTTCGGATACTACCAGAGCAATACTTCAACATATATGGAACTTGCGAGCCGCGGTTATGTGGTCGTAAGCGTCGAGCATCCTTATCACTCGTTCTTTACCAAAGATACTGATGGTAAAGTCGTGATCGTTGATCCCGAATTCATCTCCAATGCAGGCAGGATCCAGAACACCGATGAAGTGTCTGACGAAGAGACATTTGAGATAACTAAAGAGTGGATGGAGTTAAGACTCGGTGACATGAACTTTGCCATCGATGAAGTAAAGCGCGCAGCTTCCGAGAATTCTCTTAATGACAGTTGGTATTGCAAAGATCTTTCTGAGATGAGCGAAGCGCTGGCACTTATCGATGTTGAGACGATCGGCGTTATGGGACACTCATTGGGCGGCGCTGCCGCAGTAACTTTGGGAAGAGAAAGAGATGACATCGATGCGGTCATCGATATCGACGGTACCATGATCGGTGAGATCGACGGCGTCAGGGAAGGCAATGACTTGGTAAGTGAAGAACCGTACGATGTGCCGCTCCTTGTTTTCGATAACGTGGAACATCTTAATGAGAGAGTCGATGTCGGCAGCTCGAATATTCTGTATGTGAATAATGTTATACTTAAAAATGCAACGACAGGTTATGCGACATGCATTATGGGATCGGGTCACATGAACTATACCGATTTGCCTCTTTTCTCGCCTCTTCTGGCAGGACTTCTGGGAACCGGTGACGTGGATCCCGAAGCGTGCATAGCCAAGATGAACGAGATTACGGCCGACTTCCTGGATTACTACCTTAAGGGTGAAGGAGAGTTCGCCGTGGAGGAGACTTATGAACTTCCGCAGGACAAAGATCACGGTTAATGAGATAAGCCCCGAAGAGCTTGAAGCGATCACGATCGATTGCCATGTCATAGACGATGACGTAAAAGAGATCGTGTCCTTTGTAAAGTCTCGTCAGGGGCAGCTCACCGGCAAACTTGACGGCGAGCTGTACGAGATCTCGGTAATGGACATCTTATACATTGAATCCGTTGATAACCGTGTATTTATGTATACGTCCAAACAGTCCTACGAGACCTCGGGCAAGATCTACGAACTGGAAGAACTCCTGAAGCAGAAGCACTTCCTCAGGATCTCCAAATCTTCCATCGTTAACCTCATGAAGATCAAATCCATCAAGCCTTCGTTGAACGCCCGCTTCATCGCTGTCTTAAGCAACGGTGAGGAGATAATGATATCCCGAAAATACGTCGCGGACCTTAAAAAGACCCTGAAAGGAGGACAGTGACATGGACATAAAAGACCTTCTCAAGCGTGCCGCCAAAGTATACTTCATAATCGCAACGCTCATCTGCTTTGCAATGTACATTATCGGCGCGCTCTCCTTTCCGGAGGCAAAACTCGGCTATGAAGCTTTCTCCGCTCCTTTGCTCTACGCACTCTTCGGAGTCGTTCCGGTGATCATAATGTACTCGAGCAAAGAACTGTCCGTTAAGCAGTTCATCATGCGCAAGATAATCCAGCTCATCAGCATCGAAATATTGATCTTTGTTGCGCTTCTCGGCGGCGATTATCTCCCTCTGACATTCCCCGTAGCAGCAGGACTTTTCTTCCTGGTAGCACTGATATTCGTGCTGGAACACGTCATCGAATTCTTACTCGATTCAAAGCGCGCGGCAGATCTCACGAAGGATCTTGAGGATTATCAGAAGAGGTCGTAAGAGCGTGATCGAACAGGAAACCGCAATCAAATTATGTTATCGTAAATTGATGACAATAGCGGAGGTTTACGCATGAAGAAAAAGAAGTTGCCTAATGAGTTCGGCGTTTTAGTTGCAAGCCACGACATGAAGGCTTTTGCCGAGTTCTTTGAGAAATACGAGATAACGGCAACAAACGCCGGAAAGACCACTGCTAATGCTTTCTCCTATCGCGACCTCAACGCCGAGCAGGCAAGATTTCTCATCGATAACGGCCTTGATCCGAACACCGACTGCGGTTATGGTTACACCGCCGTAGCTCACCAGGCTTCGAACAAAGAGGTCCTCGAGTGCCTTGTTGAGAACGGCGCAAACGTTGATCTGGCACTCAGTACGATATCCGGGAACGCGCTTGCGCGTGCGTGCCAAAATCTTAACGTCGACGCTGTCTTCAACCTCCTTAATGCCGGCGCTTCCGTTGACATACTTTGCGGCTTTGAGAAGAATACTCCCTTGGATTGTGCGCTCCGTTGCTGCGACAATGCCTTTATTCCCAACGCATATGAGATATGCTCAGTCCTTTTGCAGGCAGGCGTTAAGCCGACCGAGAAGACCGGCGCGCTCGTCGAGAACATCGGTAAGCGTTTCGAGTTCTTCAGAGACAGCTTCAATCCGGATTACCTTGCTGAGACTGACGAAGCTCTGTCGGCCCTCTATGAACTTTTCGGCGTAACTCCCGTTGCGCGCCGCGTGATGAATGACACAGAGGAGATCAAGGTCACTTCCGGGAAATGGCAGACCCAGTATGAAGAACTTCGCTCAAAGCTTGTTCCCGGCAGCGGCAAGGCGAGAACTCTCCAAGGTGAGATGATAAGGATCGTCGGTAAAGTCACTTACGAGATCCTTGATAACGGCGCTGTCAATTGGGATGACGACTACTCGAGAATGATGACCGCCTTTGTCTCTTACCTTGATCGCAACGAGAAGCTTGAACCGTCTTTAGTGTCAGAAGCAGTTGCTCTCGCTTCTCACGTCAATGCCGATTCAGGCAAGGCAGATCTTTACCGCCTGACTGAGCTTACGGTCAATTGGGTCATCGCAAATTCCAAGCCGGTAATGCTGGGCGATGTCGATTACTACAGGTAATCGCCTGACGAACTCAGCGCGGTTTCCCGGCGGCCTGCTACTGTGTTACCGCAGATCGTTTCCTGACAAAGTCAGAACGGCTTCCGTGCGGTGATCCCGTAGTACGCTCTGAGCAGTCTTATTCCGCCCGAAAATGTGTTTTTTGCAATGTACTCGTCGAGAAGCTTGTCGTCAGGCGAATCGCCCTCGAATTCCAGGATCGGCACTTTGCTGAGAAATGCCTTGAACGTTGCTCTGTCTCTTATGTATTCGCGGTCGTGGATCGGCACAAGCTCGACCTCTGAGAATCCCGCGCGAATGATATTCTCATAATCGAGAATGCTGATCGGCTTCGGATCGTTATAACCCTGCCCGCCGCCGAAAACCATCTTCAGCGCCCAGCAGTCGTACTTGTCGACGCCTCTTATGAGAAGATATCCGCCCGGTTTGAGACACTTGAGTATCTGTTCCGGATCGGTGCAAGTGTGACGTGCAACGACTATGTCGAAATAATTGTCGGGAACTTCCATCTTCAGGTTGTCCATCACCTTGAACGTAAAGTTCCTGCGTCCGCTTGCGGCAAGATTTACGCGTGCCGTCTTGATCATGTTAGGGGAGAAATCCGTCGCAAGCACCTCTGCACAATCCGGAAAATGAGCGAGCGCATTCTCGCCGCCTCCGGTCCCGAGATCAAGAATGCGCGACTCAGTTGTCGCAACTTTGCTCAGGATCTCGTAAAGATCCCAATCTGTCAGATTCTCCGTGTGAATTCCGAACTCGTCAAAACTCCAGTTTGCGGTCTCCTCGTAGTATTCAAAAAAGCTTTCGTGATGCATAAAAAAGAACCTCCTTTCACGAACAGCATACATGTCAGGCTTTGCCCGGCACGTCGTCATTCATGATGAGATTCTAAGGTTCTTATCATTATTAACCCCGCCTGGTAAGCGTCGCGGCAGCAGAACGCGAATAACTAATTGATCTGTTGCACTCAATAGGATATTACTTCATGAGTGTTTTAGCAAGAATACATTATCGCTCTGCTTGACGTTCAAATCTGTCTGTTATGTGCTTTCGTGATTAACATAGATCTCATCTTGTTGTATTCTTTTACTATTGCAAACAGGATCAATTATCGAGAGGAATAGGGTTTTGTATGAAGGTTGAATTGTTTCCGCTTGAGAAGATAACGATTGACGGGAAGGATATCTTTCTGGGTCAGAGCTTTCAGCAGGTATCAACTGATGGAAGTCTTAAAAGAGAAGAATAACGGCGGTTATAACGAGGACGGCTGCGGTGCGGATTTTGAGAATATCAGTGTCGGTGTCTTCTATGAGAACGATGATGTCTATTTTGACACGATAGGCATCGGTGTTGCCGGCTGTTACAAGCAATAAAATAACCTGCGGCCGACTTAAGTCGCAGGTTACTGTCAGATCAAAGCGTTCAAGAGTCGCTGCTGTTTATTTTGCAAAAGAATTCTTGTAGATTACGCTCTTTCCTTCGCCGGCGATGCCGAGGATCGGATCGCTCGATGATCCCGGTGCCATGTCCAGGAAATTCTCTTCGTACATGTACATGCGTGAATCGATCATGTCGAGCTCGTGAAGTATCAATGCTTCAGGGATGGAAGGGCATCTGATGGCGCCCCATTCGGGCTGACCGTGATGCGAAGCGAGCATATGCTTGACCATGGCGACCATCTCAGAGTTGTAGGAACGTCCGCCGGCTGCCTGATTCATTCTCCAGACTTCGTGATCTATCATCTCGATGCCCAAGAGGGCATGACCGAAGAGGTTGCCCATGTCGCTGTAAGAGGCAATGCCGGTGTCGGAGGTTTTGAGCTCGATTAGCTTGCCGATGTCGTGAAGCGCAGTGCCGCAGACAAGAAGTTCGCGGTTGAGGAGAGGATAGACTTCGCAAATGCCGTAAGCCGTCTTGAGCATTCTGTATGTGTGATATGCAAGACCGCCGTAAAGGTTGTGATGCATCGATTTGGCAGCGGAAGACCTTGTGAAAGCCTTCAGGTTGCTGTTGATGATCCTTACAGTGAGCGCGGTGATCGAGTAATCGTCAGAAGGAATGTCGGAAGATTCAAGATCGTATTCACGGCCGGAGGACTGCTTGATCAGGGTAAGAATGTCTTTTACGAGCTTCTCGGGATCGATCGGGGGCATCTTTACCAGCTGCTTCATCTCGTCTTCTGAGAGCTTAACGGGGTTGATGTTGGTGACCTTGTAGCTCTTTGAACCCTTGTAGTCGGTGATCTCAAGATTGACTACTGCAGTGCAGCCGTCTTCGATCCCCTGTGCATTCAGGTCTTTCTTCGTGGATTCGAACATAAGCGCCGTAATGGCTTCTGTGCCGTCGTTAAGGGTTATCTTGAGCATTGACTTGCCGTTGCTCGTAGAGGCCTGTGTAATGGCCGCAATGACCATGTCTGACTCGTATGTGCCGTAATCCATAGTGCTGAACTTAATAACTGCCATAAAGTGCTCCTTGCTTATCGGGAAATCTTTTTCGAGAAGATATTAGCATTATGAAGATCATTATTCTATAACTTGCGGTTGAATGAGACGCGAATCGTGCTAAAATGTGCGCGAGTTGTCCTAATAACCGAAGCGGCGATCGGGACACGAGCTTAAGAGAGAATGGTATGAGATACAGACTGGCTTGTTTTGATCTGGACGGAACATTGCTTAATACTTTGGGCGATCTTACCCGAAGCCTTAATGCCGCCCGCCGTATGAACGGTCTTGATACGCAGACGGAAGAACAGGTGAGGTTCTTCATCAATAACGGCGTAGTCAAGATGATCGAGCGCAGTCTTGCTGCCGACGGCAGGGAATACGGCGAGGAATTCAAGACGCGTCTCCTCAAAGATTACATTGCATACTACAATTCGCACTATCTTGAAATGACAAGACCTTACGACGGCATTACTGAAGTGCTTGCACGCCTTAAGGCTGACGGCTTGCTCCTTGCATGCATCACGAATAAAGATGACGAGCCTTGTCAGAGGCTTATCGAGAGATTCTTCCCGGGCGTATTCGACTATGTTAAAGGCTCTGTGGAAGGTGTCGCACGCAAGCCCTCTTACGAGCCTGTCGAGCGCTGTCTGTGGGCATTAGGCATCGAAAACTCCGACACCGTTTACATCGGTGATTCCGACACGGACATCGCAACTGCCGCAAACAGCAATATGGACTGCATTTGCTGCTCCTGGGGTTATCGCGACAGAGAATTCCTTGAGAAGAGCGGTGCGCAACGCATCTGCACGAATCCGCTCGACCTTCGAAGCCTTATGGGGTGACCTATGTCTGACAAGAATCGTAAAAGCAAAAAGAATCTCAAGCTCCTCGCGATGTGCGGGATCTTCACCGCGCTCGTATTCATCGGCACTGAGTTGAGGATCCCTACTGCGATCGGCCACATAAATCTAGGTGACGCGGTTATCCTCATAGCTTCATACTTTATAGGCCCGGCCGCTTTCTTTCCTGCGGCGATCGGCTCCGCACTCGGCGACCTCATTGCCGGCTACCCTTACTACATCGCGCCAACATTCGTCATAAAGGGCGTCATGGCAATCGTAACCGCGCTGATGCTCCGCACCAAGAGTGCTAAGAGCGGGAAACCCGGCGGGGTATTTCTGCGCATATTGGCATTCGTGGTCGCTGAGGTGATCATGATCGGCGGTTATTTTGTTTTCGAGATGTTTATGTACGGTAAGGAAGCAGCTCTCGGATCAGTCGTATTCAACCTCATTCAGGCGGCAGTGTCAGTGGCGACCGCAGGAGTGTTGACGCATACGGTGAAGTTGAAGAAGTGAGAGTGCGCGGTTTTTGTATATCTCATTGTAATCTCCGAAAAATCAGCGGATCATCTCATGCGTTAACGTCCGGCTTCGTATCCGGATTCGCTTGCATGACTGCCTTCGCAGCGAACTCTGTTTTCGCGTTATTTCTCTTTCTTACAAGCAGGACAATCACGATAACTAATGCAATCGTGGTTACGGCTGTTGTCGCAAGACCGCCCTCAGGACCGAAAGCACCGCCGGTGATGAGCGGGTTGGCGTTGGTGTCGTAGACGGCGGAGACGATGGAGTTGGATGCGAGGTTGCCGGATACCTGGAGACCGTAGATGTTACCCTGCGAGAGGTTCCAGGCGGTGTGCATAGCGGATGTCATCCAGATGTCGCCGGTGTAGAGGTAGATAAGCGCAAAGAGAAGCGCGATAAGTGCGAGGTTGAAGGATGCAAGGGGCGTGAAGCCGGCATTCAGCGAGTGGAATGCAGAGAAGAGGATGGAGGATACCGCAACGCCGATCGCGACTTTGTAACGCTTGTTGAAGGCCGGGATCATGAAGCCTCTGAACATGATCTCTTCTGAGGCACCCTGAGGGAACCACATGAGGAGATTGAAGAGGTAGACGCCGACGCCTGCGAGACTGAATGTGAAGCCGCCCTTGAAGGTGAGTTGGCCCGTGATGAACATGATGCTTACGGTACATGTCATCATGAGGAAGCCGAACAGCAAGCCGAGACCGTAGTGTTTTCCAATGTGTTTCTTGTCTGAGAGCGGATAGCCGCATGCCGTGACTTTGTTCTTGAAGCCTTTGATCTTCCAGACTCTGCCGGCGTGGATGAAGTAGGTGAGAAGTATCGCGGCATAACCCAATGTCATCATGGAGAGGAACAAAGGATCTGTGAAGAAGATCGCGAAGATCTCAAAGGTCTTGTTAATGATGTCACCTACGGAACCGACATTTGCGAGGTCCTGAATGAACATTGAATACTCAGGTTTTCGCATGTCTGAGATAACGACCGGAATTAGTGCAAGGAACTGATAGAAAGACAGAACGAAGAGCGGGTAGAAGATCTCGGTGATCGTGTAACTGAAGTTGTCGGTGAGCTTGTTGATGCGCTCGAGAATTGACAGACCGCCGCCTTCTCGTGCTCTCTTTGCAGCTTTGGCGTCGACAGAATCAATAGATACCGTGTAACGCTCGCTGTGGAGAAGTCTTATCGTGATGAAGGTGATTATTGCAGTTAAGCCGAGTGTGGACAAAGAACTGAAGAGAAGCCCGTAGTAGTTCAGCTGGCCGACGAAGATGTCGCCGATGCCGTAGAACTGACCGTATACGGGAAGGAACATATAGAAGTCTTCACGCTCGGAGACGGACTGGATGCATGTAACGCATGCAGCAACGAGGATCAGGAAGATCGGAAGGAAAGCTGTCTGCGCCGATACGACGGTATCGTTTATTACGGAGATCAGGATGGTAATGGAAGCGATAAAAGCTGCCAGAACGATAATGTATGCGACAAGCGAGAGTATCGCGAAGATATTGAACGCTCTTGCGATGAGCGCGGCTAAGACACCTATCACGAGAACGGGGATGACTGATTTGATTATGACGCCGATGAGGTTGCCTAATACGATCACATAGCGGGGAGTGGGTGTGAGGAGGATTCCGGTAAAAGTTCCGCGCTCCTTCTGACCTGCTACGACGTTGGTGCCGACGCTCATTGATGCATAAAGAAGGATTACGAAGATGAGTATCGGTATGAAGGTCCTGCCCAGTACGGCACCAAATGAGTTGCGGCCGTTGAGCGTGTCGACTATCTCGAGCGGCTCTTCAAGGATCTGAGCATCGGAGACGGATGTTATCGCAAGACCGAAATCAGCACGGATCTCCGTTTGATATGTTGCAAGATAGACTTCCTCGAATTCTTCGCGCATGTCGGCATACTCCAGTGAATTTGTCCTGAAGTATGTGAGGATCTGAGGTTTCTCGCCGGTCTTGCCTTCTTGGCGTGCACGCACCTGTTCGTCAAAATCTTTGGGGAATACGACTGTCAGATATGCATCGTTCTTGCGCATCCACTTGCCGAAAGTAACGAAGTCGTAGAGTGCATCGGTCTCTTCATAGAAGAATTCCGTCTGGCCGTAGCCGTCAAAATTATATTCAAATTCCGTAATGTGCTGCCAGTTGCGGATCAGGTTTTTGCGGTCGCCGAACTCTTCGGCTCTGTTATCAAAGTAGGACTGTGAAGCCTTGTTGAATTCAACGAAAGATTCAGGCGCGTTGACTACGACGATGTTGTAAGTCTCATCACTGAAAAGGTGATAGGGGAACCACCAGAGCATCCATGACATTACCGCACAGGAGAAGGCTGCGACAAAAAGGACTGTCACAAGGAAAGTCGTATTGGAGGCCTCAGCTCCCATCTGACCTCTCTTACGGAAAAAGCTTCCGATTATTGTTTTCATTCCTCTTCCTGCGCTCATGTCATTCTCTTCTCTGTTTTGTTTTTGCTTAAAGACTTATTCGACGTGATGTTCTACATAGATGTTGAAGAACGCCTTCTCGAAAGTATCTGCTTTCGCTATTCTCTTGAGTTCGTCAACGGTTCCCTGTGCGACGATCTTGCCGTCAACGAGCATCGCTATCTCGTCGCAAAGCTCTTCTGCGACGGAAAAGATGTGTGTCGACAGGATTATCGCATGACCTTTCTCCTTGAGCTCAAGAAGGTAATCCGTTACCTGCTTGGAGGTAAGGATGTCGAGTCCGTTCGTAGGCTCATCGAAAATAATAACCGGCGGATCGTGTATGAGGCTTATCGCGATCGATATCTTCTGCTTCATACCCGTTGAAAGTTCGACGATCTTCTTGTTTGCAAAAGGCTCGATGCCGAATCTTGCGAAGCTCTCCTGCTTACGCTCTTCGAGTTCATCCTTGGGAATGTCGTAGAGCGCCGCGAAGAAGTTAAAGAGATTGTTAGGGGTGGAAAGCGGATCCAACTTGATCTCGTTAGTGAGAAATCCAATTTTTCGATGGATCTCGAGAAGATCTTTATCGGAAGTCAAGCCGTCGATCTCGATGGTGCCTGAAGTAGGCTTCATAAGTGTGGAGATCATCTGCATGAGAGTAGTCTTGCCGGCACCGTTAGGTCCGAGCAGACCGAAGATCTGTCCTTCCTTGACCTCAAAGCTGACTCCCTTGATGGTCTCGTGATCTTTTGTATAACTCTTGTGAACATCAGTTAACGTGATCATATGGATTCCTCTTTTTTGAAAGTATATCTGAGTACGCAGACGGCAACGGCGAAGTTCAGTGCATAAACGAGAAGTACATGCCAGACTTTATTCTGTGCCATGAAGGTCTCGGATATCAGCTGCAACGTATTATGCATCGGGATGAAATACTCTAAGGTGATCGGCCTTGTGCCTCTGAACATCTGCAGGAAAAAATCCGCCAAAAAATATATCAGCGGCAACTGGAGATTTATGGTAATCTCCTGCATTCGTTTGAGGTCGAATGTGATCGATATGCAGATGGCAGTCATGAGCAATGCCGTGATGGGAATTGCGATGAGAACAGTAAGAAGCTCCGAAGGTGTAAGCATCATGCCGAAGGGGAGAAGCGACATCGCATTGTTGCTTCGGTTGATCCAAGACGAGAAGAACAGGAGAAGCATCGTAATGTATGCCGATGCAGATACGATGGATACGATCGCAAGGATCTTGCCGGCATAGATCTTCTTGCGCGATACCGGAGTAATGAGAAGCTTTGCCATAAAGCCTCTGTCGCGCTCTGATGCGAACATGTCACTTACGAGTGAATAAACGCAGTAGTACATCATTATCATGAGGACGCCCGGAACGACTCTTGCGGCAGCTGCATTTGCGACCGTTCGGTACTCTTCAAAATCAGTTACGGGATTGAAAGTATCAACATCGAAGAGACTGCTCCCGACAATTGAATAGTCGCCGCCGAGTTCATCGATAAGTCCGGACTGATAACCCTTGAGAACACCTTCGTGGAACTGCTGAGCTCTTGATTCCGCTGTTACTGAATTGACGTCATAGGAAATATGGATAGCGGCAGTGCTTATTGCTTCGGCATTGCCGGAAGAGATCTCCGTATAGTAATTGCGGATCTCATCATCGAAACCGGGACGAGAACTGTCAGTCGTGAAGATGCAGATGATAAGGCCTTTGCGAAGATCTCTTACGAATTGCTCGCGTGCGTTGACCATGCTTTCGAATTCGCGCGCGCTGATATATTTGTATTCGTAGACACGAGCATCAACGGTGTTCTCGACATAATCATAGAAAGACTTTGGTGCATCAACGATGAGGACAGGCTTCTGATTAAACGAACCCGTCGACATGTAATTTATAAGAAGCGGGAAAACATTGAGCGATGCCATAAGAAGTATCGCAGGCAGTAAAAAAAGTGCTACCGCTTTCTTCCAGCTTGAGAACAATTTATGAAGTTCCCATTTAAAAACTGTCAAGATCTTATCCATATTTCTAATTTTAATTGAGGATTAAGCATTTATCCACAAAAATTAAAATATATTTGTTATTTATTTATGAACTTTTCAGCCTATTCCTTAAGGCTGTTTCTGATGCGGCTTAAAGTCTCAGGTGCTATACCGAGATAAGTCGCAATGTGACGTTGTGCGACACGACCGCTCAGATCTGGATACCTCTTGCGGAAAGACAGATATCTCTCGGTGGCATTCTCGACAAGGAATCCGTTCCGGAATCGGCACATGAAGAACCTTGCCAATCCTTTGAAGAAGATCTCCTTGATAATACCGCTTACAAGTCCTAATGAGATAAACCACAATATGATTATTTCGGCAGAAGGTTTTGTCATAACATATGCCATCTCGGTCTTGCCTTTATCTGCAAGAATTGAGACGAGTCCGACTATCTCGGTTCCTGCCAGTGCGATGATTCCGTAGAGAATATCTTTGACCAAAGTTTTCTTGCTGCATATCTCATTTTTGAGACTGATCCCGTTCGTTTTGAATAACAGGAACGCAGCAGGAAACAATGCAAGATTTGCGATCATGAGAAGCATGAAATATATGTATTTGTTTTGCGTTACATATGTCGTAAGATCAAGAAAATTCATACCCGTTCTGTACTTCGTAAATGCGATTAGAAGTTCGAATCCCGCTACGAAAAGTGTGAGTATCGTTGTAAGTGCAACTGCTTGTTTTGCGTTCTGTTTTGTTGTGTCCATTTTTGTTCACCTCCGCCTCAGAAGATAGCAATTAAAGGCGTTTGCAGCATTGATATTTATCAACACTCGAAAATGTTTTGGTGTGCAAGTTGAACAAAACCGATTACGAACACGTGTTTTTAACGATAAAAAATGATAATAAAAGTTTGTTGACACAATATGTAAAGAAATGTAGATTTAGTATATCCAAACAAAGATAAATACGGAGGTTCTTTTAGTATGGATACAGAAAAGAAAGACATTAAGAAGGTAGAGGCAGCTCCTGCTGCAGCTCCTGTTGTTGCTGCTCCTAAGGCAGAAGCTAAGCCCGCTGCAAAGAAGGCTGTTGCAAAGAAGCCCGCTGCAAAGAAGGCTGCTGCTAAGAAGGTTGCACCTAAGGCTGATGCTAAGAAGGCAGAGGCTAAGAAGCCCGCTGCTAAGAAGGCAGCTGCTAAGAAGGTTGCTGCTAAGAAGCCCGTTGCAAAGAAGGCTGCTGCTAAGAAGCCCGCTGCAAAGAAGGCTGTTGCTGCTAAGAAGGCAGCTGAGATCATCTTCCAGATCGATGGTCAGGAGATCTCTTCTGCAGCTATCGCTAAGAAGCTTCCTAAGGCTTCTAAGATCTATGTTGTTGCTGCTGAGAAGAAGGCTTACGACCTTGACGGTAACGGTGTTGACCTCTTCTGATTTGCGAACAGCAAATTGATTATCTACGGGTTGTCTCAATATTGAGGCAACCCTTTTTAATTTCTATGATACAATGGTTGCCGTTGATTACTTTTTCTTCAATGAGGATTCATATGCCGCTTTTAACACTTAGTGATATCACGATGATATTTGGTGAACGCCGTTTACTTGACGGTGTGTCTTTTCGAGTGAATAAAGGTGACAGGATCGCATTCGTCGGCGATAACGGAGCAGGTAAATCAACGCTGTTCAAGATAATAAAAGGAACGCTCACACCTGACGGCGGAGAAGTGATCCTTCACGGTAATACCATTGCCGGTTTTCTCTCGCAGAACATGGATGAACAGGACCTCTCGGGTGCATCATTGAAGCCTTCGAATCTAATTGATATCGAGCTTAAGATCGATGAAGTAACTGCTGCGATCTCACGAAGATCAGACATGAATGAAGACGCTTCGGATCTTGTTATGGAACTTGCCGATCTTCATTCTCGTTATGAAGCATTGGGCGGTTATGATTACGAGTATCGTTTGAAGGATGCACTTGCAGGATTGGGTCTCGGCAACATCTACGGAAGAGATGATTTTACCGATCTTTCCGGTGGTGAGAAGATGCGTGTTTGTCTCGCAAGATTGATCGTCGACAGACCTGACGTTCTTCTTCTCGACGAGCCTACAAACCATCTCGACATGGAAGCAGTCGAATGGCTCGAGAACTTTTTGAGTTCTTACGGCGGCGCAGTTTTTGTCATCACTCATGACAGACATTTTATCGATCAGGTCGCTACCAAAGTCATCGAATTGGACGGCGGTCACATCACTGAATATAAAGGCGGTTACACCGACTACAAGGAACAGAAAGAACATTTTATCAAGTCGCAAAGTCTCGTTACGAAAGCATTGGAAGAAGAACTTGCGCATCAACTCGATGTTAAGCAGACGATGCTCTCTCACCGCAACATCAGCGGTTATCACCAGCGCGAGAAAATGGTTGCAAAACTTGAAGATGAACTCGAGGCTGCAAGATCGAAGCTTCCTTCCGGTTATGCGAAGATGAGCTTCAATGCGCAGCCTCTCGAGCGAAGCGGAAAGTCTGACAAGATCGTCCTTCAGGCTGACGATCTCGCAATGAGATTTGAAGACTGCGAAGAGGATCTTTTTGATTCATTATCGTTCGAAGTAACAGCCGACGAGAAGCTTTTCCTTGCAGGCCCCAACGGTTGCGGAAAGACTACTTTACTTAAGCTTTTATCCGGTCATGCCGGTGACAAACTTCAAGGTTCATCAGGCACCGTTCTCATCGGCGGTTCGCTCTCGATGGGATACATGGAGCAGTTCGTTCCTTTTGAAGATGAAGGGCTCAGTTGCTTCGATGAACTAGTATCAAGAAGCGACATCGGTACGACTGAAGCACGCACTCTTCTTGCGCGTTTCGGCTTCAGAGGCGAAGACGCATTCAAGAAGATCAACATGTTATCAGGCGGTGAGAGATCACGCCTTTATCTCTGCTGTCTCCTTCGCGAGAACCCTGACATTCTCTTCCTCGACGAGCCTACAAATCACCTGGATATCAATTCCAAAGAGATCCTCGAGGATGCAATTCAGGAATACAGCGGTGCAGTCATCTGCGTAAGCCACGACAGATTCTTCATCGACAAGTGCGCAGACAAAGTTCTCGGCTTCAAAGATAAGCACGCTGCACTTTACGATTCATATTATTTCTATCGCAAGGCGATGCAGAATGATGCAGGTGCTGCTTCAGGAAGTGCAGGTAGTGCAAACGGTGTCAGCGGTGCGGCCGGTGATGCAACGGGTGCTGCGGAAGAAGTTCTCGAGACATCCAAATCTCAGAATGAGAATACTGTTCGCTCAGCAAATCGTGCGCAGGAACGCAAAGAATCTGCAAAGCGCCGCCAGAGGATCTCCGACATAGAGAAAGAGACTACGAAGCTTGAAGCCGAGCAGAAAGAACTCGAGGCGAAGTTCGGCGGCTCATGCAGCAGTGAAGATCTCAAGCGTTATGAGGAGAATGCAGCTAAGCTCTCAGCACTCTATGATGAGTATTTTGAACTGAACGAAGAGTAAGCTTGAAGTTTATTTTTTCGCAGACCGCAAGGTGTGTTTATAAGTGATCGTGGTCTGCAGTCTGTTCTGCCACGGCTCGATACTACTGATCTTCAAAACTAACTTTACACCCTCCCGTAAAATCTTCTATTTGGAAGAAAGGAATATTGTTGTAAAATATTTATTATTATTCTCGGAGGTGATCTCATATGCCGATGACCATGACGCAGAAGATCCTGGCTGATCATGCAGGACTTGACAGTGTTGCGCCCGGAGATCTGATCGAAGCTAAGCTTGATTATGTGATGGGTAATGACGTAACGACTCCGCCTGCGATCAAGGTTTTCGAGAAGCTCGGTGTAAAGGAGGTCTTCGATAAAGACAGGGTCTTGATGATACAGGATCATTTTACTCCGAATAAGGATATTAAGTCGGCAGAGCTCAATAAGACGATGCGTTGTTTTGCACGTGAGCATGAGATCACACATTACTATGAGTTAGGCAGGAGAGAGATGGGGATCGAGCACGTCATTCTTCCGGATAACGGAATCGTGCTGCCGGGTGATCTTGTTATCGGTGCCGATTCACATACTTGTACTTACGGTGCTTTGGGTTCTTTCTCGACAGGTGTCGGATCGACTGATCTGGCGTGTGCGATGGCAAGAGGCGTTACGTGGTTCAAGGTTCCTGAAGCGATCAAAGTTAATCTTACGGGCATGTTCAGAAAGTATGTTACAGGTAAGGATCTGATCTTGAACATTATCGGAAAGATAGGTGTTGACGGTGCGCTTTATAAGTCACTGGAATTCGGCGGCGAAGGAATAAAGGCGCTCTCGATGGACGGCAGATTGACTGTGTGCAACATGGCTGTCGAGTGCGGTGCGAAGAACGGTATTTTCCCGGTCGACAATTATACGTTGAAGTATATCTCAAGAACGAATCCTGACAGATTTATCAGGAGTGATTATAAGATCTATCAGGCAGATGAAGATGCGGAATACAGTCAGGTCTTGGACATCGATCTTGATGACATCGATCTGACAGTTGCGCTTCCTCATCTTCCTTCGAATACCAGGAAAGCATCGGAGTGTACTGACTTGAAGATCGATCAGGTCGTCATCGGTTCATGTACTAACGGAAGACTTGAAGACATTGCTGCTGCGGCAACGCTCCTTAAGGGACTTAAGGTTCATAAGGATGTCAGGTGCATAGTCATTCCGGGTTCGCAGATGGTATACAGACAGGCGCTCGAAAACGGTTGGCTGCAGGATCTTGATGACGCGGGATGCGTTATCTCGACACCTACGTGCGGACCTTGTCTCGGCGGACATATGGGTGTTCTTGCGAAGGGCGAGAGATGCGTTTCGACTACTAACAGGAACTTTGTCGGACGAATGGGAGATCCTGAATCGGAAGTCATCCTGAGCGGTGTGCCCGTTGCCGTAAGCTCGGCTGTGTTAGGCCGCGTCGGCACGCCTGATGAATTGTAAGGGAGGACAATCGGATGAAAGTTAGCGGTAAGGTTTTCAAATACGGCGACAATATCGATACCGATGTCATCATTCCTGCAAGACATCTGACTTCGGCTGATCCGGAGCATCTCAAGGCACATTGTATGGAAGATCTGGACGTTACTTTCAGAGACAGAGTCAAGGCCGGAGACATCATCGTGGCAGGGAAGAATTTCGGATGCGGTTCTTCGAGAGAACATGCACCCGTGGCGATAAAGGCGAGCGGAATATCGCTTGTTATCGCAAATGATTTTGCAAGGATCTTCTATCGTAATTCGATCAACGTCGGACTTCCGATCCTGGAGTGTCCCGAGGCTGTCGGGAACATCTCTGAAGGGGATGAACTGGAAGCGGATTTTGATACCGGCGTCATTACGGATAAGACTACGGGAAAGAGCTTTTGTGCAAAGGCTTTTCCTGAGTTTATAAAGAACATTATGGAACAAGGCGGACTCGTCGGATATACGGAGTCCAAGGTAAGAGATTAAGGGGTAAGATCATGTCAAAAAAGTACACTATTGCAGTTATTCCGGGCGACGGAATAGGACCTGAAGTCACATCGGCAGCAGTTGAAGTTTTGCAGGCTGCATGCGCGCAGAGAGATATCGAGATCGAGATAAATGAATTGACAGCGGGAGGTGCTGCGATCGATAAGTTCGGCATACCGCTTCCGCAGGAGACGATCGATAAAGCAAAGGCCAGCGATGCTGTTTTACTCGGTGCGGTCGGTGGTCCCAAGTGGGATAATGTTGAGCCTGAGAAGAGACCGGAGAAGGCACTGCTCGGATTGAGACAGGGACTTGGTCTTTATGCGAATATCAGACCTGCTGTCGTTTACAGTGAGTTAATGGATGCTTCTCCGCTTAAGAAGCCCGGAAATATCGATCTCGTTATTGTAAGAGAGCTTACGGGCGGAATCTACTTCGGCAAGAACGGAGTATATCAGAGCGGCGATAAGCTTCCTGACGGTACGACGAAGGGAAAGATCGCATTTGATACAGAGAGCTATTCGGAGGGCGAGATCAACAGGATCTTGAAGATCGCTTTCGAGCTCTCGATGAAGAGAAGAAAGAAGCTCACGCTTGTCGATAAGGCGAATGTCCTCGTGTCAAGCAGATTGTGGCGTAATCTCGCGAGCCAGATGAGCTTTGATTATCCCGAGGTCGAGCTGGAATGTCTGTATGTTGATAATTGTGCGATGCAGCTTATCAGCAGACCGTCGAGCTTCGATGTTATAGTTACAAGTAATATCTTCGGTGATATCTTATCAGACGAAGCAGGACAGATAGTAGGTTCCGTAGGAATGCTTCCTTCTGCTTCGATAGGTGCGCCGAGAACACCCGGTATGTTCGAACCCATTCACGGTTCAGCACCGGATCTTGCAGGAAGAGACGTTGCAAACCCTCTTGCTTCGATACTCTCTGCAGCAATGATGATGAGAACAATGTTTGGCGAAGAAGAGGTTGCAGCTTCAATAGAATTGGCCGTCAAGAAGGCACTCGCGACAGGTGCGCGTACAAGTGATATTACCTTCATCGGTGAAGGTGAACACATAACACCTATCGGAACGAGAGCCATGACGAAGACAGTCATTGAAAATCTCTGATACGTTCGGAAAGAAGGAAGTAACGATGGCTAAGAAGCTTCTCGCTGTAATTGATATCGGTTCCCTTACGGCGCGACTTAAGATATTTGAGATAGGGTCAAACGGCAAGCCGAAAGAGGTCGAGGCAGTCCGTAAGTTTACGGGACTCGGCACACAATCTTACAGCTCGGGGATCATTCAGACGAATCAGGTTGACGAGCTTTGCAAGTGCCTCAAGATGTTCGATGAGAAGTGCAAGGAATACCGCGTTGCGCGTGTTTTCTGCGTTGCTACTTCCGCATTCAGAGATGCTTCAAATGCTGAAGTCGTAATAGAGAAGGTAAGGACCAGAACGGGCTTCAAGATCCATGTTCTCGATAACTCGATGGAGCGTTACTATCAGACGCTTGCTGTTCAGGCTCTGTATCCCGATTTTGCAAGCATGATCGCTGACGGTACCATGATGCTCGATATCGGTTCAGGTTCGATCCAGGCGTCGGTATATGATAAGTCCGAATTCATCTTCAGCCAGAACCTTCTTCTCGGTTCACTCAGGATCGCCGGGATGCTAGCCGATCTTCAGAATAAGACAACTCATTATGAAGAAGTTATCGAAGAGTTCATTTCTCAGGATTTTGAAGATTATCACGCAGTTGAACCTAAAGGAATCACATACAAGAATCTCATAGCATTCTCCGGTGAGATGGGTTATATCAAGAAGCTTGCAGGATACGATTCAATGGATTCGGCAGTGGTCAGGAAAGAGGAATTCCTCAAGGCTTACGATTATCTCCTTAAGACAAGACCTGCCGATCTGACACTCAACGATAACATTCCGTCCATGATCGCTCCGCTGCTTTTGCCTACGGCGCTTCTCATAAAGAACATGCTTGAATACACGGGCGTTGATACAATCTATCTGCCGCATGCATCGCTCTCGGACGGCATCATCTATTACTACTGCGTAAAAGCACATGAGTTCAAGCCGGAGATATCGCCGGACAGTTATCTTATCTCTGCGTCCAGACACATCGCGAAGCGTTACCGCTCGAGTAAGAAACATATCGAATATGTTGAGCAGACGGCGCTTAAGTTTTTCGATGAGACAAGGAAGATCAGCGGACTCGGAAGCCGTGACCGACTGCTGTTGCAGGTTGCCGTATCTCTTCATGAGATAGGCAAATTCGTTCATTCCAGAAATCACAGCGAGGCTGCATATTCGATAATCAAGAACACAAATCTCATGGGTCTTGATCATGACGAGATCAATATGGTCGCGATCATTGTAAGGCTCTATCCGAGAAGTAATCCATACGACAGTTACTACTATTCGCTTCTCCCGAGTGACCGGAAAGTCATAGTATCGAAGCTCACTTCTATCCTCAAGATAGCCGACGCGCTCGATGCTTCACACAAGGAGAAGGGTGACAATATTCAGTGCAAGATCAAAGACGGAGAATTCGTCATAACATGCGATACTTCCGAAGACATGTCCTTTGAGAAATGGGCATTCGAGAACAGAAGCAATATGTTCGAAGATGTTATGGGAATTAAGCCGGTCCTTAAGACCAGGAGGAGAGGCTGATGGCTGCTAAGAAGAACGCGTCCGCGCGCAAGACAGATAAGACAACGGCAAAGGCAGAAGTGAAGAAAGTTTCCGCTAAGAAGACTTCATCCAAGAAGTCACCTGCCAAGAAGATGACTTCAAAGAATGAGACTGTAAAGAAGACTGTTGCGAAGAAAGCAACTTCCAAGCTCTCGAAAACATCCAAGCCTTCAGCTAAGGTCTCATCCTCCGGCAAGAAGTCTTCCAAGATCTCGAAAACCAAGAAGTCTCAAGTACCTCAGGAATCGGCAGCTTCTTTCCTCAGCGGCAATGATTACTTCTATAACCGTGAACTTTCTTGGCTCGGCTTTGAAGACAGGATACTTAATGAAGCAAGAGACACTAAGAATCCGCTTCTCGAGAGACTTAATTTCCTCGCTATCACCGCATCGAATCTTGATGAGTTCTACATTGTAAGAGTAGCTTCATTAAGAGATATGCTGAGCATCGATTTTGCCGAGCGCGACATCGCAGGATTCTCCATCAACGAGCAGCTCGTAAGGATCGATCAGAAGACCAGAAAGACGATGGCTCTCATGTATTCGACATACGGCAGATCTCTCGTTCCTTCACTAGCGCAGGAGAAGATCTTCCTAAGAAATTACGATGAACTTACAGAGCAGCAGAAAAACATCGCTGATACTTACTTTAAGAACGTTCTCTATCCGATCGTAACACCGATGGCCGTTGACTCATCGAGACCGTTTCCGTTGATATACAACCGCATGCTCAACATGTGCGTCAGACTTGAGAACAACCCAAACATGCTTAAGCTCCAGGAGAGTGCGAATTCCGGTATTTCCAATGCGAAGAAAGCTGATAACGAAGACGAATTCAGATATGCGACCGTGCAGATCCCTACGGTCGTAAAGAGACTCTATCAGATCCCGACCGAAGACGGTGATGTTTTCGTTCCGGTCGAGCAGATCATCAGAGCAAATGTTGATATGCTCTTTGACGGTCAGAAGGTCGTAGCTACGGCGTTCTATCGTGTCATGCGTAATGCCGATCTTGATATCGATGAGGATGAAGCTGAAGACCTTCTCAAGGAGATCGAAGCACAGGTAAGACGCAGAAGATTCGGTGAGATCATCAGACTTGAGATCCAGGATGATATCGATGCCGATCTTAAGAACTATATCGTTGATGAGCTTGAAGTTGATGAGAAGGATATCTTCAGTGTTAACGGTCCAATTGACCTCACATTCCTCTCGAAGCTTACATCAGCATGCAAGGCGAAGCACCCGGAGCTCTGCTTCAAGGCGCATGAACCTGCTGAGTCGGCTTCATTTGACGGACCGGTCAGCGAGCTGGATATTTTCGAGCAGATAAGAAAGAAGGACAGGATCGTACATCATCCGTATGAGACTTTCGAGCCAGTGCTTGAATTTGTAAAGCAGGCGGCAAGAGATCCGAATGTTCTCGCTATTAAGCAGACATTGTACCGCGTTTCCGACAGATCACCGATCATCGCGTCTCTTTTGGAAGCAGCTCAGAACGGAAAGCAGGTAATGGTACTTGTTGAGCTTAAGGCAAGATTCGATGAAGAGAACAACATCAATTGGGCCAAGAAGCTTGAGAATGCCGGCTGCCATGTTATCTACGGACTTGTCGGTCTCAAGACTCACAGTAAGATCACTCTCGTAGTAAGAAGTGAAGAGGACGGCATCAGAAGATATCTGCACCTTGCGACAGGTAACTACAATGACGTAACTGCCAAGATCTATACGGATATCGGTCTGTTTACGGCTAATGAATCTTTCGGTGAGGATGCTTCGGAATTCTTCAACATGCTCTCCGGTTTCTCGATCCCGCAGTCCTGGAGACGCCTTATTCCCGCGCCCCTTTGGATGAAGGATTACTTTGTTGCAAGGATCGGAAGAGAAGCAGAGAATGCCAAAGCAGGTAAGCCTGCCCGTATCATCGCGAAGATCAATTCACTCGTTGATGAGACTGTCATCAAAGCTCTTTACAACGCCTCCAATGCAGGCGTAAAGATCGATCTCATCGTCAGAGGCATCTGCTGCTTAAGGGCAGGCGTTCCCGGCATGAGCGAGAACATCAGTGTACGTTCCATCACGGGCCGTTTCCTCGAGCATTCGAGAATATTCTATTTCTATAATGAAGGTCACGAAGACATCTATCTCGCATCAGCGGACTGGATGCCGCGTAACCTCAACCGACGTGTGGAACTTCTGTTCCCTGTGGAGGATCCTGACTGCAGAGCCAGAGTTAAGGAAGTCCTTGAAGTTGAGCTTGCAGATACCATAAGAGCACATATCATGGAGCCTGACGGTTCTTATGTTAAGCCCGATCTTCGCGGCAAAGAGAAGATCGATTCACAGCAGCGGTTCATCGAACTTGCCGACAGTGCAATCGCTGAAAGGCACATAAGTGTTGATAATCGTGAGTTTATTCCGGAGGAAAGCCCGAAAATAGGCAAAACTTAAACTATATGACATAGAAATGACGCACTAAAAGATATAATTAAGGTAGATAACTAACATTATTTTTATCTTTTGATTATTATTTGAGGTGCGCATCATGATGAAAGAACGTGCTAAAAAGCTGGCAGCATTTGGAATAGCTTCGTTGATTGCAATAGGTTCGTTGCCTTTGCAGCCCATTCATCGGGTTATTGCCGATACGACAGATCCACAGAAACTCAAAGTTTCCAAGACTGTTACTTGGGATCCGGAGAAAACTAAAGATAAGGCAGAGATCGTAATTAAGAGTGACGTTCCGAAGCTGACGCAGAACAAGGTTTTGTTCATCGGTACATTGTGCGGAGCACACACCCTGACTGCAGAGACGATCAGGACTTCGATCGAGTCGATCGCAGTTCCCTCGGCGGTGTAGTTGTGATCGTTTGCACGTTGAAGAAGAAAAAGAAGAGCGTTCAGTAATCGGTCATGAAATGAATTAGCAGAGGCTGTCCTTCGGGGCAGCCTCTTTATTATTGTCACAGGCAGAATTGTTAGGGGAGATGGCGTGTCGCAGACTTTTATGGTCAGATATCTGACTGCCTTGATCTTCCTGCTCGAAAATGTGTGTTGCGAAAATGTTCCAATATTTACATAAATAGTGGAACAATAATTGCATTATCACCTAAAAATGCAATATTTGTTCCATTAATCAGCCCGAAAACGTTACAAAAACGCAACAGCAGTCAAAAGACCAAAATCTTACCGATACACGTGTATCTGTTTTCGCTTCTGTAACGGTGCTTACAGTAACCTGTCGGCAATTCATAACCTAAACATTTTCCGCGCATATCTGCCGTCGGTTACACACTCAAACAAAAACGGGCTGCCTCATTGAGACAGCCCGCATTTACATAATTGTGATCGATTCTTATCGCTCGTTCATTACCGTCTGTGCACGGTTGTTGATGAGCTCAGCGACATCTTCGATGTTCTTCTGTCCGTTGAAGTAAGCTGAAACTTCTTCAAGGATTATGAGAGAAACTGAAGGGTCGATGGTGGCAAGATTGGATGTGGAATCGAGGCACTCGAAGTAGCCGTCGATCATGCTTTCGTCAACTCTTGCGTAGCCCCATGCGGCAAGCTGTGTTTCAGGTACGCCGTAGGATAATTCGAGATCGTACATCTTATTGGTCGTTTCAATGCTGTCAACGCAAGCTTTTCTCAGTGCATTCTTGTTGATGCAGTTAGCATAATCTATTGCAGATTTGTACTGGATATCATCACTGAGGAGAATATTGATGAATTCGTATGCGCCGTCTTCGCACTTGGTTGTTGCGGAAACTGCTACTGAAGAATACACCTCCATGCAAGGTCCTCTTCCGTCACTGGAGACACCGTAGAAACCGTAATCGACGGTTCCGTTGCCGGTAATGCTGGCATAGTTTGCGAGACCTGACATATATGTCCATGAAGCTGCCGGGATCTCTTCAATGTAGTCCATGCCCATGCTATCTTCATCATCGTAAACTATTTCTTCGGGGACATTCTCGAGGCAGTATTCTGCAAAATCGTAGAAAGCATCCTGCTTGAAGTCTACTTTTCGATTATCAGGATCGATAAAGAGATCGCTCATCATTGAGATTCCTCTGAGGAAGTACATTGATCTGCTTATCTCAATAGGATCTTTGCCGTTGCAGGGCCCGAAGACAAGTTCTTTATATTCGGGAATGGTGAAGCCGGTACCGTTTGAAGGTGCGTACTTCTTATCGCATGAGATGCCTTCTGCAATGAAGCTGAGAGGCAACTGGTAAAGTGTGTCGCCGGTCTTGGCAGCGTCGATTACGTTTGTAAAGTAGTCATCTGAACTAAGCTTATCCGTGATTGGAGTAAGATCCTTGAGGTAGTCTTTGCTGTTGAGTTGTGCGATGGAAGCAGCATCCATGATAACGTCAGGACCGTCACCGGACATGAGCTCGATCGCAAGCTCATTTGTCATGGAAGCAGTAGCCGTCATGGTCTTCATCTCGAATTCTTCATCAGTCATTTCTTCAGAATAGTCCATGTCTGTATCGTAGAGTTTTACGGAAGCAAAATAGTCTTCGCTCGTCTCGTTGAACTGATAGATAGCTTCAGCCATTGAAGCATCAACATAGCCGTTGACTTCACCGATTATCAGACGTGTCTTACCGGCATTGGGATTCTTGTCGGCTTTTGTAAGCTTGTAGATCTTGAATGCGGAGATGTACTGCATTCCGACGGAAGTGTTGACGGATCCTGCAAGCACATATCCTTCGTCTGTGACGTCCAGAACCTGAAGATATGTAATGTCATAAAGATTTACGTTGCAATCTTCAAATGACAAAGCTGTCTCGCTCTCGAAGGTCCGGTTGTTCAGCTTCTTAATGCCCTCCTCATCAACGGTGTACATATTGCCGTCTGTAGCAGTGGAGTATGATGTGAAGTCCATGGAAGTTGAGGAGCTTGAATCTGTATTCGCTTTGACCTCATATGTCTTTATATCCAATGTATAAGTGATGTTTCCTTTATCCGTGGCTGCGACGAAAACAAGATTGCCGTTATCATCGTTCAATGCGACCGGGATATCATAGATCGACAGACTATAGTCTTTGGCGAAGTCTATGGTCTTTACGATCGCTCCGTCTTCGCAGATCTCGAAAATAAATGAATATTCGTTCTCCCATGTACAGATCGCACCAAGCAATGCACCGTTGGACAAATTGATGGTTTTGATAAGTGATTGATTCTCGCTGTTGTACTCAAAAGGAGCCTTTATCGGCTCTGACAAGCTTCCGTCTTCGAGATTAATAGTTGCCATGAGATCCGTCGAAGCACCTGTATCCATATCATATGAGTAATAGAGAATATCAAGGCCGTTTTCACTGACGGATGTTGAATTGATGTATCCGTTCTGGATGATGTCATTCAGATTGAATGATTTAACGAGGTTGCCGTCGGTGTCAAATTTGAGCAACTCGTTGATTACGGAGGATGAATAATCAAAATTCGGATCCATCATGTCTTCATTGCTTACATTGAGGTTGGCAAAGTATATGCCGTAGATATACCCGTCATAGAAGAAAGTATTATCAATACTTGAGTAAGATATATCAGCATCTTCATGGCCGGTCTTGCATTCCGTTACCTTGCTCTCAAACCAGTCTGAACTGCCTGAAATCTTTCGGCTTGAATTGCCTTTGCCGCAACCGCTGATGAAGGTAACGGATGACAGGAGCATCGTTGTCCCCACAACGAGCGAAACCATTCTTTCTTGTTTTTTCATAAAATCCCCTTTATGTGAACATATTATCTGTATTACCTAATAAGTAACCCAAACGAGCAAATAATATCAGATAAAGATGAAGAGAGTGTGAATATTGAAAAATAGGTCTATTTTCAGTAGAAAGTTTGATTGTTTTGTTAGCTCTGGCGCATCAACATTTAGCTATAAACTTCTCGAAAAGGTTATTCGCCGGCTTTATGACGTTTTTGAAGCATCCTGTTTAAAAACAAGAGAAAGTAAATTATTATTGATGAATATGAAAATCATTTGGTGCTGAAAAACTGTAAATATTCTCGTTGACTACATCATTAAAATTTTACTGTAACAAAACGGATTTTAGGAAATCGTATCGCTGACAAGAACGGGATTTCTGAATCTGCGTTCTGAATGTGCCTGAAAGCCTTGAAAAATAAGGGTTTCTGACAGGCTGCCGGTTTTTTGTGAAGAAAAACAGAGAACACGGATTTCAAAAAATGCAATATGAAAACGCAAAATTTTGTTTCCGAAAAAAGAGTATATATGTAACCCTGTTGTAACACTCTTGTAAAAATCAGCGTATAATTAGTAACAAAAATCAAGAATTTCTATGAAGATTTTTTCATATTGATTTGTTGAGAGGTGTTCTATGAAGAAAAGACGTTTGCTGGCTATGTTCCTTGCATTCATCATAACGTTGGGTGTTTTGCCAATCGTACCGTTCTCTAAGGTCAATGCGGACACAATTGATCTGAATGTTACGAAGACAATCGATTGGGATACAACTGACAGAACCAAAGCGAATATTACTGTTGTAAGTGATGTTCCGGATCTGACTGATACAAAGGTTTTGTTCATTGGTACAATGTGTGGTGCGCACAGTCTTAACGCAGATACAATAGAATCTTCTCTTAATGCCATAGCCCAAAATGCAGATGTTGACTACTATTTGCTTAACAAAGATAGTTCAAATACCGGGTATAATATTGCTTCTTATACGAGTAATCATGTTCCTTACTATGCGATGGGTTCTGTTTCACGTTACGGAACAGTTTCTTCGGCTCAGAAAACTGTGATTTCTTCTTCTTTTAAGAGCAGTAGCAATCATTCTTCTTCTACCGGAATGATGAATCTCATTAATGATGTTGTCATTAACAAAAAAGATATCATTGCTAATCGCAACGGTTCTGTTAAAAGAGCTTACGATTACGACTACATTGTCTTTGAATTTGACGGTTCAAGAGTAGCTGCCGATGATTACGCCCCTACAGATGCAATAATGAAAGCTGTCGCTCAGAAACTGCAGACAGATTTTTACGCGAAGAATAAAGTAATCTGGATTACGGACGGTTCTGACGGCAGCACAAATAATCCTACAGACAGATTAGCTTATGTACCCAGTCTTGCATACTATTCAGCTGGTCAAAAGACATTGAAAAAAGCACAGTTCAGAAAATTGACTGCACTTTTTGCCCCCTCCTATTATCTTTCTGAACCCACTAATTGGAATACGACTTCCTCATCTTATTATGCACCTTCTGCCGGAAAACTTTCTGATACCTACAAATTGGAGTTAGGTCAGCGTACCATAACAGATTATGTAAACGGTGTGCCGAAACACAATTATAAAGTATATCCTCATACCGCTCGTCAGCTTTGGTATAACAATGCAGAGGAGTTAGCGGACTTTCTCTATATGGCAATCGAAGGCGCTACATTAGAGTTTGAGGATAATCTTAAGGTTTCTCCGGATATGGAAGTTACCGGTGTTCATATCAGTGTTCGTAAAAAGGCAGAGTATGATCCGACACAGGCTTGGATCAAAGTGACTGATTTTGATGTCACTTCAGCTACTCCTCAGGGCACTGACGGCTCCAAGTATGTTGAGGATAAAGACAAGAATATCAAGATCACAACCGGCAATACTGATCCTTCAAAGAATAATCAGATCGATATCAATGTTCATGATCTTAAGAATCAGTTAGCAAATGTTCAGGTTGTTCTTGATGTAAAGGATTCTAATGAGTTTGTTGATTCTATCGAGATAGAGATGGATCCTAATGATCCTACAAAGCCGCTCCTTGATAAAGACGGAAACTATCAGTATGTAATGAACCCTAACGATGGTCCGGTTAATGTTACTGCATATCAGGACGGTACTAATACTAAGTTCCTCGGTGAGGGTAAAGCTGCGGCTAAAGCTCCGCCGATGGATGCAGTTCTTATTGATAGTACGGTTACAAACGGTACAGATAACTATGATACGACTACTCAGACCGGTCAGGTCAAGTCAACATCGCCTTTGCAGATCCGTGTCGCAAAGGGTGACAGGGCTACATTGACTTACACACCTGCGACAGATTACGGTATGCCTGATATCAAGATAGCAGGTTCACCGGTAACACTGGATGCCAAAGGTTCTGCTTCAACTGATGCTTACGATATTTCAACCGATGCTTCTACCGGTGTTGTTACGGTATTCTTGAAGAAGGTTACTACAGGCACGGCTGTAGATGTTGCATTCAAGAATCTTGCACCTGTTCTTGATATCACTAAGGTCGTAAAGAGCCCGACGGTTACACCTGTGCCTGCCGGCAGCGATATCACTTATGAGATCACTGTAACAAACAGCGGATTGTCTGATGCTACCGGTGTAAAGGTTACTGATAAGTTGGATACTTCCCTCATCGGTTATAAGTCATCTGATCCGGTAGGCAGTTATGATGCTGCAAGCACGACTGTTACTTGGGATAATCTTACAGTTGCAGCAGGAGATTCTGTAACTCTTACGTTGGTCGTAACTGTCAACAAGGATTTTGAAGGTATTGATAAGAAGATCACGAATGTTGCCACGTGTTCATATAAGGGGAAGAATATCGATTCTGATCCCGCAGATACAAAGGGTAAGGGTAAAGATGTCACTTTCATTTATAACGTCGAAAATAAACCCTCATCATACACAAAACCTGATGATGCAGTAGAAGTATACGGTACTACAATGAGTGATGAGAATGTTGCTAAGGCAACTGTATCTCCTGTGCCTCAGGGATATACGTTCTCGGGTTGGTATGCTGATTCTTCTTACACAGAGAAGTTTGACTTTACTAAGAAGATCACAAGCACAAACTACACTATTACTGCTGCCGACAAGATCAATATTTACGGTAAGTTCACGTCCGTAAAGAGCTTTGATATAGTTAAGTCAGTATCTCTTAATGGTGAGTCCATTGAGGGTAAGACGATTGAATGCGGAAGCACGGTTACGTATACGATCTTAGTCAAGAATACGAATCCTGTAGCTACTATTCAGAATATTGTCGTTGAAGACGCTGTTCCTGCAGGTCTCGAGAATATCAGTAATATCAGCAACAACGGTTCGAAGTCCGGCTCTACTGTTAAGTGGACAATTCCTGAGTTGGATGCAGGTTCCAGCGTTGAATTGACATTCGATGCAACGGTTCCGACTACTATAACTGATAAGACTGATTATAAGAACGTTGCTGCTGTTAAGACCGCTGACGGCGAGAATGTCGGAATAGAGGATGATGTTGTTTTCTCAGCTTTACCGAATGTTGTAGTCGACAGTAGCGTAACAAACGGTACGGATGATTTCGACACATCAACTCAGAAGGGCAAGATAACCGGTACGGATCCTTTGCAGGTAACTACAAGCATGGGAGAGACAACGGTATTTACATATACGCCTGATACTGATTTCGGTGCACCTGACATTAAGATCGACGGAACTTCCGTTACTTTAGATGCAAGCGGTGCTGCAACCGGAACGACTTCGGGAAGTGAATACTCGATCAAGACAGATCCTTCTACAGGTGTTGTGACTGTTACATTGCCTAAGATTACAAAAAACAGGAGCATTAGCGTTGCATTTAAGGATATTGCACCTGTTCTTGATATCAAGAAGACAATAACGAGTCCTTCGATCACACCTGTTGTTGCAGGAAATGATGTTGTTTATTCGATTACTGTAACAAACAGCGGATTGAGCGATGCTACCGGTGTAAAGGTTACTGATAAGCTGGATACATCACTTGTCAGTTATAAGTCAACTACACCTTCAGGCAGTTACGATGCTACCAGCACGACTGTTACATGGGATAATCTCACTGTACCTGCAAAGGGTTCTGTAACACTTACTTTGGTAGTAACTGTCAAAAAGGATCTCGAGGGTATAGATAAGAAGATCACGAACGTTGCCACATGTTCTTACAAGGGTAAGAATACCGATTCTGATCCTGCAAATATCGACGGTACCGGTCGTGACATTACGTTCACATATACCACGGAAGGTACGCCTGCCGGCTATACTAAGCCTGCTGATTTCACGGAAGTCTATGGTACAACGATCAGTCCTACGAATGCAGCAAAGGCTACAGTATCACCTGTACCTGCAGGCTATACATTCTCAGGCTGGTATGCTGATTCTTCATACTCGACAGAATTCGACTTTGATAAGAAGGTTACAAATTCTAATTACACGATTACCAATGATGATAAGGTAAATATCTACGGTAAGTTCACGTCGATCAAGAGCTTTAAGGTCACGAAGTCTGTAACATTCAACGGAAGTTCTGTTGAGGGTGGTACTGTATCACCCGGTAGTACGGTAACTTATACTGTCAAGGTTGAGAATACTAACCCTGCGGCTACGATCACGGACATTGAAGTAGTGGATACTTTGCCCAGTGGACTTACTATTGATCCTAATACGATCTCTGATGGTGGTGTGATCAATGGTAACAAGATCACATGGACGATCCAGTCGCTTAGTGCCGGTTCTTATAAGGAATTGACATTCAATGCTACGGTTCCTTCAGACATTAAGGTTAAGACTGACTACAAGAACACAGCTGCCGTAAAGACTGCTGAAGGTGAGAATGTTGATGCTGATGACGATGTTACTTTCTCAACAATACCGGATAAGGTTAAGTACACAGTAGGTAAGACCTTCTCTGATACTTGGGATGAGCATAAGACTGAGACAGTCAATGTTGAGATCTATCAGAACGGCACGGCGATCCCCGTATCAACGAGCCAGAAGTATATCGAGTTGACATATACCAACCAGTCGGCAAATGTCTTCCTTGATCCTTATGACAATGCGGGAAATCCTTATACCTATGTATTCAAGGAAATTGACCCTGAGACAAACAAGGCTCTCGATAACAATGGTATTTACAACAAGAACTATAAGGTAACTTATACGGTAGACAGTTCGAAGAATACTACTACGATCGACAACGGCTATGTGATCACGGCAAAAGACCTTGATTTCAAGAAGGTTGCTGATGACGTAGTTAAGAGCGGCAATGAGATTACCTATACACTCACAGTCAAGAATAAGCGTGCTTATGAGACTGCTACAGACATCGAAGTAACTGATGATCTTCCTGACGGAGTTACTGTTGCTTCAGTAGGCGGATTTACACTGTCGAATGAGAGTAAGGCTACATCTAACGACAATGCTACTGATAATTCGGGCGAAGTAATCTGGACTATTGAGAAGCTTGAACCCGGATGTACGGCAACTCTTGTGATCAAGGTAATAGTTGATGACAACATTGATGCTGCAAAGCTCGTTAACGTTGCTGACATTACCAAGGTTGGAGGTTCAACTTATAAACCCGGTGAGTTCCCGTCACCTGAGGCACCTACTGATGTAAGAACATTTACGGTTACTAAGGAATGGGCAGATACAGTTGTATCTAAGGACGATCATTCTGCAATCACCGTAGAACTCTACAGAAGTGATGACGATACCACACCTATTAATACTGCTACACTTGATAAGAACAACAATTGGACATACAAGTGGACAGGATTGAAGATGTATGATGCTAACAGCCAGCTTTACGTATATACCGTAAAGGAGACTGAGGATGCCGCATTTACTACAAAGTATGACTACAGCGGTAACGCATCAGGCAACACTTCTGCGAAGATTACGAATACACGTAAGAGCTATGAGATCAATTATGCGTATGTTGGTGATACACCTGCAGGAAAGGCTACTCCTACACCTGTAACCAAGTACAATGGCGAGAAGTATGATGCTGCAACCAAGCCTACAGAGACGAACTATGTTTTCGACGGTTGGTTCACAGATTCTGCTTGCACAACACAGTACACAGACGGAACAACGATCAACGATACTACGGTACCCGGCGGTACGCTTACACTCTATGGTAAGTGGACAAGAAAGCTGGAAGTAAGTTACGAGTACAAGGGAACAGTACCTACCGGTGCAGTACCTCCTGCAAGTGATTATGTACTTCCCAACGCGAAGTACGATGCAGCGCCTACACCTTCTGAGAAGAATTATGTCTTTGACGGTTGGTTCACGGATCCCGGATGTACAAAGGCTTATACCGACGGTACAGAGATTACAAAGGATACGGTTCTCTACGGACTCTGGGCAAAGATGCCTCAGGTAAGTTACAAGTATGTAGGTGAAGATATACCTGCTGATGTAAAGGTACCTGACAGTGAGATTATCGATCCTCGTGTCGGTTACGATGCAGCAGAGAAGCCTTCTAAGTTGTATTACGTTTTCGACGGCTGGTTCCTGGATCCTGACTGCAAGACAAGGTATACAGACGGAACAAAGCTCACAGATGATACTGTCCTCTACGGTAATTGGAAGAGAGATACGGCACCTGTTAAGCCTCAGCCCGGTAATGGTCCGGGACCTGATCCTTCACTTCCTGTATATCCGCCTGAGTCTAACCCGAAGCAGGGCGATCCTGTACCGGTACCTCCGGATCCGACTTACAACGGTAACGATTACAGGTTCGGCGGCTGGTTCGCAGATCCTGACTGCACGATCCCGTATACTCCGACAGTTCTCGGACCTGACGGACTTAACATCTACGCTAAGTGGGATAAGAACCCTACGGCATACTACACGTTTAACGGAAAGGTGCCTTCAGGTGCAAAGCTTCCTCCGAATGCTACCATGCTTCCGGGAACACCGTACAACGCGATAATGCCTGAGGTTCCGAGCGGCTACAAGTTCGACGGATGGTATCTTGATCCTCAGATGACGATCAAGTTCAAGGACGGAATGAAGATCGATGCAGATACATATCTTTATGGTCAGTGGATCGCACTTGATCCTGTAGTTCCGACCGGCGATACCTCCTGCATGGGCGTTTGGGCAATGTTGACACTCGTTTCCTGCGCAGGCTTCGTATATCTCTTCGGTACCAAGAAGAGATATGTAAGATAAGCTGATCTAAGTATTGCTTCAGGGGCTGTCTCCTTCGGGAGGCAGCCTTTTAGTGTGTCGGGAAGTGCTGAAAAATGTCATGAGCGACAAGACGGATCTGTAAGCGGATTCTTTTCGTTAGAAAGAATTTGCGATTATTTGCCTTAATCTTAACGGCAGCTTAAGAATGCGGCATTTTACGGTTTCTGCGGAAATATAGGTGATATTATTGTTCAGTATCAAGGGATATGGGGGCGACAATATGGAATTTGTGATCAGTCATCTTGTGAAGAGCTATGGGAGTAAGAAGGTCCTGAAGGATGTGGATTTTGTTTTCGAAGAGGGAAAGATCTACGGTCTTTTGGGACGCAACGGTTCGGGTAAGACAACGTTTTTCAATTGTATTAACAGGGATATCGACATAGACGCGGGAGAGTTCTATGTCCGAGACGGGGAAGGAGAGAAGCGCTCTCTGGAGCCGGAAGACATAGGTTATCTTGTATCGACGCCTACCGTGCCGGAGTTCATGACGGGCAGGGAGTTCCTGAAGTTCTTCCTGGAGGTGCATGAGGAGATAAAGCCGGACAAGAGCATCGAGGAATATTTTGACTACATGATGATCCCTGAAGAGGACCGCGACAGTCTTCTCAAGGATTATTCGCACGGAACTAAGAACAAGATGCAGATGCTCCTGAACATTATCGCGGCGCCGAAGCTCATGCTCCTCGATGAGCCTCTGACAACTCTGGATGTCGTTATTGCGGAAGAGATGAAGAAGGTCATCAGAAGCCAGAAGAAAGGGAGGATCACGATCTTCTCCACACATCTTCTTGACGTTGCGGTTGACCTTTGTGATGTGATCGTGCTCCTTAACCACGGTAGGCTTGAGCTGATCGATAAGAACGATCTTGGTGATGAGGACTTCAAGAAGAAGATAATCGAGGCGTTGAAGGATCAGAACGATGATTAACGAATTCTTCAATACGCTTTTCAAAGTAATACATCTCAGAAGCGTTATCGGATATAACAGTCTCGTTTTTGCCCTTAAGAAGACACCGCTCATAGGAAGGCTTATACCGGAGAAACTCTACGGAGCAAAGCTTCTCAAGGTTATCTATTGGGTGATCCACGTGATCAAGGAAGTGCTGAAGCTCTTTATCGGCAAGATCCTGGGACTGGGCATTATCTATGTCATATCGATCTTCCTTAAGAGCGAATTCGTAAAGCTTGATCTGGCTGACGGAATGAGCGAAGGAAATCTTTTCGCGAGTTATGCGCTCCTTATGTTTATCTGCTATGCATTGTTCGGAATGGTGCTCAACACACCGGTCTTTAAATGTACCACCGAGAAGGAATATCTGGTGTTTATGCTTCGTATGAACGCTCGAAAACTGAACACCACACTGTTCGTGTATGACATAGCAAAGCTTTTCATCGGCTATCTCATTGCCGGCATTGTCGCGATCATCGGAGGTGCACCGTTCTGGCTGTGGCTGGGAATACCTGTCCTCGGAGTGTTTATTAAGCTCTTCGGAGCCGGTCTTTTCGCGTTCTTATTCAGAAGGAAGAATGCAAAGAGCAAACAAATGAGAATGGGCGGAGCATTCATTACGGTAATGTGCGTGATCGGCTGTATCGCTTTCCCGGCCTTATTTGTATTTGTGGCCAATGCTTATATTGTGCCGCTTTCCGTTCTGCTGATCGTCTCCGGCGTACTGATGCTTCTGGGTGTGTGGGGATTACGGCAACTGAAGATCTTCGATTCTTCTTTACACAGAAGAGCTTTGCGTGACAACGTCGTCAAGAACGAAGTTGTCAGGAGAGAGGCTGAATCAAAGGCAAATACCGATCGCTTCAAGAAATTGTCGGCATCAGGCAATGTAAAGAGAGACAAGAAGGGCTTTGAATACTTGAATGCTCTTTTTGTCAGAAGACACAGAAAGATGCTTATCGTAAAGCCGGTTGTTTTCGTACTGCTCGTGCTGAGCGTAATATTCCTGGTCATTATTGGATTCATCATGTCTTATAAGGAGGAGTTCGGAGCTGAAAATACAATAAAAATGGTCTCAAATAACCTCATAAATCTGGTTATGTTAAGACCGTACAGTGATGATCTAAGACCGTTTGAAGCATGGTCGGCAACAGAATTCTTCAGGTGGGTGATCAAGTACAATCTTCTCGGCATGATCATTCCGGTTGCGATTGCCGACAATTCCTTCAAGGTTACACAGGCCATGTATATCAACTGCGATAACAGCCTCATGACCTTCAGTTTCTTTAAGAAGAGGGACAAGATAATCAAGCTCTTCGATATCAGAGTAAAGCAACTTGTAAGATTCAATCTTCTTCCGGCGTTATCGTTCGGACTCTTTGCGGACCTTATCCTCTTCTATACGGGAGGGCAGGAGTATCACTTGCAGTATCTGGTTACCCTGATCATTCCGGGAATACTGAGCGTAATCTATTCGACGACGAACCTGACTCTTTACTATCTGTTCCAGCCGTTTACGACAACGATTAGTGTTAAGAGCGGAGCCTATGCTATTGCGAGAACTATTCAGGCCGTATTCTATTGCCTGATATTCTGGATACCCATGCCATCGCCGATCCTTCTGGGAGTGCTTTCAGCACTTGCAGTTCTGGTGATCTTCTTCGCGAGAAAGCTCGTTTACAAGTTCGCGCCCAGGACATGGAAAGTTCAGTCTTAAGGTGAAGGGTAAAGGGCAGAGGCGTTGGTTGAAGCGACAGCCCGAAGCTTAGAACCGCTGTCCTTATCAGAGAAAGACGTAACGGACGAATGAAGCTGTCTGCTTTCCATTGCAAGCAGTACAATCTATTACATTCTGTACGGTGTAGCCCGGGAGGTTGGGCGCGGGAACTGAAAAAGACTCCGAACAGGCTTTGCAACGGTAGATCGCTGCACGTGCATTCAGGCCGAAACCACCGCTGATATTCTCTAATTCTTCGTTCTTAAGTTCTTTGTTTTCCATATGTTTTCTCCTTGTCATTCTGTCACTATAGTTCTCGTTGCTCATTTTATTTCCTACTGCTTGTATATTTATTTATACGAATTTATGTGCAGATGTGCTACAAGACCGAAGATAGGTATTTTCGCTAAATGACCGATAAGAACAAAAAAAATTAACCTTTTTGTACATAATTTGGTAAATATAAAATATTTCATACAAGTTTGCGTAAATGTTATAATTCTCGTACGGTTATATTTAGATAGTCGCTGGATAAGGAACGATAACTAACAATTTGTGCTTCTGGAGGTTAAGAATGCTTTGCAACAAGTGCGGTAAAGCTTTTGATGGTGAGAAGGAGTGTCCGTTTTGCGGAACTCGCGTGATCAAGATCGGTGTGGATAACAGAAAAAAAGAAGAGGCCCCCAAGTCGCCTTTCGTAGCAGCGAAGGTTGAAGAGCCTAAGGATGATGAAGCTGAAGCAAAAGCTAAGGCTGATGCAAAGGCATCGCAAAATGCAAAGCACAAAGCAGTGGCTGAAGAGACAGAAGTAACTGCAGAAGCAGAGGCAAAGGTCGAAAAAGTTGAAGCAAAGACAGAAGCTAAAGCAAAGGCAGAAGCTAAAACAGAGGCAGAAGCTAAAGCAAAGGCAGAAGCTAAAACAGAGGCAGAAGCTAAAGCAGAGACAGAAACTAAAGCAGAGACAGAAACTAAAGCAGAGACTAAGGCCGAGGTTTTCAAAACTGAAGTTAGAAGCGAAGAAGCAGCTGCAAATGCTGAAGCCGCTTTTGCAACTTACGTGAAGAATGCTCCTGAACAAGTAAATCCGGAAAAAGCTGACGACATTGGTGACGACATTGGTGTTGTTGATAACACGGCTGATGATCCATTGTCAGATGTCGATGATATGGATGAAGATTTTACTCCGGTTTACGGTGCTTTTGTGCCTAAAGGTGTTACACCCAAACCGAGTGCTCCTGTTGAAATAGTTGAAGCTCCTTCAGATAGTAAAGTAAAAGATCCTAAGAAGTCAAAATTGATAACTTTCGGTATTGTCGGTGCGGCTTCAGTCGCAATTATTATCGGTGGAGTTGTCGGAACGAACATCGTCTTGAAGAATAGTAAATATAATAAGGCAATGAACAGTTTCAACAATCATGATTATACTGCTTCTTATGACATGTTCAGTGAGCTGGGTTCTTACAAGGATTCTGATTTCTGGGCACAGTATTCTAAATCTGAGCAGGATATTCAGAACATCGCCGGTCTTGAAGCTGAACACAAATTCGCTGCGATCATTGAGATCTACAGTAATCGTGCCGGTTTCTTCGGAAGTACCGAAGAGGGTATTGAAGCTTCAAAGCTCAGCATTGAGTACGATATCGTAAGACGTGCATTCGAGAACAAAGCAGCGAAGAAATACGGAATGGCGAAAGCCGAGTTTGATTCGCTTACTCTCCTTAGGGAAAAGTATAAAGAACAGGTCTATATCTGCGAAGCACTTGATTGTGCGCAGGACGAATGGTGGGAAGATGTAGTAGCAAATCTCTACGCAATACAGATCGGTGACTATGAACTCAGTTTCCTTGATAACCCCAAGAATGAAGAGGAAGAGTTCATCTCTGCTTTTTACAATGACAACTATATTGATTATGACAAGATCGATACCATAGCAGAGATCTTGAAGCCGGCAAGTACCGATCAGCAGGAAGTATATGATCTTTTGCTCGTAAATCTTAAGTACGACAAGGCTACTTACTTGCTTAACGGTGAGAATTACGAGTCGGCGAAAGCTATTTTCGATGAGCTTGGAGATTTTGCTGATTCTGCAGAGAGAAGTGCCGAGTGCGATGAGATGCTCGCAGGCATGGCAGAACAGTACGAGCTCGCAAAGTCTTTCTATGATAACGGCGAATACTATTCGGCAAAGGCAGCATGGGAAGCTTGCGGCGACTATAAGGATTCCGCAGAGATGGCTGCTTCGTGCGCTCAGGAAATGCCCGAGAGCGGCTCAATGTCTGTCTCACCCGACGGCCCCAATCCGGTCTATATCTCTGCACCTTCTGACAAATCATTGTTCTTCAGAGTTTATGATTCAGACGGAAGTGTTGTTGCACAGATCTTTGTAGGTGCAGGCGAGCAAGAGACATTGAAGCTTAATCAGGGTAACTACATAATGAAAGCTGCTTTCGGTACCGAGTGGTTCGGAGAGAAAGAACTGTTCGGTAATGACGGCATCTACAGGAAGATCCTTTATAACGGTTCCGACAGCATTCCGATAGTATATCCTTACTATCTTAAAGTAAATTTCTCAGACGGCCCGAGTTCGGTTTCCGGCACATCGATATCTGATGGTGCTGCAGGAATGTAACTTAGAGCTATATTCTTATCTGCAAACGGGGTTGCTAACATTGGCAGCCCCTTTTGTATGTTATAATCTCACGGGAACTCGAGATGTGCGCTGGTCTTGGAATAAACAGCGCTGAGTTCTGGGCTTGGGGGTATCGGAGGTAGATTATGATTTGCGTTAATTGCGGTTTCCTGTTTTTTGAAGGCGAGGCATGCCCTCAATGCGGAGCCCCCGTTGCTGAAAGCAAGGAGACTTCCGCTAATGGTAATGCAGCCGTGAGTTATATGTCTGTTTTCGAGAATTTTGCGCCTCAACCGACAAACGAGGAGAAGCCTCACACGGTCGAAGGATTCAAGCCTGCAAAGCCCGCCGGACCTGTGATCGAGACTGGCGCAACCATTGATGCTGTTTCCGGTGACAGTACGAGTGATTCAGCTTCCGTGACGGACATTTCCGCTGAAGAAAGTGCCCATGCAAGATCTCGAAAAGGCCTCATTATCGGCATTGCAGTTGCGGCAACGTTTGTAGTTGTGGCAGCGGCCGTGGTGCTTTTGGTCTACTCGACCTTCCGTTCAAGGATCAATAAGTATAACAGTGCGATGAATGACTATACGAACGGTGATTATGCCGAAGCTTGTGAGCAGTTCGCTGAACTTGGTTCATTCAGGGATTCGGAGGACTACGTCATGTATTGTCAGGTCACCATAGAGTATCTGAAGGTTGATGAATATGCGGCTTCTCATGATTTTGACAAGGTCATAGCGTGCCTGAAAGCATATCAGACGATCGCAAAAGATTCCCGTGAAGCAGGAAAGGTGGCCGAGCTGATCGCGGAATACGGCAATGTTAAGGAAGGGTACGAATACAAGGACAGGGGGAATTATCTGTCGGCGCAGAGCGAGTTCGGTCTGCTTGATGTCCTGGAGTGCGATTACGCGTCTGAATACGCGCTCTGCGGTGCGTACTTGTCCGTGGATTCAGGAGAATGGCCTCAGGTGTTTGTGTATCTTTACGCGCTTCAGACCGGTGACTATAAGTGTGATTTCTTCAATGCTCCGGCGACAGAAGAAGCGTGGACCATTGTCTCTTTTGCCGAGAGTAATCCGGTTGATTATTCTGCTTTGACTGACATAGAGAGGATCTTGGAACCGGCAGATGAGGAGCAGGAAACACTTTATTCCGCTGCCATGAATGCTTTGCGATACGAATACGGTGTTAAGCTTTATGATGACGAGAGTTATGCGGCGGCGATGGATATCTTTGAGCAGCTCGGAGATTATTCAAATTCTAAGTTCATGTATGATCAGTGCGAAGAACACATCGGAGACATTGAAACGCAGTACACGCTTGCCCAAAAGTATTACGATGACGGTGAGTACTACAAGGCCAAGAAGACGTGGGAGGGCATCTCCGGATATAAGTATTCCCATCAGACAGCGCGAAACCGTGTCCAGTCCATGCCTGAAAATGATTCAATGAAGATCGAACCCGGCGGAAGCGTAGAGTTCGAGTTGGTTGCACCACATGATCTTTCGGCGTTGGTCAGGATCTACGATCAGGACGGTGATCTGGTCGCTCAAGTGTTCATAGCTGCCGGCAAAAGCACGGTTTTGAATCTTGACGGCGGTACATACGAAGTGCGTTTTGCAATGGGAACCGAGTGGTACGGCGATAAAGGAATGTTCGGTGCAGACGGATACTACAGAAGATTGGTTACAGATGACAATGAGTTGGTGGTTGAATTTGAAGGCGGTTGTGCTTACAACTTCTATTTGCACCTAAGTTTCCCGGTCGACGGAAGCGTGTTGTACAACGGCGTTGACGGAATGTAGGGCAGATCAGCTATCGATTTTGCAGGCGGGGTTGTCTCAACGAAGGCAGCTCCGCTTTTTATTGAGCTGAGATGCTGTTAGGTATGTGTCACTTTTTGGTTGGCACGCAGGTAGAAATGCGGCGTTTTTTTGCTGGCGCGCTGGGTGGATAAGTCCCGGTCCCGGAGCGCTGCAACGGAGGCTGAGCTTGTTCAAATATGCCCTCGCAAAAGCTACCGCCGATGCCTAATTCTCTGTCGGGTTTTGTCGTGGTTTGTCGATGAATCTTATCGGGATATTGTTGGGTTTTGTTTTCTTTGTCTTCTTAGTGCGGTGTATTGTCGTTTTTGTTCGGAACTTTGTCTTGTCTATTGCCTGTTTTTGTCGTGGTTTGATACAAATGACGTTAAAACGCGCATTCGACAAAAAGGTGCATCTATCGACAAGAAATCAGACAAGGTATCTTTGAAAAACATACAAACAACGACAGAAACGACAGCAAAAGTCTCAAATGGACGAGAACGCTCCGACAAAACTGTTGAACAAACCGACATGAAAATACATGTTTAAACAGTTATGTTGCCGAACAAACCGTAATAGTGATAAAGTGATTTGTAGTGTTTTAATTGAACCAAATAAAACACAAATGGGTGCAACATTTTTCTGCTCTTAACTGTATTTAAGAGTATTAAACAAACGAGGTGGGATTATGCATTGTCCAAATTGCGGAAAAGAATTGAAAGACACTCAGAAGTTTTGCGGCGGATGCGGAACAAATGTCGAGAAGTTTTTGGCTGAAAAACCAGCAGTAGAACCTGAAGTAACAGCAGGAGCAGAGGCTCCGGCACAACCTGAAGCAGAACCCCAGATAACTGAACAGAATGAGGCACCTGTTGAGGCAAGTGCAGCAGAGACTCCGTCAGAAGTGCCTGCAAATGAGG
>JAKSRD010000017.1 GCA_024403795.1 Saccharofermentans sp.
CATTACGCTGCCTAAAGAATCAGTAACGCTCGTAAGGTTACCGCTTCCGTCGTAACTGTAATCCTGAGTATTACCGGATGAGTCCGTAGCTGACAGCGGATTACCGTGACTGTCGTAAGTCATGGTAAGTTCCGTAACTCCCATAATGGACATCGTAAGAAGTTCACCCTTGGAACTATACGTATTCGATATCGTTCTTCCGCCGTCATCAGATGCGGATAAGAGATTACCATCACTGTCGTAAGAGTATTCGAATGATGTACCGTCAGGTCTTGTCTCCGATGTCTTATTGTTGTTACTGTCGTAGGTATAGGTCGTAACCCTGCCCTTTGCGTCAGTGATTGAAAGGACATTACCTCTCTCATCGTAAGTATAAACAGTTGTATGACCCAGTCTGTCTGTTGTCACTTCTCTCCTTGCATCAATATCATGCTCGAAGCTTATCCTGTTTCCGTCACCGTCGATAGTAGCAACAAGTCGTCCTGAATCGTCGTACTCGTTCCTTGCTATTTTCGTGCCATCATCAGAAGTGATATCCGTCAGATAGTGGTCTGCATCGTATGCAAAAGAAGTTTCGTAACCACCCGCACCTGTTACATTTGTAAGATTACCTTCGGAATCGTATTCGTATGTTACTGTACTGATGCCGTCAGATATGGATGTGATCTTGCCTTCTTCGTCCCTAATGAAAGAGATCGTTCCGCCTTCGGAATAAACTATGCCGTCATCAGTGATGGTTATAGTTCTTCCGTAAGTATCTTCGATCTTGTAGATACCTTCATCCATTGTGAAGTAGTACTTAATTCCGTCAGCAGTCGTGAGCAAGAATGTCGTCGGGTTGAATTCCTCAAATCCGGAGTCATATAACTTTCCGTCAACCATGTTGAATTCAAGCTCATCACAAGTGCAGTTAAGGCAAGTAAGTGTTGAATTTCCGTCTTTGCTTACAAAGCTTGCACTGATGCCGTGCGTAATTGCCACAATCTGCTGTGTTTCAGGTGAGAGCTTCAGACTGAATGTCTCTGTATGTCCGTTACCCCAGTCAACATATATCTCGTGTGTATAGATCTCTTTCCAGGCATACGTATTCGTACCGGCTATACCCTTACCTGTTACTTCCTGAGTCCAGCCTTCTGTAAGGTTACCGCTGACAGAGATCTTGGGACCGCCTACAGTCATTGTCCAGCCGTATCCGAAATCACCTAACTGCGTTCTCTGTCTGCTGTCGTATGTTCTATACACATCCACAGGGAGACCGGCTACCGGCAGCGTCAGATCACAGAAAGATATACTGAAGTTACCGATCTTTGCCTGACCTGTTACAAGCACGACAATCTCATCCATTAGGAATCCGTCTTCGGCATAACCCGTTAGGACTATCTTGTAATAGCCGTTCATGAGGAGCGTAGGATCCAACTTACCTACTACTCCTTCTTCTACTGCATCAGTATTGGTATATGTATATACTGCTTCATCAGAATTTACGGGGAATACTTCAAATGTATAGTTCTTGAGAAGCGTTCCTTTGACAGAACCGGTAATATCAGTGATGTAAGTTATCTCTTCACCGTTCTGACTGTCGTCGATATCAACGAACAGTTCTTCGTCAGTGTAATCTCCGACAGGAATCGGAGTAGGAGTATCCGTCGGAGTTGCCGTAGGCGTTAAAGTCGGGATCTCAATCTCAAACTCTTTGTTAATACTCCTGGTGAAACCATCTCCTGTTACGGCTACAACCTCCACAAAGATATTTGCGTACTGGTATCCACTCGCATCTAAACTTCCGAGTATTCCATCTACTACTTCTGTTCCGTCAGTAACAAAAGGAATCCACTTTTTGTTTGTTACATCATAGTAACTCAGTTCATATATACCTTCTTCTCGGAAATCAACTGTACCATATACGGTTATCATGACGTCTTCGCTCACAGCCTTATCAAGTACAAGACGTATCTTCTCAGGTTCCAGCTGCAAAACGGCCTCTTTTGAATACTCTTTGCCGTCAGTATCAATTACCGATACTTCTATTATGTGGCTTCCGGGTGTCCACCCCGTTGTGTCTAATAACGCTATCTCATCGTATTCATCTGATATGTCAACAGAAGTCTCAAAAACCGTATTGCCTGCTTCATCAGTTATCTTTATCTCTGACGATTCAACATCAATATCAGGATTTACTCTGCCGATAACTCTGATCTCATCGCCCACTTCGTGGCGTGTGTTATCAAATGTTCCGAATAATTCAACATCACTGCTATGCTTTGAATGAATGTCCGGATATGGATCTATTTCTACACCGTAAAAATAGATTCCTGTCTTTACTGAGTGCGCACCCATCTCAGTATCAACTTCGATCTGCATTTTATGGTCGTTCTGAAACAGCTCCGCCAAACTGATATTCAATATTAATGTCGGCTTCTCAGGCTTTACTACATTGTTATTCTCATCATAAGTTGCAACATAGACAAACAGAACCTCTGCCTCTCCGTCGTATTCAAGCCATATCTCATGTACTGTTCCCTTTTCTCTAAACGGAAGATACTCAGCTAATGAATAGTCGACATAGCCATTGTTGTTAAGAGTGATACTGATCATGGAATTATATGGTTCCGTACCACTCTGCCATTCGCCCTGTCCATACGGATCACGCCATTTGTGGTTACTATTGCTGCTTGTATCAATCTGAATATCAAGACTGTTACCAAGGCTATTCATTATCCTAAAGACATTTGCGTTTCCTAAACAATACGGATTACTGTATGTAAACCGCAAATTAAATGAGTAATCAGGAGAAAACTCCCTGTAGAACAAAGAATTTACAATACCGGTATCGTAAAAGATGTGGCTTCTGGCACCGATGTATGTCTTTTCTACAGCAGCGCATTCCTTCTTTTTCCACATAGTTGTATCAAAATACTCTGCATACTTATATGTCGGGTCACCCTGAGAGTAAAGTGCATACTTATCCTTGAATGGCACAGGAGTTGCCGTAGGAGTACTTGTAGGTGTCGACGTCGGTGTTGCCGTAGGTGTACTTGTAGGTGTCGACGTCGGTGTTGAAGTAGGCGTACTTGTAGGCGTCGATGTCGGTGTTGCCGTAGGTGTGCTTGTAGGCGTCGATGTCGGAGTTGAAGTAGGCGTGCTTGTAGGCGTCGACGTCGGAGATGAAGTAGGCGTGCTTGTAGGTGTCGACGTCGGTGTTGACGTAGGCGTGCTTGTAGGCGTCGACGTCGGTGTTGACGTAGGCGTGCTTGTAGGGGTAGAGGTTGGCGTTGAAGTAGGCTCAGCTACAACACTGATCGTTGCGCCGTCCAATACAAACTCACCATAAGCAAGTGATACATATGCTTCTAAAGTGTATTGACCTGCTATACCGGTATCAAGCACATAGATGATCGGCTCATCTTCGTCTTCAGGTATCTCTATCGTTACTTCATTCTTGTTAAGTCTGTAGCGAATATCGAATACATTATCTTTAGGTATACTGATCGTATAGTATGCATATTCATCTATATACACTTCACTATCAGATGCCGTAACCGATACTTTAGGAAGCTCTGATACAAGCTCAAGATCAGATGCTTCTGCCGTTACATTGAGGATTGAACCATTGTAACTGAACTTATCGGCAACGATCCTTCCGTTTATCGTGGCATCGTATGCATTTATGGATACTCTTCCCTTGGGGGCATAAAGCACTCCGTTTATTCCGATTTTCGAACCATTTAAAGTGATATTACCCTCTTCAGAATACAAAAGGATCCTTCCGGTAATCTCTTCATCAGCATTTAATGAATCAACATTATATGTAATATTTCCTTTAGCTACTATTACAGCATCGCCTGTGAAATCTGTTCCGCTGATAGTAAGATTTCCGTCTGTATAGTAATATCCGTTGGCAATGATCTTATCCTGGGAGATAAGGACCTTTTCATCAATAGCAGGCATGCTATCCTTCTTTGCAAGGATAGCTTCTTTCCAATCAGGAATAGTAAGAGGTGCTACACCTTCTTCTGCTCCTGTCATATCAGTTATCCAGCCTGCAGGTTGAACATTTCCTACTGTTCTGGCATAACCCTCCATGTGAAGTTCGGAACCCTGATATGAAAAGTTTCTTCCGGAATAGATATCACCGATAATGTTTGATTTCCAACCTTGGAAGACAAAATCTTCTGTAGTACTTGCGGCAAAAATCGCATAAGGAAATATTACTGTTTCTTCATCCTCTTCTGCCGGAACCTGTGTCGGTTCAGGAGTTGAGGTTACATCTGCTGTCTCTGTCGGTTCTTCGGCAGGAGTAACATCAGCTGAAGGTTCTGTAGGCTCAGGTGTGGGAGTTGCTTCCGGTTCATCAGATTCAAACTGAATAACTCTAACATCAGAAGGTGCTACAGGTGCACCGTCAGAACCATCAGCTATGAGACCGAAGGTATAAGTAGAACCTGCTGCGATTGCAGAATCTGAGGTAACGATAATGTTCTCATCTGCTTCATAGTCAGTAACATCTGACGCATTCCATATATTGGAAATCCTTACATCCCCACTGTAATCGATCTCCAAAGACCAAGAGGAAACTTCATACTCAGATACATTTGTGATCGTATACTGGCCTTGTGTACTGTTACCCCAAGTAGAATTCTGCTCGTAAGTTACCTCAAACGGATATGCTTTATAGTCTCCGTGTGTTCGCTCATCAGCACTTAACTCCTGCCAGGGCATAGCTCCGACAACAAATGAAGCAACAAGTGCAATGCACAAAAACTTTAACTTTTTCTTACTTGAGAATTCCATAGCCCCCTCCAAAGAATCCTAAATATTAGTCAGTTTTCTGACAATGAAGGTTATTTTAGTATGGAAACGTCCCGATTACAAGAACTTATGACATAGTGATTGATACATATATCATTGAGGCTTTTGTTTATTCTGTAGTGAACTGTTTTCAAGACAAACTAATTTCCACACATAAAATGATCAGCCGTAAAATAATCAGCTAGGGAAAACAATATTCTGTCCGTTTAATGTCCCTGTAAGAAATAGGCGTAAGCATCGCCGTGATCTTGGAAAGCCAATAAACACAAGGGTTTCGAGGAATTCCAAATAAAACGAGACTTGTTCGCCTCGTTTTATTACGGAGAAAACATCACTTAGAACGGCAATTTCCCCAAATTAAAAATGCCCGCAAACGCAGTGTTTACAGGCATTTGTGGCGGAGACGGAGAGATTCGAACTCTCGTGCCGGTTACCCGACAAACGCATTTCGAGTGCGCCCCGTTATGACCACTTCGATACGTCTCCAAGCTCGCATTATTGTAAATGATTCGTCCCGATTATTCAACCGACTACAATATAACTATGTTAAATTTCTCCGAATCTGATATTTGCTCTTAATGCTTCCTTCTCTTCTTCACCGCAGAGATATCCGACAAGTGCAAGTCCGAAGTCAACGGATGTGCCCATTGCCTGACTGGTTATTATGTTGCCGCAAACGACTACTTTGGAATCCTTGATAAGATTGGCACCGCCTGCACAGAGCTCATCCCAGAAACCGGGATTGCAAGTGGAAGTCTTTCCGTTAAGGAGTCCCAATCCGGCAAATACCGTCGGAGCTGCGCAGATGGCTGCGATACCCTTTCCCTGATCATTGAACTTAACAAGATTCTTCTTAAGTTCCTCACAGGCATTGAGGTTATTGGTTCCTCTTACACCGCCGGGAAGAATGAGAAGATCGTAATCATCAAAGTTGATATCGTCGATCTTCTTGTCAGCCTTTATCTTCACGTCTCTTGATGCAGTTATCTCAAGATCGGGCATGATGGATACAACATCAACGTCAACCTTCGCCCTTCTTAAAAGATCGACAGGTGTGATCGCCTCGACTTCTTCACTTCCGTCTGCAATAAAAACTGCTGCTTTTGCCATAATATATCCCTCCTGATCAAAGGCCGAAAACGCCTTTAACAAATATCTCGATACCGATAACGACCAGTATCACGCCGCCGATTATCGTGGCGGTACTCATAAGTTTGGAACCGATCATCTTTCCGAAGATCAACCCGATTAAGCATATCACAATAGTGACCGCTCCAATTATCAAAGATGAGGCAAAAGCGCGGAGAGCTGAATAATCCGCGATCGTAAAACCGACGGAAAGGGCATCGATCGAAGTTGCAATTGCCTGAACGATAATGGATCTCCATGTAATCGCCTTCACTTCCGACTTCGGATCTTCGTCACTCTTTTTGTCCTTGTTCATCTTGTCGCGTATACCTTCGACGATCATCTTACCGCCGATAAAGAGAAGCAGGACTAAGGCTATCCACGGAATGAGTTTCTTAAATGCAGTAAAAAAACCTGCAATAGTCGTAACAAGTACCCAGCCGATCATAGGCATCAGAAACTGCGCGAAAGCATATGTTCCGGCCATGGCTGTCATTCTGCCCTTCTTCATGTCAGGCTCCACGATGCCGTTAGCAACAGAAACTGATAGAGCATCCATCGCAAGACCCAAGCCCAGAAGTATGGAATTCAGCATAAATTGAATCATTTGTTCCTCCATCCGTGCCGCGGGCAAAATAAAAACCCAAGGCACCAATAATCGCCTTGAGTCTCACATGTAAGAATAAGCCAGGTCATTATGACCAGTATGTTGACTTAGACAACGTAAAAAACGTTTGCTACTCCCTCAATGCGAATGATTTTACAGTTAAGCTCCGTTATAGTCAACAAGAACCGGGAAAGGCATTCCGGCGCAAAAGCACTGTTTTCGAGATTTCGCCATAGAAAGCCTGCCGAAACTTACGCTTTCTTTGGCGTTTTCGATAGCACTGCAGCTCGAAAATCGCTTATATAATAATATAAACACTCGCACGCGCGCAGATACTGTAGTAAAATAATCAATCGCAACATGTGAAAAACACATCAGGAGGCCGATATGAACGAATACATTAAGCAGATATCCGACAGAATCAGAGAGCTCAGAGACATCCTCGATCTTTCAGCAGATGAGGTGGCATCAGGCGTCGGTGTCAGCGTGGAAGAGTATTTAGCATATGAGAACGGCGAGAAGGAGATCCCGATCAGTCTTCTTTATAAGGTGGCTGCGATCTTCAAGGTTGACCCTACGGTCCTGATGACGGGCGACGTTCCGAGAATGGATGACTACACTGTCGTCAGAGGCGGCAACGGAGTCAAAGTTGAGCGTTATCCCGGTTATTCATTCAGTGCACTTGCTTTCAACTATAAGCACAGACAGATGGACCCCATGATCGTTACGCTGTCCAAGTCTGAGACGGCTGAGCTCGTCCGCCACGGCGGCCAGGAGTTCAACTATGTCATCGAGGGCGCCATCAAGGTAGTCGTGGGAGACAGAGAATTCACATTAGAAGCAGGCGACTCCATTTACTTCAATCCTGAGAAGCCTCACGGACAGCGCGCCGTGACGGAGACTGCTAAGTTCCTCACAATAATCAACGAGTGATTTAGCAGTTCTACCCCGAACTTACGGCTTAAGAATTTTGAAGTAGAAAAGGAAAGAGTACAACTATGGACTTACTTAATAGATTTGTTAACAGAATTGAATTTGACAGTTACGAGGACTTTAAAGAGAATTTCAAGATCATCGTTCCGGAGAACTTTAACTTCGGCTTCGATGTCGTAGATGTATATGCGAAGGAAGATCCCGAGAAGGAAGCACTTATCTGGTGCGATGATGACGGCAACGAGAAGCACTTCACTTTCAAGGACATAAGCGAGAAGAGCAACCGTGTTGCAAATATGTGCAAGGACCTTGGCATCAAGAAGGGCGACAGAGTCCTAATGATGCTCCGTCAGCGTCCTGAAGTATGGTTCACGATGGTTGGTCTTCATAAACTCGGTGCTGTAGTTATCCCGGCAACATTCCAGCTTCTCTGCCACGATATCGTATACCGTTGTAACGCAGCAAACGTTAAGATGATCGTTTGCGCTGACGATGAGCTCATCATCGATCATGTAAATACTGCTCTTCCCGACTGCAAGACAGTTAAGTATTGCAGCGTCATCGGTCAGGCACCTGAAGGCTGGAGATCACTTACTGATGATATTGATAATGCCTCTCCGGTTTTCGAGCGCCCAACGGGTGAAGATGCAACACACAATGAAGATCCCATGATCATCTATTTCTCTTCCGGCACAACGGGCGAGCCTAAGATGATCCTTCACGATTATCTCCTTCCTTTGGGCCACATCGTTACGGCTAAGTACTGGCAGCAGGTTTACGACGGTTGCAGACACCTCACACAGGCTGATTCCGGCTGGGCAAAGTTTGCATGGGGCAAGATCTACGGACAGTGGATCTCCGGTGCGGTTAACGTTACTTACGACACACAGAAGTTCAAGGCGGCAAGAATGCTCGAGATCATGGAGAAGCTCAAGCTCAATTCTTTCTGCGGACCTTCCACCATCTACAGATATCTTATTCAGGAAGATCTTACGAAGTATGACTTCTCTTCCATCAAGCATTGCTCAATGGCAGGCGAGCCTCTGAACCCTGAGGTATTCTACAAGTGGAAGGAAGCTACAGGACTTGAGATCCGTGAAGGCTTCGGTCAGACAGAGGGAAGCGTTCTCTTTGCCAACTTCCCCTGGATCGACGTTAAGCCGGGTTCAACGGGAATGCCCACTCCCCTTTACGATCTTCAGTTGCTTGACGATCAGGGCGTTCCGGTAGAAGACGGTATCGTCGGTAATATCGTTATCAAGAATGCATCTTCACGTCCCACGGGTCTTTTCCGTGAGTACTACATGAATCCCGAAGCCATGGCTGATCAGTGGCCCGGCGCGGATTACAGCACAGGTGATACCGCTTGGAGAGATCCGGACGGCTACATCTGGTTCGTAGGACGAAACGACGACGTTATCAAGTGTTCCGGTTATCGTATCGGACCTTTTGAAGTTGAGAGTGCCCTCATGACACACCCTGCCATCCTCGAGTGCGCAGTTACTGCCGTTCCGGATGCAATGAGAGGTCAGGTAGTTAAGGCAACTGTTGTTCTTACAAAAGCTTATGCAGGCAAGGAATCTCCCGAGCTTATCAAGGAGCTTCAGAATCATGTTAAGCAGGCAACGGCACCTTACAAGTACCCCAGAGTTATCGAATTCGTTGAAGAGCTCCCCAAGACTTCCAGCGGTAAGATCATGCGTACCGCCATCAGGAAAGCCGACGAAGCAAAATTCAGAGAAGCACAGAAGGCTCAGGGCTGATCAGAGGAAGTCCTCCATTACAACATTAGCAAGATCAAGACCGCTCCGCGTTAACCGGAGCGTTCTTTCTTTGCGCTCCAATAATCCTTTTGAGATGTTTGTCTTTACGGCCTGCTCGAAAACATCCTCGAACTCGACACCGAACCTCTTACGGAACTCATCGAGAAGAATTCCCTCCGAAGTTCTCAGCCTCAGGAAAGGCACTTCACGCATCTTGTCTTCCTCCGAGAGGACCTCTTCAACATAAAGCGACATAAGATCCTGCTTCGATCCCTTCAGGAATCGCCCGTAATCTTGCGCTGTAAGCGTTTGCATCTCCCGGACATATAAATTCACATCGTCAGCGTGACCGTATCTCAGATCGCCTATAAAGCCGTGCGCACCTGCACCTATTGCCAGATACTCACAGGAGTTCCAGTAACTCAAATTGTGAATGCTCTTATATCCCGGAAGACTGCTGTTGGATATCTCATAAGTCTCATATCCTAAGCTCTCAAGATGCTCACGTGTTCCGTGATACATCTCACGCTCTTTCTCCTGCGGGATAATATCTTCAATGTTGTTGCCGTATCGTTCAAAGAAAGGTGTCCCCTCTTCCACGCTCAGAGAATATGTGCTTATATGCTTTACTCCAAGTTCACGGAATGTATCGATGTCTTTCTTTATTCCGTCCAAAGTCTCACCCGGCACGCCGGTTATCAGGTCAGCAGAGATGTTAGTGAAGCCGGCTTCACTGATAAGCCGGATAGCTTCCTCAGCACCTTTTGAATCGTGCAGCCTTCCGAGTGTCTTAAGGACACCGTCATCGAGCGACTGCACTCCGATCGAGATACGGTTGAAGCCTGCTTCAAGATAATCCTGAAGTTTCTCTGAAGTAACCGAAGAAGGATTCACTTCAATGGTGATCTCACTGTCGGAGGATATGTTCAGATTCTTTCTCACTGAACCTAGAAGCATCGTGATAAGCCTGCTGTCAGGAAGAGACGGTGTACCGCCTCCGAAGTATATCGTATCCTTGCCGTCCGGATCCGTATCGGGATTTGTTCCCGCTGCTTCGTCGATCGCTGCTGCGATCAGTTCGGTCTCTCTTACGGCAGCTTTATAGAACTCTTCAATGCACGGACTTCCTACAACGGAATAGAAATCGCAGTAGGGACATTTTCGAGCACAAAAAGGATTATGAACGTAGATATGTCTGGCCATCAGAACTCACGCTTGCGGTAGATCGGAGCCGGATTCTTGAGTGCCGTGACAAGCGCCATCCTAAATGTCTTGAAGCTCGGTGAGATGTTGTTCTGCGGCTTAAGATAATTGGAGATTGTCTCGGCCCACATAGACTTGTAATGTCCTATGGCGGGATATCCGATATCGATCAGTTCTTCGGCATTCTCACTTACCGCTCTGCAGAGAACTTCCCAAGTTCCGCATACCGAATCCGGAACATATGAATCGATGACATCTTCCCTGCAATCCGGATAAGCCTGCATGACGGCTTTCTTGTCGCCGAGAAGCCACGCTTCGATCTCTTCGGTGCTCAATCCGACAACACTTCTTATATCAGGCGCAAAGCGCGCTGCACACGCGTAGATATCCTGTCTTAATGACTGCGGATCCTTATCGTCGGAATCCATCGCGATCACAAGGATCAGATCCTTGCCGGCATAGACTTTGTTATAGGCACGGAGTTCAGAAGGAAGAAGATCCAGAAGTGCGCTCGAGAACTTCGGAGGCTTGGCGAGCATATCCTTCGGAAAACTGCCGCAGCCTCTGTGAGGATGGACGTTGATCTCCGCTTCCATTCCCTCGTTCGCGACTATGCGCTCAACAAGCCTTTCTACGATTACGGCTCCTGATTTATCTTCTGTCAGTATCTCGATGATCATGGTACCGGCCTTCTTTAATCATTCTCATCCGATTGCTCATCCAGATGTCCGCCGTACCAGATCGCGCCCATTCCGACGCCCTGCTTGAACAGTTCGTTAACGAGCGGATCCTCGCCTGCACAGCGTATGATGACATCGCCCTCATTCGTCTCGAAGGTTCTCTCGAATATCCATATCTCCTTAGGAGACATCGTCTCGATAATGTACGGATTGTGCGTCGTGAAGATGATCTGACAATAGTGATTGTTGATTGTATACTCGCGCATCTCATCACTTAATACATCGACCATGTCGTGATAGAGATCCTTATCCGGCGTCTCGATGAAGATCGTTGAACGGGGATTCGAATCGCGAAGCAGGAGCAGATATAAGAAGAGCTTATTCGGACTCTCCTTAAGAGCCAGCGGAAGATTCTTGTTGCGCTTCATCGAAGGGATCTTATCTTTGATCTCCGTTACGATCCGCTCATACTCCTCCTCGCCGTTCATCTTGATATACTCAAGAACATTACCGACATTAGAACCGGTGCTGTTAAGATGCTTATGTCCGCCCGGTGCACCGCCGTCGTAGAAATATGTACTCTGCTCTTCTGAAGAAAAGCTGCAGAAGAACCAGTTGTTTATCTCTTTATGAAGCAATACAAAATCTCTGTATCCGGTTATCTTTCCGTAAAGGCTCAGAATGGTCAGATGCTCGTCTTCGATGCTTATCTCACTTACTGACCCTTCCCGTGCAATGCTGCCGAGAGGATCTGCTATCGTTCCTTTTCCGTGCTTGGTATCAAGGATCGTAAAAGGTTCTCTCTTTCCGTCTCCGTCGCCGTCCGTCAGAACAATGATCTTCTCGCTGTCGATAACGGGGCTCTTATACTTGCTGGTAACGATGGCCAGTTCATACTGAATGAACTTCGCTTTCCCCGTCTTGAGATCTTCAAGCTTAAAGAAAACTCTGAATACGGAAGGCTGTGACACATCGGGAGTCATATTCGCAAAGCCCGGTCTTCCGTATATGATCGAAGCCTCTGCACAACCGACGCTGACCGTATCCTTAAGGAATGCCAGACATCCCATAAAAGAAGTCTTACCGGTACTGTTGCGTCCGATAAGCGCATTCAGACCGCGCAGCTGATTGCGTGACGCTCCGTTTTCTCTATCTGCAAGGAAATCATCTATGAGGATTCCCGCTCTATCCTTATCAAATACGTCGAAGTTCTCTATCTCAATTCCAAGGATCATGCTAAGCAAACCTCCCATGAACAGATCGTAAGTGATCATTCTTTACTAATGATACTACATCATCCTGCAGATAAGAACAGACACAGAAGTCAGTTTGCGATCTGTACTTTGAAGTGCTCGGAAAGCGGTTAAACTACACGAGCAACAAAAAAGGCTGTCTCCGGGATCATACCGTGAGACAGCCTCAGTTTGTAATTAACAGATCAGATCTTACTCAGCTTCGTTAAGCGTGCTGTTGATCTCCGTAAGGTTTGTCTGGATCTTAGCCATATTCTCAGAAAGAGTATCGTTAACGTTCTCAAGGAGAGACTTAACGTAGATATGAGCGTTTCTTCTGAGTTCTTCTGCCTGAGCCTCAGCATTCGCAATGATCTGGGCAGCTTCTTCTCTGGCACCTCTTGTGATCTCGTGATCGTTAACCTTCATCGCATACATACGGTTAGCGTCGTCGATGATCTTCTTATTCTTCTCTCTTGCCGTACTGATAATGTCCTGAGCTCTTGCAACAATGTCGTTGGACTGAGCTACGGAAGCAGGAAGATTATTCTTAAGGATCTGAAGGGAATTGATCGTCTCTGTCCTCTCGATAGAGCACTTATCCGAGAAAGGTACGCTTGAAGCATCCTTTACCATATCGATAAGATAGTCGATATGCTTGATAGCGTCATAACGCTGTCCGCCCTGATTGAAATTGCTGTTCTCCATTTATTGAGTCCTTCCTTTCGAAAATTTTTCCTTAACAATATCTATTATCTCGGCAGGGATCATCTTCGAGATATCTCCGCCGTATAAACCGACTTCCTTTACCATAGAAGAACTGATAAGCGACAGATCATCTCTGCAAGGCAGAAGGACTACATCGTATCCCGGAAGGAGCAGACGGTTGGCAAGTGCCATCTCGGATTCATATCTGAAATCCGTCTCCGATCTTAATCCTCTGACTGAAGCACAGCAACCGAGCTGCTTGTAGAGGTCAACAAGAAGTCCGCTCCAGGACATTACTTCCACATTGTTCAGATCTTCATTTATCAGAGAGAGCTTAATAAGCTCAACTCTCTCTTCCGGAGTAAAAGTTGGCTGCTTGGAAGGATTCTCCAGAACAGCGATGACAAGCTTGTCACAGAGCTTGGAAGCTCTTCTGGCTATGTCTCTGTGTCCTCTTGTAAACGGGTCAAATGAACCCGGAAAGAGCATTACGTTCAAACCGTCATCCTCCGACAATAAAGTCTCTAAAAAATGTTATCACTGTAATGCCATAACTACAAGAACGAACACGCTTGAAGCCGTTAAGTTCTTCAGGCGGCTCAAAGTCTCTGTCATGTTCCAAGATAATCATTCCGCCTTCCGCCAGCAGACCATATTCGCGGATGAGCTTGGTCTCCTCTTCAAGCCTCATTGGTGCATCCTTGTAAGGCGGATCCATGAAAACTATGTCGAACTTCTCTCCGGCCTGACCGAAACGCTCAAGAGCCTGGCTGACACCGGACTTGCAGAATCTCAGTTCAGACGGATCATCAAGTCTTATTTTCGAGATATTCTTGGTAATGATGCCTGCGGCAGCTCCGCTCTTCTCCACGAGCGTTACTCTTTTTGCACCGCGGCTCAATGCTTCGATACCGATCTGACCGGAGCCCGCATACAGATCGAGAAATTCCGCATCCGGCACATCACACTGGATTATCGAGAACAATGCTTCCTTGACCTTATCGGTCGTAGGTCTCGTCTTATCACCTTCGGGCGCCTGTAGTATCGCGCCTCTGAATCTTCCCGTAACTACTCTAGGCATCAGATCTGCTCCATCTTTCTGGCGAATCTTAATTCGAACATTTTCCTGATGGCAGTATTCAAACGTTCTGCTTCTTCTCCGCCTTCTTCAATTATCTTGTTGACCGATTCCGTTGCTTCAGAGGCGATCTTCATGTCAGTATAGAGATTCGCTGCTCTTAATGTCGGAATACCGTGTTGTCTTGTTCCGTAGAAATCACCCGGACCTCTTAATTCAAGATCCTTCTCCGCCAGTTCAAAACCATCCGAAGACTCACACATCATCTTCATTCTGGAAAGCGCAAGTTCAGACTTGGATTCGGATACGAGAAGACAGAACGACTTCTTGTCGCCTCTGCCGATCCTTCCTCTGAGCTGGTGAAGAGTCGACAGACCGAATCTGTCAGCATCCATGACGATCATCACATTGGCATTCGGATTATCGACACCAACCTCAATGACGGTCGTGGAGATAAGTATCCTGATCTCACCCGAGATGAATCTTTCCATCGTCTCGAGCTTATCTTTCTCTTTCATTGAACCGTAAAGGACGGCACTCGAATACTGAGACAGATTACTCATCGAATCAACGATCTTCTTCATCTCATGAACGTTGGTTACGGTATCGTCTCCTTCCAGCGGCTCACCTATCATGTCATCGACACCGGACTCTGCTTCATCCTTATCGATCTTTGCACAAACGATGTATACCTGCTCACCTGCGGCAAGCTTAACGCTCATCATCTCTTCGATGGCTTTACTCTTCTTGGAGTTAACAAACCATGTCGTGATCTCCTGACGTCCCTTCGGCTTTTGCTTAATGACCGATGTGGCCATGTCACCGTAGATGACCATTGCGAGAGTTCTCGGGATCGGTGTGGCAGTCATGATGAGGTTGTGAACGCTCTTGACCGTACCGTCTTCAGACTGGTCTTTTAACAGGAGCTTCTCTCTCTGCTTAACACCGAAGCGGTGCTGCTCATCGGCGATCACGAGTGCCAGATCCTTGAAAGTTATCCCCTCCGTCAAAAGCGCATGAGTACCGATTATTACTCTTGCACTTCCGTCGGCTATCTTCTCTTTTATCGCCTGCTTCTCCGCAGGCTTTGTCTTACCGAGCAAGAGCACAGGTTCCATGCCGCTGTTCTCTAGCAGTCCCGATATGGTCTTATAGTGCTGCGTTGCAAGCACGGACGTCGGAACGAGAAGAACCGCCTGCTTACCCATAAGTGCGGTGATAAGCATCGAGAGGGCCGCTACAATAGTCTTACCCGAACCGACATCACCCTGGATGAGTCTGTTCATCGGCGTAGTGCTCATGAGATCTTTCTGCACGTCACGGAAAGCCTCAGACTGATCCGGCGTAAGTTCAAAACCGAGATTATTCTTTATGACAGCCCACTTCTGCCTGGATTCTTTATCTATGCCGTCAGGACCTGAAGGAATGACCTGCTCGGCAATCTCCTTCACTCCGTGACCGGTACTGTACAACTTCATGCCGATTCCCAAAAGGATCAACTCTTCATATGCAAGCTGCTCACGCGCCTTGCGTGCTTCTTCGAGAGATGCGGGAAAATGTGCCATCTCATACGCTTCGCGCGGAGAGACATATCCCTTCTGTTCTGCGATCGATCTTGGAATGCAGGATAACAGTTCATCACCGCAAAGCTTGAGTGCAGTCTTCACCCACTTGGAGATATTGTTTGAAGTAATTCCGTTCGTCAGATGATATACAGGCCTTACGAGCGCATTATCTTCGATCTTCTCGGCCTTCTCGATATAAGGATTCACCATCTGCATCTGACCGTTGAACATGGTAACCGTTCCGTGAATGAAGCACTCATCGCCCAGAGCGAACTTGCCGGCCAGATAAGGCGAATTAAAGAACGTAAGCTTGATCCTTCCGGTTCCGTCAGTAACGAAAAAGCTGAGCGGTCTCTTTCGACTCGTGACATTAACAGAAGGATTGGTGGATATCCTGCCTCTGAAAGACAGGTCGTATCCCGTGTTGTCATCAAAACGGTCATTCATGTCAAAGGAGCCGATCGTTCCGACAGAAGACCAGTCGTCATAACGCCAGGGAATAAAAGCGATCAGATCATAGATGGTGTAGATATCCAGCTTGGCGAGCCGTTCCTCGGCGGCAGGACCTACACCGTAAAGATCAGTAACGGGATTGGAAAGATGGATCGCAGCCATAGAACTCATATCCTCTTTCTGCAGAAAGACGCAAGCGGGCACTCATCACATTTGGGCGATGCGGCCGTGCAATACTTCCTTCCGAGATCAACTGCAAGATGACCCGTCTTTATCCATCTGTCTTCTTCAAACACGTTCATTATGTCCTTCTCAACCTTCGCAGGATCAGAACTCTCCGTGATGCCGATCCTCTTCATGACGCGTTTGCAATGCGTATCTACGACGACTGCAGGCGTTCCGTAGACTTCACCTACGATAAGGTTCGCGATCTTTCTTCCTATGCCGGGCACCTCCATCAGGAGCTCAGTATCATTCGGAACAACGCCGCCCCACTTCTCTGTCATGTTCCTTGCAAATGCAAGCACCGACTTTGTCTTGGAAGCCGTAAGGCCGCACGGTCTGATTATCTCCGCGATCGCTTCAGGGCTTTGCTCTGCCAATGATTCAATATCAGGAAACTTCGCGAAAAGTTCTTCTGCAGTAATATTAACCCTTTTGTCCGTGCATTGTGCGGACAAAATCCCTCTTATTGCCAACTTATAGGGACAATCGTAATCAAGCGAGCAACAACTGTCCGGAAATTCTCTTTCCAGAACATCGTAGACCTGACGGGCCAAAGCCTTTGCTTTTGTATCTTTTGAAGACAAAATCAATGCTCCTGTCTCTCAGGCGGATAAGGGAATGAGAATACGAATTTTGCGCCGCCCAGCTCTCTGCTCTCATCGCAGATGATCGTCTGATCGTGACCTGCAAGGATCTGCTTGCAAATATAGAGACCGAGACCGAAGCCTTCTGATTTTCGAGAAGGATCAGCCTGATAAAAACTCTCGAAGATCCTCTGTCTCTTAGATTCTTCTACACCGGCACCGGAATCTTCGACGGAGATGACGATCTTCCTGTTCTTCGGATCCGCCTCTGTCGATACCTTGATGCTTCCGTTCGTCGGTGTGAACTTGATCGCATTAGTGATGATGTTGATTATTACTCTGCAGAGCTGCTGCGCTTCACCGTATGCCTTTACACCCGGAGTAGGATCAAGAGACTTGATCACCCTGATCTGCTTGTCGGTTAGCTGTGCTTCAAGGTTATCGATGATATCAATGATCATGTCATTAACATTGAAGTCTTCCATCATCTCCGGATCGGGGTGAGACAGAGAAGATGCCTCCGTCATCTGCGTAACAAGAGTCCTGATCCTGTCAGTCTGCTGCTTGATTAGTTCAAGATAATGCGGCTGCTTGTCCTCGGGAATGGTACCGTCAAGCATGGCCGTTACAAAGCCGTTGATCGAAGTAAGAGGTGTTCTGATATCATGAGCAATGGAAGAGATGAACATCTCACGGTCATGTTCCTGATTCTCGAGTGATTCGATCATCTTATTGACCGTGCTGCCCATCTCGGTAAACTCATTTGATGCAGAAAGTGATGTGTAGTCGTTAGGCATTGAATACTTAGGACTTACACGGACTGAATAGTCACCTTCGGCAACCTTTGATATTGCATGTGAGATATCTCTTATCGGCTTCAGATTAAAGTAAACAAAGACTGCATAAAGAACGATTGCAATGAACATAGCAACAAGAGCAGGTATCAGGATGACGTTAATGTACTGAGCTTTGGTATTCTCTGCACTCTCACTGTTGCTGACAATGCAGTAATAGTCAGTACCCGTGATCCTTGCACAACTTATGGAGATAACTCTTCCGGTGTTATTTGATCCTGTTCTGGCAAAGCCTGAAGTCTCTGCTTCCGACAGAAGATTCAGAGCATCTTCCTGAGCTATCGTTAAAGGACCGTCATCCGACGTGAGGAGATTATCGTAGGTATCCTTAACAAAAGAATTCCGGCTGAAGATCCTGCCATCCTTATCAGTTACATATACAGAACCGCTGGAACGGTATGCCTGTGAATTTACGAGTCTGTCAATCGTACGTGAACTGCTGAAATTCTCGGTACCGTCATCGTTATTTGTATACTCAAAAGGAATTCGTTGATATGAAGTAACAGATGCAATATCGGTAGCAATGTTCGCTGCAGCAAAATCCGTTCCCGAATTAGTATCGTTAACGAATATATTGTACATATTCTCATAGGAAAGGAATAACAGCACTGAGAATACGATCAGTGTCGTAAGAACAAGAAATGATATGAGAAAAACGGCAAAACCCGCCGATATCTGCTTACCGTCAGTTCTCGGCGCCATTACTGATTACCTCGTCTCGAATTTGTAGCCTTTGCTCCAGACGGTCTTTATGCTCCAATTCTGCTCTCTGTCAGGATTCTCAATCTTCTCTCTGATACGCTTGATGTGAACGTCGACCGTACGTGATTCTCCATAGAAATCATAACCCCAGACATTCTCCAGGAGCTGCTCTCTCGTGAATACACGATTGGGATTGGAGGCAAGGAAGAACAGAAGCTCAAGTTCCTTCGGCGGCATATAGATCTCATTGCCGTCAACGCTTACAACATAACGGATCTTATCAACGGAAAAACCGGGATAAGTAATGATGTCAGAAGAGGGTTCACTGCTCTCAGAAGCAACTGAGGTTGTCTGCTCGCGCTTATCGGTACGTCTCAGAACAGCCTTAACTCTCGCAAGTACTTCCTTAGGTTCAAAAGGCTTGGGAATATAATCATCTGCACCCAATTCAAGGCCGACGATCTTATATAGTGTGTCGGTTCTTGCAGTAAGCATGATGATGGGACAGTCAGAAGTCTTTCTGATCTCGCGGCAAATATCATTACCGTCCATACCGGGAAGCATGAGATCAAGGATCACAATGTCGGGAGCATAGCTGGCAAATGTAGCCAAAGCCTTATCACCCTGCATGCATGAAGATACCTGATATCCTTCTTTCTCAAGATAGAGTTTAAGTACTTCAATGATGCTCGGATCGTCATCTACGAGCAAAACCTTATATGAAGCCATTTGATCACCCCTGTCGCCTATACTCAGGCTTAGTGCTTACGCATTACGCAAACCTTATTCATTGCCGGGAGCAACGCTTCCGACATCGAAATTATTAATCTCGGCAGTATAAGAATCCAGATCTGTGAAATTCTTATAAACCGAAGCGAAGCGGACATATGACACACGATCTATGTCCATCAGCTTCGACATAATAAACTCGCCAATCTCTGTCGAGGTTATCTCTTTATTGAACCGTCCCTCTACTAGATGCGTTATGTCAGAGACGATATTCTCTTTGACCTGTTGAGATACTCCGCGCTTCTGACAAGCAACGTCAAGACTTCTCAAGATCTTATCGGGATCATACAGTTGCTTGGAACCATCCTTCTTGACGACCATGGGCTTCAAGCCTTCGATCTTCTCAATCGTTGAGAATCTTGCTCCGCAGACCAAACAAACACGTCTTCTTCTGACAGCAAAACCGTCATCCGTCGGTCTTGAATCCAAGACCTTATCATCGTTCTCGCCGCATTTGGGACAGATCACGATCAGGCCCCTTAATTACTGTCCGTCCTTACCGAACATGAACCAAGGCTTAGCAGATTTCTGAGCCTTCTCTTCAGGTGCGGGTGCAACGTTTGCCTGCGGTCTGCCGCCCATCTGTACGGGCTGCTGAGACGGAGCTACGGGAGCCGGTGCGGGCTGCTGCTGAGGCATGGGCTGAACGGGCTGTACAGGTGCCTGCTGTACCTGTGTCGGCTGAGCAGGCTGTACGGGCTGCTGAACCGGAGCTACGGGTGCAGGTGTGGGCTGATTAACTGAATCATCTCCGAATCTGAAGCCGGGCTGAGGTCTCTGTACCGGGATGGGCTGAGCCTGAGGCTCGGGCTGTCTCGGTGTATAGTCTGTTCTCGGCTGAGGAGCAACAGGCTGTCTTGATGTGATTATCGTAGGGTTCTCTCTTGAGAGAACGGATGTGCTTGCTCTGTGACCTGCTGAAGCGTTGATCGTATTATCAAAGCCTGAAGCGATAACAGTGATCATGAGCTCATCTTCAAGCGAATCATCAACGACGGCACCAACGATGATCTCTGCATCGGGAGCTGCTGCCTGACGAACGATGGATGAAGCTGCATCGATCTCAGAGAGACGCATTCCGCGTCCGCCTGTGAAGTTAATGATAACGCCTGTAGCTCCGTCTATTGTTGTATCGAGGAGAGGTGAATTGATTGCCTGCTTGATAGCAACAGATGATCTGTCTTCGCCTGAAGCACGACCGATACCCATGTGGCAGATGCCTGCGTCCTTCATAACACGGGTAACGTCTGCGAGGTCGAGGTTGATGAGTCCGGGGATGGCAACGAGGTCAGAGATTCCGGCTACACCGAACTTCAATACCTGATCTGCCATGTTGAATGCTTCTTCGAAGCTTGTATTGTCATCAACAACATCAAGGAGCTTATCGTTGGATACGATGATGAGGGAGTCAACGGACTTCTGGAGTTCTCTGATTCCTCGCTCTGCATTTGCTGCTCTCTTAGCACCCTCAAATGTGAAAGGACTTGTTACAACAGCTACTGTAAGGATTCCGAGGTCTCTTGCGATCTGAGCTACAACGGGAGCTGCACCCGTACCGGTACCGCCGCCCATGCCTGCAGTGATGAAGAGCATGTCTGTGTTAGCAATAGCTTCTGCGATCTCGTCTCTGGACTCTTCAGCAGACTTCTCGCCTACGCTGGGATCAGCACCGCAACCCAAACCTCTTGTTACCTTCTCACCGATCTGTATCTTGATCTCTGCCTTGTTACGTGCAAGAGCCTGATTATCTGTATTTATTGCGATGAAAGTGACGCCCTGAACACCACTCTCAACCATACGGTTAACAGCATTGCTTCCGCCGCCGCCTACACCGATTACCTTAATGCTGGCAACATTAGACTCATCCATTGAATAGCTGTGCTTGCTCTCAGACATCCTTTTGTCCTCCGTACTCTGTAAATATTGCAATCGTCTATAAATAATACTTGATTAGAAGTTATTATTAACCATTCAAAATTCTAACCTAAACGACCATTTCAATCAATACAAACAGTGGTATTACTGCTTGATTGTAAAGAAACTTTCACATTTATATTAACATTAAATGTATGAAATCAAGTGATTACTTTAGTATTCCTTGAAAATATACTCATCGTTGGTCATATCAAGGGCACCGTTGGCGCTTACTTTGTCAAAAGCATCGCCGTTGAAAGCATACAGGAGCCATGCCATGTCATCGCTTATCGTCTCCAGGCTGTTCAGCTTGATCTGGATCGGATGACCGCTCGGCGAATAGATGGTCAGGAAGATATAACCGCTCGGAAGCATTCTTACCTCCGAAGTATTCGCGAACATCGAATAATCATCACCGACACTTGCATTATCTGCCGCCAGGATCGCACCCAATACGATAATGGCCTTCTTATAGTCATTGGTATTCGTGATCTCAACGGGTTCGCCGAGTTCTGCATACTTTATGTTAAGTCCGCAGATAACCGGACGTACATTCTTCTGCGAATCGAATGACGACAATTCCAGCACGATCCCGTCTTTATCCAAAGCTGCATAGCCGTCAGGTGTTCTGACATAACAGATCTTCTGGCGTTCCCTAATGCTGATATTGACCGTTGACGGGAGCTTGATGGTGATCCTGATATCCTCAACATAAGGATTACGGCTCATGATCTGCTTCTCGGTCTTTCCGTAATCAAGGCACAATATGTCGATGATGTTGCCGCTGACGCCGCTCATAAGGTGTGCATTATACTTCAGACCGGCTTCATCAAGCACTTCCTGCTCCGATAGAGCAACATTGCCTTCAATATGCACGTTTCTTACTCTGAAAGCCGGGTGGAACGCGATAACGGCCACCATGACTATTACGATGACTATAAGAACTAATGCGATAACGGATCTTCCGGTCAGTTTGAAAGTGCCGTTCCCGTCTCCGGACTTCCGATCAACGGTAACTGATGTTTTTCTCTTAACGGGCGGCTTTCTGCCGGATGCCGGAATCTGCTTATCGGCATTTCTCTTGATGCCGGAAGCTGAAGACCTCTCCGGCTTCGTATCCGCTTTCTCGTCCGGCTCCTCAAAAGGCTCCTCGACAAGCTCTTCGTCTGATTCTTCCGGCTCCGCATCTTCTGATACATCCGTATCTTCTTCTGCTGCTTCGTCGTTCAGATCATCCTCCGCATCCTCAAACAGCGCATCAGGCTCCCCTCCGGAAGCCTCATCTTCTTCGTCAGATTCGGGAACAAACTTCAGACCCTTGTTCTCATCGTCCAAGGCTCCGCTTTCGGGTTCACTGTCGTTTCCGAATAATCTGTCTAACTCGTTATCATCCATAACTCTGATTTTACCAATTTATCGGTTATTACCAAGAGCTTCTTTTATAGCACGGGTAATACGCTCACCGGTATCGGTTATCGCAAGCGCGGAACTGGCCTTTCTGATCTGTTCCTGATGCTCGACATCGTTAAGGAGATCAATGAGAATGGGTTCAAGTTTTCCGTTTGCAACATCCTCGTCGCTGACAACGATACCTGCACCATCCTTGGCCAGAGAATTAGCGTTATACGTCTGATGATCGTGTGCGGCATAAGGATAAGGAACCATTATCGCACAAGCACCCGTTGCCGTGATCTCGGCACAGGTTACGGCACCTGCACGGAGTATGGCACAATCAGCCGCAGACATATACAGATCCGGTCTGTCAATGTATTCGAAAATCTGGAGGTTAGGGAGCCTCTTTACGTCGGCTGCGATCCATACCGCATTATGCTTACCGACGGAGATGACAAAGTGAATATCCTTATATTCAGGATTTTTTGCCATGTTGAAAACAAACTTCGTAAGTGTGGCGGAACCGAGTGAACCGCCCATGACAAATACCATTTTGCTGTCAGGATCTATGCCGAGTTCTTTTCGAGATTGTTCCTTATCTCTTCCGAACATGTAGCTTCTGACCGGATTGCCTGTGTAGACAACCTTCTTTGCCTTAGGGAATATGGATTCCTGATCGGGGAAACCCGTCATTACAAGTGCACAATCTCGTGCGAACAGCTTGTTGGCTCTTCCCGGGAAAGCATTGGCTTCGTGGATCATGATCGGCACATTGGATTTCTGAGCCGCCATAAGAAGAGGCGCACTGACATAGCCACCCGTGCTTATGACACAATCAGGCTTGAACTCTTCAATAAGCGACATGCACTGCTTTCTGCCGCGCTTGTTTGCAGCCATCGCCTTCAGAAGTTTGGGTGTAGGCTTAAAGGGCATCGGCAACGCTTCCACGTTCCTGAAATCATAGCCTGCCTTCGGGACCAATTCACCTTCAAGACCGATCTCTCGGCCGGTGAAGATGATCTTACATATATCACCGTTCTTCTCGGCATCTTCCTTCAAAAGCTCGGCAATAGCCAAAGCAGGATTAATATGGCCCGACGTACCTCCGCCGGTGATCATATAGTGTTTTTCCATCATTACGCTCCGGGTTTTATGGCTTTGAAAACCGGCGCCGTTTTCTTCTTCTCCTGACGAACAGTTCCTGTTCTGGATACGGACAAGATAAGTCCGTAAGCAATAAGAAGACTGATCTGCGCTGTGCCGCCGCAACTGAGGAACGGGAGCGTAACACCCGTAGCAGGCATTATCTGAAGCTCAACCGAGAGATTCATCAGCACTTCGACAAATATGAGTGTCGTACATCCGGTTGCAACCGTTCTGGAGAAGATATCTTTGGCCCGCCAGCAAACAGTCAAGCACATAAAGAACATCAACATATACATAAACATCAGTATGACTCCTCCGACAAAGCCGGTCTCCTCGATATAGATCGAGAAGATATAGTCATTCTGTGCCTCTGATACATAGTTATATTTGGAGCGGGAATTGCCGAGGCCTACGCCCCACATCCCGCCTGAGCCCAATGCATTGTGGGCATTATCTACCTGACGTGTATCGTCCTTGGTAAGACCGCCTTCCTCTTCTGTCTCTTCTTCGTCTGCAGTAAAGATCGCGATACGCTTAAAAACGTGTGCGTAGTTATTCATGAATCTGTCTATCTTCTCTGCAGGCGTAACGGCGATGACAACGGCACCGGCTACACCTCCGACTGCCGCAAGTATCAAAGCACCCGTAAGCCAGGACTTCAGGGGAATCTCTGAGACAAGTGCACACATAAAGACTATGGCCGCAATGATGATGAAGCATGAGAGGTGCGGCTGGAGAAGAATGACTGCGTCAACCAGGATACAAAAAGAGACCGGTATGATAAAGTCGATTGCTGCATTCTTGAGATTCTTGGCCAGGTCGGAATCCGGTTCCTTGATCTTTCCGCTGCTTCTCAGCTTGGCGATGGAAGAACGGTATCCTGCAAAGAATATGACAAGTGCTACCTTAATGAACTCAGAGCTCTGGAACTGGACAGGGCCGATGTTGATCCAGCGGCTCGCACCGTGCTCACGTCCTACACCGAGTATGAGCGTAGCAAAAGCAAATCCGATACTGAATATATATGCTGCGGCTCCAACCCATCTCTGCTTAAAGAAATCGATCGGAATGAACGCCACTATGAACATGAGGATCACACCGACGATCGTATATCTCAGCTGTCTAGTGAGGAACCACGATGAGTCCTGGAATTGACCGTACGCATCAGGACCCGATACTGAATAGAGGATTACGAGACCGAATACCAACATAACGAATATCATGAGGACCATGGGAATATTTGTCGTCCTGACGGCATCGCTGATCTTCGCGGCATTAACAGCAGCCTTCTCCGGCCTTGACGGCGGTTCGATAAGGCTGTCGATATCCGTTATTACCGCGCTCTTATTCTCCGGTTCAGACTCAGGCTTCTTATCAACCTTCTTTACCGGCATGTCGGGTATTATCGATTGTCTGTTCTTCTCAGGCATCAATCAGGCATTCCCCTTCTCAATAAAGCTCTCGGCGATCTTCTCGAATCCGAAGCTGTGCGAAGCCTTAAAAAGGATCGCATCGCCGTCTCTGACATAATCTTCAAGACGTCTTCTGATGTCTTCGGCATCCTTGCATCTGATTATCTCTAATCCAATATTAACCATATGTGCGCCTTTTACAAACTCATCGGCGTTATCACCTGTTACAAAGACTCTGTCAAAATCATAAGAAGCACAGGATTTGCCGGTCAGTTCATGAAGTCCGGAAGCAAAATCTCCAAGCTCGAGCATGCCGCCCAAAGCAAGGACCTTACGATGTCCCTTTGCCTTTTTGGAGAAGTTGAGGAACGCGTTATCCATTGATTCCGGAGCTGCGTTGTAAGCATCGTTCATAATGAGATATCTCGAGGTCTCGGTTATGGCACCTCTGCCGTCGATTGCGCTTCTGTTATTAATCGCATCGGCGATCTTCTGTTGATTCGAGGCACTGCCGGTAATCCCGCACATATATGCGCAGAATATCGCGAAAAGTGCATTCCTTACGGCATTCTGTCCATACATGCCGACGGAAAGAGAAAGAGGGAATTCAGATCTCTCGCCCATTCTCCACAAAACCGCATTGAAGGTCATTCCCGTGTCGGTCTCTTTGATTCCTGTCGCCGATATAGTCAAAGGACAAGGAAGCGTACCGTCTGCGGCATCTGACTCTCCCGCTACGATACCTGCAACAAAATTATTGATCGGAAGCTCCTTAACGCAATGGTCGAAGAGCTTTCTGTCATCAGCGTTAACTGCGATGATGCCGCCGTCGGTAAGACCTTCGCAGATCTCCATCTTCGCATTCATTATCGCGTCTTTGCTTCCGAGAATACCTATATGCGAATAACCGATATTGGTAATTATCGCAATATCAGGTCTTGCAATCTTAGTAAGATAAGAGATCTGGCCCATGCCTCTCATGCCCATCTCAACAACTATAACCTCGCTGTCTTCCGGAGCCGAGAGGATCGTCTTTGCCATACCGATCTCGTTGTTGTTGTTGGCAGCCGTCGAATGGACTCTGAGACCCGTATTAAGGACATCCGTGATCATGGTCCTGGTAGATGTCTTTCCGACAGAACCGGTGATCGCGATCACCTTGCATCCGAGTTTGAATCTGTAGTGATTTGCAAGGAGGCATAATGCGTGAACGGCGTCCTCCACTATGACAGCCAAAGCGCCCTCGGGAACCGCATTCTCATCATTAGTAACAACTGCGCACGCACCGAGTTCAACAGCCTTCTCAATGAACTTGTTACCGTCAAAATTCTCACCCTTAAGTGCAAAGAAAAGCTCTCCCGGCTTGATCGTTCTCGTATCTGTCGATATACCGCAGACCTCGATCGCAGTCGCAAAAACAGAGCCGTCGATCTTCGACAGCAACTTGCCCTTTACAGCTTTCTTTACTTCTTCAAGAGTAAACATCATCTCATATCCTCTCTGGCTGCCACGGCGATCGCCGCCTGCTCGCAGTCATCAAAATGTATCGTCTTATCCGCAAAGATCTGATAATCCTCATGTCCCTTGCCGGCAATGAGGATCGTATCTCCGGATTTTGCAATGCTGACGGCATGCATTATAGCTTCGCTTCTGTCGGGAACGATCTCATAAATTCCGTCTGTCTTTGAGATTCCGGTTACGATATCCCTGATGATCGCTTCCGGCTCTTCTTTTCGAGGGTTATCGGAAGTAATTATCGTAAGATCGGACAATCTGCCCGACACTTCGCCCATCTCAAATCTTCTCGTTACCGCGCGGTTGCCGCCGCATCCGAATACCGTAATGATCCTGCCCTCGGTATATTCCTTAAGCGTATCGAGGACACTCTCAAGTGCTGCCGCATTATGTGCATAATCAACCAGGATATTCACGCCGAAGCCGTTCTCCACAGGCTGCATTCTTCCCGGCACGGAGACATTCTCAAGCGCATTTTTCACGATATCGATATCAACAGCTTCAATGTACGCGGTACAAATGGCACAAAGCGCATTATAGACATTGAACCTTCCGGGAAGAGCCACAAAAATGTCGCCCTTGTAGTATTCCGAATCGAGCTCGAAAACCGTACCGGTCACATGTCCCATTCTCCGAGCTCTGAGGTTCCTTGCGACAAAATCAGCCTTACCTTCGATTGAATAAGTAAGAAGCTTGACCTTGTCCCTGCAATAATCCTCAACTCTTTCCGCTACAGTACAATCAGCATTCAATATGCCCGTCTCACAAGAATCAAAGATCTTCAGCTTGCAAGAGATATAGTCTTCCATATCCGGATGCTCATTGGGAGCGATATGGTCTTCGTACAGATTTGTAAAAGCCGCCGTGCGATATCTGATACCTCTTACGCGATCCAGCTTAAGTGCCTGTGATGAGACCTCCATGACGAGCTTCTCAGAGCCCGTTCTCTCAAGCTTATCCATCATTCCGAGCAGATCTCTCGACTCCGGAGTGGTATGTGCGGCATGGATCTTCTCGCCGGCAATGATATTGCATACCGTCCCGATGAGACCCGTATCTTTACCGCAACGCTCAAATATCTCTCTGAGCATAAACGCGGTAGTCGTCTTTCCCTTTGTACCCGTGATACCGTATACAGAGATCTTTCTCTCGGGATGCAAATAGAAATTCTCGCTCAGGTCGGCCATGTGCTTATGAGTATCTTCTGTCTCAACTATGCAGACGCCGTATCTTGCCGTCAACTCGGCAAGCTCATCATCAGGGAAATTCTCTCTGTTACTGTCAACAACGAGGGCAGAAGCTCCCTGTTCGCAGGCTTTCTCCGCAAAGGAATGCCCGTCTACGGTAAAACCCCGTACACAGATGAACAATGAACCGGAAGCTGCCTTACGTGAATCATACTCAACTGAAGCAACCTCTTTGGAAAGGTCACCCGAGATAAGCCTGTATTCTATGCCGTCCAATACTGCCCTAAGTTCCATCGTTCTCTCTCTTTCATATGAAACTTGCGTTTTAGCGCAATTTTCCGCCAATTATTTTATATTAAAAACCGCAATCCCTGTTGTGGCAAAAAGGCTGAATTTTACTTAATGGATCTTGATGTCTTTGTGCGTCAGTTATCTTCGTCGTCATGATTCTCGGGGGGCAATGCTTCTGCAACACCGTCCTCCGAGCCGCTGTCCGGAACTACCGTCGGTGTAGGCTGAGCAGGCTGGTCATTAACCAGTCCCGTCGACTTTCCGAGAGTTACATGAATGATATCTCCGGCATAGACCGTTGATCCGTATGCTACGGACTGCGATATGCAAACACCCTTGATATCACTGCCTTCATCAAATTTAACATTAAGGTTCATATCGAGGCAGGCTTCGATACACTCAACCGCTGACATTCCGCTCATGTTCGGAACACGTGTAGTAAGCATTTCTTCCTTTGCCACGCCCTCGGGATACAGGACTACGACACCGGTCTTATAGAGAGTGTGATAGAAGTCAGGATATGTTCTTCCGATAATTGTATCAGGTGTCATATCCATCGTTCCGTAAAGTGTGGAAAGTCCGTTAACTGAGATCTTGGATGCAGCCTGTGATGCAGGAAGTCCTTCAACCTCCTGAACGTACCACTCCTTGAGGAGTTCTTTGTATTCTTCTTCAGTGAATCTTCTTTCAACACCCATGTAGGACAATGTACCTTCAACGATCTTCGCTGCCGTTGAAGCCGCAGATGAAGAGCCTACCGAGTTGTCCTTCGGCTTGTTGATTACGACAAGAACCGCGATCTTAGGATCGTAAGAAGGGGCATAGCAAGAGAAGGAAAGCACGTGTGCGCCCTTAAGCTCTCCGGCATCGATCGTTGAAGTCGAGGTCTTACCTGCAACGGAGTAACCTGCAACCTTACCTGCCGAACCCGTACCGTCGGATACAACGCCCTCCATCAGTGTTCTTACGCGCTTGCATGTACTCTCGGAGAATACCGTTCTGACTACTTCAGGTTCGATCTCATCAACAATGTTGCCTTCAGAGTCAGTGATGTACTTGACGATGTGCGGAACAAGAAGATCTCCGCCGTTGATGATCGCACAATATGACATTATCAGCTGGATAGGAGTTACCGTTGAAGACTCGCCGTATGCAAGAACGTCCATATCGACTTTTGAAGGCTGCTTGTGAAAGATGCCTTTTCCCTCCGCAGGAAGATCGATACCTGTCTGATCGTAGAAACCGAGCATTCGCACGTATGAATAGTACTTTGACAGACCGATCCTTTCAGCAAGCTGCGTGAAAACAGGGTTGCATGAATTCTGGAAAGCCTTCTCCAAAGTCTCCATGCCGTGGCTCCAACCGCCTGACTTCTGGATCCAGCACGAGATCGTATGCTGTGATGAGATCGCGATAGGATCATCATTGAACAACTCGTCTTCTCTCGCAAGATTCTCTTCGAATGCCATGCATGTTGTAAGAGCCTTGAATGTCGAACCGGGCTCATATGTATCGGATACGCATCTGTTGCGCCAAGCATTAGCCATTACGTACTGAACTTGGTCACCTGAATTCAAAGCGCCCCATGCCATCTCATCCATTCCGTAAGGCATTGCGTACGGATCATTACAATCGTAATTCGGGATCGAAGCCATCGCATAGATCGCACCGGTATAAGGATTGATGACAATGGCACAAACACCGTCGATCGGATCATACTTATCGTATGCTTCCTTGGCTGCTTCTTCGGCGATTCTTTGAATCGAGATATCGATATTGGTTACTATGTTGTTACCGTTGGATACATCGATCGTAGTAGCATCGGAATAAGGCAGAACACCGCCCGTGATCTCGTCCGTCTCGGAATATCTGTAACCGTCTTCGCCTGACAGAACGTCATTATAGTATGCTTCAAGACCATACAGACCGTTAAGGTTCACGCCGTCATTCTTGGCATAACCGATAACCTGTGAAGCCAGGCTTCCGTAATTGTAGTATCTCTGCGGAACAGCAACGAAACCAAATCCCTTGATCTTATTCTCTTTAAGATATTTCTCAAATGCTTCCTTCGTCTCAGTCGGAACATTCTTCTTAACATCACATCCCGCAACGTCATTACGCTTATCATTCTTGTCTGTGGGATCGACCGGGATTATCGAATCAAGTTTTTGATAATCAACTCCGATAAATGAGGATACACCCTCCATGATCTGCTCTCTGCTGAGAAGCGTCGAGGTGACCTGCTTAGGAGAGCAGATAACGGTATAGTCGTAAGTGTTCGAAGCAAGAGGAACAAGATTTGAGTCATATATCATTCCGCGGCTGGCGGCATATGACATAAGCGTCCACTGCTCATCTGCAGCTGCTCTCGCATACTTATCGTAATCAGTTACCGTCGTGCGATAGAGCGTGAAGATAACATAGAAGGAGTAGGCAACAACGACCACTGCAACAATGACTATCCAAGCCTTAGCATAGATACTCGGATCCTTACCGTTATGCGACTCGGGCTTAGTCTTCTTCTGAACTTCAGAAGATCCGACGTTTTGCACTGTGGCTCTCTCTTTTTTCGAAGTCTCGAAAACGCCGGTAACAGGCGTTGACTCAGTACCGGAACCATTCATGTCAGAAGCACCTTTTTCAGGTTTCTTGTCATTACTTATCGGGATTTGCCGCATAGTAGTCAGCCAATGCATCCTTGGAATCGTTAAAAGCCTCGTTGTTGATTCCCTCAGTATTATATGATGCTCTTGTACGCAACGTATCCGTATTCGGAACCGGCAGATTGATCAGCTGGTTCTGGTTCGGATCCTGCATTCCGAGAGCGATAGCCTGAGCACGAACAACATCCATGTCCGCAATTCCGTTCGCATTCTCTTCTGCGTTAACGATTTCTCTTTTTGTCGTATTGATCTGATCCTTGAGGTTCGAATTGTCTCTTGCGAGCTCGGAAAGCTCTGTCTGAGGATAGAGCAGCAGCATTACAAAACACCCCATGAGAATAACGAGTATGATCGATACCACTGTCTCGAAAAGCTTTCTTCCGGTAAGTTTTCTCGACTTACGCTTATTCTCAAGTCTAGTCTGCGGATCCTCATGCTCAATGGCATACTGCGCAGATCTCTCCTGAACATCTTCGTATGACACCACTTCGATCTCAGGCTCGATAACAAGAGGTTCATCCTCAATAAGCAAATTCTCATCAGGAATGATCGAACCGTTGTTGTATGTAAGGTTTGTCTTCTTTGCAGACAGCACTTCATTAAGCGCCTCATCTTGTGCGCCCACATCGAAATTATTCATTTGTCTTCTCGATGCTCTTACTGCCATCTTTCTTCTTGCCTTTACTTATTATTAGTTGTACTGTTCGTTATCGTTTCTCTCAAACACCCTGAGTTTTGAACTTCTGGATCTCGGATTGTATTCAATCTCTTCTTCCGTCGGTTCGACAGGCTTTTTGGTGATCACCGTACCGAGTGATTTCTTGCCGCATACACATACGGGGAAATCGCGGGGACAGGTACACGGACTCTCTGCCGTTCTGAAGGCTTCCTTTACGATCCTGTCTTCCAACGAATGGAATGAGATAACCGCAAATCTTCCGCCCGGTTTAAGCTTCCTTATTCCGTCCTGAAGCAGACTCTCAAGTCCGTCCAGCTCGTGATTGACTTCAATTCTTATCGCCTGGAAGCATCTCTTCGCAGGATGCTGATCCTCACCCCTGCCGTGACCCGGCATATATTCCTTTATCGCGTTAGCAAGTTCTGTCGTTCTGTAGAACGGTCTTGTCTTACGCCTCTCGACGATACCTTCGGCGATTCTTGCCGCATGACGTTCTTCGCCGTAGTCTCTGAATATTCTCTCCAGATCGTCTCTGGAATACTTATTAACGACTTCTGCTGCCGTGAGCCACTCATTCGAATCCATTCTCATATCAAGAGGACCGTTATTCATGTATGAGAATCCTCTCTCCGCATGATCGAGCTGATATGAAGAGACGCCGAGATCAGCCATGATGCCGTCGACCTTTCCGATCTTAAGGCTATGGATGATCGTATCGATCTCGCGATAGTCGGACTTAACCGGCATCCAATCGATTCCCTCAAAGTCTTCTCTTCTCTCCATGCATGCAGCGAGCGCCGCATCATCTTTATCGATTGAGACCAGGATTCCCTGTCCCTTCATCCTTCTTGCAATCTCAGCACTGTGGCTTCCGCCGCCGGCCGTACAATCAACATAGATTCCGCCGGGCTTTACGTTCAGGCTGTCAACAGTCTGGTAAAGGAGAACTGGAATGTGATCAAAATCAGAGACCTTCAACATAGTACTTCGTCTCCAATCCTTCTATGCCGCTGAGGTCGTGATCCTCATTGTCATAGAAATTCTTTGTGCAAATATCTAATTTGCCGTCATCATTGAAAACACAGATCTCGTCACCGGGATTTGCGCCGATCCTCTCCCAAAGCTCGCTGTTGACCGATATTCTGCCCTGTGAATCAACATTGACTTCACAAGCTTCGCCGATAATCGCTCTCTTTATCTTACGAACATTGGAATCCATGGAATTGAGCTTGCTGAGCTGTGTCTTTACGACATTCTCGAAATGGTCCTTCGAATAGACGCACAAATACCCGACATCAAGGCTGTTTGTTACTACAACCTCTGTGCCGAGCAGTTCTTTCTGCTTCGCGGGAATGAAAAATCTTCCCTTAGCGTCTACTTTCTTAATGTCTCTTGCCATCTCTTATCTCTGCAGCTTGATTTTGCGGTCAGAAGAGGTAAGCTTTATCGAAATCGACCACTTTCCTCCACCAGAATGGGAAATATCTCCCGAAATCACCACACAACTGTATTTTATTCGTAACATTCTTTTAATGCAATAGTTTTTTTGGCATTTTTGTGAGTTTTTTAACAGTGTTAAATTCCATTAACAGCTGACAACGATCGATCCACCGTCGGAGCCTCCATTTGCTATCGCGTCGCCTCCTGCACCGGGAACGCATTGTTATCAAACACTTGCTTTTTACACCAATGAACCCTGTCATCAAACGCCTATTTTCGTGTCGGTTTATTCAATGGTTTTGTCGGCTCTGTGTCACCCTTCTGAGACTTTTGCTGTCGTTTCTGTCGTTGTTTGTATGCTTTCAAAGAAATCTTGTCTGATTTCTTGTCGCCGGCTGCCCGTTTTTGTCGGATGCACGTTTTGTCGACATTAGTCTCGATCCACGACAAAAACCGGCAACAGATAAGACAAGGTTCCTTACAAAAACGACAATATCCCGCACTAATGGGACAAAAACTACAATTGCCGACAAGATTCCGGCGAAATACAACGACAAAGCACGACAAAAGCCGACAGAGAATTAGGCATCAGTCGTGTCACAGAGCGAGCTGAATCATGAAGGAAACAACAATGCCGATCGCATCGAATGGCAATCAAACGGAATCGACAAGGATAACAGGCACACCGATATTACAAGTGCGCAATCGTTACAAATTCAAAACGGATTAAAGTTCTTCGATCTCCGGATACGAAGGGATCGCGCCGTGCTTTTGCACGCTTAATGAACAGTAGTGATTTGCAAAGTCAAGGCAATCGGAGATAACGGATGAAGAACAAGAGTCAAGATCTTCCCTGCTGATCCCCGCTTTCTTCAATCTCCACAGGAACGCGCCGATAAACGCATCGCCTGCACCCGTGGTATCGATAGCCTTAACGGCAGGAACGGATGATTCGATCACACCAAACGATCCAAGCGCACAAGCGCCGTCCTTACCTTTCGTAATGATGACGAGCTTGACGTTGCCGACAAAAAGAGCCGGTATGGCTTCGGCAATGTCGGAGGTGCCGCTGATGAACTCGAGCTCCTCATCGGAGATCTTCAGGATGTCACAATCCGGAATGAATTCGTTAACGACGCGCTTCAGCTCATCAAGGTCATCCCAAAGCATGAATCTCAGATTCGGATCAAAGCTGATGATCGCACCACGATGTCTCGCTATCGTTATGGCCGTACGGTGCGCATCTTTCATCGGGAAGTCCCCCAAAGACACGCTGCAAAAATGAAGCGCGTAACAATCGTCGAGCATATCACCTGTTACTTCTGATGGGGCAAAAAGCATATCGGCCGAAGGATTCCTGTAGAAAGAGAACACTCTGCCGCCGTCCTTCGCCAGACTGACAAAAGCCAGCGCGGTGTTAGCTTCAGCGGTGCGGCTGATATAAGACGTATCAACACCCGCCTGATCAAGAGTTCTCGTTATTACATTGCCAAAAGGATCATCACCCAGTTTGGTCAACATGCGCGCTTTTCCGCCGAGCTTGGAGAACGCAGCACAAACATTTGCAGGCGCACCGCCAACGGCCGGCGAGAACGCACCTACCTCATGGAACTCGCACCCGTTCTTATCAGGTATGAAATCAATAAGCGCTTCGCCTATTGCCACCAAAGTGTCTTTAAGTCTGAGCGGACAGAGCTTGGCAGAAGCACCTTTAACATAAGTTCTTACCTGACGGTATTCAGGATAAAATCTGGTGCTCATTACATAGCGACCACCGTTGATGTAGATCTCAAGAGAAGAGACATCGGCTATTACACGGACATCAGAAAGTGAATCAATCTGCATCTTACGGAACTCACGTCCGTAACCTTCAGCGTTCATAAACTGAAGGATCATCGTACCGTTTTCCCTGCTCCACGAGAGCCTCGCTCCTGATATCTCAAGAACAAAGTCATCAGAATAATCATCCGTCCCGGCACCATCAACACCGGCAACACCGACAACGCCGGCAACACCATCAACACCGGCAACACCATCAACGCCGGCAACACCGGCACAAGCTGCTAAGTCATCGCGAACTTCAGCCTGTACTTCAACATCGATCTCAAACGGCAGGCCTTCCCACGCCTCGCCGGCGATCTCTTTGCAAGAACCTTTTAGCACATTCAATTCGCGTACGGGATTCTGCAAAAGCTTGCCGTCAGGAGCGACAGATAATTCTCTCGGCAAGGTCAGGCAGTGCTGCCAGCCAAGCTCCACGGTCGGATTGGAATAAGAATCGTCACCGATCCCCATCCAGCCGATGAGAAGCCTTCGGCCGTCAGGTGCGACAAAGGTCTGCGGAGCATAGAAATCAAAACCGTAATCGAATTCCTCGAATTCGGAAAGAGTATTTCCGTTAACGGTAAAATAGCCGCTGTGGAAAATATTCTGGAATCTGCATTCGCCTCGTTCGGTGCCTTGCGGACAAACGGCAAGATATCTGAAGCCGTCAAGCTCAAACATGTCGGGACATTCCCACATGTAGCCCATGTCAGGAACGGACAATGAGCCCTTATATTCGAGCTTATCGACGGAGGGACCCTCATAAAGTAAAACAAGGCCTTGATCCGAGATGCTTCTGGCACCGAGTACCATCTTGTAGAGACCGTTCTCATAAGAAACCTTAGGATCCCTGACATGGCAGGAGCAGAAGTCGGGATAATCCGTGTTACGGAGAAGGATCTGCTTGGGTGACATTTTCGAGCCGTCGGAAGAAGAGGCAAAGATGACGTTCGCTCCGCGCCCTTCGAGTATGTAATCATAGGAGCCGTCCTCAAGCACGTTGCCCGTGTAGAAGAATTCAATATGATCAGGGAACGTGACTGCAGAGCCTGAGAAGACACCGTCTCGGTCTTCGAGGATGTCGGCAGTAAGCACTACACCTTTGTATTTCCAAGAGAGAAGATCGGAACTGACGTAGTGTCCCCAACGCCTGGTACTCTCGCCACACGGCGTGTCAGGCGAATACTGGAAATACACATGATACAAACCGTCATAAAAGCACAAGCCGTTTGGGTCGTTCATCCAACCGCAGGGCGGTTCGATATGAAGATTCTGTCTCCACTTCCCTTTCATGCTGCGCCTCCGGACTATGTGTTACGCGACATTGAAATGTTCAGGATTACTCCGAACGCAAGATAATTGATAAGCATGGCTGTACCGCCGAGGCTGATGAACGGCAACGGGATACCGGTAATGGGAAGAAGTCCTACGGACATTCCCATATTCTCGATATAGTGGAAAGCAAAGTAGCCCGCAAGACCCGTAAGGCAATAAGAAGCTGACTTTGATTCGATCTTTGCGGCAACATAAAGACATCTGCAGATAAAAAAGAATGCCAGAACGATAACTGCGGTGGTGCCGATGAATCCCATATGTTCGGATATCGCACTGAAGATGAAGTCGCTCTCCTTAACGGGGACCGGAGTGAGAACACCGGTGTGGTTACCGGTAAGACCTCCTGAAGCTATCGCATATTTGGACTGCATCAAGTTGTACTCCGCCCGCGGATCGGAACCCTGGAAAACAAGAGAAAGGATCCTCTCTTTCTGGAAAGGCTTGAGGTAGAAGGCCCAGACTACGGGAACAACGACTACGACAAACAAAGAGAATGCCAGAAGGAAGTATCTGTACCTTACACCCCATGCAAAGAGCATGCATACGAACGTAAAGCAGATAACCATCGCAGTACCGAAGTCAGGCTGTGTCAGGATGAGGAGCATCGGAGGCGCATAAACGGCTGCCATTATTCCGAAGCCCTTGAGAAGTGTAACTTCCTTGTTGTGCATCGCTTCGAAGATATCGGAAGCGACCATGATGAGACCGATCTTTGCAAGCTCGGAAGGCTGGAAGTTACCGATGATGGGAAGCTTCATCCAAGAGTCTGCGCCCCATGTTCCTTCAAGAGAATATCCGTCGATTGGAACGAGGATCAGGAGAAGCAGCGAGACTGCATATATCAGTCTTCCGGTAATCTTAAGAAGGTGATCGTCCAGAAGGCTCAAGATCAAAGCAGCAATGACACCGCCAACCGTCGCAACTATCTGTCTGTAATAGTTGCCGGGATATGCGGCATAACCTTTGGATAGAACTTTCTGAAGAACATAAAGGCCGATTATCGTCATCAGCAAAACGGGCACGACAAGATAATAGTCGACGGCCTTAAATCCGTCTTTCCCGCGAAGTCTGACAACGCCGGAACCAGCCTTACCCATTATTACTTATTTCCTTCTGCAGCAACTGCTTCGTCATCGTAGAACTTAGCAGCGAAAGCCTGCTTCTCGATCTTCTGTGATCTTGCGTATGCAATATAGAGAAGCGCTGCCACAACAAAGATGAGGGACAGGAGCTGTGAGATCCTGAGGCCTGTGCTGCCGATATAGAGGGAGTCTGTTCTGATGCCCTCGATGAAGAATCTTGCAGTTCCGTAAAGCGCAAAATATACACAGGTTGTCTCAAATGAGATCTTGGAATTCTTTCTTACCTTCATAAGAATGAAGAAGATGATGAGGTCGGCAATCGACTCATAAAGGAATGTCGGATGAACGGGCATCGTGGAAACAAGCGTCTTGCAATTAGCTGTCAGATAACGCTCGATCGTAGAACTTGTCATACCCCAGGGAAGTGTGGTCGTAGTGCCGAATGCCTCCTGATTGAAGAAGTTGCCCCATCTTCCGATAGCCTGACCCAGGGGGAGATATACGATAATGTAATCAGCCAGTGATCTGAAGGGGATCTTTCTGATATAGCACATAATGATCGCGCCGATGAATACGAGGATGACACCGCCGTAGACGGCAAGACCGCCGGATCTGATATCGATCATCTTCTTGAAGTCGCCCTTGTAGTAACTCCAGTTGCAAGCAACATAGTAGATCCTGGCTCCGATAAGAGCACAGGGAATGATCAAGAGGATCGTATCGTAGATAAGTCCTTCCGGGAAGTTAAGGCTCTTCGACTGCTTGATCGCAAGACCGACGCACAGAACGAGCGCGAGAGCGATCAAAATACCATACCAATAGACTTCGATGCTTCCGATCGTAAATGCGACCGGATTGACTTCTATGTCGATCCCGAGACCCGGGAACTTAACTTCAACTGCGCTTATCATAATTTCCTTATCCTCCCTGCCCACCCTTATGGGTCAGATAAATCTTTGATATATTACCACAAAATAGAATATATAGCTTTCGCCGATCTTATTTCGCGTTCAAATTGCGGCTTTTCAGATACTCGGCAGCCTGAAGTTTGTTCTGTTCCACAGCTGCAGTCAGCTCATCCTTCGAGCCGTAATGCTCTTCTGCTCTGAGGAAATGCAGCAGCTCGAGTTCGATCCTCGCCCCGTATATATCCTCATCAAAATCGAAAATAAAAGTCTCGGCAACATCATTCTCCGCGTCTTCCACCGTAGGTCTTCTGCCGATGTTCGTCACTCCGTAGAGAACTCTTTTTCCGAGACTGATACGTGACACGTAGACTCCCCTTCTTACAACGAATTTCTCATCGGGCACGACGAGATTTGCCGTAGGGAATCCGAGTGTTCTTCCGAGCTGCTTTCCGTGCGCACAATATCCCGAGTAAGAGTAGTTCCTTCCGCCGCAAAGATCTCTCACCAAATCGACATTGCCTTCTTCGAGAGCTCTTCTCATCACGGTCGTGGATATTTTCTCATCCGAACCTTCGATCAAGTGATCCTTTACAACGATTACGCGAATATCATGTTCTTTTGCAAATTCTTTTATCAGGTTAACGTCACCGCTCGCATTACGGCCGAATCTGTAATCCTCACCCATAACGAGCGTGTCAGCGATCGCACGATTATAAAGGACCTCCGTAAGGAAAGCCTCAGGCTCCATATCCTTAACAGAATCAAAATCGAGCATCAGTATCTCATCGACTCCCTCGCTGCCGATAAGTTTTGCACGTTCCTCGTGAGTGTACAGAGCACGGTTGCCGTTCTTTATCAGGTTCTTAAAAGTCTGAACGGTGGAAGTAAGTCCGTCACGTTCAGCTATCGCTTCTGTCTTGCGTATGATGTCCAGATGTCCCTGGTGAATGCCGTCGAATAATCCGAGTGCGATTACCCTGCCCTTCGTTCCGAGAGGAAGCTCATTAAGACTATATGCGGTACAGACCTTAATCATGAGCGTAAAGCCTCTCGATCCTCATTGTGAGACCATCTGTTTCTGCGGAAGGATATACGACTGCAATGAGTTTACCTTCAAATGTGGCTCTGTAGTATTCTCTGTTCTCTTCGTCCGGATCACCTGCGATCTCAATGGGGAAAGCGATCTTTCTTCCGAACTTGATATCCTTTGTCTGCTTTGCATCAAGTACGATCTCAGGAAGGAAACTGACAGTCTCTGAAGCGTCTCTCACGAATGAGAAGTCTTGCGCTTCCGCCATCTCCTGCAGTTTTTCGGGAGTATACGCATCCCTCACGTTGAACTGACCGTTTACGGTCCTTCTGAGTGATTCGGCATACGCACCGTATCCTGTCAGCTCACCGAGATCTGAGCATATCGTTCTGATATAGGTTCCTTTGGAACACATGCAATCAAAATCAACTGCAAATCCTTTCCCGGGTTTGCTTATGTCAATAATATCAAGTGAGTATATCTTGATCTTGGAAGGCTTCAGTTCCGGCATCTCACCCTTACGGGCAAGTTCATAGGCTTTCTTGCCGTCGATCTTCTTGGCGGAATATGCCGGTGGAAGCTGTTCTTCGGAAGCCTTTACCTTATTGAAAGCTTCATGAAGAAGCTTGTAGCCTGACTGTTCAAGCAAAGCGATGTCTTCATCGGACGGATAATTCTCTGATATGAATTCTCCCGTCTTATCCATCGTGTCGGTCTTGGCACCGAAAACACATTTGCAGGAATACCCCTTATCGAAGCCTTCACAAAATCTCAGGTACTTCAGTCCCTTGCCGACAAACACCGGCAAAAGGCCCGTGGCAAACGGATCCAAAGTTCCCAGATGTCCCACTTTGCGTGTGCCGAGAAGACTTCCTACAAAACGGTCGGTCTTGAAGGATGTCCATCCCTCAGGCTTATCAACTAGGATAAATCCGTCCTGAATCATATTGCAGCCTGAACCCTCTTAATAATCTCATCTGCGACTTCATTTATATCACCGTTCTTTACGGCAAAGCCTGCGGCTCTTATATGTCCGCCGCCGCCGAAGCTTCCGGCAAACTCAGAACAGTCGAAGTAATCCTGAGATCTGATATTCGCTCTGATCTCACCGTTTTCGAGCTGTCTCAAAACAATGGCGAGTTCAACGCCGTCAATGTCTCTGATGGCAGATACCACATCATCGACACTGTCGGGACCGGCATTCAGTTCGGCAAACAGCTCATAAGGGACGACCGACATTGCGAACTTGCCGTCACAGTAGAAGTTCACGAGAGATCTTGCCTTGGCGGACATGAGGAATTTCTCCTTCGTCTTGCGGTCAAAAAGATTGTAGCAAGCCTCCGAGATATCACCTCCGAGTCCGATCAGTTGTCCTGCCGACTCAAGCGTCTCAGGATGTGTATTCTTGAATGTGAACCTTCCGGTATCGGTTACGATTCCGGAGAGAACAGCCTTTGCGATCCGGGGCTGAAGAAGTTCGTTCAACGCCTTGCCCGTAAGCTGAGCCATCTGTTCTGCTACGTAGAAAACAAGCTCACAAGCGGAAGAACTGTCGGGATCGACCCAGTAATTGTCTTCTCTTGTCGTAACTGAAGCATGGTGATCTACCACGATCTTCGGTTCGATTGACTCGAAAATCTCGCCGCACAGGCCCATTCTTGAGCCTTCGGAGCAATCGGTCGCAATTGCAGCACCGACTTTCTTTCCGCCGATTGTGCCGCAAGTTCTGTATTCTTCAGCCAGCGGCGAATCAACATCGGTACGGAAGAAAAGATCATCCAATTGCATGAACTCCATCGTTACCGGCAATTCTTCCTGAATGGCGACATAAGCTTCTGCACCAAGTGCTCTGGCCATACCGGCGATACCGGATGCAGAACCGACACAATCGCCGTCTACGCTTCTATGAAGGAAGACTAGGATGACTTCGTTGTCAGCCTTGGTCTTCTCAATAACGCTTAAGATGTTCTTGGCGCTTCTTGCGCTTCCTTCCCTATAGCGTTCTCTCATTAATATTTCTCCGTTCTGATCAATGCAGAGCAGAGCCGCACACGTCATAACAGTTATTCCTGACTGTTCTCTCCGTCAGCGGCTTTCTCTTCTCTGGCAATTCTTCTGGCTTCGTCTTCCTTGATCGTCTGGTCGATCAAAGCCTCCATTCTCATGGCGTTGTTGAGTGTATTATCCAGCTTGAAGCTGAGCTCCGGAGCTACGCGAAGGTTTATCTCCTGTACGGTCTCGTAACGGATAAAACCCTTTGCGTGCTCGATAGCTTCCATTGCTTCTTTCTGTGTTTTCTCATCACCGTAGACAGAGATGAAGACTGTAGCATGAGATAAGTCACGGCTCATCTTGACTGCTGTGACAGACGTAAGCAAAGGAACTCTGGGATCCTTCAGCTTAGTCGATATTATCGTCGATATGATCTTCTGGATCTCATCACCGACTATCTCCGGTCTTCTGTTCTTCATATCAGTCCCTCTGAACTTCAACGTTACCGAATGCTTCGATAACATCGCCGATCTTAATATCGTTGTATCTCTCAACCGTAAGTCCGCATTCATGTCCTGAGACAACTTCCTTTACGGAATCCTTCTCATGCTGCAATGAACCGAGAACACCTGTATAGATAACGACATCGTCTCTGATGACTCTTACATTTGAAGCTCTCTGGATCTTACCGTCAGTTACATAGCAACCGCCGATAGTGCCGATACCGCTGACCTTGAAGAGCTGTCTGATCTCCGCATGACCCCAGATGACCTCTTCGATCTTCGGAGCAAGCATACCCTTCATGGCGTTCTCGACATCTTCGATGGCATTGTAGATGACACTGTAGAGTCTGACGTCTACGCCGGTCTCTTTTGCCTTATCGGTGATCATCTGTGAAGGTCTTACGTTGAAGCCGATGATGATCGCATTAGATACGTCAGCAAGTACAATATCGGATTCATTGATGGCACCGACTGCACCGTGGATAACCTTGATCTTAACTTCATCGTTAGAGAGCTTCTCCAAGGACTGCTGAACTGCTTCGACAGAACCCTGAACATCAGCCTTGATGATGATATTGAGATCCTTGACGTCACCTGCTGCCATCTGAGCTGCAAGTGTATCGAGGCTCATCTTGGATGATCTGTGGAGCT
>JAKSRD010000018.1 GCA_024403795.1 Saccharofermentans sp.
GGCGCCCATTTTGGCACAATATTTCGCGATTTCAGTGGCTCTGCCTCACCGATTTCTATGGCTCAATCGTGAGCGACGCAACTGGCTCTAACAGAGCGCCGTATTCAATCGTTAAAAATTGCTTTAGTAATGATTAAATAGATTGAATAGAAATGCTTTTGGCTATCTTGTTTAGCAGATAGATCTTTTCTAGTTCTTGCGACATCAGATACTGGTTCTTGTCGCCATCGGAAAACAAACGATATAGTTATGACTTTGCCCAATTAATAGATTTCCTCTGATCGTATTTTTAAAGAGGTATTTTTGTTCTTTAGAATCTTTCATATCGTTGTCATTGCCTTGAATCATTCACTATCATTTGCCGGGTTACCGGCTCTTTCAAAAGTCCCTATAATAGGACTTAAAGCTTCCCGTTTCATGCTATACTGAAGTTACCATAAAGAGTACGGGAGGGACAAGCCCGATGATCGTACAGCAACCTGTGAGATTTACAAGGTGCTAAAGCTTGAATGATGGGGTGCCTTTTGTGTGTTGGTTTGGTGTGATCCCGTCGCTTTCAGGCAGCGGGATCTTATTGTTTTAGGAGGCATACTATGACAGTTACTAAGTTTTCAGAATTGTTGCAGTTGGAAGAAGAACTTATGAACGGAAGTATTGGAGAAGTTAAGAATCCTATTTCTGAGAGTATTAAAGAACATAAGGGAACTGTTGACGATCCGATTCCATTCCCTCATGTTATATACAGTGGAACCGTGCGTAAGTTGGTTAAGGCTGTCTACAATTTCAATGACGCCAACCCGGATTATGACTTATATAACTATATGAATGTTTTGCAGCAACATGGTTATACCGACATCGATATCATTTCTGTTGATGTAACCGAAATGAATGAGAAGTGCATAATGGCTCTGTTTATGGCTTTGGTTTGCGGTGAGCGTTTTTATGACGGATTAATTCTGGATGCAATGGAAAAGGGTTCTGTTAAAAGATGGTTCCGGCGGTTAAAGGAACTGATTACAGATAACTAAGCATATACAGCATTAGAATTGCTTCATTTTAATAATTGCAACAAAGGAGATAACTTCCATGGATAATGAATTTTCTCGGTATATTGTACGAACATTAAGTGCTCATTCTCGGGAACAATTGCTCACATTTCTTGATAACAACGGATATAAGTGCATTGAAGATGGTCTCACCAACAGGCAAATCGTTCTGGATTCAGTTTATCCGATAACGGTTGATATTGAGAACAAGGAGTACGGTGTAATTCATACAACCACCTGTGCTTCAGCTGCTGTATCCTCTCAAGCGGTATTTGAAGAGGATGAGTTCTATGTTCTGTTTAAAGGTAATATGGCTACTTATGACGAATATCTTAATGTCATTAAACGTCTGTTTCTTGAATATGAATATACAGTTGAAGAAAGAGATGAATTCTTTGCTAGACCTGATATACAAGAAATGCTTAAAGGAAATTACAAAGTGTATTGTGAAGGTGTAGCCGGATGCGAGCCTCGTGCAACAGCAAGTTGTCTGGATCTTATGTATGAATGATATTCATATATGATATAAATATTCTTCAGAAGGGAGGATGAGACCACTATGACTGATAAAAACATCGATATGGCCGTGAAGATCGCGTCTTTAGTATCGCAGCAAGGCGGGACGGCCTACTATGTCGGCGGATATGTTCGTGATAGGATCCAACACAAAGAAAATAAAGACATCGATATTGAGATCCACGGAATCTATCCCCATCAGTTAGAGGCGATCCTGGATTCCCTTGGTGAACGGATATCAATTGGCGAGAGCTTTGGAATATATAATCTGAAGGGCTATTCTTTAGACATCGCCATGCCTCGCAAAGAGGATAGTAGGGGCGTTGGACATAAGGACTTTGAGATCTATGTCGATTCTTTTATCGGCACATATAAAGCCGCCCAAAGACGTGATTTTACATTCAATGCACTTTTGGAAGATATCTTGACCGGTAACATCATCGACCATTTCGGCGGTGTTGATGATCTCAATAACGGTATTATCCGACACATCAGTGATAAGACGTTTATAGAAGATCCTCTTAGGGTATTACGAGCTGCACAGTTTGCTGCACGCTTCAATTATTCTGTAGCAACGGAAACCGTTGAATTGTGTCGACAGATGGATCTGTCCTCACTTTCCAGAGAAAGAATCATCGGAGAACTGGAGAAGGCAATGTTGAAATCAGATAAGCCTTCGATCTTCTTTGAATCTTTGCGGCAAATGAACCAGCTGTCAGTATGGTTTCCGGAGTTGGAGCAAACAATTGGCGTTAAGCAAAATCCCAAACACCACGCTGAAGGTGACGTTTGGACGCACACAATGATGGTCGCTGATGTTGCGGTGAGATACCGCGACAAAGTGATCAATCCTTTTGGATTTATGCTGTCTGCAATTACGCATGATTTTGGAAAAGCGCTTTGCACAGAATCCGTAAATGGTGAGATACATGCATATAACCATGAGATAGTAGGATTACCTCTTGTTGAGGCATTCATGAAGAGGCTTACCACGGAGAAGTCACTAATCGAATATGTGATGAATCTTTCTGAGTTCCACATGAAGCCTAATGTATTGGCGGCGGACAATTCGTCGATAAAATCGACAAACAAGTTATTTGATCGATCGGTCGATCCGGAAGCTTTGATTTATCTCGCTGTTTCTGACGGTCTCGGGAAGATCGCTCCGCGTGAATACGTTCCTTATGATGATTTCTTCAAGAGTCGACTTGAGATCTATCGGGAGTACATGAGCCGGCCATATGTTATGGGACGGGATCTGATCGCAGCCGGCATGTCGCCGTCAGAAAGATTTTCTGAATATCTCGAGTATGCACACAAGCTTCGCCTTGCCGGAGTGAAGAAGGAAAGTGCTCTGCAGCAGACTCTGGCATATGCCGGAAAGAAGGGCGATTATGAGGGCTGATGCTCAGCAACTTATAAAGATGGAGCCTAAGACCGATCTGCCAAAATTGAAAGACAAAGCCGACGACCGCGGCCATTAATCCATCTGACTGCGGTCACATATATTCATTCAGATGAAAAAGCCCTTGCCGTATATGCAGCAAGGGCTTAATGCTTTTGGTTGTGTGCGTTTACTCTGTCAGCATCGCGAGGTTGATGGCGCAGATGTTGTTGACGGAGACGTTGTTTTCGAGATCTTTGTAGATGCTTACGATGTAGAGGTCAGTCATGGCGCCTTCGGCGGAGGGGGTTCCGGTGGCGAGGTAAGCGATGTTCTGACCGGCTACGACCTGGGTGGCGATCACGGTGATCGGCATGTAGGTGACGTCGGTGCTGGATGAGAGGGCTCGTGTGAAGGTGTCCCTGTCTTCAGCGGAGATGTCGACCATCTTGAGTGTGTCGGTGTTTACGGTGAAGCCGCCGGCGAGGCCGGTGGGTGTGGTGCTGCCGTTATCGCTGAGCATGGCGATCAGGTCAAAGGGGATCTCTTTCAGGATAGAGTAATTGTCCTGAAGGTCTGCGTAGATGACGACGGTGTAGAGGCACGCGTTGTTGTCTCTTGCGAGGAACATGTAGTTGGTTCCTGCTACGACCTGAGTGCCGAGGAGAGCGACAGGCATGTACTTGTCGTCTGTTACTGCACCGTACCAGGCTGATGCAACCTTCTGGGGCATCGAGGTAAGACTGTTCTCCGTGTTGATCGTCCAGCCGCCGGCGAGGGCGCCCTGATCTGCTTCGGATTCAGGAAGCGTGGTCTCTGCTGCGTCTGATCCTGCTGCGGTTGTTGCGTCTGCTGTAGTTGTTGTCGTTGTGTTAGTTGTGGTTGCTTCGGGGGCTGTGCTGCAAGCTGCGAGGCCTGCAGTAAGAGTCAGCGCCAGAAGCGATGTGAGTGCTTTATTCATAAGTTTCCTCTTTCTGTTGTTGGTCATAAAATGTGCCTAAGCATAGTTTATGTGTTATTTTATACGAGAAAGAACCATGTATTGCTACTGAGAGTTAAAGACGGCTATGAACATTAAGAGGATATTATGTGTATTTTTGAACGTGTGCATGGTCCTGGCGCTTATCGGATGCGGAAGACCTTCCGATGAGGAGGCAGAGGAATTGATCGAGATTGCCGTGGAAAATGCACTGAACCATGAAGTTGCGGAGAAGTACGGCGTGGAGCCGGAATATACTGTTGATTCCATAGATATCAGCGAGAAAGGCAATTCGGAAGAAGGATGGAAATTCCGGGCGGCCGGCGAGTATTCTGTAACGGTTGATGGTGAGACTTACAGTGCCGGATACAGAATTGACGGGAAGATTATTCCCGACGGAATTATCGTAACAGGGAAGACTATTAGGGCGGCTGCATAATGTATTCTCGCTTTGGGGAAATGACGATATAATGTGCAATGTGTGAAACTTATATTTGGAATAAGGAAGGAATCAGATTATGAGGATCAAGCGTGTATTGAGCCTGGTTATGGCTCTTGTGATTGTGTTTACGATGGCAGGCTGCGGGCGGGTAAAATTACCGCCTCAGGCAGAGAAAGTGATTAAAGAGGAAACCGCCGAGAGCATGGGATCTTTTCTGGAGGAGCAATGCTATTCGGGATATGGTTTTGACATCGTGGTTATTCCCGGAGATATCAAGGCATACAAGGGCAGGCCTGCTAAGGGTGCGCCCGTCGATAATATTGACATAGTTTTCGACATTGAAGCGACGTACAGAGTGACGGATCCTAACTACTCCGGGTATATCGGCAAATTTGTTCAGCACGGATACATTACGACCGATAATGAGATCATTCTTGGTTCCTGCACTCCTGAATGTCTTAAGAAGGGTAACGAAGAGATTCCATTTACTTAAGACGGAGAATGTTTAAGGCGAGTGGAGCGAACCTTTGTATCTCTTGTCGAGATAGGTAAGAAACGGATTGTCATTCGCCTGTAAGATGATTGATGAACAAGTGGCGTTGTGGTATCTTAAGTGAAGAAAGAGCACCCACTCCAAAGCGGATGCTCCGGAATGCTAAATGTTTAGCCTATTCTGTTGGCAGACAGGATAGGCATTTTTATTTCTTACGATTGTATCTCTTGTCGAGATAGGTAAGAAACGCTATGAAGATTCCACTGCTTGTAATAAGCAAGCCTATTACAGTCAATATGGTTGAGATAATCTCAAAATCAGTCATAAGCATCCCTCCCTTCTTATGAAATAAGTCCGGAGGATACCACCCTGTCATGGGTACTCTTTCACGTGTTGCCACGCAAGATAATTGTAGCAAGTTAGGGCGAGAATTACCTTCGGTTTATGGGACAGAATTGTCTTGGAGAAGGCTTCTTTTGTGCCGATTTTTGCTCCTCGAAAATAAGACAGGTTCCGCCTAATTCTTTGTCGGTTTTTGTCGAGAATTTCAGAGGTTTTCTGAGGGTGTATATGTCGGTTGTGAATAGTATCGATGTTTATAAAGAACGGCATCACAAGATGCGAGGTCGGGTATCCGACCTCTTGAGTACTGATCCGGCACCTGTAAAGGCGAGCAGTCAATGGTGCCGAAGGCAAGTTAACGTCCATTGACGGCGAAGCCTTCAGGTGCTAATAATTGACATCAGAATGTATTTGCGTGGATGCCGGATTTATACCGGGAATCAATCACTTAGTTGTTTTCAGCCAATCATATACGGTCTTATAGTTAGAGAATCCGGTGTTTGCAATCTGACCTTCTTTTTGCAACCTGTCGATAACTACAAAAGGCTTAATGTTTTGTTCATTTGAAAAGGCTTTTATAGAAGCGAGGGTAAAATCGCATCTACTGATGAACTCAAAGTATGCTTGCTCTTGGAGCAATGCATTCTTGGCAAAATCGTCTGCAGCAGTTTCTTTTGAACTGTCAGTTCCCTCATCTAAGAATGTTGCTTTCTTACTGATGTCACCATTTACTATGTGGCCAAGTTCGTGGAACAAAGAGAACCAGAATTCATCAGCAAAAGTATTTTGAATTGTCAGTACCATTTGGTAGGAACCGTCAGATTTTGTGGAGACGTATCCTTGAACCGGTGCACCCGGGAAACTTCTTGCTAATGAGTAATCAATCCCGTATTTTGCAAAGATATCTTTGAGCTGTTTTTGAATATCTGTGTCTTTCTCAAACATCGCAGTCTTTAGCTCGTCAATAAGTTTTCCGGATTGTTTTCTATCGAATGCTGAATGAATGGTTCTATTCTCACCTGCTATTTGACACATTCTTACCCAGGCCCCTAATACATGTGTGTTTGTATTTGAGTTGTTTGAAAACTTAAAAGAACCTACGGGAATGACTGATCCCAGGTTTGCAAGATTGCTGATCTTTAAAGCTTTACGTAATGAAAGGATAGAGGCATCTTTGTTTTCATGAGAAGGAATAAGATCGGTTGAACGTAAATATTTAACAATATCCTTCAGCTCCTCACGTACAATTCGCTCATCGGATGTTATTGTCTGTAATTCATTTACTTCTAATAACTCGGCATCGTAATTTGCCTGAAGATTAAGCCAAAAGGACTTTGGTATACCCAATGCATATTCCAAAGCTTGAGCAAAATTGGCTGAAATGTTCTTTTTGCCGGAAATGACATTGCTTACAAAAGTCGGTGAGACACCGGTGGTATTTGCCAGTTCGATCTGCGAAATATCACGCTCTTCTAATATCTCTGCAATTGTCACTCCCGGATGAAAAATCAGATCACGGGATATACCAGTTCTCATTGCTGCCATGATAGTCACAAACTCCTTCAACTTCGATCTCTGTGCTTAGCAAAATACTATCTTGCACTGCTTTGGGTTCCAATATCAGCCTTATGTTTGGTGCTATGTGTAAAGAATAACGAATTCTTTCGTGATCGGTTAATTTTTCAGGTTTGCCTAAGCCCAATGTAAGAAAATCACCAAAACACTCAGCAGCTGATAATCTGTCAATATGTTTCTTAATTGCCTTGACCCAATCAGCAGGCAATGTTCGTTGCATTTTTCTGTAATCTGTGAAGATTTTTTCAACTTTGTTGTTAGCATAGCTGATCTTCAACGGATACACCTCTCAATAAATTAACCAATCGGTTAATTTATGATACGCTGCCAGATGCCGGAAGTCAATAAAATGAGGATGCAATATGGAAGGCATGATATGATCAAAAAACAAAACAGTCGGTACTGACATGGCTCAATGATATAATTTCTCAAGGTTGTTATCATGTGTACATAAAGAGTACACATCGGGCGTTTAAGATTGCATCATCTTAGACGTGAGGGGTTATTTACATGAAGAAACATTACATCAGATTGGCAGTGGTAATTGATGTGTTGGTGCTGGTCGCGTTCCTGCTCGGAATGGGATTTTATATGTGCGTGCAGGCAGATAAATTAAGGAGCAGATATGTTGATACGACATGGATAAATATTGTGCCTAATCCGGGATCATTTGCTGAAGAGACAGAGGCAGAGTTAGTCAGGAAAACCTTGTCCGGAATATGGTATAACGAATCTTTTGGCAGAATGCAGAGCTATTATAATCCTGCATATCAGAACATCGGAATATACGGAAAACTGACATTAAGTGACGGAACGGTAATCGATACCACATCTGATTACTTTACAATTTACAGTTGCAAGGATGAGTACCATCATATTCCGACTGCTTATTGTAGGATAGGTATATTTGATCAGGATTATGATTTTGATGAGAAAATGATCCGGGATTTTACATACTTAACAGAGTTCGATGCGGAGTGCGATGACGTATTTATCAATGGCGGAGAACTTAACTGTGACAAAAACGGAGTTACTTATAAGCTTAAAGATATCAGCTTTAAGAATACTGCGAGAACGACCTTATCTGCAGCAATCACTTCGGAGGAATATCCGAACTTCTGTATATTAGTTGCCGATATGTCACTGACAGATAAACTTGCATCATTGAATTGCGAGGCGAAGGCTGTTTGTGATGAGAAGGTGAGCAATAAAACGGATGCTGACAGCAAGTTTGTAGACAAACAAGAAAGTATCTTTACTTCGTATTACATATATGAGTTCCCGGTTGAGTGCGGAGACGGTGTTGTGACTTATACCATGGCCACTGTTTTCCATCCGTTGAGAGATTCCATGGAACAAAATGTTAAGGAGCTCGCACTCGCTTTTGCGGTATTCCTTATCGTTGAGGTGATCATCTCGGTTGCTTTTTTTGAGATGTACAGAAGAAGGAAGATCAACGAGATGAGATCGCGCCGTCTCACCAGAGGTATTGCGCACGAGCTGAAGACACCTCTTGCGGTTACCAAGGCATACATGGAGAATCTGGAATATCTGGATGAGAAGAAACAGGCTGAATATATCAAGATGATCAACAGCGAGCTGGACGATATGGATGAGCTTATCCATGCTCTTATCAAGATAGAGAAGATCGATTCCGGAAGTGTCAAGCTTGATCGCAAGCCGGTGGATATTGCAGATCTGGTCAAGAGCGTATACGGTAACATTAAGCCTCTTGCAGATGAACGTAAACTTAAGATCGAGATAAAAGCCGTTGATGATGAGAATAATCGTGCTTCTGAGGTCAAAGCTGAAGATGTCGGAAAGTATCAGATATTTGCCGATACGCAGTTCATGAGAATAGCCATCAGCAATTATCTTACGAACATGGTGAAATATGCTGATAAGAAGGCAAAAGTGCTGATCCACTTTAATGGCGAGATGAATGAACGTATACACATCTCATTTGAGAATGACAGCGCAAACGAAAGCAAGTCCAAGATCGACAAACTTAACAACAACGGAATGGGTGTTGAGATAAATGAGAACATAATGGAACTTCACGGCTATAAGTACGGAACCGTAATGGAAGACAGATACACGCAGTTCTGGTTCGAAGCTCCTGTGTACGTGCAGAATAGAAATCAGACATTTTCCAACAATTCGAAAACTAATGAGGGGTAAAAGATCATGAAGAAACATTACATCCTGACAACAATTGTGATCGATATTCTTGTGCTGTTGGTTTTCGTGATCGGAACAGGGATCTTCACATATATCGTCTCTGTCGAAGAGATGAAAAGCTTCAAGGAGCTGGCTGCAGAAAAGGAAACAACGTTTATCAGAGTAATAGATTCTGATAAGACTGAATTTGAACTTTTAAGCGATTACTTAAATGGAACCTTTGTGATTGACGAGCCTGAGCACGATGACAATATCGGTTACGCGAATTGTCTGTATTTGTCGGATAAAACATACTACAACGCCGGTTTGGTTTCCGGCGTATACGGGCTTGATGCTGAAGCCACCGATTGTCTGATGAGTATCAGTGAATATGCCAGAAACGAATGGGACATGGAGGTGCCGGACAGCATTTTTACTTGTGCTTATAAGTCGACGGGTCTTATCAAGTGTATCCCTGATAACGATGAACTGTATTACTACGCAAGTTACTATACGTTGCTGATCTGCCATCCGATGAAGATCGCAGTTATGAAAAATCTCGGAATCTTCATCATTCTTGCAGTCGCTTTACTGATCGCGGAGACTGTCATCACTGTTGTGATGTTCAGGATCTATAAAACGCGAAAATCATACGAGACGAAGTCGAGACACCTTACAAGAAGCGTCGCACATGAACTGGAATCCCCTCTTGCCGAGACAAAGACTTATTTGTCGAACTGGGAGAAGTACACCGATGAAGAACGTCGTGAATACAGGAAAAAGATCGATGCAAAAGTCGACAGCATGGTCGACATGATCAATGCCTTCCTCGCGATGGAGAACATCTCTTCAGGCTATGTAAGGCTGACTGTCGAAGAAGTGGACCTCTCATCTCTTATAAGATCTGTCTACAAGCACATGAAGTACATGGCAGAAGAACGCGGGCTCGTCGTTGAGCTGCCCGATGACAGCGGCGACACTGCTGGTGCTGATGGCGTTGATGGTGTTGATGACGCTGAACACCTGGTAAAAGCTGACCTCAAATATCTGAAGATCGCGCTGAATAATTACATGAACCATGCGCTTAAGTCTGCAACTCGAGAAGTGAAAGTCAGAGTACAGCGCAGCGGCGATATTGTCAGGGTATCTTTTGAGAATGATAGGGGCGCCGGTGGAGCAGGCGACAGCGCCGGCTTGCAGATCGGCGAGGACATTATGGACATACACGGATTCTCGCATGGCACGGAGATGAAGGAAAACGGAACAGTATCCTGGTTCGAAGCGAGAACGAATTAAGAGACGGAAAGTTTTGGCGTATTGTGCTTTTCGATGGGTAAAGAATATACTTATCTTAGTATCGAAGATTGAAGAAAAGGCAAAATGAGCAGAGTACTACTGACAGAAGACGACAGGATATTGAGGGACATCACGGTGACGTTTTTGAGCCAAAACGGGCTTGAGGTCGATGCCACGGACAACGGAAATGTTGCGTGTCAGCTGGTCGCTAAGAACCAGTACGACTGCATCATTCTGGATATCATGATGCCCGGAAAAGACGGCAGGGAAGTCTGTAAATTTATTCGCTCGAAGTACGACGTGCCGGTGATCTTTCTTACGGCGCTTGGTGACGAGGATGACATCGTCGAAGGCTACGAGATCGGTGCGGACGAGTACATTACGAAGCCTTTCTCGACCAAGCTCCTGCTGCTGAAGATCAACGCGCTCATTAAGAGATATCAGGGCCTGATGGTGAAGGGCGGCGTTATCAAGGCGGACGAGATCGAGATCGAACCCGCGAGAAGGCGCGTTACCGTGGCCGGCAAAGAGATAACGCTCGCGCCGAAAGAATACGACATGCTGATTTATTTCATCGAGAATAAGGGGATCGTGCTGACGCGAGATCAGATCCTTGACCGCATCTGGGGAGACGATTATGACGGATACGATCGTGCCGTTGATACGCATGTAAAGAAGCTGCGCGCTGCTTTGGGCGCCGCTGAATACCACATCGAGACGGTTATCAAGACGGGGTATGTTTGGAAGTGAGCGAAGGCGTGTAAGCGTTGAAGGCAATTGATGAACGAGATGTGTTCGAGGTATCTTAAGTGAAGAAAGAGTGCCCACTCCAAAGCGGATGCTCCGGAAGCTGAAATGATTAGCCTATTCTGTGTGCAGACAGGATAGGCTTTTTGTGCGGTTTATGCTCCGCAAAAATGAGGTCGGTTCCGCCTGATTCCTTGTCGGTTTTTGTCGATAATTTCAGAGGTTTTTTGCGGGGTTTTGCAGGCGATTGTCGCGCTTTGTCATCTTGATGCGGGGCTTTGTCGTTTTTGTCGGATACTTTGTCGTATTTCTTGTCGATTTTGTTCGTGAATGCGACAAAAAGGTGCAAGAAAAAGTGCAGGAATAATGCGGGAACGCCGGGATCTTGGGGTCGCCGCAAAAGTATGGGAACCGAGCTTTTTGAGTGTTGCGTAAGTGTGGGCGTTGAGTGGGATTGTCTGTTATAATCTGATAAGTTCTCGGAATAATTGAATATAGATTTGAGAGGGTAACCGTATGAAGAAAAAAGTGATCAGTTCTGTTCTGGCAACGGCGTTGACTATCTCGCTGCTTCCGATGGTGACGTCGGCTGCGGGAGGCGCTATTGAGGAGACAGACGGCGGTGTGCATTATTTCCCCGGTGCCGAGTATGATTTTCTTGAGATTACGGGCGGTGTCAGTGTTGATAACGGTTCGCAAGTGAATGTTGACGGCGATGTCGGCAGCTTATCCGATAATGGTATTTACGTCGGCGAGAATGGCGGTTATGTCAATGTAACCGGTGATGTTACGGCTAATTCGGAAGGTGTCTGGATCGAGGACAAAGGCGTAGTCAATGTTGGAGGCAATGTTACTGCCGAAGAGTATGCTGTTGAAGTTTATGGCGAATCAATTGCAACTATTGCCGGTTCGGCAAGCGGAAGCAGTGGTGTTGCCGCCGGAGATAAATCGATTGTAACGGTTAAGGGCAGTGTTACGGGAACGGTAGAGAACGGCGTCGAGGCTTTTGTGGGAAGTTCGGTTAAAGTCGAAGGTGATATCGTCGGTGTAGATAATGGTGTTTTTTCCGGTGGCGGTCAGGTATATGCCGGCAAAGATGTAACCGGCGGTTACGGCGTGCATGTAGTCGAGAGCGGTAATGTCAGTGTTACCGGTACGGCTAAGGGAACATCTGATTTCGCAGTATGTGTTATTGGCTCCGGAAGTGCTGCTGTCAGCGGTAATGCCGAAGCTTCAGGCAATGCGGAAGGTGCGGTTTATGTTAACGGCAATTACGTTAAGGATGCTGCGGTCGCGATCATTGAAGGGAGTGCGACAGGCGGAGGGTGCGGTGTCTATGCCATTGACGGCGGAAAGGCGGTCATCGGCAAAGATGTCTCGGCTGAGGCAGGTATCAATGCTTTTGGTGCTACCGTAGTCGTTAAGGGTTCGGTTGAAGGCGGTATCACTGCTGATGAAGCTGCACAGATCGTTGTTGGCGGAGATGCAGAAGACGGTATTACGGTCTATATGGCAGATACAGTTGTCATCGTTGAGGGAACTCAAACGGGCGGCGTGTTTAACAGCACATCTGAACCCGGCGCCAAGGTCTATATCGGTGAATTCGGAAAACAGGCATGCACCGGCGAGGATGATGTTTTCTATCTCATCGGTCTTGCTGACGGTTCTGCACAGTGGTCAGAACTGACCATCGTGACAAATACTCTCATTCCGGACATGACTGAGATCCGGGGTGTCGAGAAGAGCTATCTTGCGACATTAAATGTTGATGATGTTGCAGGCAAGGAGATCTCTTTCAAGTCTGCCGATGCGTCAAATCCGGTATCGGTTGATCCGGATACGCTGCCTGCAGGCGTTACCATGACTGTTACAAACGGTGTCATTACTCTTAAGTTCGACAGCAGTTTTAAGGGTGGTCTTCAGGATCTTAACATTGAGTTCGCCACACCAGAATTCGATATCACAAACGGTACGCCGGAGACTGACAAAGCTACTAATAACGGTTTCATTACCATTGATAAGACGGAAGCTGCAAAGGGTGAGACGGTTACGGTAACTGTTGAAGCTAACGAAGGATACCTGCTTGACGGCGTTCCGAGCTACACGCTTGGCGGCACTAAGTACGAAGGTAAGCAGGGGGCGTCCGCGAATGAGTTTGTTTTCGAGATGCCTGAAGCAGATATTGAGATCAAAGCATCTTTTGCTGCCAAGCCGCTCGAGAAGTACAAAGTATCTTTCAACATGAACGGACACGGCAGCCCGATCGATGCGCAGACCGTCGAAGAGGGCAACATGGCAACGGAGCCGAAAACGCCTGCTGAGAGCGGATGGGTTTTCGACGGGTGGTATTCCGATGCTCAGTTTAAGAATGCGTTTGACTTCGGTACGAAGATCACGCAGGATACGGTCTTATTTGCTAAGTGGAGTGCCGAGATCATTTACAAGGCTGAGAACAGTGAGCCTCTGTCTTGGGAGATGGGCAGCACGGAACCGTTGACTTTCGTGTTCCATAGAAATGTGGATGACGATAAAACATGTCAAAACTTTGAGTTGGCAGGAAAGAAAGCAGAGCTTGCTATTATGCGTCATGACACTTCGGGTTCGAATTATACGACATTCGCAGCTTTAAACGGAAGTCAATCTAAATATCGTACAGGTTCACTTATTTTCTCGATCGAGCCTTCTTACCTTCAGACGCTTCCTGCCGGAAAATATAAGCTTACGGTATATTTCACCGATGGTTCTGCTTCTGCAGAGTTCCAGATCAAGCTTGCACCCGCGCCTGATCCGGCACCGGGCGGAAACACACCTAAGACAGGCGACACCGGCATCATGATATACGTGGTCGGCATGATCGTCAGCGCAGGCGCACTCGGAGCCCTGACTCTCACGAGGAGAAAGAAGAGAAAGATCTGACGTCAGCGATATAGTTTGATCAAGTCCGGAAGGCGTGAGCTTTCCGGACTTTTTCTTTTGGCGGAATATTTGTAGAATAGGCGGTGGAGTAATTAGCGGCGACGGGATGCCGCAACGGAGGGATTTGTTATGAGAAAGATTTTTCGCGATATTATCTGCATTACCGTTATGGCAGGCACCATGCTCGGAACGGGACTTCTCAGCGGATGCACGCTTCCGTTCACACAGCAGACGAAGGAGACGATCGATCCGGGTATCGGGTATGTTGATCCGAACGAGAATATCGACGAATACGATTCGAACTTCAATCACGGTTATCAGTTGAGAAATTATGAAGAGACTGACGCAGAGATCTCTCGTTCATGGGATGCTTTGATCAGAGATTCGAATGATGCGTTAGTTTATATGAAGGAATATCTGAACTTGCGGGGCGGAGGTTTCAGTGCCGTACTGGTCGATACCACTGCGAATGATCCTGGAGTTTTGATGACTTATACTTACGAGATCTATTACGACGGAGTTAAGATGATCTGTCCTGATTTCAAATTGATCGCATTTGTGAAGGGCGCGGTTATTGAAGGTCCGTTCTATCCCCTCAGTCTGAATATGGAGCGCAAGAACGCGAATGCAAATCCCAACAGCACATTGGCGCACTATTGCAATACATATGAAGACAAGAGGATCTATTCATATGAGGGAGCCTATTATCTCTACAGGGATACGAATAAGATCAGTTGTCCGTACGTGTTCGTCTATCGCTACATCGGCGACAGTCCTGTTGATAACATGACGCTGATGCTCGACGCTAATACGGGTGCGTTTGTCAGCTTGGAACCGGACACTCAGACATAAGAGCGCGGATGAGTTGATCTGAGGTCCAACATCTTTCCGTGAAGAATTAAAAAAGCCATCGAAAATGCTAAGGGGGTGAACATTCTCGATGGCAGGGAAACGACGAGGGGGTGTCGTTGTGCAATATTTGAATGAGGCGCTTTGTGCTTACAAAGGCCTGCCGTTGTTGTGATTAATTGGTTTGAGCAGCCGGCGCGGCGGGAGCAGTGATGAATTGCTGAACGGGCAACTGCATGGGAGCCGGAGTGCACTGCATAGGCTGCTGAGGTTGCTGTGCGGGGGCGTACTGCTGAACGGGAGCATACTGTGCTGCAGGAACGGACTGCTGTGCGGGCATATACTGCTGATCGGGGTTTACCGGCTGTAAGGGTGCATACTGCTGTACGGGAATCGGAATATTCTGTTCTGCGGCCATGTTGAGCAAAGACTGGAGAGGTGTTACCTCTGACATTTTCGCTGCTTCCGCGAGAGCGGCTTTCTCGGCGTTGATCTTTCTCATAAGCTGCGTGTTGCTGATGATGGAGAAGATCAGATATACGAATGCGACATTGGAGTAAACAGCTACGCTGACCAGCCACAGATCGTATTTCTCGATCTTGATGAGCAGAAAGCTGAAGCAGATCATTGAGCAGAGCAGAGCGGCTATTGTGGAGACAGTCTGAAAAACGAGCTGCTTGGAAGAGAAGCGCTTCTTGCCGGAGATCATTTTCGAGATAGACACAGAAAGAAGAATTCCTGCTGTGATTGCTCCGGCTGTGAGCAAGCCGAATATGATGAATACCCAAGCGAAAAAGAGCAAGCTCCAGAAATCCGCGCTGACTACGAATATTATGAATGAGCCAAGACCCAGAATGCTCAATGCGTTAACGATCCACATAAGTATTTGTCTTGTTTTAGTAGCAAACATTGTAGTAACCTCCTGTTTGAAGGATGATACTTTGATAGTCAAAGTATTTATGCCCGAATGATAATACCGAAGTTCAAATTGTGCAACAGGAAAAGTTAGGCAGAATTGTGGCAGCGTATTTTTTGGGGGGACTGCATCCTGACTTCCGCGTAGAACAAAAGAATAGACCGCAGCAGGCCACTAAGCCGGTGCGGTCTATGTTTGCGGGAAGCAGTTCTGAGAAGGAGACGATGAACTGAACTTGAGGTATGATGATTCCCGCCGTTGTGCTGACATATATTGATACGAACGGGAATTACAAAGTGCTAGTAAAGTGCCGATCAACTGCCAACACTTTGCCGCTTCAGGCTCATCTCTCCTTATGTACGTTCTCCTGTCTGATAAGATTATGTGCTGAATTGACCTTCCCAGGAGCAATAACCATCCCAACCGTTGATGTTGCCCTTGCCGATATCGCGCAGCTTTCTGTAGGCACTGCAATTCTGGCAATAGTGAGGCTGATAGTTGGCATCATAAAAAGGGGCTACATTACCAAAGTCGCGGCAGGGAGCGCCCCAATTAGAATTAACGACATTGTAGAGTTTGCCGTCGACCTCAACCTTATAGCCTGCGCTGGCCGGGTAATCGATAGATCCGCCGATAACGTTTTCGAGTTCTTTGTCGGATAATGACTTGTTTTCCATGTAGATGTACCTCCTTAATTCAGCCTGAACTAATTCAATATTCTTGAACGAATATGATTAGATTATACATTGATGAATTTAAGAAGGTATTAACTAATGTTAATAATCGGTCAATAAAATGAGACAACGCCGTTGATCGTGAGGATGAGGAGAACGATGCCGGTGATCCCGCCGAAGATCCAGCAGATGCCCATGACAAGCGCCATGTTGCCGACGGTCTTATCTGCGGGTTGTATCTCGTTGGGATTCTCGGGATTTACTTTGAGAAGGACTTTGTTGCCTTCCCGAAAGCCTGTGTTCAGATCGCCGTAGTACATCGTTGATTCGGTAAAGTACTCGGTGCCGTTGACCACATAGCGGAAGCCCGGCTTGTATATCGTGTTGCATTAGCGGGCGAAGTGTAATTGTGAATGATGTCATCGTACGCGAAAAGATTCAGCTTGCGGACGTCGACCATCTCGCATACGGCTTCGACGGACTGCGAATATTTACGCATTTTCGAAGATTCTTTGCCTTTGATGATGAAGCAGATAACGGTGACGCTGAAAGAGATCAACGTGAATGCGATCAGGATAAGATACTGTAAAGCGTCCCACAGCTCGTTCTCGACGATGATGCCGGCGATGATCGCGGCTATTCCGAAGTATGCACAGACGGTGATCCAGTCGATCGGTCCGAAATTCTTTGTCTCCTTCTCGTAGTGCTCGTTGGTTGCAGCCCCGTAAAAGTGATTTCCCATATTCCTTTTCCCCTCAATTCATAGACATTGTCACACATTATACAGCACTTCTTCGTTCGGAAATGTTTCTTAGATGTCTAAAATGCATGCTAATGGCAGTCTTTGATAAGGTGCCCGCTCAAAGCTAAAAGGCCGCCTCGCATTTGAGACAGCCTTTTGCAGAACTCGAAAACCTTAACCTACGGCAATCTGATCACGGGATCTTGCGGCAGTAACGTTATCGCCGCCGAGTACATCTTTAGATCTTCTCGTTAACGAACGCTGATCCACATGGCCGGTCTGATGCCGTACTTGCCGAAGCTGTTGCTTGCGATGTTGCCGCTCATATTTACATTGCCGTAGCTGTCGACGATCGCAACATTGTTCTGATTGCTGCCGGGAGAGCGGAGCCACCAGGTGTAGCCGAGTGCGCGTGCTTCCTTATCCGGGATAAACGAATTAACATCATTTATGCTCAGCAGGAACACCTTGTCGGATGTAGGCTCGCCGCCGGGTGTGTGATAGTTCGGATTATCTTCGTTGTTTACATTGCTGATAAGGATCCTGCTCTGTTCGTCAGGTGAGAAATATTCTTCCGTGAATTCATTGTTGAGCCATTTGCGTATCTCGGAATCTTTCCATGTTATGTTGCCGCCCGGCAAATGGTATGCCATGGTATGGACGGAATCCGTGCTGAAGATAAGGGCTGCGCCGTTAACGGCATCAAGCACTTTCCATGTGATCGGCTGATCTTCTTTCATGCCGAACTTGATCTCTGAACCGACCGTAATGCCCGAGAACACAAGCGTTTCCTGTGCGGGTATCTCTATGATCTGTTCTGCATCCTGATTTTCCGTCTGATCTGCAGCTGTCTCGGCATCCTGAGTACCGGGTTGTTCAACAGCTTGCTTTGCAGCCTGTTCTGCAGCAAGCTCAGCGGCCTTTTGAGCAGCCTGTTCTGCCTGCTCTGCTGCAAGTTTTGCTGCCTGCTCAGCTGCTTGCTTAGCGGCAAGTTCAGCTTGCTGTTTTGCAGCCAATTCTTCCTGCCGTCTTGTTTCCTCTTCGGCAGCTTTTCTGGCAGCTGATTCAGCCTGCTGTGCGGCAAACGCCGCCTGTCGTCTTGCTTCTTCTTCAGCGGCCTGCTGTGCGGCAAACGCCGCCTGTCGTCTTGCTTCTTCTGCGGCCTGTTGTGCGGACCATGCAGCCTGTTGCCTTGCAGCTTCTTCGGCGGCTTGTTGTGCGTACCATGCAGCCTGTTCTTCTGCAGCCTGCTTAGCAGCAAGTTCTGCTTGCTGTCTTGCGGCACGTTCTGCTGCTTCCTTAGCTGCCCGCTGTGAAGCTAATTCATTTGCATTCGTAGCTGCTGTGGCAAAATGCGAAGGAAAACCAGTTTTTGCTGCTGCCTGGGACTTAGCTAATGTGTCGATGTAAACACTCGGCGAAGATATTTTCGCGCAGTATCTGCATTTGATATTAGCAAAGACTCTGTTGACCATGGCAGGCCTGTGGCATGCAGGACACTCGCCCGGCACCAATAAGTTACGATTCGTAGCCGGAGCGGAATTGGTGCCTGGCAAAGGCGCTCCGCATCTTCTGCAGAATCTGTCACCGTCAGTTAAGGTATATCCACATGATGTACAATTCATATTCTTCCCCCCTTATTCCAATGAATACATACGTAAATAATTATATGGATTTTTTTGTGCAAGTACAATCGGATAAAGGGGAACATCCATAGAAAACCCCATCGCTTTATGTATATCGGATGATAGACAAAGTGATGGGGCGATCCTGTCTCAAATTGAATGAGCAGCAGCTTTTGTGCCTGTGCTGTCAAGGCTTACATATGCGTATTACTGACCGACATATTTCTGGTAAGAATCAAAGCTTAGCAGGAAGTAATGGGTCTCACCGCATTTTGAACAGACGCAGTCAGAGAAAGGATTACCTGCATTCAGGATCTCGCCGTCGCAGCCTCTGTGATAGTACTTGCCGTCCACAGAGGGTTTCTCGGTGTGTAATGTATGATGGAAACCTGCTGCGACATTCGATAATTCCGCCTCATCCAGTTCATCCCATGTGATCTCATAGCCGTGTCTCTTTGCAAGAGCCGTCATGGACTTCATATCTGCCGGTGCTTCTGCTTCAAGAGAAGCGGATAATTCTTTGTCGTTCTTTGCAAGTTCGATAAATTCCTTAAGCGTCATATTATTTGTCTCCTGTTTTGTCTTCTGTTTTGTATGCTGACAGCAAGTGCTCGGGATGCGCTGTCATGCTTATGAATGCCGTCATTCCTGTCGGCTGTTACTATATACGAACGAGATTTGAAAAGTGATACAGGAGTTGTGCTTTTTTCGAGATGCCGAGAGAAGTTGAGCCTTGGCAGAGCGGCGGTACTTCCCGGGTAAAAACCGGATTTTACTAAAAAGTCCCGCTTAAGCCGAGCCGGTGTTTTCTATGGATTGCATGCTTGACCAAACTGCTCGAAAACGAGTGTTGCGAAAATGTTCCACTATTCCTCGAAAAAACGGAACAAAAATTGCATCCCCGGGCTAGAATGCAATTTTTGTTCCATAAAAACGCTCAAATACATAACAAAAATGGAACAGCAACGATCACTGTCGATCCTGCAATCCGGCCACCCGGCAATCCGCCTACTCAGCCGACCACTCGCCCGGCCGTCGATTCGTCGATCCTGCTTCCGCCTACTCAGCCGTTCTCGTCCAGCACGGTCTGAATGCGTTTCTGCATGACGGGAATGACGTCATCCAAAGCTTTCGCGCCTGAGAAGTAGGAGGAAGACTCCTCCATCAGTATGTCTTCGATCGCGCTGCCGACAGCCAGACTGCAGCAAGATGAATCCAGGATATCGATGTATCTGTCTACTGCTTCATCAGGAATAACGGTTGCCGACGGGCGGTTGCTCATTCTGCCGTTTGTGACTCTTGCATTGTAGGTGGCCAGTGCTTTCTCGCACAGTGTTCTCAAGGCATTGCGGTTTACCGGATTGTAGATCATTTGAGATTGGATCTCATCGGACAGGATAAGCTTAATAAAATCAATGCATGCTTCCTGATATGCGGTTGAAGATGAGACGCTGATGAATTTGGTCGGTAACGCCATGGGGCCGCGGCCATCGAATGAGGGAAGGCCATAGATGCCGAGGCCTTCGCCGAACTGATCGTAGTTATCGATATATTCATCGATGCTGTAGAATATGCCGTATTTTGCTTCGGTCGTGCTCTCGATCGTCTCGCCTGAATTGCGCAGATCGATCTTGTAGTTCAAGTCATTTATTACGGGATTGTTTGTATATGTGGAGTCTTCATCAGAGGTTTTCTTCTCACTTCCGTGTTCATCCACATACATGATAAGTGCACGGAATTCATCGCGATCAAGATCGACTTTACCGTTGGTTATAAAGCAATCACTCATGTGTATAAAGAGATCCGTGAAGTATCCGGCCTTGCCGCTGGCATATGTGTACGAACCGTTCATGGGATCGCTGCCGTTACAGATGTCATCTACAAATTCCGTATAGGAATCGAAAGTGAATCCGATCTGTCCTGAAGGAACATTGGATGAGGCGGTGATTATCCCTGACGCAGAGATGCTGAGAGGAACTCGATATATTGCACCGTCGAACGTTGATGCACCGAATGCATTTGAAAAATACTTCTCTTTAAATTCATCACTGTTCGTATCGAGGTGCGGTGCCAGATCAATGTAGTTTGCTTTGTCGGTAGGATCGGATGTCATCGCGGAAGTCATCGTGATGTCAGCGTCGACATCAACAGGATTACCTTGCATGTCGAAGGGGAACTCATACTTGATGATGCAGGAATCATTCTCTTTGTTGAAGCGCCTGATCGCTTCAAAATCCGAGTTGTCTATCAGTGCGTCTTCATCACAGGTCAGAGTCAGTATGGCCTTGCCGGCATTCGGATTGACTTGAGCTTTGCTCAGGTGGTAAAGGGTGAATGTGCTGGGAAGACCATAGTAACTGAAGGAGCCGTAGTTCTCGCAGGCGAGTATGATGTCGTTGCAATCATCGGAGACGTAGAGCAATTCTGATTCAGCGATGTTCATCATGTTTGCATCTATCTGACAGTACTCAAACAACGAGGTCTGTTCATCCTGCTTGCCGTCTATTATCTTGAATCCTTCTGTGTCTCTTGCAATTGATCGCCCGGATACAAATTCGGCGTTAAAGGCATCAGTGCCGTAGATGCCGGAATATTCTTCGATATTTCCGGTCTCGATATCTGCAAGAAGCAGAATGTAACTGTCCGTCAAGTAACAGGGGATCAGTACTTTGCTGCCCTCAAAAGGTATGAAGTGGTCGGTAAATTGCACTATGCCGCCGGAAGCTTTCTCTAATTGTATTTGTCTGCAATCACCATCCGGCGTCTCGATATAATAGGTCTGGCTGTCATCTTCATACAGGCCGAATAATGTGTAACCGTTATTTGTGAAAACATCATCCAAACGAACGGTCTTCGCGTAAGAGTAAGCATCTTCCGGAAGCTCTAACGGCTCATCATTAAGATAGTATTTGTTGGCCGTCTTGGCAGAAATGTCATACTCCGATTCGAGGATGTTGATATTGCCGTCGGATATCCAGACTTTTTGGATGGTCCTTAATTGTCCGTTCTGACAGTGCGGTGAGAAATCGGTCTCACTGACCAGTTCGCCGTCAAACGTAAATTCCAGGATCGACTGCTTGATGTGCTTCGCATACTCTTCATAACTCATGTCTTTACTGTATTCGAAGAAATCTTCAGCCAGCGTCATGATGTAGATCTTTCCGTCTGAGGTTCCGATGGGATCGTAATACACATAATCATACTTATCAGCCGGGTAGAGTTCGTCAATGCTGACTGTTGTGCACTCATACCAGGGGTCACTCTCCTTTACAGTGACATACTCTTTCTTGTTGGAAGAACAAGATGCTGATGAGGTCGCGAAAATCGCAGCTAACAAACATGAAATGATCTTTGTATTCGTGTTCTTTTTCATGAGAACATTGTAAACCACATGTTCTGCGAAAAGAGTTAAGATTCAGGTAACATTTATTAGGTCAACTTGATTTGAGAGTGGTTTAGAAATAAGATTTTCGCATGAGCAGAATATTGATCGTTGAAGATGATGAAGATATCGGTTTGGTTGTTCAGAAGGAACTTGCCAAAGAAGGATATGAGACTTTTCGAGCTGTTACAGGCACGGAAGGTCGTATGATGCTCAGCAAAAATCCCGATCTGATCCTTATGGATCTTATGCTTCCCGGTCTCTCGGGAGAAGAATTGCTGACTCATATTCCGAAGGAGATACCGGTAATTGCCGTGAGTGCCAGATCGTCAGTCGATGACAAAGTGGCGCTTCTGTCAGGCGGATGCGTTGACTACATAATCAAGCCTTTTGACATAAAGGAATTGAAGGCACGAGTCGTTGCAGCGCTCAGGACAGTCGAGCTCAAGCGCGGCGGAGCAGTGGTCAAATGCGGAGGCATGAACATAGATACGGCAAAGCATGAGGTGACGATCGACGGAGCAGACATAAAGCTCACCAGGACTGAGTATGCGATCCTGAAGATGCTTGCCACATCAGGCGGACGCGTCATATCGAAGTCTGAGCTTCTCGACCTGATAAAGACCGAGACGCCTGACTGCACCGAGAGTTCCGTAAAAGTACATATCAGTAATCTGCGCAGGAAGATAAAGACTGTCACGGATACCGAGTATATAGAAGCAGTCTGGGGCATAGGCTTCAAACTTAAAGGAGATAATTAATGGAAGAAAACGTGCTGGAGATAAAGAAGCTATGCAAGGATTACGGTAAATCCCACATCCTTAAGAATGTCGATCTGAGCGTTCCCAAGGGATCTATCTTCGGTCTGGTCGGAAGGAACGGTGCAGGCAAAACGACTCTCATGAGGATCTTAACGGGTCTTTCCGAAGCTACATCGGGAACTTATTCGATAGCGGGCATAGAGAGCAGTGACAGAAAGATCCTGTCGGTCAGAAGGAGAATGGGTTCGACGATCGAATCACCTGCCATATTCCGGAATCTCTCGGCATACGACAACGTCAAGCTTCAATACATCAATCTGGGAATGACTTCCTACGACAGCATTCCGGCACTTCTGGAGCTTGTGGATCTTCAGAATACGGGCAAAAAGAAAGCCGGAAAGTTCTCGCTCGGAATGAGGCAGCGTCTGGGCATAGCCGTGGCACTTTGCGGCAATCCCGACATCCTTATCCTTGACGAGCCCATCAACGGTCTTGATCCTCAAGGCATCATTCAGATGCGTGAGATATTGCTGAGGATCAACAGTGAGAGACACACTACGATAATGATCTCCAGTCATATTCTTGAAGAGCTCTCAAAGCTCGCCACGCATTATGCTTTTCTCGAGAAAGGAGAGATCCTTCAGACCTTGAGCAGTGAAGAACTCTTGAACAAGGTACGCAAAGCTTCAAGGCTTAGAGTGTCTTCGACCGAACAGCTTTGTCCTGTCTTTGACCGTAACGAGATCGAATATAAGGTGGGAGATCAGGAGACGATCGATATCTTTACCGAAGTTACGGCAAGCAAGCTCGTTGCTTTTGCAAACGAAGCCGGTGTTGAAGTAATAACCATTACAGAGAACAACGAGAGCCTTGAAAGCTATTTTATGAATCTTGTTGCAAAGAAAGACGGAATCTTATGATCTGTGCTCTCAAATCATCATTCTACAGATTCTTCAGATCCGGACTGTTTGCAAAGACGATTCTTTTTGCGTTCCTGATCGGGCTGGTGGACATCTTCTTTATTAACGATTTTTGGCTTTCATACGGCAGACCGAGATATCTGGATAATAAATATGCGGTCAACTGCATCTCGGCACTTAAGATACTGACACCGTTTTGGTGTGGTATTTTCGCGTCATCTTTTACGGGCAAAGACATATCTTACCGTGCCATCAACAATAAGATCTCCGTGGGAATACACAGAGCGAAGATATATCTTGCCGATCTTGCAGTTGCAGAGATATCAACAATACTCTCGGTTATTACATCATCGGCATTCATATGCCTCATTACCGTCATAGTCCCAAGTAAGTGCGGATTAGTTATCAACGGTCAATTGGTTGAGAATGTGCTTCATACGATCATTATCTGTGCAGCATTTACGGGTATATATGTTCTTCTGCAATATTTTCTCAGCAGTCAGTTGTTCGGATTGATCTTGTCTCTGGTCATGATCGTGGGAGTTTGCGCAGGGACCATAATTGCAGAGGACAAGTTAGATCAACCATATAGAGTGGTTGTCAGTCATGAAGAAGATTCCGGTGATGCTGTCTGGGCCGTCAATGAAGAATACATCGGCGGGGTTCCGCGTACCATATTGACTTTCCTGCGTGATGCAAGTCCGTATTACAGTGTGAAATCCGGAGATGCGGAGAAGATGCTTTCGGAAGAATGCATTGCGGCAGTTTCTGTTTTTGTTTTGTCTTCAGCGGCAGGCATAACAGTTATAAATAAGAAGGAGTTTAATTAATTCTATGAAGAAGATCCTGGCCGGAATGTTATACCGTTTATTCAGGGGCTTTGAGGTATGGGCTCTGATAGCATTGCTCCTGTTCAGTTCGTTTTTCTTATTTGAACGCATGAATTCACATGATGTTGTAAACGGGCATTGCACCCAAATGTTATCGGGCGGGAAAGTAACGGATTTTGACGGACCTGAAGACGTGCGTGAATACTGTTATGCGAATATGGATATCGATGTTTCTTATGCGTACAAGTATAACAACATGCCGTTAGAACCTGAATTGTATGCCAAGATCCGTAACAGCTTTATTCCGAGTGAGACTGAAGCACTTACAAGTGTGATCATGGACTTGCCTATTTTCCCCGTGATGTTGATAGCGATATTCATTCCGGTCTTCTTCGGAAGAATGTTCAGCGACGGAACGATAAGGAATCTGATCACTTCCGGGCACAGCAGAGGAAGGATCTACTTTACCTCGTTGTTGCTTGCAATGGTCATCGATACATTAATGATGCTCATAAGCGTCGGAATGGTTGCATTATTTTGTCTGTATTTCCGGTGGCTGCCTCCGGTGTGGCTTCCGGTCGATCTGCCGTTATTGCTTCTTGATCTGTTCCTTCTTTATATTGTCTCTGCTTTGTGCATTGCGGTTCTTTTCGTAAGCAAGAAGATGACCGCGACGTTTGCGGTAGGGTTCGTGATGTTTGCTTGGGTGCTTTTTCCTTTTGACGCAACCATCATGGCAGTCGTCTTAGAGTCATATACCTGCACGGCAAATGAGAATCGCGAGTTCTTTGATAACGTTAAAGAAAAAGGCATGGTTTCCGTCGAATACAGCTTCGTCCTGCAGGATTACAATCTCATAATGGAGTGTGACGGCGCGACATTGGGAAAACGCGAGAGCAGTCTGAAACCTGCAGTGAAGAATTCGCTGATAGCTTGTATATACAGCTCACCGCTGTGCGCTTCCCATAGCTTAAAATATTATTTCGATTATTTTGAATATCGGTTAACTAAGGACGGCTTAGTAGGATTGAATCTGGCAGTGGACGTCCTCTGGATGCTTATCCCGACTGCTGCCGGTTATCTGATCTTCCGGAAGAAGGAACTCATCTGAAAGATCTTTTTCTGTGATGTTATTGCACGGCTCGAAAAGGAACTCAGCCGAGAGCTCCTTCCCTGTGGTAATATTGTTCTAGTTCGAAAAGGATCAAACCCGTGAAGATACTTATTGTAGTTTGCATCATCCTCGCAGCAGCGCTTATTGCGGCGATCATCAAGATCGTTCTCTTGAGATGTGGATATCGTGAATTAACAGAGAATCTCGAAGATCAGATCAGCGGTAAGACACATGTACCGATAACACTTTCCACGCATGATCCGGCTGCAACGCAAGCCGCAGAGATGCTTAACCGTGAACTTGCATCCCTTGAGAGTGAACGATGCAAATACCTTGACGGCAACCGTAAAGTTCAGGAAGCTGTCACCGGCATCTCGCATGACATCAGGACTCCGCTCACGGCGATCAATTCCTATCTTGATCTGATGGCAGACGAGACGGATGAAGAACTCAAATCTCAATATCTTGAACGCGTCAAAAGCCGCACATTGTCCTTGAGCGACCTGGCTGACGAACTGTTCAAGTTCAGCACCTCCGCTGACATAAGCAATTACAAGATCACCAACAATGTGCACTCCGAAGAGTCCATCGATATCTGCCGCGTTCTTGAAGAGTGCATGCTCTCTTTCTATGCCGCATTCAAGAAAAAGGGGATCGAGCCTGAGATAGAGTTGCCTGACGAGCCCGTGTGTGTGTTGTGTGACCGCAGAAGTGCAAATCGCATTTTCGAGAATCTCATAAGCAATGCGATCAAATATGCCGACTCTTCCCTGTCAGTAACACTCGACAAGTCAGGCAGAGTCCTCTTCCGCAATCCCGCGCCGGGATTGACTCCCGTATCAGCAGCCAAGCTCTTTGACCGTTACTACACAGTCAATGAGGGAAGTGCTTCAACGGGCTTAGGCTTCTCGATAGCCAAAGAGATCATCACCGCCAATTCCGGCACGATCCGATCAAGTCTTCAGGACGGCATTCTGACAATCGAGGTATGCTTTAAGAGACAAGATGACGACTGACGTCAGATCTTGCCTGCCACATGCAGGGCGTAAAGTATCTTCGGCAGGATGAATGTTCCATTCTGTCAGTGCATGTCTGCGGTCGTAACTCGATGTAGTATAATGACCGAGGCATATAAGTGTTATGAGAATTGTTTGAAGTATTGCCGGGAGAACTGACATGAACTATAAATTAATCGATAAAGAGACATATTACAGAAAGGGTGTTTTCCGCCATTTCTCGGAGGATTGTAAATGCTCGACCTCAATGACGGCGAGGATCGACGTAACGGAACTTGTTGAGTATTCAAAGAAGACGGGAACGAAGTTTTACATCAATTTCCTGTATGTTCTTTCTAAGGCATTGAATTCGAGAGAAGACTACAGGATGGGTTATCTTTGGCAGACAGATGAACTGATCTGCTACGATGTGGTTAATCCTACGCAGTATGTATTCCATGAAGATACGGAGACCTGCACTCCTGTATATACGGAGTACTTCGAGGACTATGAGAAGTTCTACGAAGCTGCTTTGAAAGATGTCGAAGAGGCTAAGAAGACGAGGGAATACGGATTGGATACGGCGAATCATCCGAATTGGTTCGATGCGTCGTTTATCTCTTGGCTCTCGTATGATTCGCTGAATATTGAGTTGCCTGACGGGTATCTTTTTTTCGCGCCGATCGTGAATTGGGGAAAATACCGTGAAGAGAACGGCAGACTTGTTATGCCGGTCAGCGTGCGCATGAATCATGCGATCGCAGACGGTTATCTAATCGCAAATGTTTTCCGCCTCTTAGATAAAGAGATCAAGGCTTTGATCGAGAGATAAGATCCACTGTAGAGCCTTTAAGGTTTTGCCTGGTGTGAGAAAATCCTGAAATCGTCCTAAAACGTCAACACCGGGCCCCGGGACTTTTCAGGGACAAAATACGGTTTTTACTGCAGAAAAAGTCCCGGAGGACTCTGTTTGGTACTTTTCAGGGACAAAATACGGTTTTTACTACAGAAAAAGTCCCGGAACGTCCTTTGAGTGATTCGTCACGATTTTAGGATTCTGCCGCTTCAGGTGCGGTCAGATTATGATGATCAATTATCTGATTTCCAAGTTTTTTATGAAGAACTTCTTATTCTTCGCGAATTAATGAGGCAGCGAAAATGTTCCGTCCGTTCTCGTACGAATAGTCGGTGCGGCTCATGAACTTGCGGGTGATCATGACGCCCAGGCCGCCTGCTTTCCGCTGCTTCAAAGGAATGCTCGTATCGGGAGCATCAAGCTCGAGCGGATTGAACGGCTTGCCGTCATCACGGATCACAACGGAGATGTCCTTCGGGCCGGGCGTGAATTCCAGTTCGATCGTCTGAGCGCCGCTGTATTGAATGATGTTGTTCAGGATCTCGTCAACGCAGATCGCGATCTTCTTGCACTGCTTGTCAGACAGGTTTTCGTGCGCTTCAAGCGGGAGCAGCCACTGTTGAGCTCTCTCGATCTCAGGAAGTTCAGGCTTGAGCGTCAGTTTGGCAATTACTGTCTGCTGTTCTGCTTCAGGAATCTCACCATGCTTATGTGTCAGCACGGCGCCGTCCGGCTGCTGTTTTGCTTCAGGAACCTCACCATGCTTAAGTATCTTCACGGCCAGCATGGTCGTGTCGTCGAACTGGGGCGCTTCATCTGCGAAAACATCCACGTCCTCCTTGACCTTCAGGATCATGTCGTTCATCGTGCCGGAGCAATGTGAATCGAGTGATCTCAGCATCCTGTCCGTTCCGAACTGTTCCTGCGATATGTTATTTGCTTCAGGAACGCCGTCCGTATATACGAAGAGGATGTCGCCTTCATTCAGGGTGATCTTGCTCTCAGTATACTTAACGCTCTTCAGACCGCCGAGAACGAATCCGTGCTTGTCGCGAAGGAGCTCGAAGCTGTCGCTGCCATTTCTCTTGAGAGCAGGATACTCATGTCCGGCGCTGGCCATCACAAGCTCGCCGTTACGCATGTCAAGAATGCCGAGCCATACCGTGACGAACATGCCCTTTAACTTCTTATCAAAAAGCTGCGCGTTTACTTTCTCAAGTACCTGTGCGGGTGAGGGGGTCGTCATGAGCCTGTTTTCCAATACTGATTTGGCCATCATCATGTACAAAGCGGCTGCGATCCCTTTATCCGCTACGTCTGCGATCATCAAGGCAAGATGGTTCTCATCCAATTCGATGAAATCATAAAAATCGCCGCCGACTTCTTTGGCAGGGATCATGCGTGCAGCGAGCTCAACGCGCTGATTCGTCTCTTCTGAAAGTGTGCCGAGCGGCGGCAGGGCCTGTGACTGGATCTTGTTGGCAAGTTCAAGTTCTGTCTCAACGCGTGTGTTGAATTTTGTTATCTTGTCCTGATTGAGGACCATATTACGCCCGCAACGCGCGATCTCAAAACAAACACCTGCCACGACCAGGAAGAGCATCCACTTCGGAAGGAATGACTGCAGCATTATGTTCTTGAGATATTCAGACGAGCTCTCAGCCACAAAATTCATGTCCGGCGAACCGATCACACGCAGTGCTCCGATCCATGAAGATACGAAGAATGCAACCGAAGTAGCCATGGCCGTCAATACGGTGAATGCTCCGGAATAATAACGGCAACTGAGGACTACGGGGATTATGATGAGAAGCGGAACGTTAAATGTCATTACGCGGTCGATAAAGGCTGCAGCGATGATGACAGCGGCCATCATGACGTATTTTACCCAGCGTTTGCTGCCTTTTACCAGATTGCATACGACCGCAGGTATTACAAGTGACACGGAAGCCGGGAGGAAAAACATACTGATCAAAGAGCGGTCAATGTCAAATACTCCGCTCAGAGCAAACACCCAGAAGAATCCGAGAACGATCAGGCATGCCACGAGTGAATGGAGCACAAGCTGATTTGCCTGTACCTCATTCTCCCAGAAGATCTGATCCGTCACAAAATTCTTCTTCAGAGAGTGAACGGGTTCTTTCCAATGATGATCCTTATTCATGTTCATCCCGATGATGTCGTCGCATTAATACGGCGGTGCCGTTCAGACTATCTTCACGTATTCAAGGAATCCCGTTACATCGAAGATCTCTTTTACGATCTCGGGGACATTGGTAAGGTACATCTCGCCCTGTTCTTCCATGATCTGATCAAGATAGAGCAGCAATCTGAGTCCGGCTGAAGAGACATAATCAACCTTGCTGAAATCGAGCCCCAGAGACGTGATTCCCGTCAACTCCGGGACGAGCTGTGCTTCAGCTTCAGGGGAGCCGATCGCATCGAGTCTTCCGTCGAAGAAAACGACAAGCGAATTGTCTTTGCGTTCTTTCTTTATGTTCATAACCGTACTCCTTTCGCGGTGAGTTATATTGAGATGCCGCCGTATCAGCTCTTTGAGGTGATATTGTTTTCGCGATATTCACGATGCTTCTTTACGAGCAGGCGAATGTCATTGATGTACTTCCCGATAAAGAACAGGCACATCAGCAGGCACATTACCGGGCTGATATACCAGCTCCATTTATGCTTGATCAGGAAGTAGCTGATCAACACGATAAACAAAGTCACGCTGTCAAAGATCGTATCTTTCAATAATCCGTTATATTCTGCCCGTACGATGGCTGTCTCGCCCTGCCTCAGGATCTTTGACTGCCGTACGAACATGTACACATCGATAGTAACATTAATGACTTTCAGAATCACGGCAACAAGCAAAAATGCCTGAGGTTCGCTCGGATCAAAGATCTGGTTGATCGAAGTCCCGAGAAGGATCAGAAGACCAATAAGAACGCTGATGTTGCAGAACATGGCTACGCGGAATTCCAGCTTCTCAGGGTCCTGAACTTTCTTTCCTTCAAGCCTTCCGGAACTCAGGAAAATGCTTGAACTTCGTGCGACGTTGCTGAAAGAGTCCACCAGATCAAGCCACATGATCAGGGAGCGTGACAGGATCGCAGAGACCAGAACGGCAATGAAGTTAGGAAGCTCGGCAAGAAAACTCAGGATCCCGACTTTCTTTTGCTCCCTGTAGATCTTCTTCATCTGTTCATCGTTCTGCTCCGGCTGATGTTCCTGAGCTGTCATATTCTTTACTTCAGCCATGTGATGAACAATTCCTTTCCGCCGGCACGCTTCTCCGCATCCTTGATCAATTGGATCACGGATGTGTCCGGAGCACTGTGGATCAGGCCTTCGAAAACGCCCATGAATATATCGGCAAATCTCTCTATGCTGCTTCGGTCGTAAAGGCTTGCCGCATAGTCGATCACCAACTGAAGTCCGTTGCTGTCATCCAATACCTGTACATCGAAAACATTCTCCGAAGCTGAAGCATTCTGTCTTATGTCAACGGTCTCGATGTCGGAACCGCCCGCATCACGAATGCCGCGCTGATACAGGAAGCAGATACGGTCGTCCTCGACTACGCGCACATTCCTGATCGTATAAGGGAAGAAGCTGTATGCAAGGCCCTTCGCCAGCTGCTCCTTGATGCTGTCGTAAAGTGATTGAACGGTGTCCTTTTTGTGCAGGCGCAGCATGACCGGAAGATCTCTCAACAGTAATCCAATCATGTTTCCCTTGCTCACGTCATCACGGCCGTTATAAGTCCAGCTGCATTGCACATTCGGTTTGCGGTTGTATATTGCGAGCGAGAGGAGCACTGCCGTATTGAAGAAAGCATTTCTGCTGACGCCGAGTTTCTCCTCAAGTGAAGTCAACGCCGCATCATTGGCGTTCATGTCTCTCGTCAGGCTTCCTGCCTCATTCTCACGAACATTATGGTCAAGTTCCGGCCTCATCGAGAAGTCTTTGCCGCCGTATATCGAATCGAAGTATTCGAAAGCTTCTCTCGCGCGGGGACTGTTCAGCATCTCATCATTCTGATGGAGCATGACATAGTAATAATCCGGCTCCAACGGCATATCGTATACGGACTTCAGGATGTCGCCCAGCAACACCTGGAAAGAGGTGCCGTCAAATACCGTGTGATGCACGTCGAAGAACACATATCCCTGTCCTTCCACATCGAAAACGCGGCACCGGTACAATTTTGAATTCATGATCTTGAAAGGCTTGACCAGAATATTCTTCAGAACATTGAACTCAAAAGCATCATATTTTTCTATCTGCAGATCCGGCGCAAACGACGGCTCGTATATCTGCTCGATATTGCCGTCGCGGTTGTAGCGGAAACGACTGAGCAATGCCGGGTGATTGGAGATCGCCTTGTTCAAGGCATCGAGCAGCTTCTCGCGCGGAATGGTATTGAAATCCACTTTGAACATCGTATTGAGATTCAGCATTGTCGACAGCGGCGTATAGCACTGGTAGTCAAACATATATACCTGAAAACTGCTGAGCAGCTGAGGCTCGTGGAGGAATTTCTCGTTCAACTCTTCGTTGCTTGCAAAATCTCCGTCCGGATGTGCTTCTTTCCAGAGCCGCGCGATCTCGCGTGGTGTGCGTCCTGCAAAGATATCTGACGCATTAAGTCCGTTGATGTTGCACTCGGTAAGCACTTCCATCGCTGCAAGCGAATCGCCGCCGAGCTTATAGAAATCATCCGATGCACCGATCTTTTCCATGTGCAGTGCTTTCTCAAAACCCGCACAAAGCTTGCTCTCGAGTTCATCAGCCGGAGCTTCATAGTCATTAAGGAAATCACTGCTGTCCGGCTTTGGGAGAGCCTTGCGGTCCATCTTACCCGTCGCCTTGAGAGGAACCTTATCGATATGCATGAATACATTCGGCACCATATAATACGGCAGGAGGCGTGACATGCGTTCTCTTGCTTCATCATCGTTGCAGGGAAGTGCCTTGTCCGTATAGTAGAGGCATATCATCGTTGACCGCGCATCCTGGAAGATACGGCATGCCGCAAAATCCAGCTTCAGCTCGCGCTTTGCCACTTCCTCGATCTCACCGGGCTCCACGCGGTTGCCGTTAACCTTGACCATGTCGCTGAGGCGGCCGCAGATTACATACTCGCCCTGTTCATTTTTGTAAGCAAGGTCGCCGGTATAGTAATATCCGTCCTTAAAATGTGCCGCCGTCTCCTCCGGAAGATTGAGATAACCTCTGACATACGGATTCTTAAAGATGACTTCACCTTCTTCTCCGTCCGGCATCTCCTTGCCGTCCTCGCCGACGACCTTCAGATCGGCATCACACACATTGTGACCGACCGGTGTTTTCGAGTAGGGCTGATCGATCACAAAACGCGCCACCATGAAGCCGCTCTCGGACATCAGATAGCAGTTATGGATCTTCAACCCCTCCATATAGATATCATTCGCCGGCTCCGAACCGATTACGCAGAAGCGGAGTCCGGGAAGTTTTGTCTTCATGTGGCGGATATGCGAAGGCGTAAGGAACGTTCCCGTAAAATGATTCTTCAGGAAAAGCATTCCAAGCTTCATCGGATTCTTGACCACATCGTAAGAGACAATATAAACAAAAACCCTGAAATACAGTGTGTGCGTCAGGATCAGCTGTGCAGCAATGAAGTTCATCGGCGCGACCATGGCAAACCTGTCGTCATCCTTCAGGATCAAGTTCACGCCATCCTCGGAAGCCGAGTCGATCATGCGGTCAAAGTTGCCGTACTCGTGGATAACGCCCTTCGGATTGCCGGTCGATCCGGAAGTGTAGATGATCATTGCCGCATCATGAGGATCCGTCTGTTCGAATCCCTTCTTAGGCTCCATCTTCTGGATCTCTTCCCATGCATCGCTGTCGATTACCAGCTTGCAATTACAGTCCTTCTTCATGAAGGCCACGCGTTCCGGTTCATACGTATCTTCAACAGTCAGGAAAACAGAGCCGTTGCGCATTACGCCGAACTGTGCGATCACCGGTTGAATGCCGCGTGGCAGGAACAAAACGACAACATCTTCTTTGCCGATGCCCTTCTCCTGCAAGTACGCATAGACCTTACCGGACACCTCACCGAAAGCACGGTAAGAGATCCCCTTCGGGACAGTATCATCAGCAAGGACCGGGCGGTCCGGTTCCTGCTCAATATTGGCAAGTATTTTCTCCACATAACGCATAAGCAGATTCCTCTACGAATGAAAGTGTAAAAAGTATGAATAGAAGTACGTACCCACTAACTAATATACATCAAAAGGCGATTTTCTGTTGCTTTCTTGAGATTTTGAGCAGCGCGCGGCGAGAGTGTATGGCAGGGGAGGATGGGGATGGATGGTTTGGAGGGTGCGGAGGCGGCGAGCTTTTTTCGAGATGCTTAGACATGAAGTTATGAAAATATCAGGTAAAACATGCGGTGGGTGCAACAGAAGATGGTAAAAAAACGCGTGTTCTGTTGCGATTTTCAGAATAGTGCAACAGAAGTGAAGAGAAATTGTGTAGTTCTGTTGCATGCGAGTAGAAGAGTACCTGAGGTTTAACTTGACCTTGAGTTGCAAAACATCATGCAAAACATGCTGCATCTGCATGATGTTTAGCATGAGATTTGGCCTAAAACGCCCGAGAATCATGCAAAACATGCTGCACCTGCATGATGTTCAGCATGATATATAGCGGCGCCCCAAAACACCCGAAAACCACACATAACATTCGCAACCTTTCCGATGCCTCTTTGCACCCATGTAACACGGAGTTCATTCTGGCAAGAACACGCAAAAAAGACGGCTCTTCTTTGCGCCCGGGCAACACGGAATTCATTTTAGTAAGAACGCCAAAAAGGCGGCCTCCCTATTGAGACCGCCTTCTCTATTCCCATACAGAATAGTGTTGATCAACTATTCATCCTCATATTTGCAATATGCTCCGTCAGAGATCTGCGAAATTAACCTTATCTGCCCACGCCTCAAACTGCTCTTTGCTCATAGTGGAATCTGACCAGCTAAGCATTGCATTGACGACTACGAAGCTGTTGTCGCAGTCAGCGATCATGAGGCCTTGACCTTCTGATAATGCAAGATAGACCGTGACACCGCTCGCAGTAGTGTATGTCCACTGCTCGTAATCGTCGATGCCGTTGATTCCGAGGTATACTGTATCGAGAACGCCCTTTACAGTACGTCTGAGCTGGAAATTAAAATCACCGTAGTTGCCGTCTACCTGGAGTGTGCCATCTTCAAAATAGTAACCCACGTATGTTGCATCGCTCATGAGAACGCCAAACTTTTCTTCGATCTCAGCCTGCTGTGCCGATGTGCATCTGGAACTGTGAAGCTTAAGATCGTACTTGGCTGTGATCTCATCGATCTTGTCGGCCATCTCTTGAGAATAGACGGTATATGCGCCGTATTTCTCGTCCCACTCTGTCGGATCGTTTCCTACTTCGTTCAAGATGGCCCAATCTGTGTCGTAGTTCATCTCAAACTCGTTCCATTCCTTCGAAGCCAGATATTCAGGTGAATCACTGTATCCCTGTAATGAGATATCAGCTGTGTTATTGGATTTTCCCGAATAGTCGCCCGGAAAAGTTACAGGTGTGTCCGGTGTGTCCGATGCGCCCGGTGCAGGTGCAGGTTTTACCGGAGCTTCGGAAGTCTGTTCAGTGCCGAAGGTCAGATTTTCGAGACCTCCGCCGAATTCAGCATAAGATGTGATTCCAAGGCCTGCTACGAGCGCAACTGCGATCGCGGCAATTACAGCCGTTTTTCCGGAAGTGTGCTTGGTAGTGTTTGTTTTGTTATCACTGTTGTTATTTACTTTTTTCATTGCCATCTCCTTAATTCTTGCTGTGGAGACGACGTCTTCCTCCAGATTGACTGAAGAATCTTCGATGTTATCCATGAGATCACGAATATTTACTTTCATGTAGATCGCCTCCTTTTAAGTGTCCGATGTTGTTAAGATGATGACGAAGCTGCTCACGCCCGCGCCTAAGTCTTGTTTTGATCGTGGACGGGTTCATCTGCATTTGTTTTGAGATTACTGACACGCTTTGACAGTAGTAGTAGAACCTCAGGAAGATCTCTTTGTCCGGTTGAGACATTGAATAAACAAGGTCCCTCAGGATACGTGCCTGATCTTCTTGCTCGAGACTGCCAAAAACAGAATCTTCATCTAAGATAAGAATGTCCTCGTCCAAAGGCAGCACTTCAAACCGTTCCCGCAATTTCTGCATGGAAAGGCTTCGCGCCACGCGACTTAAATACCCTTTAAGGTTGAGGGGATACAGGTTCTCCGCGGATCTCCACAAAGTAACGAAAACATCTGCCGTTACTTCTTCAGCATCCTCGCGACTCATTGAGCCTTGAAGGACGCTGTTTACCACGGTCCCCACATACGCACTGTACTTATCGATAAAGTATTCCAGTGCATCCTGGTTACCTGATTTCAGTAAGGTCAGTGCCTCTGCATCTTTCATCCGATCACCTCTTGCATCGTTTTGAACAGCCATTCACCTATAATAGTGTTGTTCCGTGCCCAAAGGTTTCAATTATCGCGGTAATTTTTTGTGAGAACCTGTCGGATGACAACAATCGAGAAGTTTTTGCAACTTTTTCTGCTGTCGGCGCCGAGATATCGAAAAGTCTTCGCAGCCACTTATGTTGCAGGCTGCAAGATATCGAAAAGCTTTCGCAGCCACTGTTGTTGCCGGCATCCGGAGCCGGTGCGGTACTGATCTGCGCGGATTGCCTCAAATTTACTTAAATATTTTTTACCATTTACAGAACACCGTGCTATACTCCGCGTTATCGCGAAGGCGGAATGTACTTTTTGCACGACGCTCACTATGAGAAAGATATGGGAATGGATAATATGAAGAAAAAGATATTGCCGGCATTGGCCACCGGTTGCCTCTGCGTAAGCATGCTGGCCGGATGCAACTTCCTTGCGCCGTTTTTGGAGGAGCCTGACAAAGAGATCGACGAGATCCAGACTTACGAATGTTGGTCTGATTATTTGAGCATGGTCGGGATCGACAAGTTTTGCGGACAAGAAGGAAAACTTACGAAGATCTTTGATGTCTCTGACGGCCTTTCTGCCGCCGACAATGTTGAAGTGTCACTCGACAGCGGCAGTCAGCAGATCACGCTTTCTTACAATACCGGCGTAACTGACGGAAAATCCGAATCACTCCACATCCATATGCAGGACGGCACCGTTAAGTTCACTTATCACTACGAGACCGGCTTTGCAGATCCGAACTTCACTTTGGAAGACGGAGAAGAATACAAAGACGGTGAGTACCCGATGTTCACATACGATGCAGAGTATATCTGCGCTCCCGAGCAACTGTCAGATATTGTCTCGAGCAAGAGACTGTTTACCGACAGCACGAGTTATGTCATAAGCGTCCGTCCGGATCACAACTGCGAACCCGTATACACATACACAAAAAACACTGATGGCAAGTATTCGCTTGCAGTTACCGGAACATCTTCCGAATCGCCTGACACTCAGGGATCCTACGACTTTGAAGAGATCAAGAACATCGATCTCGGTCTCACGGAAGAAGAGTTCTCCCAAAATTACGAAGAGCACTTCGATCACTTCTACAATTCAATTAATAATGTTCTTTCCGGGGAATTCTATTCTCCGTTCGAGAAGCTTGGCATGAAGATCGGCTAAGCTGCTTTCGGGGCAGAGAGCTTTTTCGCGCTCTTTACCAAAAGAACTCGAAAACGGCGATCTGGTCTAGGGTAGAAAATCAGGCTGCCTGCAAACACTACATCTTAGAAAGATCGATCATCTTAAGCTCCGCATTCTGCTGATCACCGGTGGTGCACACGGCGCAGCAGTAGCCTGAAATGGAGCTGAATTCAGTGAAAGAATACTTGCGTTGATCAAAAGACTGTCTGATATGGATGTCTTCGTTAAGCTTATCGGGGCTCTCCTCGCCAAGCATAGCATGGATCTCCGCACAAATCTCAGCCAGGCTCTCTTCTCCGAGCTCAATGCAGAACTCGTTAAAAGGCAGATTCAATCCCATTCCGGTCGCTTTTATGAAGCTCTCTTTCAGAGTCCAATATCTGTAGAAAAGCAGATCGCGATCAGCGGCAGATGTTTGGCTGGCAATGTGTGAATATTCTTCAGGACAGAAGAATCTCTCGGCGATCCGAAGATCGGCAGAACGGATCTTCTCGATATCGCAACCGATCTCGCAGGCAGAGATAGCGCAGATGACATAGTCTTCAGCATGCGAGATATTGAAATGAAGAGGCATGTCTTCAAGGGAGGGTTTGCCGTACGCACCGATCTTGATGCGGGCGGGATCGTATTCTGTATTTGCTTCGCGCAGAGCGTATTGCAGCAACATGTCAGCACCGAGAGAAAGGCGGCGGTCTTTGGCGAATCTGAATCCGTCGATCTTTTGCCGGCGATCGGATGAAGCATTGTCATAGGCAAGGCGATATAAGGATTCGTCTTCCAGAGGCAAAACCGAAGCGGCGTAAAGATATGTTTGCGTAACTGAATTCAAGTGCGTATCTGTTTTCCTTTTCGATGTCAAAAATACAAAACGTGAGCAATATTTTTTCTTAATTATACCCGACAAACGAATACCTTTGGTCAGTGCCGAGCAAATCACCAAATCAATATCACATAGAAACAACCGACCTCATAAGGAGATCGGTTGCGGAATTTGTTTGTTTTCGCGGAAGGAGATCAGAGCTCGATCCATTCGTTGTTTTCGAGATATTCACACGTGGTGCCGGAGAGGCCGTGGGAATATAAGCCGACCTTGCCCTCGTGATCGAAAACCGTCTCGAGCAAAAACTCTTCGTGATGTTCGCTGCCGCGCGGATCATTGAGAGCATCCATATACGGGCCGCCGGTGTAGACGCTTTGGCTGAAGTCACGGTGAGCTTCGTATTTATCGTCGGGAAGAGCACAGATCAGAACTTTGAGCGGTTCGTTGTCAGCTATGAGTATCGAGAGGGCATCTTTCACGTTATCGGCACTTTCAGTCTCACGGACATAAACGAAGACATAGGGAATGTCAGATACATCGAGAGAAGCCAGATATTCTTCATACGAATTGATCGTTCCGGAAGCAACGACATAAGCCCAATTGTGTTGGTATTCATTGTTGGCGACGATCACGCATTCATCGAAGCAGGCGCCGATCTTATCCGATATGCGCCGCGCGCTCTCGGCACCGTAATAGTGGTTGATGTATGACTCTGTCCTGATCTTGCCCATCATGTTGCAAGTGCCGGTTACGTCGACTCCGTCTGAACTTGTTATGCTGAAAACATCGTCTTTTGAGATCGAACCGCCGTCTGCAAAGGTTACGCCGTAAGTTTTCGCGAGCTGACGTTTAATGTAATCCAGACGGTGCATGTCCGACCGCAAGAAAAAAACGCCCGCGATGCCCGCAAAGAAAACAATGACAACCGTGATCAGTATTATGCTCCCGACATTGCCTTTCTTCCCTGTGTTCTTTCCGGCAATCGTATCTCTGTTTATATCAGAACTCATTCCTATCTCCGTTAATAACTGAATTCATATCAGTATTTATAATATCCAGTATTCTAACAGGCGGATCAATATTCTGGCAACTTCCGGTCTCTTCGAAGACCCCCGGAATAAGGGGGGCTACTGTTGGTAGAGTGCTTGAAAACAATGGGTTTGTGGAATGGAAGAGCATTCTTTGATGCGCGCATGCTTGAGTCAACATAATGATATAATCGGAGCTGTTTCAAGGCGATTAAAGCTTCGATTTTTGATACCGGCAGTGATAATGCCTATCTGGCGCGAAGTAGATACAGTAACGATGTAACAAGCTGTTCGTGAGCGAACGGAGATCATATATTGGTCAATTGGTAAGAGGGAGGAGTTCATGAGAATACTGATAATAAATTGCAGTCCGGTCAGAAACGGTGCGACGGCAGAGATCGTAAACATGGTAAAAGACAATGTCAGCACGGGAAATGAAGTAAGGAGCATCTGCATTGACGATTACAAGATCGCTATGTGCAAAGGCTGCAGAGCTTGCCATACCACGGCACGATGTTTTCAGGAAGATGATGTAGTTAAGTTGATGGAACAGTATGAATGGGCAGACAGGATAGTGTCAGTGTCTCCTTCATATTGGGCGGATATTCCGGGACAGTTCAAGGTGTTTATTGACAGATGCACCCCCTGGTGTAATACACATGAGCCGCATGCGAGAATATCTGCCGGTAAGAAAGGCTACACCATTGCATTGAGAACAGGCCCGGGTATGCCTGAATGTGAAAGGGTCATCAGCAGCATTGAGCATTTCCACGGTCATCTGGAGATCGAGTCTTGCGGTAAGCTGGGACTTTGTTCCGTTGAGAATAAAGAGGATGTTGCTGCAAGAGCCGATGAGATAAAGGAGTTTTGCGGCATTATTTTGAAGTGAGCGGGGAGGCACTCTCCGCAGAAGAGATCCGGTGGATCGAACTGTGAGCCGAAGTATTCTGACCAAAGGTGCAAGATCATGTATGAGATAGTATTCGGAAGATCGATAGGTGACGTAAAGATCGGCATGAAGCGCGAGGCTGTTCGTGCGTTGTTTACGGATGTTGAAGAGTGGCGGGAGGTTCCGTACGGTGCGGATCAGGAGATTACATATAATCTGTGCGGTGATTTTTTGATTGCTTATGATCAAGAGGATCGCGTCGATTTTATCAGTTGCGATGCACCGGATAAACTTGTGCTGAACGGCATGATCATCGATCAGGCAGAGTATGTTGATCTTTTAGAAAAAGTCCGAGAACTGGATCCTGAACTTGAAGAGGAAGATGAAGTGGGATTCACAAGCGTCAAACTCGGCTTCGGCATATCATTGAATGATGATCGTGAAGTGGATTCGGTGCAAGTAGTCGTTGAAGATTACTATGGTTGGAAAAACTGCGAATAACGCATTAACGCGGTTGCTTCTTCGCCCCGCAAGATTAAGGATAAGTTAAAGTTCGGTTAACTTGAGATAAAGGATGGCCGTATATAATCAAGCCATGATCGATAAACAAAATACATCAACAGAAAGGAGAAAGCTTATGTGGCTGTATTAATGATAGGATAATCAACCAAAACAATCATATGTCATCATCAATCGATGACTTTTATCCATAAAACCGAAGAACTGCTTCAAGATATTCAAGTATAATCAAGCCATGATCGATAAACAAAATACATCAACAGAAAGGAGAAAGCTTATGTGGCTGTATTAATGATAGGATAATCAACCAAAACAATCATATGTCATCATCAATCGATGACTTTTATCCATAAAACCGAAGAACTGCTTCAAGATATTCAAGATATTCTTGGGGCAGTTTTTGTTTGACAGTGCAACTGTATCTGATTATTTGCGGGGCCTGCAGAATTGTCTGAAGCGGCGGAATCCTAAAATCGCAACGAATCCTAAAATAGTGACGGAATCAGGACGTTAGGAGTGTGAACTAAGATCAGACAGGAGTTAGGAAAACATCTGGTAAAACATAAGGCGGGCACCTGAAGTTTTACCTGATGTTTGCCCTTAAAAGCCTGAATGTCAGGTGAAACATAAGGCAGGTGCAACAGAAGATGGTAAAAAACGCGTGTTCTGTTGCGATTTTCAAAAAAGTGCAACAGAAGTGAAGAGAAATTGTGTAGCTCTGTTGCATGCGAGTAGAAGAGTGCAACAGAAGATGGTGGAAAAACGGGTGTTCTGTTGCGATTTTCAGAATAGTGCAACAGAAGTGAAGAGAAATTGTGTAGTTCTGTTGCATGCGAGTAGAAGAGTGCAACAGAAGATGGTG